>JARKQC010000227.1 GCA_029974985.1 Bacteroidota bacterium | reverse complement strand
GGTAGTCGCAAAAGACTACCTCTTTTTTTTATAAAATGTATTTATCAAGAAAGTGTTGAACACCTTGTCAATATAGATTCTTCTGTATCGTTTAGAATGACATTGATTAATTGGAACTAGCACGACGCTGGTTAGATCATTGTTACAAATATATATAAATAAATAAAATAATCAGAAGAAAATAAATAGTATTTTTATGGTGTGTAAAATTTTGTAGGTAAGTTTTTTATTTAGTACCGGGAGAGGGATTTGAACCCCCGACACATGGATTATGATTCCATTGCTCTAACCAACTGAGCTACCCCGGCGCATTTTTAAGAATTACAAAAGTAATTCTTTTTTTTAAAATAACAAAATAAAAAAGAGTAATCCTTATTTTTTGATGAAAATACCGTCAATTTCAACTGTAAAACCAGTCGTTGGGTTGTTCCAACCCGGTTCGATTGCTATCAATTTATAATCTAATTGCTCCATTTGATTAATAATTTCGAATATAGTTTTTTCATTTTTATACAATTCAAGGAATGATAATTCCAATTGAAAGCCAGAAATCCTTTCAATACAAGATTCTGCTCCTTTAATAATTTTGGATTCATAGCCTTGAGCGTCAATTTTAACAAATAATTTAGAATTTGGCGTGCAAAATTCATCAATAATTGTATCTAATCTTTTAATTTGTATTTTTTCGCTTGAAATATATTCTGTTTCGGGTACAATTTCGTTTAATATCGGATTTTTTTCGAGTATTGACGAGCTAACAGAGTTTTTTGAAATATTTATAGTAAGTTCTGTGTTTTCATCACCTAATCCATAATTACGAATAATCCAATCGCCCTCATTATGCGACATAAATTTTAGTTTTTCATAAGCTTCTAAAATCGGTTCAAAAGATACAATTTTACTAGTATAACCGAGGTGTCGCATAGTATGAGCGTATTGCCCTATATTTGCGCCTACATCGAACAAAACATCAATTCCTAAATGTTTAAAAATTTTTATCCTATCATTCAAATATAAATTTTTTCTACTTATGAATGGATAAATGAATTGTGGAAAATGCTTTTTTAATAAAATCTTAAATTCTTGTTTTAAATTCATTTATTTTATTATTGAGATTCAGTAAATTTTTTTAATTCATCGCGTAGCTGTGCCGCTTTTTCGTAATTCTCTTCTTTTATAGCTTTTTCTAATTCGAGTTTTATAATATCTAATTTGTTTTTTGGATTTTGGCTACGCCCTGTTTCAGTTGGTTCACTTTTTAGAAATTGCATATCATTTTCATCATCATACTGACCTGAGCTATAATTATCATCGCCTTTTGAAACGATACCAGTATTATCAAGAATATCTGAAGACACATAAATAGGCGCATTACATCTTACAGCAATGGCGATTGCGTCGCTTGGTCTGGCATCAATTTCAATATTTTGCTCGTCAAAAATAAGTTTAGCATAAAAAGTACTATCAACCATATCATTAATATATATTTCTGATAAATTGGAATCGAATTGTTCGATAATATTTTTTATCAAATCGTGTGTCATTGGTCTTGGTGGGACGACCCCTTCCATTTCAAGAGCAATGGCTTGTGCTTCGAAAGCTCCAATAATAATAGGTAATCTCCTATCTCCGTCCACTTCTTTTAGTATAAGGGCATAAGCGTTGTTGCTTGCTGGCGATGCGGATAATCCAAGAATAATTAACTGTACTTTTTCCATTTACTAAACATTATTATTAGTCAAAAATTTAATGACTATTAGATTAAATAATTATTTTTTAAGATAATTTTATATAATAAAAGAATAAGAATTGTAAAAGTAATAAATTAAATCATTAATTCATTAATTAATTATATAAATATTTATATTTTATTTTGTTAATTTATAAAAAGAATTATAGTTTTGTAATTAATATTTTAATCATTTAATAAAAGGATTTTTTATGAAAAAAGCTACAATTTTTAACTTATTGCTTTCAATATTCATTTTTTCTTTTATACCATACTTTTATATTATTTCACAAACTCAAATTACTAAACCAGAATTAAAATTTGGTGGGCAAATCCGTTTCCGCACAGAATTAGATGGTAGATTTTTTGATAATAATGCGAAAGTACTATTTTATAATCTACTTAGAACAAGATTTAATGCCGAAGCGATAATTAATCAAAATATCCGTACTTTCGTGCAGTTGCAAGATTCAAGGAATTTTGGCGAAACATCTACAAGATTCTGGCGTGGTACACTCGACGGTACTTCTGATAATCTTGATTTACATCAAGGTTGGCTCGAATTAAAAGATTTATTTGCTGATAATCTTACAATTAAGATGGGTAGAATGATGTTTGCTACTAATAGTGAACGTATTATCGGAAATCTCGAATGGCATAATGTTGGTAGAAATTTTGATGGTGCAACTGCTACATATAAATATGATGATTGGCAAGCACGCGTTTTTGGTTTTTTATTAAGTTCGAATGAGTTATTAATGACCTCAGCCGCTCCACAATCTGCTAAAATGCTTGGTGGCTTTGATTTGAATATACCATATATTCCAGCTGGTAATGTATATTTATATTATGATATGAATGATAAAGCTATTCCGAGTGCGGCAGTTGCTACATCCAGTTTACCAAAACTTTCAAGATATACTTTTGGGGCATTTACAAAAAACGAAAATCCCGGATTTATATGGGAATTAGAAGCGGCTTATCAGTTTGGAACAATTGATACTTTGCCTCGATTTAAAAATAATACAAGAAGCGATATTTCTGCTTATTTAGTTTCATTATTTGCAGGCTATAAAGAAGGTAATATTTCAGTTGGTGCTGGTCTTGACGCTTATTCTGGTGATAAAACTGATACAGATAATTACGAGGGTTTCGACCATTTATTCTTAACATTACATAAATTTTATGGTGCTATGGATTTCTTGCCATTTACAGTTTTACCAGCTGGCGGATTAAGACAGTCACCCGAAGGCACAAATAAGGGAATGATGATGCCTAATATTAGAGCAAGTTGGACGCCAGTTAAAAATTGGAAATTTGATTTATCACTAATGTCGTTTTCTACTTTTGAACCATATAAATATCAACCCAAGAATGAAACAAATGAGGAATCATCAAGCGATTTTGGAAAAGAAATTGACTTTTTAGTAAGCTCAACCGTTGCTAATGGTGTAAATGCTCAAATTGGTTTCTCAGCATTTTTACCCGGAACTATAATAAAAGAAACTAATTATTTAAAAGGAATGGGAAAAGATAATTCTTATTGGGCTTATGCAATGATTAGCATTGATTTTTAAAATTTTTATTGAACTGCCCCACACCTCGTAGGTGTAGGGCAACTTTTTTATTATAAACAAGCAAGATTGCTTGTTCTACTCACTCTCCACTATCTGCAATTATCAAAATTTAGATTTTTCTTTTCGTTAAAAATAGCAAAAATGAATAAACAGACCAAAAGTCTATTCTACGTTTAAGATGAAGAATAATATTAATATTATTTAATGATTTTAAATCAATTAATTGAGTACAAAACTATAAATTTAGAATAAATAATCTTAAAAAATTGAATTATAAAAAAATATGAATATTTTTTTAACGTCAAAAATAAACGACAGATAAAAAAATTCATCTTTTCCGAGTTAAATTCTGCCTAATAATTATAATTTAATGAAATACAATAATTTATCAATAATATTATAGGATTATTAGATTAATGGAAAGTTTAATTAATGATATAAAAAAATATGAAGAAATCTCCGAGCAATTAGAAATTAATTTATTTGATAGAAAATTTTTACTTGATAAAATTAGTATTTTTGCTAATGATTTTATCGAAAAATTACCTAATTTACGCTCTTATACCTCAAAAGAAATCAATCATAAAAAAATTAGTATTGATAACAATACAAAAAGTATTGATGAAATTATCAATATTTACAATGATGAAGTTATCGAAAGTGGTATTGTTGCCGCTTCGGGTGGACACGTGGGCTATATCCCCGCTGGTGGTATATATGCCTCGTCATTAGCAGATTTTTTAGCGGCAGTCTCAAATGAATATGCCGGGGTTTCTTTTGCTTCGCCGGGTGCAGTTGCAATAGAAAATGAGGTTCTAAATTGGTTGAAAAAAGTATTTTCATTTCCAGAAGATGCGGTTGGAAATCTTGCTTCTGGCGGTTCGATTTCAAATTTAATAGCTTTAACTGCCGCTAGAGATAAGCATAAAATAAAAAATGAAAAAATACCCAAAAGCGTGATTTATCTTAGTGATCAAGCGCATCATTGTATTAAAAAATCATTACGAATAATAGGTTTAGAAGATGTAATCCTAAGATATATTGAGTTAGATGATGATTTTAAAATTAGTGTTGAAGCTTTAAAAAAGCAAATTCAAATTGATAAAAATGAGGGATTAAATCCATTTTTAATTATTGCTTCTGCGGGAACGACAGATGTCGGTGTTATTGACCCACTCGATTCTATTGCTCAAATAGCTAAAGAGAATAATTTATGGTTTCATATTGATGCCGCTTATGGTGGATTTTTTGTTCTAACATCGAAAAAACATTTGTTTAAAGGAATAGAAAAAGCTG
Organism: Bacteroidota bacterium; assembly: GCA_029974985.1. Lineage (GTDB taxonomy): Bacteria > Bacteroidota > Ignavibacteria > Kapaibacteriales > UBA2268 > JANJTB01. The sequence continues at coordinate 151,466 of JARKQC010000227.1, read as the reverse complement.
ATTCGATAGTTGTTGACCCCCATAAAGGTATGTTTATACCTTATGGTGTTGGTGCAGTTTTGGTAAAAGATGCCAAAGCTGTTTTGCATTCAAATTTATATACTGCAAGTTATATGCAGGACGCTATACCGAAAGATATACTCGAAAATCCTACAAATTTATCACCCGAACTGACAAAACATTTTAGAGGTTTACGTATATGGCTGCCACTTCAATATCACGGAATTGAATCATTTATTGCTTGTTTAGAGGAAAAATTATTATTAACTGAATATTTTAGAGAAAAATTAGTAGAAATGGGATTTAAAGTCGGACCTAAGCCCGATTTATCAGTTAGTTATTTTTGGTATCCACGAGAAAAAAATCAAAATGAATTTAATAAAAAATTAATGGAATATATTCATAAAGATGGAAGTGTATTTTTAAGCTCAACATCTTTAAAAGGCAATTTTGTAATTCGTATGGCAATTCTATCTTTTAGAACAAAAATTACAACCATAGACCGTGCCTTATCAATGATAAAAAATTCATTAAATAATACTTTTCAAGAATTAAGTGCTTAATATTTTCTTTTATACCGTTGTCCTATATTTTAAGTATGGGACAATGGGTGAAAAACAAGCAAAAATACTAATCTTAAGCAATTAGATACTTATACTAATTTTTTAATTTATTTTATAATTCTCTTATAATTAAGATATATGAAAAAAAATACTTATTTTTAAATTCGTATAATATGTAAAAAATAAATAAATTAGTAAAGTAGATTATGAAAGATAGTATTAATTTATATAGTGAAATTAATGTAACTCTCGAAACCGCTCTTGAACTTGGTTTGACTAAGGGTGAATATGAAAAAATCCTCGAAATTCTTGGAAGAACCCCTACCTATACCGAATTGGGTATTTATAGCGTTATGTGGAGCGAGCATTGTTCGTATAAAAATTCTATTAAACAGATAAAAACTTTACCGCGCTCGGGCGGTCGCTTACTTGTCGAGGCAGGCGAAGAAAACGCGGGATTAGTAGATATTGGAAATGGATATGCTATTGCATTTAAGATAGAAAGCCATAATCACCCTTCTGCAATCGAGCCTTTTCAGGGTGCGGCGACAGGCGTAGGTGGCATATTAAGAGATATATTTACAATGGGTGCAAGACCAATTGCCGCACTTAATTCTTTGCGTTTTGGTGAGCTTGATAATCCTCGAACAAAATTCTTATTATCTGGCGTAGTAAGCGGAATAAGCCATTATGGTAATTGCTTCGGTGTGCCTACCGTTGCAGGGGAAATTTATTTTGATAACTGCTATCACGACAACCCGCTTGTAAATGCGATGGCTGTTGGAATCGTAAGAACTGATAAAACTGCTTCTGCGGCATCTTCGGGAGTAGGCAATCCCGTAATGATTTTAGGAAGTTCGACAGGACGCGACGGTATTCACGGAGCGTCGCTACTTGCATCACGTGAATTTGATGAAAAGACTGCAGATATGCGTCCAACGGTACAAGTTGGCGACCCATTTGCAGAAAAATTACTTCTCGAAGCAACCTTAGAATTAATTGATGCTGGCACTATTGCTGGTATTCAGGACATGGGTGCGGCAGGAATATCTTGCTCTACTACTGAAATGAGTGCAAAAAATGGTCTCGGAATGGATATAAATCTCGATAAAGTTCCTCTCCGCGAAGATAATATGAGCGCCTATGAAATTATGCTATCTGAATCTCAAGAGAGAATGCTCGCAGTAATTAATAAAGATAAAGTTGATAAAGCTATCGAAATTTGTAATAAATGGGACGTTCCGATTTCTCAAATTGGTGTTGTTACAAGTGATGGAATAGTGCATATTGAAAGAAGTGGCAAAAAGGTTGCCGCACTCGATGCTCATTATTTAGTTCTCGGCGGTGGCGCCCCCGTTTATGATAGAGAATATAAAGAACCCGAATATTTAAAAGAAACTCGTAATTTCGACACAACAAGTATTGCACAAAATACTGCTAATCAAGTTGAATTTATAAAATTATTAAATTCACCAACAATTGCATCAAAAAGATGGATTTTCGAGCAGTATGATTCGCAAGTTCGTACTAATACAGTTAGAATCTCTGGCGATGCCGCAATAGTTAGAATTAAAGAAATTACGGGCAAAGCAATAGCACTTAAAACTGATTGTAATAGTAAATATACTTATTTAGATCCATATATGGGTGGTATGGCGGCAGTTGCTGAATCTGCTCGAAATGTAGTTTGCGTAGGTGCCGAACCCGTCGCTATTACAAATTGTTTAAATTTTGGAAATCCTTATGATCCCGAAGTTTATTGGCAATTCCGCGAAGCTATACGAGGTATGGGCGATGCGTGCCGAAAATTCGATACGCCCGTTACTGGTGGAAATGTAAGTTTTCATAATGAATCTAAGGAATTTGCAGTATATCCAACTCCAACAATTGGAATGCTTGGAATTATTGATGATTTAGATAAAATTATGAGTATGGAATTTAAAAACGTCGGAGATGAAATTTATCTCATTGGCTTTGAAAATTGCGAAATTGGAGGTTCGGAATATCTTAAAATAAATAATGGAAAAATTTCTGGCAAAGCACCTATTTTAAATTTAGATAATGAACATAATTTACATAAAGTAATTTTAAATGCAATTAGAACTAAATTAATTAATTCAGCTCACGATATTAGCGAAGGTGGATTAGCAGTTTGTCTTGCAGAGAAATCAATTGCAAGCGGATTGGGCTGCGAAATTAAGTTAAGTGATAATACTGTTGGGCGAATATATGGAGAATCACAAAGTAGAGTTGTTGTATCATTAAATAATGAAAAAACAAAAGAATTAGAACAACTTTGTAATTCCTATAAGGTACCTTTCGAAAGAATTGGCAAAGTTAGAAAAGAAAATTTTATAATTAATGATTTTATAAATGTTTCTGTTTCAAAAATAGTAGAAATTTATGAAAATACGATACCAAATATAATGAATGTATAAGAGGGAAAAATGAAATCTTTTAAATTATTAAGCTTATTTTTTATATTTTTATTTCTGATTTCTTGTGATAAAGAAGAAACGGGTAAAGAGCTTTTTATTCAAGCAAATCAAAGCTCATTAAAAATTAATGATGCAACTTTTACTGCAAAATATACTTTTAGAACAAAAGAAGATGTTCAAAATGCAAGTATAAATATTAATATTATTCGAGATAAAGATTCTAAATTAGGTTTTATTGTAAAATTTGATACTCAAACTGGAACTGGTTTATATGATGGTAAAAAATATTATTATATCGATAATAAAAATAAAAAGTTTTATACATCTGGTGAGGAAATCGAAGCTGAAAACTTCATTTTAAGTAGTTGGATATCTTATGCAATTCAATTAGTTATGCTTGATCAAGATTATACTGAAAACATTAAAGAAAGAAATGACAAAATGATAATTTTAGATAAAAATGCTACTATTGGAACTTTGAAAACTACGGTTGTTGAAACTACTTTACCAATTAATGAGAATAAAGTAATTGAAACTATTACTACTTGGTTCGATAATGAAACAAATATTCCAGTTAGAGAAACAAGAAAGCAAACTCGCGATGAGGAAACAATATCTACAACTTTTGAAATTAGCAATTTTAAAATTAATCAAGGTATTGATAAATCATTATTTACATTATCTGCTCCACAAGGATATACAAGCGAAATAATTACACCCAAGTCTGAACCCGAAGGCGATAAAGTTGGTGAGATGGCAGAGGATTTTTCACTTAAAGATTTAGAAAATAATGTAATTACTTTATCAAAATTAAGAGGAAATGTAGTAGTTTTAGATTTTTGGGGTACTTGGTGTAAATGGTGCGTTAAAGCAATGCCAAAAATTCAATCAGTTCACGAGCATTTTAAAGGTAAAAAAGTTATTGTTCTTGGAATAAGCTGTAAAGAGCCTAACGATGCAGACCCAAAACAATTTATGAAAGAACATAATATTACATATAATTCATTAAAATATGGTGAGGAAATAACACATTTATATAATGTAACGGGATTTCCAACTTTATTTGTAATTGATAAAGATGGAAAAATTATTAAATCTTTATCTGGGTATTCCGACGATATGGATACACAATTAATTAATATAATAGAAAAGAATTTATAATAATTTGTACGGAGAAAAAAATGTACGTAAAAATGAAAGAATTTTTGGCTTCAGAACTTAAATCACTCGAAGAACAAAAATTATATAAACACGAAAGAATTATTGAATCGCCACAAGGTGCCGAAATAATAGTTAATAATAAAAAAGTACTAAATTTTTGTGCTAATAATTATCTTGGGCTATCTTCTCATCCCGAGCTTATTAAAGCCGCTCACGAAATGATTGACGAACGTGGATTTGGTATGTCATCCGTAAGATTTATCTGTGGAACTCAAGATATTCATAAAACACTCGAAAAAAAAGTTTCTGAATTTTTAGGTACAGATGACACAATTCTATTTTGTGCCGCTTTCGACGCAAACGCCGCTGTCTTCGAGCCATTATTCGGACCAGAAGATGCAATAATTACGGATGCTCTAAATCATGCATCAATAATAGATGGTATTCGCTTGTCAAAAGCACAACGTTGGGTTTATAAACATTCTGATATGAGAGATATAGAGGAATTAGACCCCGCAACTGGCAAAGAATTAAAAGGTTTAGAGCGTTGTTTAAAAGAAGCTAACGAAAAAAATTGCAGGTTTAAAGTAATCGCTACCGATGGTGTTTTTTCGATGGATGGCGATATAGCACGTTTAAAAGATATTTGTGATTTAGCTGAAAAATACGATGCTCTTGTTATGGTTGATGATAGCCATGCAAGTGGATTTATGGGCAAAAAAGGACGCGGAACTCACGAATATCATAATGTTATGAGTAGAATAGATATTATTACAACTACTTTTGGTAAAGCATTAGGCGGAGCTTCTGGTGGTTGTATTTCAGGAAGAAAAGAAATCATTGATTGGATGCGTAATAAAGGACGACCATATCTATTTTCAAATTCACTCGCTCCAGCAATAGTTGGCGCTACAATCAAATGCCTTGATATACTTTCAGCAAGCACCGAGCTTAGAGATAAACTCGAAAATAACACAAAAAGATTTAGAAAAGAGATGACCGATGCAGGTTTTGATATTATTCCGGGCGACCATCCTATTACTCCAATAATGTTTGGTAAATACGAAAACTGCTCTGCTCTTGCTGTTGAATTTGCAAATCGTATGCTCGAAGAAGGCATTTATGTTACTGCATTTTCTTTTCCCGTTGTTCCGCGAGGCAAAGATAGGATTAGAGTTCAGATTTCGGCGGCACATAATGATGAACATTTAGATAAAGCAATTACTGCATTTATCAAAGTTGGGAAAGAACTAAAAATGATTTAATTCAAAATTAGTAAATAATTTTTAAAAAGGGACTGTCTCATTTTTAATGATTCAGTCTTTTTTCCTACTTTTTTATACTAAATATTGTATTTGAGTGTATATTTTATTGATTGATACACGTAAATTGATAGTCGTTTTAATCGAAATGAAGAAACCAAGTAATTTAAAAGATAGATTTTTCATTTCGTTCAGTATGGCATTAATGCTTATCCTACAAATTTTTTATTTTTATATACTAATAATGAACTAATTTGAAAATAATTTAGCTTAAAATTTTTTTATACTCAGTTATCAAAATTTCAAAAAATGAACATATTATATATAACTCCATATTACACTCCCGCATTTTCCTATGGTGGTATTCCACGAACTACAAGTGATTTAGCTGAAGGTATTGCAAAAAATGCTCATAAAGTTACTGTTATTACTACAGATGTTTTTGATAATAAAAGAAGAAATCCAATAAAAACAGAGACAATCAATGGTGTTGAAGTCGTTCGATTCAGAAATTATAGTAATTTGTTAGCAAAACATCTTAATTTTTATAATGGTTCGAAAGTTTCTAAATGGGCAAAAGAAAATATTTCTAAATTTGATATTGTGCATTTTGCAGATGTATATTCTTTTCTTTTTTTAAAACCTATTTATAAATATATTAAAAAGCATAAAATACCTTATATAATTAAGCCACACGGTACATTAATTTTTAAATATTTAAATATTTTTCATCCTTTATATTTTTTGAGAAATTTAGCTTTATATATAAATAAACCAATTTTAGAAAATACAGAATTATTTATATCAACTTCCTATAATGAAACTATGGAAATTCAAGAAAAATATCCAACAAAAATAATTATTGAAATTCCTAATGGCATCCGCCCTTTATTTTATGATGAAAATAGTAAAGCTAAATATAAGAATAAATATTTCCCCAATGAAAATAGAAAAATATTTATTTCGGTTGAAAGGCTTAGTCATATTAAGGGATTTGATAGAGCAATAAATGTGATGACTGAACTATATAAAATTAATAAAAATTTTATTTATTTAATTTACGGACCTTCTGAAAAAGGATATTTAGACAAATTAAACAATATGATTATTAATAATAATGCAGGTGATTATATAAAACTTAAGAATGGGATTTTTGGTGATGAAAAAAATGAAATATTATTAAGTTCTGATTTGTTCATTTTATCATCTTATTCCGAATCACATGGTATGGCAGCATTAGATGCTATCAATTTAGGTGTCCCTGCTTTAATATCCGAGGAATCCTATCATCAAAATTATTATAATGGTTATAAGTGTTGTAAAAAAAGTAATTTTAATAATCCCAAAGAATTAGCTCAAGAAATTAATTATCTTATTAGTAATGATAATATTTTATTTGACTTAAAAAGCGATACTAAAGATTTAATTGATAAGCATTTTAATTTTGAAAAATATATTTCAAAAACTGAACAGGTTTATAATGATGTGATAAATAAAAATAAATAATTAATAATATTTTTGATAGGCTCTTTTGTTATAAGAGATTTATCTATATTATATATTTAATTCTATTCCCGCAATAATAGTCCGTCCATTTAAACCGAATTGTGTAACCGCTGTATTATATGGAAATCTTCCATAATCACGCATAATTTCTTTATTTTCATCGGGATAAACATCAAATAAATTTTGTATATTAAATTTTAATGTAAAATTATCAATAAATCTATATTTTATCAATAAATTACTTATCCATTTTCCGCTAAAAATTTGGTCGAGATTAGGGTCTTCTAACTTGTGGATTACCTCGCCATATCTAATAAATGACAAATCAACATTTAATTTTTCATAATTATAATTAAGCGAAGTTAATATTTTGTTATTTGGCTGCCCATTTTCTAAACGTGCAATTTCTTCTCTACTAAATATACTACTTGCATAAACAGAGTCTGGCAAAGTGTTTGATGTTTTTATATTTCCAAACAAACTTGTTTCAGAAATATTTGCCGCAATAGTAATATTAAGATTTCCATAATTAGATAAATCAAATTTTTGATTTAATACGATATCAATGCCCTTTGTTCTTGTATTTATAGCATTTGTAAAGAATTGGAAAGCATCGGCACCCGGTATATTTTTTATTAATTCTGCGATATATGGATCGAATTTAGTAAATAATCCCGAAAGAACGATTCTATCATTAATTTCAATAAAATATGCGTCAAGAGTCAAACTTGTATTATTTGATAGTTGAGAAGTAAATCCAAGAGAATAATTCATTGATTGTTCGGCTTTTAACTCGGGGAAACCTAATGCTTTAACAACTTCATTATCATTAGTTAGAGTTGCAATTTCAACGGGGAAAAATCCAGTACCAAAATTCACAAATTGTGTATTATTTTTATTATAAAATCTCTGTTGAAGCGATGGCATTCGATATCCGCTTCCAATTGAAAATCTTAAATTAAAGAACTCCTCATAAAATTTATAAATAGACGCGATTTTACCAACTATTGCAGAATTATCGCTATCATAATTTTCATATCTTGTGCCTAAATTAATAAACCAGTTTTCAGTTATATTTCCCTCTAAATCGAGATATCCTGCAATAGAAATAGCAGATTTATTTATTTCATTTTGTGGAGCAAATCCCGGAAATACCTGCGAACCGGGTTCAAAATTTGGATTGGGAGCGTAATAAGATGCAAGCTCGCCCTTAGTTTGCTTGTATGATTCATATCTAAATTCAGCCCCAAAATTCAAATAGCTTTTACTTATTCCAATGATACTTTCCATATTTTTAGAAAAATCTATATTGAGCGAATTTTGGATAAATCCAAGTAATCCCGCATCGAAATTTGTTGGAGTCGAGTCGCCATAAGCGCGATTAAGCGAATTTTCAACAAAAAAATGAAAATTATTAGTACCAAAAGAATTACTAATATCAATAAACCAAGTATCAGAATTATATTTTGTACCAATAGCAAAAGAATAATCCGAAATTTTTGAACGTAAATATGGTAAAAATCCATTTGGATAAATAGCTGTATTATTCCGAATATCATTTGGCAAACGATAATAGCCCGGCGCCTTGCTATCTCTATAATTCAAACCTCCAAATCCATACAATTTAAAATTATCGTTTATTGGAAGTTCAGAATTGAACATTGTACCAATATTCATCATATCAGAATTTCCAATTTTTAAATTAAAATCAGAGCGTTTCAACCCTTTCATTTCTAAAATTTGATTATCTAATTGAAAATTTTCCTCGAATGATAAACTATCTTGATCCGGAGAACGGAAAACTAATCCATTATAATCTCCATTTCTATTAGTCGGCTCTCTTTTCTTAGCGTCAATACTAATATTGAAAAATCCATTTTTGGGCAAATTAAAACCATAGTTAAATCCGGCATTGTAGAAAAATCCGTCGCCTTGCGAAGTGATACCCGAAATTGCGTTCATCGTTAAATTATTAGTGCTATTTTTTAGAATAATATTGATTACGCCCGCTATCGCATCGCTACCGTATTGAGTAGCCGCACCATCGCGTAAAACCTCGATTCTATCAATAGAATTTATTGGAATTGTATTAAAATCAACTCCTACACTACCTTTTCCGACAACGGGAGTTACTGTTACAAGCGAAGTCCTATGCCTTCTTTTACCATTTATTAATACAAGTACTTGGTCGGGACCTAAATTTCGTAGTGTTGCGGGCTCGCTATGATCATTTCCATCAGCAAAAGTTTGTCGCTCACTCGAAAATGACGGGATAATATAATTTATTAATTGCGTTAATTCCGTTGCACCGCTTTGTGCAATTTCATCACTATTAATAATATCTATTGGAACAGCGCTACTTGTTACAGTTCTTAGACTATTTGATTTAGAGCCAATTACCGTTACTTCTGAGCTTATATATGATCGTTCTGTAATTTTTTCATCTTTACTTTGTGAAAAAAGTAGTGGAGAAAAAATAATGAATTGAGATATAAATAAAAATTTTATAATTTTTTTCATTTAAAACCTTGATAATATTAAAAATTCATTAATTAATGCTATTTTGAGTAAATAATAATATAATTATTGTATTTTTTTAAAAAAATACGTTTTTTTTCACTTTTTTTTGAAAAATTTGAGACATTTTTGATTTTGATGTGTTATTACATTATAGAGAATGTGTAATTTAAAAAAAGTTATTTGAAAATCTGAGAAAACTGAGACAATGGGGCATGCCCCGTTGTATAAAAACTTCTCAACTACACTTTTGAGGTGTAGAACGTCTGAAGAAATCGTGGTAGAACAAGCAACTTGCTTGTTTCGTATTAAAAGAAAAATATTTGTAAATAAAATTTGGTAAATAATTAAAAAAGTGTTATCTTTACAAAAGATATTTTTGAGAAAAAAAGAAATGAATTTTAAATTAGCAAATTTGATATTTAAACAATATACTTCGATACTTCGATACTTCGATACTTCGAAGAGACGCATCAATTCTTATTATATTTTAATAAATCTAAACAAGTACATAAGTACCAAAGGTGGGCTCGCGGTCCAGCAATAATATAAATACATCGAAGTTTTGAATATTTTGAAGTATTTATTTTAGAGTTTTTTTTATTAAAAATTTTGTAAAGGATAATTATTATGAAAATCAAATATATTTATATTTTAATAATATTAAATTTATTTTTTAATATTGTAATATCTAAAAGTGAAGATTGTAAATTTTTATGCCCAGATGTTGATTGGCAATTTCATGGATATGAAGAAATTTATGATTTTATTTTTCCAAATTGTAAAGTGGGTATATATTATTCTTATCGATATCTTGATTGTCCAGAGCTTAGTATAAATTGGTGTGATTACAAATTTGATTCATTAATAGTATTAGATAGATACGGTTGTGGACCTGCCTTAAATCAACTACCACTTTTTTGGGTAACACAAGAAGCTGTCATAAGGCTTTTAGAGAAAGTGGCAAAGTTCTCAGAGTGTGGAATTGGATTACAACCTGGTGATTCGACATCTTTTATTTCAATTAATTATGGAGGTTGTTGGACTAAGGATATTTATAATCCATCACATTCATTAGGATTGTACCCTTGTAATGAAAATCATTGTTGTAGGCAAATATGGAAAATTAAAAGAGAAATTTCTGGACTATATTCTGTACCAGTGTTAATTAGTCAATATGGTATAACGTTTCAATGTGAAAGTATCGGATGTATATCAATTTGTGAGGATCTTCATTTATGGAAAGATAATACAGAATATAATTTACTTAACAATACTGAAATAGTTGATAAAGCTATTGTTTATCCAAATCCATCAGCCGAAAAATTTAGTATTTTATTTAGTTCAAATATTAAAGGTAGGTTTATAATTGAATTTTATGATATTTTAGGTCAATTAATATATTCTGAGGATTTTATAAAAAATGAGACAGATGCACTGTTAAACTTTGAATCAAAGAATTGGCTTAATAATCAGTATTTATTTTTTATAAAAAATAATGAAAAAATATTTGTTAACGGAGAAGTAAAAATTATAAAATAGACGGCAATAATAGGATTGATATTTCCAATTTGCCGCGAGGTACTTATTTTATAAAAATAGGCGATAAGGTTGAGAAGTTTGTGAAGATGTAAAAATAATCTCAACCCCCAGCCCCTTCTCCAATGGAGATGGGGAGGAAACGAATAAGTCCTCTCTTTTGGAGAGGGTTTGGGTGATGTGATAAAAAAGTTGTCCTACACTTTGGAAGTATAGGACAACTGGGAAACTAAGACAATGGGTGTCTATAAACTTCTCAAATGAACTTCTCAACTACACTTTTGAAGTGTAGAACGTCCGAAGAAATCGTGGTAGGACAAGCAACTTGCTTGTTTCGTATTAAAAGAAAAATATTTTTAAAAATTATTAGGTTAGAAAAAAAATAGTTATTTAAAGAAAATAATTTATATGGATTATAAAAATGAAATCAAATATTTCAAATATCTGGTTTAAATATAATATGAATAGAAATAATATTACTCTATTTTTAATATTATTAAATTTATTTTGTATTAGTAATGTTTTAATAGCAAATGATATTATTATTACACAACAGCCTAATTCAAAAAGAATATGCGAAGGCGAGACTGCTATTATATCGGTTTCGGCTTATTCGGTTTCAAATCAATCACTTCAATTTCAATGGTATAAAGATAATATAATTAAACAAGGCAAAACCACCCCCATATTAAAATTTAATTCATTAAAGCATAGCGAATCTGGGGTGTATTATTGTATGATTTCAAACAATAATGGTGAATCTATAAATAGTATTGGTGCGGCTGTGTATGTATTAAGTTCAACAAATATTACAAAACAACCAGAAGATATTGAATTAATAACAGATCAAGGTAGTATAATTCTTGAATTCGATGCTCATATAAACGGTTATAGTATAAATGAAATCAAACAAATGGGTGAGTTTGTCAATATTCAGTGGTATCAACTTTTAAATAATAATAATATAATCCTAAATAATGATAATATATATAATGGTGTACATAGCAATAAATTAAGTATTGATATATCACAAATTGCAGATACTTGTTATTATTATGCAGAAATCGAAGGTCAATGCGGTATAGAAAAGACGAGAATAGTAAGAATAATAAAAAATAATTTATATTTTAATATTGTTATACCAGATTTAGATTTTTGTAGTGGTAACGATGAGAGTATAAAAGCAATAATAGACAATCCTAATAATTATGAATTAGAATTCAAATGGTATAAGAATAATAAATTTATAGGATACAAGGACAATATTAGAGGTATATTTACAGATGAATTATTTTTTTCACCAGTCAATAAAAACGATGAAGGCACATATCAGATTGAAGCAAAAATCAAAGGGACTAAATATTCAATTTTTTCAAACAAAGCTAAAATTTCTGTTTGTTCCAAGCCTGAGATAATTGCTTTTAGAATAGATGATTTAACTACCTTATTATCTTTTTTTAGTTTTACAATTACAAGTGGTTCCGTATATTTCAATCTTAATTGTAACAAAGGTACTATTAAATTTTTTAAAAATAATAAAATTCATTCTGAACATAGATTTTTTGAAGATGAATACGCGTCTTATAATAATATTATTAATGATTCTATGCCCGGAATGTTTTCTTTAATTCACATGTTTGATATCAAAGATATAAAAGCAAAATATAGTGTTGGATTATATAATAAATGTGGAGTTGCGTATTCAGATACTTTAAGTATAAAAGATAATTTGAATGATTTTAAAAATAGAGACCCTTGGTGGCAATATCGGGTGTTGTGCGAGGGTGATACAACTTCTATTACACAATACATTTTTCCAGGTCCTAGTTTAGATTATCTTAATTTGAAGTTGTATTGGACTGGAAATGGCAGGTATTTATCTGATACAAATTTTTATTATGGTTACGATACCCCTACATTACATTTTAAAAATTTAAGAAGAGTTGATAATACATTTTTTAATTTAAGGGGTGAAATTAGTTATTATGATGATTCAGGTAAATTAATACCAGTATCCATTAGCCATATGTTGTGTTATAATTTTACAATAAAACCAAGACCCGCAATAAAAAAGCAAGCTATAAACAATACATTTTATTTTGGTGAAAAAGATACAATTTTTACACTCTGGTTTAACAATGAGCCACAATTACCAATAGAAGTTGAATTGTACTATATGCCTTTTTTGTCAAAAGAACCAAGATTAATAGACAAGTCAGAAGCCGATTATGGTATGTGGTATAATTATATACAAGACATACATTATGGGCATTCGGGTTATTATTTTGCAAAAGTACACCATTTCAATGGTTGCAAATCTGTTATTACTGATACTGTCCAAATCACAGTTTTACCAAAACCATATATTACTAATATAATATATAATGAAAAATCAACAACAAATATTTATCCCAATCCCGCAGGTGATTTTATCAATATTTCGATAGATAAAGAAGCAGGTTTACTCTCCCGTGAAGTACAAATAGTTGATTTATTAGGGCTTGTCGTCTTTAAACAAAAGCTTACAGACGACATTAATAGAATAGATATTTCAAATTTGCCGCGAGGCACTTATTTTATAAAAATAGGCGATAAGGTAGAAAAGTTTGTGAAGATGTAGAGAGTTTTTTTTGTTGTCCTACACTTTAAAAGTGTAGGACAACTAGGTCGTATCAGGGAAAAAAAAATCTATCAAAAATGATGACCTTTATTAAAAAAAACTCAATGTGGGCGATTTATTAAGGTCGTTTTTTTGAAAGAATTTTCTAAAAATACTTTTGAGACAGCCTCTTGTCCTACACTTTAAAAGTGTAGGACAACTAGGTAAAGAAAAAATAAAAAAATTTCAATAATTGAATTTTGATTAAATTAATTTAGGAACAAAATTATGAAACGATTTTTTCTATTATTAATATTTGTAATTATATTTTTTACAATTCAAAGTATTGCCCATTTAAATATTATTTGGGATAGAAGCGATGATAATTTTAGATTTAAAAGATTGTGCGTCCCCGGCAAACTTTCAGTTGCAACTATCAAAGATAGAGAGCATCTTATTGACTTGACAAATGGAGAAATTATTTTTTCTGCTTTACCTTTTGTACGCACTAATTATTGGGGGGATAAATTTTACGCTTATGAGAAAAAATATTTATATGAATATGATGTAAAAACAAAAGAGCGTATTGATATCGTTGTTGGAATACCCGAAAATTCTGACTCTTCAATGATTTATATGAGTACTAATCATAGTATAATCATTAAAAATGGAAATACCGCAGAATTATTAGATAGTTTTAAAATTCCTAATACACCTAATAATTTCACATATACTACAATTTATCCAAGTTTTGTAACATCTAACGATGCACGCTTCGTTGTTATTCATCTTCAAAAAACATCTAATTCCGAAGAAACAATTTTTTTAATATTTGACAGAGAATTGCGTGAAATAATTATGGAAAAAAAGATACCTGTTAACGGAAAGTTTCCTTTCAGTTTCTATAATACTAAAAATTATATCGCTTATGCAGAATATAAAAAACTACCTGAAGACGATAAACCATACTCTTATATATGTATTTATGATCTTGAAAAAAAAGAGCTTATAAAAAATCTGAAAATATTTGATTATGATATGCAATATAACAGTTTTATAACGCTTAGACAAGATGATAAAATCTTTGCTTATGGAAATGGTAAAAATAATGATATTCTTTTCTTTGATTTAGAAAATAATAAAAAATTTGAATATATGATACCAGCATTTGACTATCCAATATATCTTGATGATTCCTTATATATATCGAGTTCATATATAGGCTATAAAATTGATTGGAACGATGTAGTAAGTGTAGATAAAAAGATAAGTAAATCAATAATAAATCTAAAAATAAATTATAGTAATGGTTTACTAAGAATAATGGATTATGAAGCCGTATCACCAGATATAACTTTATCTATTAGCGACATAATGGGCAAAATACTGTATAAACAATCAGTTTCAGCAAGCGATAGAATAGAAATACCATTAAATTTAAGTTCGGGTACTTATTTAATCAATATTCAAGATGGAAATGCGAGTTTTTCAGATAAGTTTTTGGTGGTGGAGTGAGTAAGCAATTTTTGAATAAAATATTACACTAAAAAATTATATATTTAGTATTTATACTTATTTGGAAGAACATTTAAGATTGATTTAAACATTATGCTCAATTTAGCAAAAGAAATCCGAGACCTGATAGAACAGAGCAGACAGAATGTAGCTTTAGCTATTAATTCTGAACTCACTCTACTATATTGGAAAATTGGTAAAAAGATAAATACTGAAGTACTTAAAGAAAAAAGAGCATATTATGGACGGCAAATTATTACAACTTTATCTAATGAATTGACGATAGAATACGGACGTGGGTGGAGTGAAAAATAGTTAAGACATTGTCTTCGTTTCGCAGAGACTTTTCCAGATGAACAAATTGTCTCCGCAGTGCGGAGACAATTGAGTTGGACACATCTAAAAACTATTATCTATATAGATGACCCTCTTAAACGCGAGTTTTATATAGAAATGAGTAAGTTGGAGCATTGGAGTGTACGGACACTACAAGAACGTATGAAGTCAATGCTTTATGAACGTACTGTAATAAGTAAAAAACCAGAATTAACTATAAGGAATGATTTAGAATTATTAAAAAAAGAAGCAAAAGCAAGTGCTGATTTATTATTTCGAGACCCTTATATATTAGATTTTCTTGGCTTGCACGACACATATTCAGAAAAAGATTTGGAAAGTGCTATTATATTAGAACTTCAACGATTTATAAGTGAATTAGGTAATGATTTTGCATTTTTGAAACGTCAGAAAAGAATTACAATAGATAATCGAGATTATCATATAGATTTATTGTTTTATCACCGTAGGCTAAAATGTTTGGTTGCAATAGATTTGAAAATTGGCGAGTTTGAGGCTGCGTATAAAGGTCAAATGGAATTATACTTAAGATATTTAGAAAAATACGAGCATTACGAGGGCGAAAATTCTCCTATTGGATTAATACTATGTACGGGAAAAAATCAAGAGCATATTGAATTACTACAATTAGAGCAAAACAATATTCGGGTAGCAGAATATTATACAGTATTACCTTCTAAGAAAGTATTAAAAGACAAACTACACAAAGCTATCGAAATCGCAAAAATGAAATACAAAA
Source organism: Bacteroidota bacterium (assembly GCA_029974985.1). Classification (GTDB taxonomy): domain Bacteria; phylum Bacteroidota; class Ignavibacteria; order Kapaibacteriales; family UBA2268; genus JANJTB01. The sequence continues at coordinate 135,270 of JARKQC010000227.1, read as the reverse complement.
ATCAAGATGATATATTATAACAAACAGCTAATCAGATAAATTTTTGGTTGTGGAGTAAAAAAGAATTTTGCTCCTATGAAAAAAACAACGGGGCATGCCCCGTTGCCTGCCTAATTAAGTTTTCAGATGTCCTACATCCTCGCAGGTGTAGGACATCTTTTAATACTAAACAAGCAAGAATGCTTATCCTACCCGCTCTCTACAAATAACTAATATTTGTTTTGCCTTTCTGTGATTTCTAACCATAACTCACCTCGACGCGTTAAAGTTGACCACACACATTTATCATTATCGAGTGGAGTACCACGAATAAAGCCTTCGATTACAAGTTTTCGAGCCATTTTTTCAATTTCATAGCGAGAATATTTATTATTTTTAATTTTATCACCACGCGCATATTTCATAACAAGAATAATAAGTTCGTTTATAGATTTATCTTCAGCGGGCAAATCTTCAAAAAATACATCGTCAAAACGAAAATTAATATCCATTATAAAACCTTTTTTATAATATTGGTTACTAATCCAATAATTTTGAATTTATCTTCAGCAGTAACTATATATGGCAAATATTCGGGATTTTCTGATCGCAAAACTATATTCCCCACTTTTCCATCAATTCTTTTTATATAATATTTATTATTAATATGAATTGCCGCTATTTCTCCAATTTTTGCTCGCCAAAGCGATGTATTCGTTGCAGACAAATTATCTGTTCTTAATAAACAACAAGCTCAATTACTAAAAGTAAAATGGGTTGAATGAAGAAATAAAAATCGCTACAAAAGATTTGGAAAAATCTTACAAAAACTAAAAATTCCGCATAATGAATTTAATGGCGATATTGATATAAGTTTAGATAAAATTTAATGTGAACTTATATATAAAAATTCTCTCAAAAAAAACCAAAAATTTTAAATTATATATTTATTAAATTCGCTTTTGTAGTAATTTGCTTTTAAATTGACAAAATGTTTATAATTTTCGCCAGTGCCAGCATAAATCACTCCACGTGAAGCATTGATAATGCAAGGTCCATTATTATTTGCAATCATCAAACGCTCAATATTAGCACCTTGCGCTCCAACGCCTGGCAACAAAAGTACATAATTTGGAATAAATTCACGAATAAGCTCGATATCGCTGGGATGAGTAGCGCCAGTAACAAAACCAATATTTTTTTCATTTCCCCAAGTTAATGATTTTTCGATTACGTGCATAAATAGCGGCTTATTATTAATTTCTAATCGCTGAAAATCATTTGAACCAGAGTTTGATGTTAGTGCTAAAATAAATGTCATCTTGTCATCATATTTTAAAAAAGGTATTATCGAATCTTCGCCCATATATGGTGCAACTGTTATAGAATCAGCATCAAAATATTCATATACAGATTTAGCATAGGCTTCTGATGTGTTTCCAATATCGCCACGTTTTGCATCTGCAATAACAAAGGCTTTATCTTTAATTAGATTTATAGTTTCTTTAATTATTTCGAAACCTTTGCTACCGTATTGCTCATAGAAAGCAAAATTAATTTTGTAAGCAGAAGCGTGTTCTATTGTTGAATCAATAATTTCAGCATTAAAATCGAGTATTGAGTCAATATTTTTTGCAAACGGACTTGGCAATTTGTTTATATCTGTGTCTAATCCGACGCAAAGTCGTGAATTTTTTACTTTTTGAAATTCTAATAATTTTTCGTAAGAGTTCATTTTTTCCCTCTATTTATTAATTTATCATAAAATAGTTCGATATTAAAATATATTTGTTCGTAACCCATTTCATTAGGTCCAATAGTTACGACATCATACATTTTTTCATTAATTTTCTTTGAATTATGCTCATTAATTTTTAATCCTAATGCCTCGATTAGTGCATATTCATCGGATAATGAAATTACATAAAATGCAGTTTCGGGCGTTTTACCGTCGCCAGATGTCCAAATAGTATTTATAAGATTATAATATTTATTGCGGAATAAATTTGCTTTTATGCTATCACCCGTTTTTTCATAAGATGAGCTAAGTAAATAAATTCCATCGAGATAAAATGGGTCGAGTCGTAATACAAAATTTGATAATTCGATAACTCTTCTATAATCAATTTGTTTAGAATACAAATACTTTCTTAAAGCGATTACAGAATCATTTGTTTTAATAATTCTTGGATCAAAATATGGTTGTAAAGAATGTCCGTAATATAAATAACGATATTCATTATTAGATATATTTGTATCATTTTGGGAGTATTTTGTATATAGTTTTGGATAAAAAAAGTCAGATTTTTCATCAATTATTTGTGCTTTTATGCTATCAATATCAATGGGTGAAATTGTATTGCTATTTAAATTATTATTTTGTAAAAAATATCCCAAAACAATAAAAATTAGGAAATTAATATATTTTTTTGTACTCTTTTTCATCTTTTCAAATCATTATAATAAAAATTCATGAATTATTTTGCGAAATTCTTCTTTTTCGGTTATCATAAATGTATGACGTCCATAATCATAATATTTTTTCTTAACATTAGGAATTTTTTCTGCTAATTCATCGAGTCTGGACAAAATATTTGGTAATAATTCATCTGTTGAAGTTGCTACAAAAAGAGTTTCTGCACTAATTTTGCTTAAATCACCATATATTGCTGGTAAATTTTTTGATGTAAAATTTAACATTAAATCGCAATCATTATCAATTACGCCTTCCCAATCGTCACCATTATGGAATTTCCAATATTGGACAGTCATAAAATTATTTTTCGATTTTTGTCTTTTATTTACTAAATATTCAGCATCTTCAAAAGATAATGAATCGCCAAAAAAACTATCTGCAATAATTTTTCCAATTCTTTCGGGCTGTAAAACACACATATTTAATCCCGTAATAGCTCCTCCACTTGTGCCAATTATATCAAATTTATCATAACCGAGCATATCCATAAGTTGAAAGCTAACTTTTGCATTATATAGCCAAAAATCATCACGAAAAGTTATCAATCTCGATGAACGTCCAAGACCGGGGAAATCAAGCATTATTACTCTAAATTTTTCCGCAAGAAATTCTCTATAATCATTAAACAATTTTGATGAAACAGCATTTCCGTGTAGAAGCAAAAGCGGTTTGCCCGAGCCAAGTTCCTCATAAAATACTTGATTACCTTCGTATTCAAAAAATGCCAAAATTATTTCTCCTTAATTCCAGCTAATTCTTTCAGAGGTTTTATATGACGTAAAAGTATAATAAAACATACAATAGTATATGCAATTTTCAATGTAAAAATTTGAGAAACGTGCAAAATTTCAGTAATTTGAAATAATTCCGATGGAGTAGAAAAAACTAAAATAGGTCCTCCAAGTAGAGCAATAGCATTAGCTATATGCACATTTTTTTGTATTACAAAATATCCTAAAAGCCAAGAAATAAGCCATGATACAACAAACATTGGATTTAATATCCCGAATGTACCTGCCGCTGTAGCAAGCCCACGTCCACCTTTACCAGAAAAAAATATATTATAATTATGCCCAATGACAACCCAAATCAAGCCAACCATAAGTAATTTTATATCATTTTTTGCTAATAAAAAAGATATATATGCCGCTAAAATTCCTTTTAATAAATCAGCAATTAGAACAAGGAATCCTATTGATTTTCGACCCGTAACTTCATAGCTATTCATTGCACCGGGATTGCCCGTTCCACTTTCAAAAATATTCTTTTTATCAAAAATTTTTACAATTATAAACGAACTCGGTATCGTTCCAATTAAATATGATATAACAAGTATTAATAATATTAGCATAATCAATCTTTTTCTTTAAGTAATTTCATTTGTAGCAGACTAAAAATAATCAAAATAAAAAATAATATAAATGCAAGTGCTGATGCATAACCCATTTTATCAGATTTTTCAAAAGCATTTACAAATATCATATATACAAGTGTTGTAGTGGAATTTAGCGGTCCACCTTTTGTCATTATGAATATTTCGATAAATACTTGAAATGATTTTATAGTATTTATTACAAGTATAAATAGTAATGTTGGCTTTAATAAAGGCAGAGTAATTTTAAAAAATATTTGCCTACTATTAGCACCCGAAAGCCGAGCAGATTCGTATAAATCATTTGGAATAACTTGCATTCCCGCAAGTATTAAAACCATATAATATCCCGTAGCAGTCCAAACGTCCATAATCATAATCGAAAGTAGCGAAGTGCTTGGTTCTAATAGCCAGCCGAGCTTGGGATAGGGTAAATTTAACATTGCAAGTATTGAATTTATATAACCATCTTTCGAATATAAATTTGTGAAAATCAAGGAAATTACAACTAATGAACTTACTGTTGGCATAAAATACGAAGCTCTAAAAAATTCTTTAAACTTAACGATTTTACTATTTAAAAAAGAAGCGAGTAATAAAGCTAAAGAAGTAGTAACGGGAACTGTACCAACTGTAAAAATAAAAGTATTTGATAACGCTTTCCAAAAAATTTCATCTTTAAAAATTGCAATATAATTATCAAAACCAATAAAAACAGATTCACCACTTAAAGTAAAATAATCAGTCATACTTAAATATGCGGCATAAATCAATGGATAAAGCCAAAAAATTGCAAATGTTAAAATCCATGGCATTAACATTATCCAATTATTAATATTTTCTTTTAACTTTTTCTGCATATAATTTTATGATTGAAATTTTTTAATTGATGAGTATAATAATTCGAGTGGCAAGCCAACTACATTATAAAAACAGCCTTTAATTTCCTTAACAAATACAGCGCCGAAATCATCTTGGATACCGTAGCCACCTGCTTTATCAAAAGGTGAACCAGAATCAATATAAGCATTGATTTCATCACTATCTAATTTACGAAAACTTACATACGAAAGTTTATAATCCGTTAATTCTTTCCTTGATTTTGAGTTTAAAAGAGTAATCCCCGTAAAAACTTGATGAGTATTGTCGCTTAAACTATTTAACATTTCAAAAGCTTCACTTTTTGATTCAGGTTTATTAATAATTTTCCCATCGAGAACAACTATCGTATCAGCAGAAATTATCAGAGCTTCGTAATCAATTAATTCTGCCACTTTTTTTGCTTTATTTTCCGATAATAAAGTGCAATATTTTTCAGGTAACAAACTTGTATCAATACTTTCATCAACATCTGCAACAATAATTTTAAAATCTAAACCCAACATCTGAAGTAAATTTTTCCTTCTTGGAGATTTAGATGCAAGAATAATTGGAATATCAATTTTTAATAAATTTTGTATATTATTCATTTTAATTTAGAAAAATTATTGGGTGAATAATATTTTGATTTGTTAATTCAATTCTTACAAAATAAATTAAATTTTTTGAGATATTATTATTTGAAATTAAATCAACTTGAATGTTATCACCTTGATTTATCACCGAATTAGTTAAATCAGACACAAAGCCATAGTGCATATCATAAACTTTTATTGTCTTAATATTCTGCACTGATTTTAGTCCTTTGATATCTATTGTTGTTTTATTTGTTGCGGGATTTGGATAATTCGTAATTAAAAGATTATTTTCGATGTAATTATTTACGCTGAGAGCTGGATTTACAGCTTTAATAATAATATTTTGCTCAGTTCCATCTTTATAAATTATCTTTAAATTATCATCAATATTTATATTTTTTTCATTTAAAATAATGTCAAATTCTTTTGTACTATTAAATGGGATTTGCATATTATTTTTATCATAATTCACCGTAAAAAATTGATTTTTTGCTAATTCCATTTTTTCAATTTCTAATTCTTTTTCTGTGCCATTTGACAAATTGCTAAAATTACTTATCCAAAATTTTGCATTATAATCATTAGTAGAATTTATGATAATGATTGAATCAGACGCGAAATAATTTACTTTATATTCGGGATATGATTTTTGCGAAATACTTGGCACTCTAACAAATAATTCGGGAAATTCGATAAATAAATTACTTTTTTTCTGATATTTTATTACAGAATCATTTCTTGCTAATTCTAATTCATCTACGGGGTCAGAAATAAGCCACTGCCGTAAAGCATTTTCTTGCGTATCAAGAAAATTATTAGGATTATTATATCTAACAGCAAAATAAAATATTGCTCTTGCAATGTTACCTTTGGAAATATCACGCGGCTCGAAAACAATTTTGCCCTCTTCATTTTTACCTAATTTAGAGCCGCCATTTTCATAACTAACATTAGAAACCACCGTTCCAAAAGGATAATTCGCCCTTTTATCGTTAGTAGTTTTATCAGTTACAAATAAATGATTAATATCACTTTCCATCGGCAGACCCTCTGCACCAAGTGATTTTGGCCAAGTATGCTCGGTATTAAAACCTTTTTTATCTAAATCAGAAAAATCTGGATCATCACCGGGATCAATAGTTTTTCCAGTATAAATACACTCGACTAAATTATCACGGCGGTCAAAACTTGCCCAAAATAGTTTGCGAGCATCTTTGTATGAATATGCATTATGATTCTGTAAATAACTCGAAATAGCATTAACTAAATCAGCACCCCATTTATTATCTGTAATTTTTGCATCTTGATTCAAATTTTCGACGCTTATATCAGCTTTTATATAAATTGGGATAGAAAACTTGTTTTCATCACACTCTATTTGGAAAAAAATCATTGCACGATAATTTATATTTTGTTTTGCAATAAAAGTTATATTAAAATTATAATCTTCATTCGGATTAATATTCAGAGGTAAATTTTGATTATCAAAATATATATAATCATCATAAAAAGAATTTATTTTTATTTGATTAATTGTGATAACTTTATCACCAAGATTTTTTATACTAATATTTTTTGTTGTTTGAGAGCGTAAATCAATTGTTTCGAAATTTAAAGTATCTTGAATTTCTATGTTGCAATAATTACTACTAAAAAGATAAGAAAACGAGCTTAAAAATACTAAAAAAGAGACAAAATAATTCATTAGACAAATATACCTTTCTTTTTGTAAATATTAATAAATCAAAAATAATGAAAATACTAATTAAAATATTACGAAATATATATATATTTGTTGGTAATTTTTCTAAATAGATTAAATTTATTATTTTTGTACTTCAATTTTTAGAGCAAATAAAGGGCTTTTAGCTCAGTTGGTTAGAGCGCCACGTTGACATCGTGGAGGTCGCTGGTTCGAATCCCGTAGAGCCCACAGAAAGAAGAAATTTTAAAATCCTGTAAGTATATAAAAATAAAATATTTACTGGATTTTTTTTTGGATTAAAAATCTTCTCAAAATATTATTAATCAAAAAGAAATTGAAAAATTTTTGTGAGAATGGTTATTATTTATTTACGTTAATTATTATAATTAATCGTATTTAAAATAAAATAGTGAGGTTAGAGATGGTAAAAGAATATATTACAGACGAAAAAGGAAATATTAAGTCCGTAGTGCTTGATTATGTCTTTTATCAGCAGATAGAAAGTGTAATTGAGGACTTTTTATTAGGAAAAATCATCGCTGAAACAGAAAATGATGTTGATATTTCTCTCGAAGACACTAAATTGCTAATTAGTAAATGAGAAATGAAAATAATTTTCAAAAAAAGTTTTTTAAAGGATTCAATCTCTCTTTCATTAATTTGCTAAATATAAATATTCATTAACAAATATCAATTTATTATGTTCTGAAATTAAACCATTCAAAGTCTATATGCACTATTTTTATTGAATTTAGTGCATATAGAAAATTTATGCACTAATTTAGTGCATATCACTCGACTTTTAGTAAATCAAATAGTGGTTGATTTATAAATAATGTTTCTTTACCTATTTTTATCTTGCTTAAGAAACCTATTTCAACAAGTGAATTCAGATATTTACTTGCTATATTTCTTGAAGCGATTTCTTTTTCTACAAGTATTCCAATTTTGGTATAAACATTGGTAAATAGTAATTCTATCAATTCTTTGGAATAGACATTTGGCAATTTAGATTTAACTAATTCTATTGAACTATCTTTCAAATTATTTATACGTTTTATTAATGACAAAGTACTTTTACTTGTTTGTTCAATTCCCTCTAAAATATATAATATCCATTCGTGCCAACTGTTTCGAGTTCTAATTTCCTGCAAAAGTCTATAATAATCATTTTTTGTTTGAATTATGTATTTACTTAAATAAAGGATTGGACTATCTAATAGCTCGTTTAAAACTAAATATAGCACATTTAGAATTCGACCCGTTCTTCCGTTGCCGTCATAGAACGGATGTATTGATTCGAATTGATAATGCATTACAGCTAATTTTATTAATGGATCTGTAAAATCATCATTGTTATTAATATAATACTCGAGGTTGGTAAGCAAATTCAATATGATATTTTCACCTTCGGGTGGAGTATAAATAATTTCATGAGTTTTGTCATTCATCAATTTCGTTCCGGGCAATTTTCTTATGCCTGCATCATTCTGTTCGAGTGCTTTTTGAATTTCAATAATTATATTAGTTGTAATTAATTTATGTTTCATAACGGCTTCATAACCAAGCCATAGTGATTTTCTATAATTTAGGACTTCTTTAGTAGTCTTATCAATCTTATCTTTTGGTAAAATAAGGGATTTATATAGTTCATCGTGTGTTGTAATTATATTCTCAATAGCTGAACTTTCCTTAGCTTCTTGCAAAGTTATAGTATTTAATAATAAAGTTTTATCTGGAAGTAATTCAGAATAACCTTTTAATTCAGCAAGTGCTTTGTGGGACTGTACAAGCTGTTTTAAGATTGTCTGACTTTCTAATTCTACTTTTGGAGGTAGAAACGGTAAATCATTATATGGTTTTTTTAAATCTAACATATTTTTACTTCTTTTATTTCTTTATTTTTTCCTTTTTACTCATTCATTCTCATTTTTTACGAGTTTGCTAACAATAAGACGGTGAAATACGAATATTAGAATAATCTATTTGACGAACTTCTTTTAATGCGACCAACTCAATTGTGAACTCAATGTGTGCACAATTTGAATATCAGGAAAACTCTCTGCAAAGCGTAAACAATGCCATAATTGTCTCTGACTCCAACCACGACCATATTCCATAGTCAATTGTTGCGACAGTGATACTACAATTTGTTTGCCGTAGTCTGCTTTCTCGCCTCGAAGTATCTCTTTATTAATTCTTTCGTCAATTTTCCAATATAACAATGTTAGTGCAGAATTTACTGCTTGTGCTACACTATTGCGTGATTCTACAATAAGCTCCCTAATTTCTGAAAAAAGTTCGGGTGATTGCCTGTCAATATTTGAATTTGTCAAATCTTTCATATTCTATTTGCTTTCTACTTCATTCAATCGCTCTTTTACAAATTTACTTACTGTGAGACGGTGAACGCCAAAAATTCGTCCAATTGCACAATAAATTGGGTAAAGCAAGTTCTACTCCCTTTACTTTAATAGTTTAAAAAGTTAAATTGTTGGTATATAATGACTTGACGTTTTATGCAGACACAATAGATATGTATCAATAAGTTGATTTAGTCTAAAACAGATATATTAAGCAATTTATTTCTTATTATTGTCAAAAAATTAAAATTATTTTCCTCTATTATTAATCATTTATATTATTATTATTAATTTATATTAATTAAAATATTTTAAATTATTATAAGTTATGAATTTTGTAAAGAATATATTTTAATTAATTAATTTAGGATGTTGTTATGAATATAATTAACATTATTAAAAATAGAAATTTCTATTTTAATATATATACAATTTTCGCGATATTAGTATTAGTGCTAATTTCTTGCAATGATGATAATAGCACAAATAATAGTAGTGAAAAAATTAAAATTGGCGCTTTATTACCTTTAACGGGTACGGGTAGTTCCGCGGGTGAAAGTATGCTTACCGCTATAGAACTTGCTGTTAAAGAGAAAAACGAAGAGTTGAATGAAAAGACAAAGATTGAATTAATTACTTACGATACTGAAACTAATCCACAAACAGCTCTCGACAAAATAAAGATTCTCAAATCGCTTGGTGTTACTTTTGTAGTTGGTCCATATTCGAGTGCGGAGCTTGACTATATTTCAAGTTATGCTAATGAAAATAATATGATTTTAATTAGTCCATCAAGCGTATCCATTTCGCTTGCCATAAAAAATGATAATATTTTTAGATTAGCTACAAATGATTATCAGCAAGTAAATGCAGTATCAAAATATTTAGAAAAGCTTGAAATTCAAAAAGTTAGTGCAATAAATAGAAATGATATTTGGGGAAATTCACTTTATGAGGAATTAAATAATAAAAGTAGTAATTTCAATTTTAAAATTGATAATCAATTAAAATATGAGGTAAATACACAAGATTTTTCGACAATAGCAAATAATATTGAGAAAAATATTAACATAATATTTTCAACTAATACGAATTATAAACAAATTGCAGTATATTTAGCCAGCTTTAATGAAGGTACAGATATATTATATAGCGTTTCAAATAAGCTTTCTGCTCAAAAAGTAAATTGGATTGGTACATCTGCTTTTGCTTTAAATTCTACAATTTTAGCTAATTCTTCGGCTTACGACTTTGCTGTAAAGACAAATTTCACTTGCCCCGTATATACTCCAATTGAAAATAGTAATTACGAGCCTATTAGAAATAAGATAAAATCTACAATAAATAGAGAACCCGAAACTTATGCTTATACTGCTTATGACGCGATAAATGTTGCTTATAATTCTGCTATTAAAATTAGTCAAAATCAATCTCTTAAAGCAAATGACGCTGTCGTACAATATTGTAATTCTCAATCTGGAATTACTGGACCACTCGAATTAGATGAATACGGTGATAGAAAAATGGGCGATTATAATTTTTGGCAATTAAGAACAAATAGTTCGAATAAAGAATGGTTTATTAAATATAAATATATCTCAAAAACGAATGAATTAAAAGAAATTGATTAAAATTTTATTGAGTAAATCATTTATAAAAATAATAGTATTTAATTCAAATTTTGAGGATATTATCATTTTTTGATTATTCTATGAAAAAATCATATTTTTGATATTAATGATTATTAAAATTGAAAATATTATTAGATCGAAAATTTATAATATAATTAGCATAATTTTTTTGCTTTTCGTATTATCTTTTTTTACACTTGATTATTTTTTTCCAATAAATATAAATATTGATTACTCCAAAGTAGTTAAATCACGTGATAATATTATATTAAGCTCTTTTTTGAGTAAAGATGAAAAATGGCGTTTTTATACTAATATTAATGAGAGTTCAGAGTATTTTAAAAAACTTATTGTTTTTAAAGAAGATAGATTTTTTTATTTACATTTTGGATTTAATCCTTATTCAATTTTAAGAGCTTTTTATAATAATATTACATCGCAAAAAACTATTTTAGGCGCCTCGACTATCACTATGCAAACAGCAAGATTACTTGAGCCTAAACAAAGAACATATTTTAATAAAATTATTGAAATTTTCCGTGCTTTGCAATTAGAATTTCATTATTCAAAAGATGAAATTTTGGAGTTGTATCTAAATAAAATTCCTTTTGGCGGAAATATCGAAGGCATAGGTTCTGCCGCGGTATTATATTTTGGAAAAAATCCAAATAAATTGAGTTTATCGGAATCCGCAATTTTATCAATAATCCCCAATAGTCCTAATATATTAAATATTAATAAAAAAAGTCAAAAAATTGAAATAAAAAAAAATGAGTTACTAAAAAAATATTATAATTCAAATAATATCAACAAAGATATTTACGAAGATGCAATTCAAGAACCCGTCTCGATTGAGCGTTTAGATGCTCCAAAAACAGCTCCACAATTTTCTTTCAGAGCAATTAAGGAAAATCCCTCGAAAAGTGTTATAAATACAACTATAAATTATACAATTCAAAAAAGAGCTGAAGATATAATAAAAAACTACGTTTCTGAATTAAAAAATTATGGTATTAATAATGCCGCGGCAATGATAATTGATAACAGAAAAAATGAAATTGTAGCTTATATCGGCTCTAATGATTTTGATGATAAAAAAAATTCGGGGGAAGTTGATGGTGTACTTGCGATTCGTTCTCCTGGAAGCACTCTTAAACCACTTCTTTATGCGCTAATGTTTGATGATGGCTCAATCACACCAAAACTTAGTATTCTCGATATTCCAATAATTGGAATGGATTATACACCCGAAAATTTTGATGGACAATTTAATGGAAAAGTTACTTGTGAATATGCTCTATCGCAGTCTTTAAATGTCCCCGCAGTAAATTTATTAAATAAATATGGATATAATAATTTTATTGATAAGCTCGCAGAAATGAATTTTAGTACTATTCGAAAGGATAGAAAAAAACTTGGACTATCGTTAATACTTGGTGGTTGCGGTGTTACACTCGAAGAATTAGCAAATTTGTATTCATTATTTGCTAATAATGGCATTTATAAAAAAGCATCATATTTAAATAATAATAATAATAAATCTATTCAAATTATAAGCGATGCCGCTTCTTATATGACTTCGGATATCTTGAGAAAATTGAAACGCCCCGATTTCCCTAAATTTTATAACGACGCAAAAAATATCCCAATTATTTCGTGGAAAACCGGTACTTCACAAGGCAAACGTGACGCTTGGGCAGTAGCTTATAATAGTTCATATACAATTGGTGTATGGATTGGAAATTTCTCGGGGAAACCAAATTCTGCTATTTCAGGCGCTAATACTGCTGTTCCTTTATTATTTGATTTTTTTAATACTATTTCGAGCGGTGAAAAAAGTAATTGGCTTGTTAAACCCGAGAGCTTAAGCACTCGATTAGTGGACTCTGAAACAGGGCTATTGCCATCAGAATTTTCAAAACATACTATAAGCGATTACTACATTCCAAACCGTTCAATTAGCAGAGTAACTGACAATATTAGAAATTTTTGGGTGTCCGAAGATGAAAAAATATCATATTGTTCTGATTGTTTGCCCGAAAAAGGGTATAAAACTAAACCATATGAAATTATAGATTTAGAGCTACAGATGTATTATAAATCAAAAAATATAAATTTTATTCAAGTGCCTCCACACAATCCAAAATGTTTGAGTTATAACTACGGAAAATCACCAATCATCATTAGTCCTAAAGATAAATCTGAATATTTTATCGAAAAAGGTGATACTAACGGAATAGTATTATCGGCAAAAATTCAATCTGATGCCAATAAAATCTATTGGTTTATAAATGATAAATTTTTTGAGAAAATTAATAGCTATAATATTATTAATTGGTTGCCAAATGAAAGTGGACATTATCGAGTTACTTGTACTGATAACAAAGGGGGGACTTCTGAAATTAAAATAAAAGTAAATATATATTAATAATTTTTAAATGATTTCCCGATAGTAGTAAAATGAATTTTTTGATTTCACATAATTTATAAAATTGTTGTAATGAGTGGATTTGCTTAAATAATAGGAATTTCCTAACATTATAAAATGCGATTTTGCTCTTGTGATTGCAACATTTAATTTTCTATCTACTTTGCCTAACAAATCTTCTGATTTAATTCTTTCTAATAAAAATTCGCTATTCGCAGAGCAAGACATTATTATAAATTCCCTTTGACTACCTTGATAACGCTCGACAGTATCAATATTTATATATTCTTTCTGCTTCTCATTCAAATTTTTTAACAATTCGAAACACTGCATTCTAAATGGTGATATTATTCCAAGAAGTTCAAAATTTAATTCATATTTTTGCTCTATTGTTTCGACTATTAATTTGCAAATTTCACTCTCATATTTATTGGTTTTACCAATATCAAGCGGGCATTCGATAAAAATTACCCTATTTTTTGCAAGAATTTTCTCTATCTTATTTTCGGCTTGAGTATCAAAACGCTCAATTTTAGAAAATTGATTTTCTTTTTTTGGTATCAAACGATTCTCATAGAAATGTAAATTCGGAAACTCTTGTATTTCATTATGCATTCTTGCCTGATACGAAAGTTTTCCAATAGCATTATTCCAATTATTATTTTCACAAATTTGTTTTAATCTCGAAAATAGTGAATTTGAAAAATTATTAATACCAATGGATATTAGCTCTGGATTATCACAAATTAGCGAATTTGGATTTTGAATTGAGATAGGGGGGAGTTGCTTATCATCACCAATTAAAATAAATTTTCTTACTTTTATAATTAAACCAATAAGATAAGTTTCGAGAATTTGGCTTGCCTCATCAATAATCAAAGTATCAAAATCTTTTAAATCAAAAATTTCTGAATTTGTATGAAGCGAAGAAACTGTTGAAATTATTACTTTTGTTTGCTTTAATCTTTTGTATGCTTCGTTATTTCCGTATTTTTCAATAATTTTAGGCAAATGATGCTCAAAATCATCGCTTGCCTCTTTCGAGCCTATTCTAATGAAATTAGTATTTGAATCAATAGATTGTATTGCTTCTGCGATTTCATCAACGGCTCTATTTGTATATGCGGCAACAAGAATATTAAAATCATAATTTTGTTGCAAAATTTCAATAATATGTTTAAGAATTTTATGCGTTTTTCCCGTTCCGGGCGGTCCATCTATTAAATAATAATTATCTGAGTTTACTGCATTTTGCACTACTTCTCTTTGGTTATCATTAAAATTCTTAATATCAAAAATATAATTTTCTGTAATATGCGGCTTGGCAATACCAAAAATTAATTCTTTTAATAATTTTGGAGCAGAAATAAAATTTAGTAACGATGAAAATATATTTCTTTCGGTTGAATCAATTTTATCTTGCTCGATAGCCCAAACAAGTTTTTCATCAAAAATTTTTTTAGAAATTAGTTTATTTCTTAAGCTAATTTTTATTTTCTTTGTTGATATTTCTTTGATTACCCCTCTTAAAATTTGATTTTTACTAACATTAATTTCCTCTAATTTTTTATATGAATATAAAATAACAATATCACCTTTTCGAAAAGAAGTATAAATATTCTCATTTTTGAAATCAAAAGATAAATATAGTTGGCTTAAATCGCTATTATTCCAATTCAATTTTAAATTAAATAATATTGAATTATCTGTAATTTTTTCCTCAATAGAACTTTGCCAAAGTGCAGAAAATCCATTTTGAAAATTATTCAAATTAAATCCATTTTTTGAAGCATAACGCTCGCGAAGAGCAAAAGAAGTAAATTCGGTCAAGTATGCTTGTTCAAGATTATTAGATTTATTATAAATTTTAATAAAATGAGAAATTTTATCACTTACAAAATAAGGTAACTCAATTTCATTTAATGTATTCAAATATTCGAAAAATTTAAATGAGCGATTCATTATCGCATTTTCAAGTAAAATTATATTATTTCTTAGTAAAATTATTTGCTGATTTAAGCTGTGAAAAGTTGCAATATTGCGTATTGGATTATCCGGTGATTGAATATAAAGTATTGACGAGTTACCAATTCTATTTTCATAAGTCGAGTCTAATAATAAATTATAACACAAAACCTGTATTAAATGATTGATCCATACGCCAATTTTTACAGTAATTTTATCAGAAATTTTTAAAGTAGTTTCAATTTTTGGTGCTTTGCCCGATTTCAGCTCTATAATATCTTTTTTATTTTCATTATTAGGATATTCTGCTAATAAGTCAATACGTCCTTGAATACCATATTTTGGGGAAATAAAACTTGGTTCTACAGTAAATTCGGCATCTAAATATTCCTCTAAAATTTTATTATCAATAATATATTGCAGATTCTGAAAATCAACAACTAATTCATCCCTTAATTTTATTAAATCATTTCTATCTTTTTTAGACATAGAAAAAATCGCTAATGAATTTTCATTATAAGCAATTTCTTTTGCTTTTTCAAAACTAATTCTTGGATTTAAGATTATTTCATCAAAGAAAGTATTAATTATTTTTCCTTTTAAAATTGGAATACTTGTATTTGTAGAAAAATATTTTTTTACAAAATATATGCGGTAAGCCTCGATGTTACCAAAATTTTCTGCTAAATCTGTTACATCAATTAATATATCTGGCTCGAATACAATCAAACCATTACTACGAATAGAAACTATAAAAGGCTCTTTTCTAATTATTTCTGCTGAAATTAAATTGAAATTCATACCTTTATAAATCATATTAGCTTTATTTAGATATGGAAATCCAATTTTTAAGAAAAAATCACCAATTTCTTCGTTATAGCAATTAAGCTCAATATATTTAGCGTCAATATTTTTTTTATAAAATGGATTATCTACGACAATACAATTATAGATATCAATAATATCTTTTTTAATATCAATTTTTGATTGTAAAACAAGATTTGGAATATTGTTAATGAATTGCTTAATTTCCTTATTTTCATCATATTGACAAATCGTGTAAATTATTTGATACGAGTTTTTTATAAGAAATCTTAAATCATCATTAGTAACAACAATATTTTGATTTTTTTTGAGCTGTTTATTAAATTTAATTATTTCATTAAGATTTTGTCTAAGAGAATTAGGAATATTATATTTATCGTTTAAAAATAAAATTGATGTAAGAAAAGATGAAAAAAATCTTGTTTCTTCATGTTGCAATTTTTTATAAAATTGACTAAGACTTTTATAAATATCAAGAAATTTTTGATTATTCAATAAATTATCAGAGTTATAAATCTCGAAAATCGAATTTATAATGCTATTTATTTCGATAAAATCAATCATTTGGAATTATCTGGCTTAATATCCTTTATAATAATTTGAGGAGTTTTGGCACCGTGCAAGCTTGTTAGTTCTAAATTATAAACCATAGAGAATTTTTTACCATTAGTGCAAAGATTAATTTTTGAGGCAAGATTTTGCCCAATGGCATCGATAACAAAATTATTTTGAATAGCTCTAAATTTTATATTATTGTTTCCAACTACTTTTAATCCATTTACAGATTTTACGCCATTAGTTAAAAATATTGGTTTATTATTAGCAAAACCATAGGGAGCGAATTTACTCAATGAATGGAAAAAATTAGGAGATAACTCATTAAATTGTAACTCCGAATCAATAACAATTTCGGGAGCAAGCATATCAACACTAATTGCTTCGCGTGCTAACTCATCAAATCTTCTTCTAAATTCCTCAATATTTTCAACTTTTAAAGATAGCCCCGCCGCATGCTTATGTCCACCAAATTCAAGTAATAAATCTTCGCATTTTTTCATTGCAGTATGAACATCAAAATCATTTACAGAGCGAGCAGAACCTTTTGCAATACCGTCAATATTAGTAAGAAGTACCGAAGGTAAATTGAATTTATCAACCAATCTCGATGCAACTATTCCGATAACGCCAGCATGCCAGTTTTTTCCATAAATTACAAGCGAATGAGGTGAGTTTTCAGAAATAAATTTTTGAGCTTGTGGAATAGCTTCTTCGAAAGCTTTTTGGTCTAAAAGTCTTCTCTTGCGGTTTTCATCTTCCAAGATTTGGGCTATTCTAAAAGCCGCGTTTTCGTCTTGTTGAAGCATCATCTCTACGGAACGTTTAGCGTCGCCGAGCCTTCCAGCCGCATTAATAAGTGGTGCCACGGCATATACTATGTTAGAAGCAGTGATTTTTCCGAGTCTTAAGCCCGTGCAATGAATCAAGCCGTGTAAACCGGGGCGTGGACTACTATTGAGCTGTTTAAGTCCGTAATAAACCATTATACGATTTTCGCCACGAAGAGGTACCATATCAGCGGCAGAAGATATAGCGACATAATCAAGATATTCATAAGATTTCTCTTCAATACCGAGAGTTTTAGAAATCCCTTGAATTAGTTTAAATGCAACTCCACAAGCGGCAAGAGATTTAAAAGGATATGGGCAACCGGGTTTTAAAGGGTCTAAAATAGCATAGGCATTGGGGATTTGCTCACCCGGCTCGTGGTGGTCGCAAATTATTGTGTCTAAACCTTTTAAGACAGCATAATCTAATTGTTCATAAGAAGTGATACCGACGTCAACAGTTAATAGTATTTTTGCTTTTTTTGCTAAAGCAAGGTCTATTGATTTATTTGATAGCCCGTAACCATCTTCAAATCTATCTGGGATATAGTAATCCACACGCCCACCAATAGAGTTGAGAAATTGGTATATCATAGAAGTACTTGCTGTACCATCAACGTCGTAATCGCCGTGTATCCAAATTAATTCTTGTTTTTGTATTGCAACTAAAATTCTCGAAACTGCTTTTTCCATATCCTCCATAATAAATGGGTCATGTAAATCATCAAGCGATGGTTTCAAAAATTTTTCGGCCTCAATTTTGCTTTCGAGTCCTCTAGTAGCAAGAACATAAGCAAGACTTTTTGGTATATTAAGGCTTTTAGCTAAATTATGTACAGTTTCGTCATCATTATATTGTCTGAAAGTCCAACGATAGTTCAACATTTACTCAAATTAATAATCTAATTGTTACAAAATTATGAAAAAAAATTCGTATATTCAAATAAAAAGTGTGTAAATTTATTGACACTGTAATTTTTTTTGACAAAAAATGAAATTTGATAAAGAAAAATACTTAAACAAGAGAGAAAACATTCGTCAGACTAATGCTTTTAGAGGAAAACTTGTAAATACAAAAGCTACAATTTCCGAAAAAGCTATTAGCGGAATAGCTCTATCAGTAATTGGTAATAGTATTCTTGCCGAAATTGAACTAAATAATAAAAATGTTTTAGTTAATTGTTCAGTTTCAGGAAAAATTAGCTCTCCAAATAAAAATTCTACTTTAATTGCAGTAGGCGATTCGATAAAAATTGTATTATCTCAAAATTCTAATAATGAAAAATTTATTGGGCGTGTTGTTGCTGTTGAAGAAAGGAACACAAAATTAAGCCGCTATGCAGTTGGAAAAAAGAATTTTGAACACGTAATTGCTTCTAATTTTGATTATTTAATGATTGTTGTTTCGACTTTTCAACCTAACTATAATAAACGTTTTATTGATAGATTAGTAATTGCCTCTGAAATTGGTGGTATTAAACCAATTATCGTAATAAATAAAATTGATTTAACCGAAGATTTAGCTTTTTTCTTTGATGATTTAAAAATTTATAAGGAATTAGAGATACCAATTTTTTATATTTCATCATTAGCTGGAAATGGTATTGATGAAATTAAAGAATTTACAAAAAATAAAATTTCATTATTCTTTGGACCTTCGGGAGTTGGTAAATCTACATTAATAAATCTTTTATTAGGAGAATATACACAAGAAATTAGAGAAATTAGTGAAAGAACAAACAAAGGACAGCACACAACAAGTTTTGTCAAAATGTTAAAAACTAATTTTGGTGCAAAAATTATTGATTCGCCCGGTGTTAGAGAATTTGCACTATGGGATATTGATAAGCAAAATTTAGCACTTCATTTTCATGATTTTGACAAATACCGCCAAAATTGTAAATACTACGCTTGTACCCATATTCACGAACCGGATTGTGCCGTTATTCAAGCAGTTGAAGATGGACAAATTGATATAGAAAGATATCAAAGTTATTTGAATATTTTCGATACACTCGAAGAATAAAAAAAAACATTATTTTTTAATTTTAATTTATTATATTTAAGTTTATTACAATGAATTATTATTAAAAACTATGAAAAAAAATGAATATCATATTCTTGTAGTTGATGATAGCCCTACTTTCACAAGAATAATTGGTGATTTAATACTAAACAATACAAATAATACAAATATTAGAATAGCAAATTCTGGTATGGAGGCTATTAGAATCCTTGGTAATAATCAAATTGATTTAATTCTTTTAGATGTTTTTATGCCAATTTATGATGGATTAGAAATGGCAAAAATTATAAGAAATAACCCTAAAACAAGTAAAATTCCTATAATTTTTATCACTGGCTCCGACCCCGAACAAGAATTTAAAGAAAAAGCATTAGAAGTTGGCGGAATAGATTATATTAATAAATCTTTGATAGAAACGGAACTTGCGAGATTAATCAATTTGTATTTACGTTTTATAAATTGGGAAAAAAATATTAATGTAAAACTTCAAGATAAAATCACTGAATTAAATCAAGAAATTGAAAAAAGAATAAAAATTGAAAAAGCACTCGTAAAAGCTACAAAAGAGCTTGCAGAAGCAAATAATACAAAAGATAAATTTTTCTCAATAATTGCACACGATTTAAAAAATCCATTAAGTGCGTTTAAAAATCTTGCCGAAGTGTTATCGAGTGATTATAAAGAAATGGACGAAGAAGAGTTAGAGCAGTATCTATCACTTTTAAATGATTCATCATCGAATTTATATTCATTACTTGAGAATTTATTAGTTTGGGCAAGAACACAAACTGGCATTTTAAATGCCAAAATTGAAAAATTTAATATTTTTGATGTCGTCGCAGATATATTTGATATTGTAAATAATTCTGCAATAGACAAAAGGATTTCGATTAATTATAATTTTGATAATTCGCTCGAAGTTTTTGCTGATGAAAATATGATTAGTACTGTAATCCGTAATCTTGTTACAAATGCGATTAAATTTACTCATTACGAAGGAAAAATTGATATTCTTGCTGAAAAAATTGATAATAAAGTTAGAATTAAAATTAAAGATAGTGGAGTCGGTATGAGCGAAGAAGATATTAGTAAATTATTCATAGCTGGCGGAACAAAAAGTAAACTTGGCACAAATAAAGAAAAAGGTACAGGCTTGGGTTTAGTAATATGTTCCGAATTTGTACAATTAAATAATAGTAAATTAAACGTAAAATCAGAACTAAATGTTGGTACTGAATTTTATTTTGATTTACCACTTGCAGAATAATTTTTTTTAATGTTATATAAGGAATTTTATGGAAAAGTCGAATAATTATACTTTGTTGCATCGTTTATTACATTGGATAATTGCTATTGCGATGGCTGTTTTATTCATTACTGGTTTTTTAAGAATGACTTGGATGAATAAAAATCAAATCGTTTCAATTATCGAAAGTAAAACGCAGAATATTGAATTAGCAAAAGAAATTAAAGTTGATATTGCAAAAACAATACGTAAACCTATGTGGCAATGGCACGAAATTTTTGCTTACGTTGTTATAATTTCATTTGTTATTAGAATTGTTTATATGTTTACTAAAGGGATAAAATTTCCTAACCCATTTAAAAACAATATAAGTATTAAGGAAAAAATGCAAGGATATATTTATATTATTTTTTATATTTTTGTATTTATTAGTGCATTTACTGGGATTTGTATAAAACAAGATTTATTATCAGATTGGCAAGAGAGTATCGAAATGATACATAAATCTGCAATAATTTGGTTCCCAATATTTGTAATATTGCATTTTGGTGGATTGATTTTAGCTGAATATAGTGAGAAAAAAGGCATAGTATCAAAAATTATTAGCGGAAAATAATAATATTTTTTTATTAATAGCTAAAATTTTCTTTGTAATCTATATTCTTTATATTATTTTTGTTAGAGAAAAAATCAAATTTATGGAGTACAATAATGAAAAAATTTATAACAATTTGTTTCATAATCATTGCTTCTTTTTCATTAACATATAGCCAATTAAATACTGTGGTTTCCTTAACAGGCTCTATAAAAAATGAACTTACGAAAGAACCCGTTGGAATTGATGTAAGAGTTTTTAATGGAGAGGGAAAACAAATTTTTGTTGTTAAAAGTAATTCGAAAGATGGCTATTATTTTATGACTGGATTAAAGCCAGATACAACATATTATATTAGGTTTAATGATTTTTCGTATTTTGCAAATTCGTATGAATTTACTGTTCCTAAAACAAATAAATATCAAGAATATTCCAAAGATTTTACAGTAACACCCAAAAAAGAAGGTATGAAATTCCCGTTAAAAGTTTCTCCTTTCGATGTTGGCAAATCTAACTTAAGAGCGGGTTCTGATATAATTTTAAACGAAATAGTTAGTATTTTAAAATTAAACCGTAGAACAGAATTTTTAATTAAAGCTTATCCAGATAACTCAAATGATAGCGAATTTAACTCAAAACTAACTACTGAACGGGCTGAAGAATTAAAGGAATATTTTATCAGCAAAGGTGTCAGACCAGAGCAATTAAATATCGAAGGCTCTTCTAATTTAGATACTGAAATGCCACCACCAGTTGGTAAACAAGCTAAAGGGAAAAAATACAGAGGTCCAATATATTTACAAATAACAAAAATTTAATAAAATATTTTTAAATTATGAAATTAATAGAATATTGTAAAAATATACGAGATTCTAAATGGTTCGATAATACAATTTTTTTTGTAATCATATTTGCAAGTTTAATTATTGGCTTAGAAACTTATTCAGAAATTAAAAATAGTTTCGAATTGCAATTTAGGATTATTGAGGAGATTATTCTTGCAATTTTTGTTATTGAAATTATTATAAGAACAATAGCAGAGATTAATAAACCTATTAGATTGTTAACAAACGGTTGGTATATATTTGATTTTATTATAGTGGCTGTCTGTTTTATCCCATATTTTTCTGATGATTTTAATACTGCATATTTTGTAGTTTTAAGAATGGCAAGAATATTACGAATGGTTCGCTTATTCGAACGAGTTCATAATCTTAATATCCTTATACAATCGCTATTGCGTTCTTTGCCCTCGATGACTTATGTTGTTATCTTACTTTTTATACAATTCTATATTTTTTCTGTTGTTGGAACTGATTTATTAGGAAAATACGAACCCGACTCTTTTGGAACTTTATTTCTAACTATGAGATCTTTGTTTTTTGTTGCTTTCGAAGGTTGGTCTTGGGTTTATGATTTGCCAGGAATAGAAAAAGCACTCAACAATGGATTATCTGACTATATCTTAGTGATTTATTTTGTTAGTTTCATTATGATTGCGGCTGTTGTTTTTCTTAATTTATTTGTTGGAATTTTAACAAATGAAATTAGCGAAACAAAATTAGATGAAAAAAATTCTAATAAACGTATTCAGCAAACAAATCACACATTGATTTTAGGATGGTCAGAACAAATTTATGCAATTGTTTCAAATTTAGTAATTGCAAATGAAAGTGAGAATAAGTCATATATTGTGATACTTGCTGATAAAAATACTAAACTTATGTCTGACGAGCTATCTCTTCATATTGAAGACTATAAATATACGAAAATAATTTTTAGAGAGGGTCTGCCAACTAATATTGAATATTTGCGATTAGTTCGCCCCGAAGACGCAAAATCAATTATAATTTTATCACAAGATGTTTATGGACAGCACGATGATATTAAAACTATTATGCAAATTCTTGTTCTTATGCAGCTAAATAATGATAACTCTAAATATAATATAATTGCAGATCTTGATAATGAAGATAATTTTAAACTTGCTAAAAAATTAATTGAAGATTACGGATGCATTATTTCTACCGAAGAAATTATTGGAAAAATTTTAGCAGAAATTAGCATAAATAAATATTTAGCAGAGATTTATGAGGAAATTGTTGGATTCGACGGTAGTGAAATATATATTCTTCCTGCAGAAGATTTGATTGAAAAAACTTTTGAAGAAGCAATGTTTTTATATAATCAAAGTGTATTGCTCGGTGTCTATAAATATGACAACTCCTTTATTATTAATCCAAATAAAGATTATATTTTCAAAAATGATGATTCAATTATAATTCTTAGTGAAGATGACTCAACTGCCGTAATTAGTAAAAAAAATAATCACAAGAGATTAAATCCTCAAAATTCAAATAATATAGAAATAGTAAATGAAAACACTACAAATAACTTAAAAATATTGATTTTAGGTTGGAATATTAAATCTAAAATTATAATCGAGGAACTTTATTCATATCTTGATGATAAATCTAAAATCCAAGTGATTTCTCAAAATCCGGAAATGGAAAAAGAAATAAATGAATTAAAAAATAAATATATTGATAGTAAAATTGAATTATCATTTATTTCTGCTCCGATAATTACATATCGTGATTTATCTAATTACAACATCAAGGAATATGATAGTATTGTAGTACTTAGCAATAACGATGGAAAAAGTGATTTTCTGGAATGCGATGCTAATACAATGATGACGCTCGTAAATCTTAGAGCAATTCAAAAAGAGGAGAATTGTAATTTTCATATTTCCGCTGAATTATTAACAAAAGGCAATCAAAATTTAGTAAAAATTCAAAATATTGCTGATTTTGTGCTCGGACCAGATTTGATTAGCTCATTTATTTCGATGGTGTCTGAAAATAAAAATATTTATGATGTTTATATGGAATTATTCTCAAGCTATGCTAGTTCAATTATTGTAAAAGATTTAAAATCAAATAATGAAATTGTAACTTTTTCATATTTAACAGAATTAGCATTACAAAACAATGAAATTGCTATCGGATATATTAATGATGATGGCAAAATTAAAATCAATCCACCCAAAACCGAACAAATTACTATTAAACAAGATACGAAGTTAATTCTTATTACTAATAATAATTAATAATTTAAAAATAAATTCCTCTATTTTCATTATTGTTTACTGAGTTGAATAGTAACAAAGAATTAAATATATTTTTCAAGTCGCCCAATATGTTTTTGTGTTGGGCGGATTTTTTTGTAAAATAGCTAAAAATTAAAATAATATTTTGTTATAATCAAAAAATGTATTAATTTTGAATAAGTTAAATAGGAGTTTTTTTGAGTAAAAGTAATTATATACAATCTCTTCTACGAAGATACAATCTCTTCTATTTAATGTTCGCGTTGCTAATACCTATCTTTTTCAGAGAATATGGTTAATATATCAAATTAGATATCCATAGTAATTAAATATAAAATTAGTTTGACAATTTTTATTTATTAATTATGGAGAAAAAATGTATTTTTATAAATTATATTTAAATAAATCAAAGTATATTAAGATTACGCTATTAGTGATATTTTTATCTTTACAAACTTCTTGTTTAGAACAAGAAGTGAATGAAGTATGTATTGAAGTTGATCAAGAACTTTGTCCTGGTGCAAATTTTGAAAATGCAGTAATAAATTTAACAAAAACAGCATATTTTGATATACTTTATGATCAAAATATGGGGCTTTATGGTGATGGTATACCACCAGACGAATATGTTTTTCATAGAATACGTAATAATGAAGATGTTACAAGCAATATATTAGCATCTGCAAGCCCGAAGGAAGCAGTTTCTATGAAAAATAGGTATGTACAAGGTTATGAAATAAATTTTGGTTTTTGGTCAAAAGACTCATTTAGACGTTATAGTTTTGAAGAGATTTTTGAATGGAAGTATGGTCGTAAACCAACTGAAACGGAATTATTTGCAATGACAGAGCAACAAGCAATACAGTGGTTTAATGAAAGACATTATGTTCACAGATCTTGGCCATTTGCAGATGATCCGCCAAGAGATGTTAAAGTTATTAATCCACCAATTAAACAATTTTGCTTTGATTTGAATCAAGGTTCAACACATAGAAGTATTGAATATACTGGACAATTTTTGTAAGAAGGCTCTATTCAATTTTTAGATGGTACTGAGTGCAAATTAAAGCCCAAGAATATAAATAAATATAATTATGATGCAAGCGACTCGCCACATCATATCAAGATGTCTATATCCGCAGAATGTTCAATTTGTAATTAAAATTAATTAATAACCAATTAGGAGTACATTAAAATGTATAAAATAAAAATAATTCTTTTATTTGCCGTTGCGATGATATTATTATCATCTTGCGATAGGGATAATATTGTGAATACAGGTAAAAATCAAAATTCTACAACCGGTACAATCGAAAATGAGAGTGATTTAATACAATCATATCTGAACACTCCCGATTTAGTAGGTGTTATTGAGTGCAGATCTGAGAAGAGAAACGATTACACTATAAATTGGAAGAATTTTGGAAGTATAACTGAATATAAACCTTACGATGGTATTGATAATTACGCAGAAGCAACATTTAGAGATGCAACGAATAAGCCGATAACAGTAGAAAATTTATTAGTTAATGCTTCCTTACTTAAAGAGTATAGTAAAGGTGCATATTCAAAAGTAGGACCTGATAAACTC
The DNA here is from genome assembly GCA_029974985.1 of Bacteroidota bacterium. Taxonomy (GTDB): domain Bacteria; phylum Bacteroidota; class Ignavibacteria; order Kapaibacteriales; family UBA2268; genus JANJTB01. The sequence goes on along the minus strand of JARKQC010000227.1, from coordinate 109,114 downwards.
GAACTATATTTTGGTGTTGGTAATAATAAGTACTACATCGAATGTCTTAATAATAGTTTATTACCAGATAGTACTTTTGGTCAAGTATCATTCTCTAATAGAATAGAAATTACAAATATTCATAGAGATGACACTTTATCACGTCAGAATGGTATTCCTGTAGAGTGGATTGGTGGTTATTCTAATGGATATGTGAAAGTTGAAATTCGTCATACCAATCCTGAAGAAGGGGCGATAGGTCAAACTGTTGGTTCTTATGTGATGACTACTAATACAGGTGCTTATACGATAGATTCGCTGAGACTAAGTCTTTTATCATTAGTAAACATTTACTACGATATAACAGTAACATCTTATGAGCCAGTTATTCAGACACTATCAAACGGTAAGAAGATAATTTTACTTGGCGTAAGTGAATATAATACTACCATATTTTTAGTGGATTAATACCAATCTTCTTTTAAAATTTTTCAAGTCGCCCAATATGTTTTTGTGTTGGGCGGTTTTTTTAAACTCGTCAATCTGGAATGCACAACCTACTAACAATCCACTATCAACTATCAACAAATATTGATACTTTGCTATCGTTGAGAATAATTATTATTTACTAGTATCAATCAATTAAATAATATTTTTACTTTTTAAATTATTAATTAAGTCTAAAATTGCATTTCTGCGGTGGCTTATAGCATTTTTTTCATCTTGATTCATTTCAGCAAAAGTAAGATTATGATTTATAGGAACAAATATAGTATCATAACCGAAACCCCCATTACCTTTTTCTTCAAAAATTATTTTTCCTTCTACTTTTCCTTCGCCGTAAATTATATTATGATTATCATAATAGCAAATTACGCAAATAAATCTTGCTAATCTTTCATTTTCGGGTATATTTTTCATTTCGTCTAATACTTTCATTCTATTAGATTTATCATTTGCATTGTCGCCCGAATATCTTGCTGAAAATACGCCCGGTCTTAAATCAAGAGCATCAATTTCGAGTCCGCTATCATCAGCAATTGCGGGCATCCCTGCCGCTTTCGAGAAAGCCATTGCTTTAATTAAAGCATTTTCATTAAAAGTATTAGCATTTTCTTCGACTTCTAACCCCGATAAAAAGAAATCTTCGGCAAGTCCCAATGAAATATTAACATTCTCATTTTTAAAAATTTGTATAAATTCATCTGCTTTATGGCGATTATTACTTGCAAGTAAAACTTTCATTTATTTATTTCCAAAATATTCTTCTAATAAAGCGAACACTGCATTACTTGGAGTAATTTGAGCATTTAAAACCTTAGTATCTAATTCTTTTTTTAATTCTTTAATTTTAGGATTATTAAAGAAATTGATCAAAATCGCTTCTTCGAGCATAGAATTTACCCAATACAGCATTTGTTCATTTCTTCTTTTTTCAAAAATTTTAGTATTTTTAATATGAATCATAAATTCATTAATATAAGACCAAACATTTTCAATTCCAATATGATTTATTGCCGAGCTTGTCATTACTTTTGGCTTAATTCCTTCGGTTGGAGATTCAAGCAATCTTAATGCACTTGTGTATGCGGCTTGAGTTATAGAAGCACGCTCTTTATAATCGCCATCTGCTTTATTGATAACGATTAAATCGGCAAGTTCGACAACACCTTTTTTTATTCCTTGTAATTCATCTCCGGAGCCGGGCAATAATATTAATAAAAAGAAATCCACCATAGAACGAACAGTTATTTCATTTTGACCTACCCCAATTGTTTCGATTAGAATAACATCGAAGCCCGCTGCTTCACATAATAAAATAGTTTCGCGGGTTTTTTGTGCAACTCCTCCAAGAGTTCCGCTCGATGGAGATGGACGAATATAAGCATTATCTTCTCTTGATAATAGTTCCATACGGGTTTTATCACCAAGTATAGAACCCTTTGTAACAGTAGAACTTGGGTCAATTGCAAGGACTGCTACTTTCAAAGAATTTTTGGATAAAAAAAGTCCTAATGATTCGATAAAAGTACTTTTTCCCGCACCTGGTGGACCAGTAATACCAATTCTAACAGACTTTCCAGAATAAGGAATTATTTTTTTAATTAATTCTTGACTTTTTTGTATATGATTAGTATTATTGCTTTCTATTAAAGTAATAGCTTTTGATAATATTACTCTATTTTGGTTTAAAATACCATAATAATAATCATCAATGGATAATTGTGGTCTTTTAACGACTTTTTTCTTTAATTTATTTTCAATTTTTACACCGGGCATAACCGAGCTTGCAAATTCTTTTCCCGCATTTTCTGGCGCCCATTCAGGTAATTTTTTTTTAGTCATTTTTTAAAAAATTTATTTATAAGATTAAAATTGTTCAAAAATAACAAATATTATATTAATAAAATAGCAAGTATAGACAAGCTATGCTAAATTACAATAAAAATTAATATTTTTTGACTTATTAAAAAATTAAAATTTATGATAACAAAATTAAAGTATCAAATCAAAAATATATTATATAAATAGTTGAAAATTTATATAATTGGCATAATTTTTTCTTAATTAATTTTATTTATAATATTTTTTTAAATTTAGTATGAAAATAAAGAAATTTACGGCAAAAGATATTAAAGAAGGTAAACGCCTTGTTTTTGAGGAGCTTGGCGATGATGCCGTAATATTATCTAATCGTACTTTTAAAGATAGTAATGGCAATGTCGCTGTAGAAATTGTAGCCGCTATTGATGAATCAATTAATAAAGAAGCCGCCAGAGCTAAAAAAGTTGTTAAAGAAAATGTGGAAAGCACAAATGTTATGATGAGTAGATTATCTAAACAAAATGTTGCAAATAATAATGAAATTATAATGGGCGAACTCGATATTATCAAGACTATGATTTCTGAAATTTCTGATAATATTAAATTTAAAAATTTAGCTACTTTGGGGAATTTATATTCACTTGTATATAAAAAATTAAGAAAACTTGATATTAATGAAGAAGAATCGCTACGAATAGTTAATCGCTTATCAAATATAGGAAATATAAAAGAAATTGACGAAGCTGTATATGAGGCAAGGAAAATTTTATTAGAAGGTATCGAGCTTGGCAAAACAATACAAAAAAGCAATAAATGCAGAGTTATACTTTTTGTTGGAACAAACGGTAGTGGGAAAACATTGACGCTTGTTAAACTTGCAATTATTAGTAAACTCATACAAAATGCTAATAGTTTAATCGTTTCTGCAGATTCTTATAAAGTAGGTGCCGCAGAGCAGTTAGAAACTTATTCTTCGATAGCTGGTATTTCTTATCGAACAAGTTATTCCAATGATGAATTATTAAAAATTATTTCGGACAACAAGACCAAAGATTTTATTTTTGTAGATTCTACAGGTTTTACACAAAAAGATAAAGAACAACTTTCACAAATAACTGATTTATCTAAAATGATTGCACCCGATATTATTTATCTAACAATTCCAGCAACTATTTCAGAATTAAATGCAAAATCTGTATTATCAAACTTAAAATCAATTACTATTGATGGAATTATTATTACAAAAACAGATGAATCTGAGACAATAGCAAGCCTTTTGACAGCCATAAAAAATTATAAATTACCAATATCATATTTGACTTCTGGTGTGAAAATTCCAGATGATATAGAGCCCGCAGAAAAAGTAATTCTTGGGAAATTAGCTATCAAGGATTAATATTATGAAAAAGGACACTGATAAATATTTAAGAACAAAAACTATTACAATTTGTAGTGGTAAAGGTGGTGTGGGCAAAAGCGTTATAACTGCAAACCTTTCTGCGTGCCTTGCTAAGAATAATGATGAAGTAATTGTTTTGGATAGTGTATTAAATTTACCAAATCAACAAATAATTTTTGGTGTCGAGCCTCCCATACGTCTTACAAATGTATTAAATGGAAAAGTTGATACAGAAAACGCACTTTATGAAGTATTGCCAAATATTCATTTACTTGTTGATTCACCCGTTGAATATAATGAGCAATATGATACCGCCGCATCGCTAAGCCAAGTTATTCAAAATATCAAAGATTTGAATAGTTTTGATTATTTATTAATTGATACTCAATCTGGAATTTCAGAACAACTTTTAGAAATTTGCGGCCAATCTGATTTAGTAATTATAATGATTACCGACGAGCCAACATCATTATTAGATGCCTATGGATTAGTAAAAATTCTAATTAACTATGTTAATCCAAATAAAATAGCAATATTAGTAAATAATGTAATTGATTCTGATGATGCAATAGAAATTTCACAAAAATTAAATCTTGCAACAAATAAATTTTTGAATATTAAATTTAGTCTTCTCGGATTCGTTCCTTATAGTCGAAATTTTCGTCTGTCTATACAAAGACAAGAAATATTAGTAAATAATTATGAATTCGATGAATCTGCTAAATCATTAAATGATATTGCTTCAATAATTAAAAGTAGATTTTTTAATGAAATAGCAAATCATAGCTATATTGATGTTAATATTAATTCGTAGATGGTATTATGGCAAAAAAAGAAACAAATAATAAAAAACCGAGCGATAGAGAGAAAAAATATCAGAAAAAAGTTGCTCAAGAGAGAAAAAAACTACAAAAAATAGTTAGCTCACCAATGAATGCACTTTTTTATATCTCTCTTATTGTTAGCTTAATTACTTTTATTTATTCTTATTTCAGCATTTCAGAAGGATTAATATCTGCTCTAATAACCTCATTTTTTGGATTTGCTACTATATTTTTTGGTTTTGGTATAGGTATGATATTATATTTTCATTTTAAAAGTGAAAAAATTAAACAAGAATATGAGGAAAAATTAATTAGAGAGCAAGTACAAAAAGAAAATTTGGAAATGGCAAAATATAAATCAGAATTAACAGAAATTGAGAATATTGAAAAAGAATTAACTAAAAATAAAGCAAAAACAACTAATAAAAGCGAGGATAGCACTTCGAAAAAGAAAAAATTATCTGACGAAGAAGCTTATCTTGAAGAAGTCTTAAATAGTGAATTTAAACCATAGTTCGATAATATTTTAGGGAAAAATGTCTAATAAATCTATTGATATTGATTATATATGGAACTTATACAAAAATGAGTCTGTTCAGTCTGCTAAACAAACTCTTATTTTGAATTATATTAAATTAATTAAATATACAATTAGTCGCATGGTTTTACCCGTTAATACTATTTTAGAAGAAGAAGATTTTATTAATTATGGAGTGTTGGGATTAAGCGAAGCTATTGATAGATTTGAACTTGATAGAGGAGTTAAATTCGAATCTTATGCTATTAGACGCATTAAAGGTAGAATCCAAGATGAAATGCGGAAATTAGATTGGTTATCACGCTCGGCAAGAAAAAAAGCAAATGAATATAAAAATATAGTTGATACTATACAAATAAATCAAGATAAGGGTGTAAGTGAATCTGATATTATAAAAGAACTAAATATTAGTCCCGAACAATATAGAAATTATTTAGTTGCCGCAAGCGATGCCAAAGCAACAATTCCAATTACTGATAGCTCTTTAAAAGCGATTATAAACGAAGATGAAGAAGTGAATTTTTTAGAAGAAATTCCAGATGATTCACAAGATTTCCTTAGTGATATTCTTGATAATGAAAAAGAAATGATTTTAAGTAGGTCAATAGCTAATTTAAAAGAAAATAAAAGGAATGTAATTACTTTATATTATTTTGAAAATTTGAACTTTAAAGAAATTGGACAAGTGCTTGGTGTGTCCGAAAGTAGAGTTTCGCAAATTCATTCTGAAACGATTAGAGAACTTAGAACAAAAATGAATAATTACGACAATGTTTAATAAAAAGGTACAAAATAAACTCGAATCTATTCGTAATTTGCCGACAATTCCGATTGTCGTATCCGAGCTATTATCAGCAATAGATAATCCAAAATCGAGTGCGGCGAGCCTTGCAAAAATTATTGAAAAAGACCAAGCTCTTACTATAAGAGTGCTACGAATTGCAAACTCACCATTTTATGGATATTCCCGGAAAATTTCAACTATTGACCTTGCTATTGTAATTCTTGGTTTTAACACACTTAAAGAAATAGTATTAAGTTTAGTTGTTCAGAGATTTTTCTCAAAAGTCAATACAAAAGTCTTTAATATCAAAGAGTTCTGGCAATATGGACTTTTTTGCGGTTCATCATCGAGATATTTATCAAGAAAACTTGGTTACAAACTTGCGGGTGAGGCTTTCGTTGCTGGATTAATGCACGACATTGGTATTCTTATTATTGCTGAATATTTTACACCCAAATATGTCGAAATTAAAAAATATATCAAAACTCATAATGTTAATTTAATTGATGCCGAACAAGCAATAATGGAATGTACCCATTCCGAAATTGGTGCTTGGCTTGCAGAAAAATGGAATTTACCCGAAAAATTAGTAGCCTCGATAAGAAATCACCATATTAATTATTCCTATTTTTTAAAATATTTTAAAAATGATGATTCATATATTGCCGACGATGATAATTTAATGAATGAAATTGATCAACCGCTTACTGCAATAGTTTCGTTATCAGAGTGGTTTGCCCATTTACTTGGATTTACTTCTTGGCTTAACGACGCGCCATATCCAGAATTTTATTTATCAAGTGAAGTATTTGGTGATTTTACCCAAAATGATATGATGGATACCGAAAGTGCAATATATGTGCTTAAAACAGAACTACTCGAAGAGTATGCAAATGCAAATATATTTAATGAGTTACAAGTTGATTGATATGAAGAATGAAGATAATAAAAATATTGATAAGATGAGTAATAATGAAGATAATTCACTTGATATTTATTTTTCTACAAATGATATTATTAGATATTTTGATGAGTTTAATAAATTAAATAGTATTTATGATGTAAATGTTCTTTTTACCACGCATTTAAATAATATTTGTACAACTATTGAATCCGAAATTTTAGTAATTAATAATAATAAAGAATATGATTTTTATTATTATGAAAATACTGAAAATTCTCAACTAAGGCAAAGAATTGAATATTTGATTGAAGAAGGAATTATTGATTGGGCAGTATCGAGTTCAGAGCCTCAATTAATAATGGATTTACAATCACAACTTTCGGGAAATAATAATAATATAAGTATTCTTATTATTCCATTTATTTGTGAAAATAAAACTCTTGGAGTTTATATAGCGTTTACAGAACAAAAACAAGACAAACTTAATGTTTCAAAAATTGAATTTATAAAATTATTAGCAAATTTTGCCGCAAATCGGATTAATATATTTTTCAATTATAATATTTCAAATTCTTATAAAGAAAAATTACTCGAGCTAAACGATAGATTTGTTAAAACGCTCCCACTAACAACCTTTGGTGATATTTCTTTTGCAGTTTTGAAAGAAATTTCTCTTCCATTACAAATTATCGAATCGAATATAAATTTAATAGAAAGCGGACTTGGAAATTCGCTTAGACGAATGGAAATTATCAAAATACAGTTAAATTCAATAAAAGAGACTATTAGTTTGTTATCTGATATTTCTATTGATGCAAAAAATACCGAACCTGAAATAATAAATATTGTAGAAATGATTTCTGAAACTGTAAATATAATTTCTACTCAAATTAAATCTAAAGGTATTTCTATTGATTTTACTCATAATAATATTACTCTTTTTACTAAGGCTATAAAACCACAATTAGAATTTGTATTAATTCAAATTATTAATTTCTTTGCTATAAACCCTAATGAGAGAAATAAAATTTTTATAAATGTAACAGAATTAAATAATCGAATTATCCAAATTACTATTCGTGATGAAAGCAAAGGATATGATTTTAATACTTATGAAGAATTAATCGAAAGTCTTAAATCTAATACATCATTAGCTAATTTTTATTATAATTTTCAAACAATAAAAAATATTCTAAAATTATATAAAGGCAGAATTGAAAGTATTTCTAAGCCTTTTGACGGCACAACTTTTAAAATTCAATTAATTAATCAAGATATTGATAAAGAAAAATAAATGCTAACAAAATTCAAAATATCATTTTTTTTCCTGATTATCATAAGTTGTAGATTATATTCTTATGAAATTAAATCTATTGCTATAAATCCTTTAAATAAAGCAATAATATATTTTGATTCAATACCAGAAATTAACTCTAAACTATCAGATGATAAAACTAAAATAACTTTATCTATTGAAAAATGTAAATTTAATGAAAATCACAAGCAAATAAGTGGTTTAGGTATTATATCTGATATTTATATTATTAATACAGATTCTAATACTACTATAAATATTCGAACAAAAGAAAAACGAGGTTATACTATATCTCGATTTCCATTTAGTTCTCATATCGAAGTTGATGTTTTCGCTTGGGACAAATTAGATACCGACGAGGATATTTTTCGCACTGGCTTACTTGCCGAAGAAGATAAAATTTACGAAGAAGCATTTATAAATTATTATAACGCTGCAAAAAAAGGCAATAAACAAGCTGTTCAATTTTTAGCTTTATCATATTTAAGATATGGATATTTTAAAGAGGCGGAAATCTCTTTCAAATATTCTTATCAAATTGATACAAATAATATTGATGCATTAGCAGGTTTAGCAATTTCTACTTTTAATCTTGGTGATACAAATTATTCCAAAATTTTAATTAATAATTTTAGAAAAAAATGTAATTGCCCATTAAGATTAAATTTTGAATTAATTAATTATGTGCTTGATAGCGATTTTCTCGATTTAAGATTTATTAACATAGATAATTTACATTTATTCGAGCAAAATTCATCATTAGATACTAATAATATTAGTAAGGACAGCACAAATATTGCAAAAGTAGAAACTAACACTCCTAATTTTTTTATAAAATTTATTGTAGATAATTATGAGTTATTATTATTTATTATTGGAGCTATTGGGCTAAGTGTATTATATTTATATTTAAAATGGAGACAAAAAACACTTTTACTTATAAAATCAAAGCAAAATGAAAATACTAAAAATTTGTTCAATGCCGAATTAGATAAAGCAAAATCTTATGTTAATCCTAAGCAGGCAACAAATATTTATCAAAAAATAGAAATCGAAGATAAACCAAAAGATATTGCAAAACCTGATGAAAATTTAATAAACAAAAAAACAGCCGAGAAAACTCAATCAAGTGAAAGCCCTAAAAATCAAACATTAGCTGAATTATTAGATACTATTACTAAAAAGAATATTGATAACGAAACTACTCAAAATCCAGCCGCAAATATTAATGCTAAATTGCAACTTGCTATGCACTTAGCAGAAGAGCAAAGAAAAATTAAAAACCAAAATCTCGAAAATTTAAAAGAATCATCTATCCCAACAGATAAAAGAAAATTATCAGAAGTTTCAAAAAAACTTGGTATCGAAAAAGGCGGTCTCGAAACAAAAGTAGCACTTGAAAAAATTCTTAAAGATAAAGATAATCTTAAAAAACTAAGCGATAAATTTGGTCAATAATTATTTTTAATATTGTATAATATTTGATAATTTCGTATTTTTGATATATGAAATCAATTTCACAAAATATTATATTTTTTTTATTTATAATTATTTTTATAATTATAAATCTAAATACCCTTTTTTCTATTACTACTATTCCTAATTTAAACGAGCCAAATTTTAATAATAAGAAAACTTCTTTAAATGGCACAAAAATTGCAAAACCTAATTTGAAATTGAATAGCATAGAGCTTGATAGTATTACCACGAATAAAATTATAAAAATCTGGTACACTAATTCAGAACTAAATATTCAGATTTATCAAGTTTTTAAACAGCAGGAGATTGCAATTAGTGTGTATAATATGTTAGGTAAAGAAGTTTTAGAAGTCTTTAAAGGGACATCTTCATCAAACGTGGAAGAGACTTATTCCAAAACTTTCAATTTGCCTAATGGAATATATATTTGCATAATGCAGGGAAAAAACTTTAAAAGTTCGGAGAAGTTTATTATTTCGAGGTAGCTTTGAATAAGTCTTACTCATATTTTATGCTAAGAATAATATTAGCAAGTATTGTGGTTATTATTCCGCAACAGTATATTATGGCACAATTTTCTGACGGTGGATATGCCGAAGCTTGGCTATCGAGAAATGTTGGAGCAAGACCAGTTTCTTTCGCTGGAGCTTATTCTGCATTGTCTAACGACCCTGCGGGAGTTTTTTATAACCCTTCTGGCGCCTCTTTTATGGGCGAATTTCCTACGTTTAATTCAACAGTAAGTAGTTTGGGGCTTGGTAGAACGCAAGCTGTACTCGCTTATTCACAACAAATTTTACATTCTATTGGCTTAGGTATTGGAATCAATAATTTCTATTCTGGCGAGTTTACAAGCAGAAATAAATTTGGCGACCCAATTAATGATGTAAATAACAATCAATTACTTGGAGTTTTAGCATTATCCTATCGTTTAGAATTTTTAAGTATGGGAGTTGGAGTTAAATATATTAATAACGCTCTCAATGGAGCTAATATTTCGGCTAATGGAATAACATTCGATCTTGGTACAAAATTAAATGTACTTGATATGTTTACTTTTGGTTTAGCAATAAATAATATTGGTGGCGATATAAAATGGAATACTCCATCAAAAATTCACGAAAAAATACCCTATACTATTAGAACGGGTATCGCAACTGAATTTGGATTAAACGAAGAAACAAGATTCGAAAGACCCGACATCACTGGAAAAATAGATACAATTATAATTCCCTCATCAAGATATATAATGATCGGATTAGATGCAGTTATGAATCAATACGACAATACTCCATCAATAATTTTTGCAACAGAAATTATCCCTATTGAGCTAATTGCTTTTAGAGGTGGAATTTCTTTGTATGGAGATAATGAAGGTAAAGCCGAAATATTACCAATGAATAATTGGGGTGCGGGGATTTCATTCAGACCAGATTTAGAAACTGAATTTAATTTGAATATTGATTATTCTGTTTCGAGTGATTATCTTTATAATAATAAAATTACACACCATATTTCATTACAATTAGAATTATAAACAATTTTCTATTGATATTTACTAATAGATTTTTTTCTATCAATAAATAATCTTATTTTTGTTAAATTTGATTAAACTAAATTAATTTAGATTTTTCGACTTTAATAATAGGTAATAATTATGTATGATTTAGTAAAAACTAATGATCCCGAATTATTTGATGCATTAGTAAAAGAAAATTCCCGTCAACACGAAAAAATTGAACTTATCGCAAGCGAAAATTTCACTTCCGATGTAGTTATGCAAGCACAAGGCTCTGTATTAACAAATAAATATGCAGAAGGCTATCCAGGCAAACGTTATTATGGCGGTTGCGAATGGGTGGACGTCGCTGAGGATATAGCTCGTGATAGATTGAAAAAATTATTTGGAGCTGAATATGTAAACGTTCAGCCACATAGCGGTAGTAATGCTAATCTTGGAGTATATTTTACATTTATTAGTCCGGGCGACACTGTTATGGGCTTGAGTTTAGCACACGGTGGGCACTTAACTCACGGCTCACCAGTAAACTTCTCGGGTAAACTTTATAATTTTATACCTTATGAACTCGACCCAGAAACTGGACGAATAGATTATGATAAAGCCGCTGAACTTGCAAAAAAGCATAAACCAAAATTAATTACTGTTGGTGCTTCGGCATATCCACGTGATATAGATTTTGCAAAATTCCGTCAAATTGCTGATTCAATAGGTGCATTTTTATTTGCTGATATTGCTCATCCAGCGGGATTGATAGCAAAAGGTAAATTAACTAACCCATTGCCATATTGTGATGTAGTTGCCTCTACGACACATAAAACTTTACGCGGTCCTCGTGGTGGTATTATAATGACTCATAAAGATTATGATAATCCATTTGGAATTGTAGCACCAAAATCTGGAAGAGTAAAGAAAATTAGTGAAGTTATTGATTCGACAGTTATGCCGGGCGTTCAAGGCGGACCGTTAATGCACGTTATTGCCGCAAAAGCAGTTGCATTTAATGAATGTTTATCAGATGAATTCGATAGATATACAAGTCAAGTAATTAAAAATGCAAAAGCTTTTGCACAAGCTTTGATAGACAAAGGTTATAATTTAGTAAGCGGTGGAACAGACAATCATTTAATGCTTGTAGATTTACGTAACAAAGGAGTAACGGGCAAACAAGCAGAAAATGCACTCGATGAGTCGGGCATTACTTGTAATAAAAATGCTGTACCAAATGATAATCAGCCGCCATTAGTAACTTCTGGAATTCGACTTGGAACACCAGCAATGACTACACGTGGTTTCCGCGAAGATGATTTCCGTTATGTAGCTGAATTAATAGATAGAGTAATTAGCAACATTGATAATAAAGCATTGCATACTGAAATTACCGAAGAAGTAAAACGTTATACATCAAAATTCCCATTACATCAAAAAATGTAAAAAAAAATAGATTATTTATAACAAATCCCTACTTAATGTAACAAGCAGGGATTTTTTTTATATTTTGACATATAAAATATTGATTAATTTTTAAGAAAATATAATTTTTTTCAAAAAAATAATTTATTTTTTAATAATATTTGCTAATAAATAGTTATCTTTGTAATCTATATTTTATCTAATTTTTTTATAGTTATTTTTGAATAAAAATTTATTCAAAAATTGTTTAGTATTTTTTTATATGGGTGCAAATAATGGCTGATAATTTAGCAGAAAATGAATTAAATCCTTCACAGGAATCTAATGAAATCATTAATAACGAAGAAACTACTACAAAGCAAGAAGAAGTAGTTACTGAGCAAGTAGAGATAAAAGTCGAGGAGAGTAGCGAAAGCAAAATAGAAACTCTTCCGACAGAAAATATCTCAGCACCCGAGCAAATGGAAAATACTACGAGTGAAGCTATAAAAGTAGAAGAAGTTACAAATGACGAGAATAAAAAAGCAAAAGAAAGCTCAAGCAAACCAAAAGAATTTATTAATCCGAAATTTGATGCAATTTTTGAAAAATTAAAAGCTGTTAAAGAAAATAATGAAATTATCGAGGTTTCTGTAAAAGAAAGAATAAAAGGTGGGCTTAGATGTTTCTATGAAGAAATGCCACTCTTTTTACCTGCTTCTCATTTTGCTTTAAAACGTAATCCAACTGAACAATCTATGCAAGAATCAATTGGTAAAAAAATCGAAGTACATATTCACGAATTACAAGAAGATGTTACTAAACGAAAAACTGTTATTGTAAGCCGTAAACAAATTTTAGAAGATAAATATTGGGAGTCCTTAAAAGTAGGTGAAACTATCGAAGGACCAATAACATCAATAGCCTCTTTCGGTATATTTATTGATGTTTATGGAGTAGAAGGATTAGTTCACGTTTCGAGATTATCAAATAAAAGAGTTGAAGATTTACAGCAAACTTTTAAAAAAGGACAAATTGTAAAAGCTGTAATAGTTGAAGTAAATAAAGAGAATAAACGCATTGGCTTAAGCACAAAAGAACTCGAAGAATCACCTTGGAAAGGTATTGCCTCTGAATTTCAAAGCGGCTCGGTAGTAAAAGGTATCGTTAGACGTATCACTGATTTTGGTGCTTATGTTGAAATCAAGCCGGGGGTTGATGGGCTATGCAGAACAAGCGAAATATCATGGACAATGAGAGTAAAAAATCCAAAAGAAGTATTTTCACCAGACCAAGAAATGGAATTTGCTGTAATTGCTTCTAATGAAAATAAAAAAACTATTGCTTTGAGTTTAAAAAGACTTAGTGAAAATCCTTGGACAGCGTTAGCAGAAAAATATCTGCCTAAAACTGTAGTTAATGGGACTATTAAATATTTAATGGACCAAGGCGCAGTCATTAATATAAATGGTGAAGTAGATGGCTTTATGCCACGCAGTAAAATGAGATTTTTACCAAAAGGATTGAATAATCCGGGTGATAATATAGAAGTTATAATAGATAATATTGATATTGAAAAAGAATCACTTATTGTTGTTCCAGCTAATGAGGAAAAACCACAATTTAAACCTAAGGAAAAACAAAAAACAGAAAATGCTGGACAGCACTATCATAAAGATAATGCTAATATACCATCAACATCAAGCGATTCAGTAACATTTACTTTACAAGATTTATTATCTGATGCAATGAAAGAGAATTTACTTAAAAATTAATTTTTTAAAATTATTTTGATTTTAAACCGATATTGTAATAATTCAATATCGGTTTTTTTTATTTGTTTTTATTATTAATAAATATATTTGTAAAATTTAATATATTACAATTTTATTTAAAGTTTAGATAAAATTAATTATTTTAGTATAATTATTTAAAAAAAAATAAAGCTACAAAATTAGATGATAAACATTACTTTTAAAATAATATTATTCTTTTTATTCTTTAATTTTATAAATTTGAGTGCTTACACAAATCTTGATACTGGAGGCGTTCGAACTATATTAAAGAAAACCCCAACTAAAACTCCTATTCAATTAATGAAAGAGTCATCTAATAATAATCAATATCAAGAAACCGAATTACCTAAAAGTGAGTTTAATTATTTACCATATCAAGATAGTGCATTTTATCAAATTATCCGTCTAAATTTACCCGTAAATGTCATATTGCAAAATAATTTAATTTATTCTGATGAAGTATGGAATTTTGAAAAACGCATACAAGAAGGCACACCTTGGCAAATTGCAATTCAAAATATTAGAAATATACCATCGAGTTTTTACAATCCTTCACCCGTTGAAATAGCGCACCGCCAAACAATGATACAAAATGCTTTCGAAGTGCCATTTGTGATGACATTACAACAATTTGGATTAAAAATTACAACAGAAGCTATTGCAAATTTTTTTGGTTTAAGCGAGGATTTATCACCTAAAATTTCATATTCACTTGATTATAATGCTGATGTTGAAATTGTGGTTTATTCGGTTAGCTCTGTTGTCGTTGCTACACTTTTTAACGGCAGACAAAGTCCCGGAAATTATTCTTTAACTTGGAATGGGCGTGATTCAAACGGTCGCTTAATGCCAGCAGGCGATTATATAGCAGAAGTTCGAATAGGTAAAGAAAAATATATCCGAAAAAGAATAGTAATTCGATAAATTTATTATTTAAAATTTTGTCACAAATGTAAAAAACTATTTTATTCTGAGCTTTTATGAAGAATCCAAATAGTTGCTAATTGATAGTTTGTCGTATGAAAATTTATAACTTAACATTCTTTAAAATCATTATTAGATTTAGCGAAGAATCAAAAAATAATAAACACATAAATATTTCACTATGTATAGAAAAACACATCACCTTAAATAACCACACCAAAATAGTTAATAATTTACAAGATTAGATATTTTACAAAGGGTATTTAATCAATAATAATTTATAGAAAATTTTTATGATTAATTATTTTGATAAATTCAAAGTAATTATTGTTTTATTGATACATAAGTTTGAATGTTCAATAAAAATTCTTTATTTTTGTAATCTTAAAAAAAACATACTTTTTTGAAAAATAATAATTATTATAAATTTTAAATTAGGTTTAAATAGTATGATAGAAGGCTCAATAATTCAGGTCATTGGACCAGTAGTAGATGTTCAGTTTCCTGAGGGCAAAATTCCCGCAGTTTTAAACGCAATTCATATTCCAAGAAAATCAGTTGAAGACGGAACAGAAAATATACTTGTATGCGAAGTTCAGCAACACTTAGGCGAAGACCGTGTTAGAACAGTAGCAATGGACACAACCGACGGTTTGGTACGCGGTATGAAAGCAATAGATACTGGCTCACCTATAACCGTTGCAGTAGGACCTGAAGCATTGGGTAGAATGGTTAATGTCATTGGAGCGGCAATTGACGGTAAGCCCGAAATTGAAAGTAAAATGAGATTATCAATTCATCGCCCATCGCCAAAATTTGAAAACCTAACAACCACAAAAGAAATGTTCGAAACGGGCATTAAAGTAATTGACCTTATTCAACCATTTACAAAAGGTGGTAAGACGGGTCTTTTCGGTGGTGCTGGTGTTGGTAAAACAGTTATTATTCAAGAGCTAATTCATAATATTGCAAAGCACCACGGTGGATATTCTTGTTTCGCGGGTGTTGGTGAACGTACTCGTGAAGGTAACGACCTTTATGTAGAAATGCAAGAATCTGGCGTAATTGATAAAACTGCACTGATATTTGGTCAAATGAATGAGCCTCCGGGAGCTCGTTCGAGAGTTGCTCTTACTGCTCTTACTATCGCTGAATATTTCCGCGACGAAGAAGGCAAAGACGTACTTCTATTTATTGATAATATATTTAGATTTATTCAAGCAGGTTCGGAAGTATCAGCACTATTAGGACGTATGCCATCGGCTGTAGGTTATCAGCCAACACTTGCTACGGAATTAGGCGCATTAGAAGAGCGTATCGCTTCTACAAATCGTGGCTCAATTACATCAGTTCAAGCAGTTTACGTTCCAGCAGACGACTTAACTGACCCAGCTCCGGCAAATACATTTACTCACCTCGATGCAAAAACTGTATTATCACGTTCTATCGCTGAATTAGGACTTTATCCAGCAGTTGATCCACTCGATTCAAGCTCGAGAATTATGGACCCATTAGTATTAGGTGAGGAACACTATAATACAGCCGTAAACTGCATTAAAGTATTGCAGACTTACAAAGACTTACAAGATATTATCAATATTCTTGGAATGGATGAGCTATCTGATGAAGACAAACTTACGGTACACCGTGCAAGAAAAATTCAAAGATTCTTCTCACAACCATTCTCAGTAGCTGAGCAGTTTACTGGATTTGAAGGTAAATATGTTAAAGTCGGTGATACTATTGCTGGATTTAAAGCAATATTGAGCGGCGAATGCGATGATATACCTGAAACTGTTTTTGAATATAAAGGTACTATTGACGAAGTATTTGATACTTGGAAAAAACAAAAATAAAGATAGATAAAATGGCAGAAAAAAATTTAAAAATTGAAATAATTACTCCACAAAGCGTCGTCTTTTCTGGCGACGCTATATCTGTAAATGTACCGGGATCTTTGTCTCCTTTCGAGGTTTTGTATAATCACGCTCCAATTGTATCATCATTAGAATATGGAATTATAAAAATTAAATTAACAAATAATAAAGAATTATTCTATGCTACAAATAGCGGCTTTATCGAAGTAAAACAAAATGTAGTATCTATCCTCGTTGAGCAAGCTGTTGATTCGCAAAGTATAAAAGCAAATCAAGTAATTGCTACAATTGATAATTTAAAAAATGAAATCAATTTGACAAAATCTGATTCTGAAAAACAAATTTTGATTGATAAACTTGGATATGAACAAGCTAAATTGAAAGTATCAAATTTGATGAGCAAAAACTAATAATTAAGTGAAATTTTTAGAAAGTATTTTTTTCTTTACTGCTATTAATGTTTTTTTAGAAAACTTTTTGTTAGCTTTTTATTTTTTTAAGCAACAATTACCAATAATTATATTTTATTCTTCAAATATTACTATAATTGTGAAAACATAAATAATTGTGATTTTTTTTATAAAGTTATAACGAAACGGGATTATGAAAAATAATAAAATTCTCTATGAAGGAATAACTTATGATGATGTATTATTAATTCCAGCATTTTCAGAAGTATTACCAAGAGAAACTAATATTACAACACGTTTAACTAAAAATATTCAGTTAAATATCCCCATTTTAAGTGCGGCAATGGATACAGTAACCGAAGCAAATATGGCAATTGCAATTGCAAGAGCTGGGGGCATTGGGGTTATCCATAAAAATCTTACAATAGAAAAACAAGCCGAGCATATTGATAGAGTAAAACGCTCAGAAAGCGGTATGATACGTAATCCTATAACTTTGACAAGTGATAAAAATGTTGCTGACGCCCTGAATCTTATGGCTAAATATCATATATCTGGAATTCCAATTATAGATGAAAATAGAAAGTTAATTGGAATTGTAACAAATAGAGATTTGAGATTTAAACCAGATTTAAGCCAGAAATTAATCGAAATAATGACAACAGAAAATTTAATTACTTTACCAGTTGGTACAACTTTAGAAGATGCCGAATTAGTGCTTCAAAAAGAAAGAATCGAAAAATTACCTGTTGTTGATGAATTTAATACTCTTCACGGTTTGATAACTTTTAAAGATATTCAAAAGAAAAAACAATTTCCAAATGCTTGTAAAGACGAAACGGGACGCTTACGAGTTGCCGCCGCCGTCGGAGTTTCATCTGATACATTAGAGCGGGTTGCCGCACTGATTGAAAAAGGAGTTGACGCTATTTTTGTAGATACTGCACATGGTCATTCTTCTGGTGTTTTAAAAATGGTTTCAAAAATTAAAGAAAAATACACTTCATTACAAGTAATTGGTGGTAATATTGCAACAACAAATGCGGCAAAAGCTTTAATTGATAACGGAGCTGATGGGTTGAAAATTGGCATTGGACCGGGTTCAATTTGTACAACAAGAATAGTTGCTGGAGTGGGAGTTCCACAATTAACAGCTATTATGAATGTTGCTGAAATTGCAAAAGAATATGAAATTCCAATAATTGCTGATGGTGGAATAAAACAAACAGGCGACCTTGCTAAAGCTATTGCCGCAGGTGCTGATTCTGCTATGTTTGGAAATATGCTTGCTGGACACGAAGAAAGCCCCGGTGAAAAAATTATTTATGAACGTCGTGCATATAAAATATATCGTGGTATGGGTTCACTCGGAGCAATGAGCCAAGGCTCTGCCGATAGATATTTCCAAGATGTAGAAGATGAACTTAATAAATTTGTACCCGAAGGCATCGAAGGACGTGTACCATTTAAAGGCTCTGTAAGTGATACTATATATCAGCTTATTGGCGGTTTGCGTTCTGCAATGGGCTATTGCGGTTGCAAAAATATTGATGAGATGAAAGAAAATGCGAAATTTAATAGAATATCAAATGCGGGATTGCGTGAATCGCATCCACATAATGTTTCTATTACCAAAGAATCTCCAAACTATTTTGTATAATAAATTTATGGCATAAACACTATGGCAAAAAAAATAATTACTCGAGAAAATGTAAATAAATATCCGAAGATTGTTGATAGAAGACTCGAACAGCTTAGATTTTCTTTTGAAGAGCAAAAAGCAGAGGCTATAGCTGTCAGTTTTATGCCAAATATCCGATATTTGACAAATTTTTCTGGTTCTAATGCTCTATTTTTTATTATGGAAGATGAACTTCATTTTGTAACAGATGATACTTATGAAGAGCAAATTCAAGATGAATTATATCCTTTACCGAATTTATATACACATATTACTCGCGACCCTTGGATATATTTAGTAGAAAATAATGTTTTTAAAGGAGTTCAAGGCATAAGTTTCGAAGCTGATTTTATGGCTTATTCCGAAGCAGTCGAAATTAGAAATAAAATTCGACCTATTAAGTTTAAACCCGCGGATAACCTTGTTTCAAGATTTACTCAACCCAAAGATCCCGATGAATTAATACATATTAAAACATCTCTCGAGCTTGCTGATAAAGTATATAATAAAATGCTGAATATCATTAAAGTGGGTATGACTGAAATCGAAATTGCAAATGAAATTGCTCATCAATGTCGTTTAGCTGGCTCAGAAGGCGACCCACAAGATATAATCGTTGTCTCTGGACCAAGATGTTCTCAAGTAAATGGTAATCCCTCGCATAAAAAAATCAAAAAGCAAGAATTAGTAATTATTGATTTTGGTTGCAAAGTTAATGGTTACGGAACTGCAATCTCTCGTACAATTGCTATGGGACGCGTTACAAAAGAGCAAAAAACAATGTATGAATCACTTTTAAAAGCTCGCTCATTAGCTCGTAATGAAGTTCGACCAGGTATGTTTGGCAAACACCTTGATACAATTTGCCGTAACTCTATTAAAAATGACGGTTTTGGTGCTTTCTTTAAACACGGTTTCGGGCATGGTATAGGCTTAAGAGCAGTCGAGCAACCAATTATTTCTTACGAAATTACAGACCAAATTATTCCAGAAGAATGTGTTGTAGGCGTCGAACCGGGAATTTATATTTCAAATAAATTTGGTATGAGAGCCGAAGATGTATTTCTTATCGGAAAAAATGGTGGCGAAATGCTACTTCCCGCTCCTGAACAGATTGCAATAATATAAATATCTGCTGGGATTTTAGTAAATTGGAAAATATTGCTGACGAAAATAAATTCAATGTTCTTATTATTGCATATTATTTTCCGCCTATGGGATTAAGCGGTGTACAGCGTACACTCAAATTTGTAAAATATCTACCGGATTTCGCTTGGAATCCGGTAGTTCTTACTTGTGATAGTAACAACTCTTATTATGCTTATGATGAATCATTACTAAAAGATATACCTTTAAATGTAAAAATCTACCGTGCAGCTGAGAAAAAAAATATTTCAAAAATTAGAAAAAAATCAAAAAAATTTCCTAATTATTTAACTCAGAAAATTGGACGTTTTTTTCTTCAAATTTTTAAACAGCCAGATACAAAAATTCATTGGAAGAAATTTGCTTTACATAAAGCAGAAGAAATTATCCGTGAAAATGATATTAAAATTATTTTTGCAACAGCTCCACCTTTCACTGATTTTTTAATCGCAAAAGAATTATCACAAAAATTTGATATACCTTTTGTAGTGGATTATCGTGATAATTGGGTTGATAATCCATTTCACTTTTTCCCAACGATATGGCATAAAAATTATAATATTAAACTCGAAAAAAGTATTTTAAATTTTGCTGAAAAAGCATTCGTTACTACTCGATTTGCAAAAGAATTAATTTTGAAACGTTATAGATTTTTAAATTATGATGATATTGTGATATTGCCTCACGGTTTCGACCCCCAAGATTTTCAAGAAACTCAAATAAATTATAAAGAAAATAATAGGATTGTGTTTACTCATAGTGGATTATTCCAAGATGATAGAAATCCAAAGTTTTTTTTAAAAGCAATGAGCTTGTTTTTGAAAGAAAATAATATTCCTCGAGAAAGCATTGAATTAAGATTTATTGGACTTATGCGCCCCTCACATTTAAGATTATTTAAAAAATATAAATTGAAAGATATTTCTTTGATTACTGGATACGTAGAACATCAAGCAGCAATTGAATATTTGAAAACTTCTGATGTGCTTTGGTTAACGTTAAATGATAATATTCGTTCACCTGGGAAATTGTATGAATATATTGGTGCAAGAAAAACTATTTTATTCTTAGGCCCCAGAGGGCAAATGAGTGCTATCGTCAATGAATCAAACGCTGGATTTGTTGCTGAAAGTAAAAAAGTAAAAGAAATAAAGAAGAAAATTGAGGAAATCTATAAATTATGGCAAAATAACTCACTTCCAATACCATCAGAAGAGTTTGTTAATCAATATAATCGTAAAACGATAAGCTCGGTTTTAGCGAGATATCTATCACTTCATTCAAAAATATAGAAAATCATTTATAATTTCTATTAATTTCTCTTTCTGTATCACGTTTTTTAACATCTTCACGCTTGTCAAATTTCTTTTTTGCTCTCACGAGTGCAAGTTCTATTTTTGCAAGATGCCCCGAAAAATATATACTTAAAGGAATTAGGGTAAGCCCCTTTGCTTCTACTGCTGTTTTTAATTTCTGTAGTTCTCTTGAATTTACAAGTAATTTTCTATCGCGATTTGGTTTATGATTCTCTCTATTTCCGAATTCATATTCAGCAATATGTAAACCAAAAATATATAATTCATTTTTATTAAAACCCGCATAGGAATCCAGCAAATTACATTTTCCAGCACGCAGAGATTTTACCTCGGTGCCTTTTAATACAATTCCGCATTCAATTACTTGTAAAACTTCATATTCAAATCGTGCTTTTCGATTTGTAGAAATAATTTTTTTAGGTCTTTCTTTTGCTTCTAATTTTTCCATAATAAAATATATTTTCAAGACTTTATTTTGTAATAATTAAATGACGAAATAAATATCAATTTATACAAAAAAATTAATTATATTTGATTTTATTCTGATATTTATAATTTTTAAGATAATTTTAAAATGAAAAAAGTATTAATTCCGATTGCTAATGGCACAGAAGATATGGAATTAGTGATAATTGCAGATATCCTACGTAGAGCTGGTTGCGAGCTAATTATTGCGGGATTAGATAATGAATGCGTATGTGCCCGTAAAATAAAGATTATTCCCGATACCTTGCTTCAATTAATTGATTCAAATACTAAATTTGACATAATAATTTTGCCCGGTGGATTAATGGGAGTAAATAATCTAAAAAATTCAGAAATTTTAAAGCAAATTATTCTTAATAATTTAGAGAATATATATTTAGGGGCTATTTGTGCGGCACCTCTTATTTTAAAAGAATTTGGAATTTTACGAGACAATACAAAACTAACCTCACATCCCTCGATAGAAACAGAATTTAATCCAAAAAATTATTCAAACGAAAAAATTGTTATTCATAATAATATAATAACAAGTCGAGGGGCTGGTACAGCCATTGATTTTTCACTAATATTAGTGGAATTACTTTTTGATAAAGTATTAGCAAAAAAAATTGCAAATGATATTGTTTATAATAAATAGAAAAAAAAATTAAGTAAATGAAAAGTGTAGAAATTAATATAACGGGATATGTTCAAGGAGTTGGATTTAGATATTTTGTATATCAAAATGCAAATCATCTTGGACTAAATGGATTTGTGAAAAATTTAATAGACGGAAGCGTATTTATTCGAGTAGAAGGCGATATTCAAAATATTGAGCAATTAATTAAATTAGTATCAAAAGGGCCGCAAAGGTCATTGGTACGAAATTGTAATGTTAAAAATGTTGAGTATTTGGGTATTTATAATAGATTTATTATTGATAAGTAATAATTATGTTTAGAAAATTTATTATAATAATATTAATTATTATTTCAGAAAGAAATGAAATATTTGCAAATGATTTTGAATATGATTTGCCTACACGTGATAGTTTATTGCCCAAAATAGCATTAGTTTTAAGCGGCGGTGGAGCAAGAGGTTTGGCTCAAATAGGCGTTTTAAAAGGAATGCAAGAATCAGGTGTTAGTATTGATTATATTGTTGGTACAAGTATAGGAGCGATAATTGGTGGAATGTATGCTTGTGGACATAGCCCAAGTGAACTTGAAAAAGCTTTAAAGGGTGCAGATTGGAAAAATGCCACAAGTATTTTAAATTCAAAATTACGAAGTCAATTATTTTTCGACCAAAAAGAAATTTATGATAGAAGTTTACTAACTTTTAAATTTAATAATTTTACATTCATTGTTCCAGAAGCGGCAAACGAGGGAACTACTTTCGACAGATTATTACAGAATTTAATTTGGAGTGGGACATATCAATCTAATAATGAATTTGACAAACTAAAAGTTCCATTTAGAGCCATAGCTACAGATTTAGTTACTGGTAAAGTAATATCACTATCAAGTGGAAATTTGAGTAAAGCTATTAGAGCTAGTGCTACAATTCCATTAAGATATACGCCAATTAAAATTGATTCATTGATATTAGTTGACGGTGGGATACTTGCTAATTTACCTGTCAAACAAGCTTTAGAATTTAAGCCCGATTTAATAATAGCAATTAATACCACCTCACCATTGCATCAATCGAAAAATCTTAATTCTGCAATTGTAATTGCTGACCAAGTAATTTCAATAGCAATGGAAAAATTTACTAATGATAATTCAAAAATTGCAGATTTAGTTATAACTCCACCGTTATCATATTTCGAGAATGATAATTTTGATGAAATAGATTCACTTATAAAAATTGGTTATGTTGAATTTAAAAATATTAAGAATAATTTATTAGAATTAATAACCTCAAAAATAAATTCAAAAATTTCAAAAATATTTGAAAATTATAATTTTAATCATTCAAATGAAATAAAGGAAATTCATTTTATAGGATTTACTGAAAATCAACGTACTTATTTAGAACAACTTTATCCAAAAATTGACAATAATAATGATTATTCGCGATTGATATTAAGTTTATATCTATTAGAAAATAATTATTATTCTGGATTTAAAATAAAAAAAGATAACAACATTTTATCTATATATGCAAAACAATATCCATTAATAAAATCAATTCAAGTAGATTTACCCGAAAAGCTACGAGGAAATATTGATTTATTATCAAATTATTTTTTAGACGAACCCTTTAATAATAATATTAAAAAAGATATAGGCGAATCTTATGTAAAATATTTACATTACGCTGGATATGAGTTTGCGTCGCTAAGTTCGATAAAGGAAGATAAGGGGAATTTAGAAATTGAACTTAATTTAGGTGTAATTGATAGTATAATTTATAAATTTCCAAGCTCTATAAATAATTTTTTAGTTGATAGAGAATTGACTTTTAAAATAGGCGATACTGCAACAATAAACTATTTTTTAAGTTCTTTAGATAATCTAAATTCAGCAATGTTGTTTAAAAATGTAGAAATTATTCCAATAGTAAATAAAAATAATGGTTTAAATGTTATTATTTCATTAGAAGAATCTTCAAATCAGACAATTCGCATTGGCGCTCGTTATGATAATGAGAGGAAAACTCAGATTGGGATTGATTTAATTCAGGAAAATTTTAATTTTTTAGGATCACGTGTTGCATTACGTGGAGTATTTGCTACAAATTATTTAAAATCATCTTTATCATTTGATAATACTCGAATTTTTGGCTCTAAATTTAGTTCATCATTAAATTTATATTATAACGAAAAAGAGCTTTATGAATATTTTAATAAGCAAAATAATAATCATATATATGGAAAAGATAGAGCATATAATTACGATGAACAAAGATATGGTTTAAAATTTTTA
Source organism: Bacteroidota bacterium (assembly GCA_029974985.1). GTDB lineage: Bacteria > Bacteroidota > Ignavibacteria > Kapaibacteriales > UBA2268 > JANJTB01. The sequence continues at coordinate 84,108 of JARKQC010000227.1, read as the reverse complement.
TTAGGCACTCAACTTGACAAAAGTGGACGGCTATTTTCTGAATTAAGACATGAATATCAGAGATATTATAGACTACAAGATACAATAATACCTGATTATAAATCATATACTACCTTAAAATTTGGTTTTATTATTGATAATCAGGAAACTACAAACTTTCCACAAAGTGGACAATTTATAGATTTATCATTAGAATCAAGTGTATTTTCTGATAATCGAGTTGATAAATTTTCTATAGCGAAATTCTATTATCATAATAATATTAAAATTGGTGATGTTATTTTTAGACCATCTTTGATGTTCGGAATTGCTGATATTACATTGCCTTTTATGGAATTTTTTAGTTTAGGCGGCGAGGATAGCTTTTTTGGATTAAGAGAAGAAGAAGAGCGTGGCAGACAAATATTTAAAGGTAGTATTAATTATTATTATAAAATTCCAATAGAAATTTTATTCGATACATATTTTTACGGACGTTATGATATTGGTGCTATTTGGCTTCAACCAAGAGAAATTAAATTGTCAAATTTAAAAAATGGATTTGGTATGGGTTTAGCATTTGATACACCACTTGGACCTGCAAGATTCTCTGTCGGTAAAAGTTGGTATTATACAAAATCAAGTAGAGTCGTTGAGTGGGGACCAATGGAATTTTATATAGTAGTAGGAATAAATCTATAATTAAATCATAATAAAAAAATAGCCAATAGTGGGATAAGCCCCTATTGGCTACGCAATTTTAAATAAACAATTACCAAGCATAACCTACGTTAACACCAAGATAATAAGGTCTCCAATCGAGTCCACTTTCATTAAGAACATTAAAATTGATACCAAAAACTGGCTCAATAACGAAATCATCAATGATCCATTTATAAGTAGCTTCGCCACCAATTGCAAGTCCCATTCTATCATTATATGTATTATTTTCATAATTTAGAAAAGTAACTGAAACTGTTGGTCCGAAACTAAAACCTTTAATTGCTTTATCTTCGTCTTGGAAAAGATACCATTTATAGCTTCCATTAATACCAAGACCCGTCCAACCCTGATAACCGAGATAAACACCACCGATAGTTAATGAATTTTCTCTTGATACTTGCATTTCATAATTTACATTTAATATACCGAAAGCAAGCCCCAATGGATTAACCGTAATAGCCTCGTTATAGTTTTTAATCATTCTTTGGGCATAAGCAGTGTTAAATGAAATAAGTAGAAAAGTAACTGCAATAAATAAAACTGATAGTAAGTTTTTATTTTTCATACAATCTCCAAATTTAAAAAAAATAATTATTATGTAACATATTTAAAATACTAATATAAAAGAAAATATTGTGAAAATAAAATAATTTTAAAAAAATGCTAAAAAAAAATAAATTACTTTTTTTTCTTTGTTAATTGCAAAAATTTTCTTATTTTTGAAATCCTAAAAAACACAAGTTACTGGGACGTCGCCAAGTGGTAAGGCAGCGGGTTTTGGGTCCGCCATTCGTAGGTTCGAATCCTACCGTCCCAGCTTTTTTTAAAGGTACATCTTAAGAAATTTCTCAAATGCATGATTTTAAAATAGCATCAGGAAGAGCGAATATTGAGCTTGCTAATAAAGTAGCAAATTCACTCGGTATATTTTTAACGGGTACAAATATTCGTAATTTTAGTGATGGTGAAATTTGGGCAAAATTTGAGGAAAATGTCAGAGGTGTAGATTTGTTTTTGATTCAATCTACCTTTGCCCCTTCTGATAATTTAATGGAATTACTTATTTTGATAGACGCCGCAAAGCGTGCTTCAGCAAAACGAGTAACGGCAGTTATCCCTTATTATGGCTATGCACGCCAAGATAGAAAAGACCAACCTCGTGTATCTGTTACAGCAAGATTGATAGCAAATTTAATTACACGAGCAGGTGCGGATAGAGTAATTTCCATAGATTTGCACTCATCACAAATTCAAGGTTTCTTTGATATACCTTTAGATCACCTTTACGCATCGCCAGTATTGCTTAAAGCAGTAAAAAAGTTAGGTCTTGAAAATATAGTAGTTGCTTCGCCTGATGTCGGTGGGATTAAAACTGCTCGCAGTTATGCACGTCGAATTAACGGCGAATTAATACTTGTGGATAAGAGAAGACCCGAGCACAATGTTGCCGAAATAACAAGTATTATTGGAGATGTAAATGGGAAAAATGTTTTAGTTGTTGATGATATGATTGATACTGGCACTACATTTGTAAAATGTGCAGAAGCTCTTAAAGATAAAGGAGCAAAAGATATTATTGGAGTTACTGTTCATCCTGTATTGTCTGGAAGTGCATTAGAAAAAATTGAAGCCTGTGATGCTGTACAAAAAGTTATTGTTACAGACACAATTCCATTAAAAAGACCATCAGCAAAAATTGAAATCATTAGTGTTGCCGAGTTGTTAGCTGAGGCTATTATTAGAACCCACGATAATCGGTCAATTAGTTCACTTTTTGAGATTGAAAGATAATACAAATTAAATTTGTTGTAAGGATTATATAGCTATGAAAGAAATTACATTAGTAGCAGAAAGACGCAATGCTGGCAAAAGAGCATCAAAAGATGTTCGCAATGCTGGTTTTGTACCCGGTATTTATTATGCTCACGGTGATGAGAATATTAGTTTAAAAGCTAAACCTCTCTCTTTGAGACCTATAGTTTATACTTCGCTGACAAGATTAGTAAACTTACAAATCGAAGGCGAAAATGATAAATTATGCTTTTTAAAAGATGTAAAATTCGACCCTGTTACTGATAATTTAGTACATTTTGACCTTCAAGGCATTAAAGCTGATCAAAAAATTACTGTTGATATTCCAATTAAATTAATTGGACAGCCCATCGGAGTGAGACAAGGTGGTAAATTAATGCAAGTAATTCATAAAATCAAGATTAAATGTTTACCAAATGATATGGTTGAGTCTATCGAAGCAAACATTTCTGACCTCGAAATGGGTAATATCCTTTATTTGAAAGAACTCAATACTGAAAATCTTGAAATTGAATTACCCGCAGATACAGTAATTGCAAGAGTTACGAAACCACGTGGCGGCGTAAGCGAACAAGAAGGTAAAAAATAATTCTTTAAAATTATTTTAATATAATTAGAGTAAATCTGAAAATGATTTACTCTTTTTGTGTTTATATACCTTGCATTTTTTTAAATATTACATTAATTTTTGAAATCCATAGAATATATAATTAAAATAATATCAATATTATTTCGTATTTTAAAATATGATTGAATATGTAAAGAAAATATTATCTTTTAATTTAATATTGCTGATGCTTTTATTAAGCATTGGCATTCAACTACATTATCATACTTGTGGCAAAACAGGGCAAAAAACATATCAATTAATTGATACTCCTAATTGTGCTTGCGAAATTAATAATCATAACGAACATAAAAAATTTACTTGTTGCTATGTAGATAAGCACTCAAATAATAATTTACACAAAGAAATATATAGTAATTCTAATTTTCAATATTTGAATAATATTAATTGTTGTAAAGATGAATTATTAAGTATTGCTCTAAATGATTTGTTTATTTACTCTATATCTAATGATTTGATTAAAATTATTTCTATCAATTACATTTTTTTGAAAACATCGTTTGAAACCTTAGATATTTCAAAAATTAATATAATTAACCCTTTTTTAAAAGAGAAAATACAAATACCCGATAATATTATTGTGTATATTCTCAAAGTATCCAATTTATTTAGTCGCTCCGACAACTCTTCCGATATAAATCCTATTATATAAAATAATCGTAAAATGATTTATAATTATTAATATATTATTTATTAATATTAATAATTAAGTAATGTTCAATCAATATACTTATATTAACAATTTGATTTATTTTAATAATTCACAATTTCTTTAATTGAATAATTTCTGGAAGATAATAATGAAAAAAGTTTTTTTTATATTTTTAATATTAATAAATTCATATCAACTTTTTGCTTCTGATAAGGTTACTGGAAAAGTTATCGGCATTGACGATAATAGAAAGCAAACGCCTTTGGCTAAGGCAAGTGTTGTATGGAAAGATACAAAAGTTGGCGTACTAACTGATAAAAATGGCGAATTTTCTATTCAAACGATAAAAAATAATAACACTTTACTAATAAGCTATGTTGGCTATAAAACCGATACACTTGTTGTAAAAGATTTTTCAACAAAACTCAATATCAAACTTTTACCAAACTTAACAACTGAGGAAATAAAAGTTGTTGCAGAAGCGCCTCAACAGTTAATATCAAAATCTGCTATTGATAATCAGGTTGTTATCACTGGCAAAGGATTACAAAAAGCGGCTTGCTGTAATCTTGCTGAAAGCTTTGTAACTAATGCGGCAGCCGAAGTAGAATATTCCGATGCAATGTCGGGTGCAAGACAAATTAAGTTATTAGGATTAAAGGGTACTTATACACAGCTACAAGCAGAAAATGTTCCAACTATGCGCGGTCTTGCCACTTCATTTGGATTAGGATATATACCCGGACCCTGGATGGAATCAATTTCTATATCAAAAGGTACATCATCAGTTGTAAATGGATTCGAATCAATTACTGGACAAATAAATATCGAATTTAAAAAACCAGAAGATATGAATCCAACACATTTAAACTTTTACGGCGACCATCTCGGAAGAGTAGAAGGAAATACTTATGGTTCTTATCAATTAGATTCTAAACTAAGTACAATGATGTTGTTGCACGCAAGTACTCACCAGATGTATCACGATTTGAATAATGATGGATTTATAGACCATCCCGAATCTTCTCAATTAAATTTTATGAATAGGTGGAAATATCAAGGTGAAACTCATGAATCTGTAACCTTTGTAAATGCTGTTTATGAGGATAGAAAAGCAGGGCAAAAAGAATTTTTATTTGATAATAATAAAAATTTCTATGGTATGGATATTAAAACAACGAGAATAAATTTATCTACAAAAAATGGGTTTATTATTGACGATGAATCAAGTATTGGAACAATTCTTAGCTTTACTCACCACAAACAAAATTCGTTTTATGGTAAAAATATTTTCGATGCACAGCAAAATTCATTTTATGCTAACTTTTTATATGCAAAGAATTTTATGTCCGAAGGTGATGGACATCACCATAATCACGATGGCGAAGAGCATCATGAAGATAGTGAAGACCACGAACATCATGATGGCGAAGAGCATAATGAAGATAGTAAAGACCACGAACACGTTCATATAGAGCCAGAATTATTGCATAAACTAACCACTGGTATTAGCTTACAATATGATAATTACTTTCAATATCTAAATATGTCTGGTCAGCAAATTAATGAAATTATACCCGGAATATTTGCTGAATATTCATTTCTTGGATTAAAGAATTTTGTATTTACTGGTGGATTAAGATTAGATAATCATAATATTTATGGTAATTTTTTAACGCCAAGACTTAATATTAAATATAGTGCCGATGATTTATTTACTATAAGATTATCAGCAGGTAAAGGCACGCGCACGCCTTATGCAATTGCAGAAAATTCTTATGTATTAGCAAGCTCGAGACAAATTGTATTAAATGATGATATTCGTAGAGAAGAAGCGACATCTTTCGGTGCTACGTTTACTACTGATTTTGAAATTGCTGATATCTTTTTTACTTTTAATACTGATTTTTATAATACTAATTTCTCAAATCAACTAATTGTTGATATGGATAGAAATTCGCAACATATTTATTTCTATAATCTTGATGGGAAATCATATTCAAATAGTTTGCAATTTGATTTAATTGCTGAGGTAAATAGTAATTTCACTCTTACAACTGCATATAGATATAATGAAGTGAAAATGACTATAAATGGCGAATTGCTCGATAAACCCTTTCAAAGCTTTCATAAAGGATTTTTAAATCTTGCTTTTAATACTTCTGATAGAGATTGGATATTTGATTTTACAGTCGAATATAACGGTAGTGGACGTATTCCAAATACTGATAAAAATCCTATTCAATATCAAATGCCAACAAAATTTGATGCTTTCTATATGTTGCACGCAAATATTACCAAGAAAATTGATAATTTTGAAATTTATATTGGTGGTGAAAATTTACTCGATTTTGTTCAGACAAATCCAATAATTGCATATAATGACCCTTATGGAAACTATTTTGATAGTTCTATGATTTGGGGGCCAATTATTGGTAGAAAAATTTATCTTGGTGTTAGATATAATATTAAATAATGATTTTAATTTTTAAAAAAGGAATATAATATGTTTAGGATATTTTTAGTTTTATTGTTTGCATTTACTTTTACTTTTAAAAGTAATATTTTTTCAGAAGAAATTGATAATTTAAAAAAAGTTGAAATTAAGACTTCTGCCGTTTGTGAACATTGTAAAGAAACTATCGAAGGAGCTTTACAGAAAGTTAGTGGTGTAAAAACATCTAATCTCGATGTTGATTCAAAAATTGTTACTGTCGAATATGATTCTCAAAAAACAAATATTGATGAAATTAAAAAAGCTATTTCTAAAGCTGGTTATGACGCCGACGACGTAAAAAAAGATAGTAGAGCATATAAACGTTTAAGAAAATGCTGCAAAGTAGATTAATATTATAAAAATAAAAAAAATTCAAGAGGCTGTCTCAAAAGTATTTTTAGAAAATTCTTTCAAAAAAAGACCTTAATAAATCGCCTACATTGAGTTTTTTAAATCAAGTACATCATTTTTGATAGATCTTTTTTCCTGTTTTATACGATTTTTAATACTTTTGAGACAAGCTCCTGATGCTGATGTATTAATTGTACTTGTTGCTGAGGAGGAGCAATTAGCATCAATGTATCGCGATTTTAAAGAATTTCCAGTTTTAGAAAAAGATACAAGGAATTATAGTAAAGAGACTTTGAATTATTTTATGGAGCGAGCAAGCAGCGAAGATGAGTTCAATAGATTGCAAAATATTGATACAAGTTTATATTTTGAGAATTTTGATAGAGAATTTATATTTTGTAGGCTATTAGCAGAGCAAGGTGCAGATAGTATATATATACTCAACCGTATAGAAGTCTTGGAAAAATTAGTAGATGGCTTTTATTTGGGCTTTTTTTTATACTGCGACTCATATATATTGTCATTTTCATTTGAGCAAATTTTTCGCCAACAAGGTTGTGATTTTTATAGAGGCAAGATTAATTAAAAAAAAGAAGCAGTTTTTTGTGAAAACTGCCTCTACCTCATATCCAACGAAATACATCTACATAGCTTTTAATAAATACCACGACCATATAAAGATATAGTTTCATCAGTGTAATTATCCCCACTTGAATAACTTGCTTTAATATTAATGTAAGGATTAAATGTTTTGGCTGATTTGGGATAAAATGTAATAATAATATCCTGCGAACTCGAATTCGGGGGAATTGTTAAAGGCAATTCAACAGCTGGCTCGATTAATATCACATTATCATTATCAACTATATTAAATTCATCAATTGTTGCAACAAAATTTGATGAATTATTAATTTTCAAAAATTTTAAATCAAAATTACCAACCTTTGTAGTTTCAAAATTTATATCATCAGCCCAAACCGATGCAACTTTTACTTTAAGATTAGTAATAGGATTTTTGTAATTTCCCCAATCAATTTTATCATCGAAATTGCCTGATAAATCAGATTTAAACGAAACTATCACATTAAGATTATCATTTGTATTACCTTTTTTTTCGATTGAAAAAGGTACAAAAGAGCTAAATGAATAATTCTGATAGAAGTTTTTTGCCTGCATTTTTTCGATTGTTATAATATGATTTGTAATATTATTAATTCTAAATTCTTTGCTTATTGATTTATTTGGGTGGACTATGCCGAAATCTATTTCTTGGGGATTAATTAAAAATTCTGCTGGCAAATCATTAGGGTCGTAAACAACTGAAATTTCACGATTTGCATCTAAAGAAGATGGATCTTGGCAGGCATTATTTACAATGAATAAAATTATAAAAAATATGTAAATCATTGTTTTCATAATTAGAAACCCACTCCAAAACCTATATTCCAACCATATTTATTTAATGAAAACCATTTAGAATTATTATTTGCTTGGCTTTCTTTGAAAACTAATAGAGCTGATTCAAATCCCGTATTAATATATAAATTATCATTAATATAATAATTTAATCCTAAACCTGCTCTAAATAATGGACCTACGGTTGTAGCACCTGCTAATAAATTGATTTCTGAAATAATACCCGTATTTAGCAAATCGCCTAAACTATAATGATAGTTTAGAGCGAGCCACGAAGCATCCCAACTTTGATTATAACGGAAAATCACTCCGTCAATATCTTTATCAAAAATCATTCTGAAATTTTCTAATCCATAAACAATTCCAAGAGAATTTTTTGAATCAAAATTATATTTTAATTCGATACTAATATCGTTTATAATAGGATTATTCTCATTTTTTAATTGAAAATCATTCGACGACATCAAAGAATACTTTTTAATTCTAATTTCTGCGTTTTTCATTATATCAGAAAAAATATCATTATCTACATAATTGATTTTTAGAAATTTAACTTTATTATCCTTACTAAGTAAGAAATAATTTTGATTTATAAAACTCGCATTATCAATAATATGAATTATATTATTATTCATATTATTATCTAAATCTCCATTATTAGATAAATCCGAACTAATATTTGAATTTTGTAAATTCGAACTAATATTATTCAAACGATTATTAGAATTTTTACTAATATAAGGCTTTGTATTTTTGTCAGAACTATGATCTGTAAATAAATTCGATTTATTATTATCAACAATATTATTATTTTCATTAATAATAGCAGAGCTACTAATTGGAATTTTTGAATTATTTACAATTTCAGATTTTCCATTATTTGATTTAGAAATAATAGAATTAGGATTTTCATTATTATTTAACATAAAGAAAGTTGTTGCACCTAAAAGCATTACAAGAATTACAGAAAAAGTAGTCTTATTAAAAAATAGAGCCAAGAGCATAGTAGCAATTTTGGCACTACTATCAAAAAAAGATGTTAAAGGGCTTTTATACAAACCAGTATTTTTTAAAATATTGATTCGCAAAGCGTCGGGAGCTTTTAATTGTGAGTTACGAAGAGTATTTCGAAGAAGAACATACTGCCTCATTTCTTCCTGTAGTTCTGGATTATTGGCTAACTCATAAAAGAGCGTGGAGGTATCTTCTGCGGGTAATTCCCCGTCGAGGAAGGCAACTAACTGCTCTCTTGAGTTCATAAATTCGTTTTCTAAATACATTTTATTTACCATTTATTATTTATATATTTTTTTCATATTTATTTTTGTTGATAATCGTTCAAAATAGGTTGTAAAATTTCCCTTAATTTTTCTTTAGCTCTAAAAATTCGAATCCTTGCATTATTTTTATTCTGACCAATAACTTGTGCGATTTCTTCGTAAGTCATATCTAAATATTCCTTCATTATGATAACCTCTTTAAATTGATCGGGTAAAGAATTTATGGCAATATCAATAATTTTTTGCAATTCAGTATATTCCATATTGTTATTATTATAATTAAAATCAAGATTATCATAGGTAATAGATGAATTAGTTTTTTTTTGGTTTTCGTTTAAACATAAATTCCTTGCAGTAACAAATAGATAACCTCCAATATTATTAATTTCAGTATCTTCTTTAGCTGCTAAATAAAGTTTAGTAAAAACTTCTTGAAACATATCATCAGTAATATCTCGAGTATTCAAATATTTTCTACAAAAAGTATAAATTAATTGCGAATATCTTGTGTAGATTTCATCAAATGCTAATCGAGCGTTATTTTTATCGCTTTTTAGGATATGATAAAGTTCTTCATCACTAATATTTTTCAAATTTTTACTCATTTTTAGAAAATCATTAAATTTATATAGTTTTTTTTAATAATTGCATTTATATATGTAAGACAATTTATAATGAATTTTATATCAAAAAAATCAAAAAAAATCCATTTTTTCTTTAATTTTTTATAATTTTTTTCAAAATAGTTTGTCTTTACAACAAATTTTCTAATAATTATGATATTTATGCCAAAAAACTATATCGAAAATCCTTTAAATCTCGAAATTTTGCTAATTTATAGCCGAGAAAGTGAAAAAGAATTAATAATTGAATTTTTAGAAGATTATAAGCAATTTTTGAAATTTATTTCGATAAAAGATTTTAATATATTAACAATATCCGAAAGTACAAAAATTGTAATATTTGGTTATGTAGATGAGGCTAATATTGTTGAGGAAATCATAAAATCAATAAAACAACAGTTTAATCAAGTATATTATTTTATACCGATTAAATATGTAGAACTTAATAATTATGACAAATTAATAGATGATAAAAATATTGATTTTATAATTTATCCTATCAATAGATTAATTTTAGAGAAAAGAATTTTTAATATATTAAAATTAATAAAATTTGAAAATGAATGGCTTAAAGAAAAGAAACATTTAGAGTTTTTAAATAGAGAGAAAAACGAACTTCTTGCAATTGCGGCACACGATTTAAAAAATCCAATTTTCAGTATCCAATTATTAGCAAAAACTATTCGAGATGACAAAAGTCTCACAAATGAAGAATTATACGAGTTCTCTGATGATATAGTTTCCTCAAGTGATAGAATAATTGATATTATTAAACAATTATTAGATTTAAACTCAATAGAGTCGGGAAAAATTAATATTGATATTGCGCAAGTTAATATTTACGAACCTATAAAACACCTAATTGAATTATATAAATTTAAATCTGATAGAAAAAATATAAAAGTAAATATGGATTTTGAAAGCGATGGAATGGCTTATACTGATTCCAATGCCGTAAAAAATATATTTGATAATTTTATTTCTAATGCTATTAAATATTCACCTTTCAATAAATCTATTTATATTAATATTTATGATAAAGATAATTTTTTAGTTATTGATGTCATAGATGAAGGCCCCGGTATTCCCGAAGCTGAATTAGATAAGTTATTCAAACGATTTGCAAAAATTTCAAATAAACCGACAGGCGGAGAAAATTCTACAGGGCTTGGTCTTTCGATTGTAAAGAAATTTGTTGATTTAATTAATGCAAAAGTTATGTTCAAAAATAATGATAATATAGGTTCTACTTTTTCTGTATGGATTCCAAAATCCTAATACCTATATTATTAAAAGCATTTTTCCATTTTTTTGAGTTTAATAATTTTCGGGCGCCCTCATCAATTTTATATTCTTTTGGAAAATAACTGTGTTGAAAATCTAAAATTAACCATAAACTCCAAATAATGATAAGAAAAATTGCGAAATCTATCGAACCAGTAATTAACAGATTTGCTAATATTGCTACAGTATTTACAGACAAAAATGATATTAAATGAATTTTAAATTCTGATTTTTTTTTCGATAGCCAAATATTTCGAGCATCTTCATATTCTGAGTATTCTACATCATCTTTTATTGCTTCAACAACTTTATTTTTATCAATATTTAATTCAGATGCGATTTTGAACAAATCACTTTCGGATAATCCTTCTGAATAACGTGAATCGCTACGAATTGCTCTACGTAAAATACGTTCAATTTCATCTTTACTATAAAATTTCTCACTCATTTTGGTATTCCAATTTTATTATTAGTAAAAATAATAAATTTCATTTAAAAATAATATATAGATATTGAAAAATAATTATTTTACTTTTAAAAAAAAAGTATCATAAAATATTGATAAAATTAATAAAATACTATATAATTAATAAATAATACAAATATTAAATGATTAATAAAAAATAATTAATATGATAAATAGTATATATGAATTACTGAATTTACAGTAATGAAATTGAATTAAAACATTATAAATAATTTAATAAAATATTAATATTATAATAAATATTATTTTATTTGTTAATCAATTAATAAATTAATTATATTTGCAAAAATATTTTGAAATATTATAAAAATTAGATAAAAATTAAATGATTATGTATTAAAAAAAGTATATTTGATGATGACGATAAAACATTATGATTGGTTGATAGCTGGCTTGGGTAATCCTGGTGCTAACTATGAAAATACTCGCCATAATATTGGCTGGAGGGTAATGGATTATTTAGCTAATAAATTTGATAAAGAATTTACTCATCAGATGTATTTCAATAGATTTGATTTAGATTTGCATGACAATAGCATTGCTGTAATCAAACCAAATATATTTATGAATAATTCTGGTGAGCCAATTCTGAGATTTGTTACAAGGCATAATATTCCTTTTGATAGAATTATTGTTGTATGCGATGAATATAATTTTCCAGTAGGTAAAATTCATTTAAGACTTGGTGGTTCTGACGGCGGACATAATGGAATTGCTTCTATTATTGAAAAATTAAATAGCTTAAATTTTATACGTTTAAGATGTGGTATTGGCAATGATTTCGAAAATGGAAAAATGGTTGATTATGTATTGAGCAATTTTCCAAAAGACCAAAAACCAATGATTAATGAAATGATTCAAAAAGCCGCAGAAGCAATAGAATATATTATTGACAATGGTATTAACAAAGCTATGTCGAATATTAATTCAGGTGAATTATGGCAAATTGCTACAAATGAATCTTAACAATTAAAATTAATATTGTCATAGTGTCTTTTAAAAGCGACATAATGGCGATGTTATGACATTTTAACAAATCAAATATTATACAATTAAAATCTAATTGACATTTCGGCACTTGTTGTGTCAAAATGTGCTTTCAATATCTATTGGCACACTTTTCGTAATAATTATAATAAAATTAATTAGAAATTTTTAAAATGTATAAATAATTATAAAAAGGTGTAAAAATGGGATATTATAATTTTAATCCAACCAGAGGATTTGAAAATTTAATTCAACAAATCCAAAATGTTTCTAACGAATTTAGCAAAGGCGTTAATATTGAAAGTGCTACTTTCAAGCCAAGAATTGATATTACAGAAAGTAATAATAATTTTTCAATTTATATAGAATTACCCGGTATTGCTAAAGAAAAAATTAATATTTCAGTAAGTGAAGAGCGTGTATTAAATATTAAAGGTGAAAAAATTAACGATTTGTCAGAAAGCCGTTCTTTACTTAGAAATGAGCGAAAATTTGGTGAATTTTCACGATCATTACAATTGCCTGACGAAGCTGATGTAGAAAAAATTAATGCTACTTTTTTAAATGGAGTACTCGAATTATCCATTCCAAAAAAAGAACCAGAATCACCAAAAGTTATTGAAGTTAAATTAAGTTAATAAAAAGGAGAAGATAAAATGACTTTAATTAGATATAATCCACAGCATAATTTTAGAAGAATGAATCACGGTTTGAGCAATTGGTTAAATAATTTTGATAGTGGAACCATGCTCGTCAAATCTGATTTTATGCCAAAAGTTGATATTTCTGAAAATGATAAATTATTGATTATTCAAGCTGAAATTCCCGGAATTTCAAAAGAAAATATCAAAATTACAATTGATAATGATAATATTTTGACTTTAAAGGGTTCCAAAAATCGCGAAATAAAAGAAGAGAATAAAGAAATAAATTATCATAGAATAGAAAGAACTTATGGTGAATTTTCTCGTAGTTTTATTTTGCCCGACTACGTTAATTCAGATTCGATAGAAGCAAAATTTAACGATGGGGTTATAACAATTAATATTGCTAAAATCGAACCAAAACAAGCAAAAGAAATTGAAATAAATATTAATTAAATAGTAAAATAAATTAAGGAATAAAAAAATGTCTTATTATCGTTTTGAACCATACAGAGGTATGGAAAGTATATTCAAAAAATTTCAGCAAATGGCTGAAGAATTTGAAAAAGGTATTACTGTTGAATATGGAAATTTTACTCCTAAAATTGATATTAGCGAAGATGAAAAATTCCTATATTTTCAAGTAGAATTGCCCGGCATTGCAAAAGAAGAGGTAAAAGTTACAATTAACGAAGACAACTATCTTTTCATAAAAGGATGTAAAAAAAGACCATTTGATAATAGTGAAGTAAAAGATGGCGAAGTTCAAAAAGAAGAACGCATTTATATCAAAGCAGAAAGAAGCTATGGTGATTTTTCACGTAGCTTTATGTTGCCCGAAAATATTAATAAAGATAGTATTACAGCAAAATTTGAAAATGGAATTTTGAATATTTCTTTTGCTAAAATCGAACCAGTAAAACCAAAAGAAATCGAAATTAACGTTTCATAAATTGTTATAATAAACTCTAAAAAAATATTTATAAAAAAACAAACTCATAATACAAAACTCGAAAATTTATGTTAATAAGTTTTCGAGTTTTTTTATATTTTCCAATATTATATATAAAAAAATAGTCTTATATTTGAAAAATATACTTATCATAATTTTTTATAAATGAAATACCAGAACATACGAGAAGAAGAGTTAAAAACCCGAGTAGGTCAAGATTATTTTTGGCAATATGATTATGCCAAAGTGATTGGCAATGTAGATTTTTGTGTATCAATGCATCATAATGAGAATTTACTTTTTGAGCAGGAATCATTACTCTGGGCTGAAGCAAAAACAGGCTCTTCAGAAATATATAAATCAATCACCCAATTAATACTAACAATAGGCAAAGCACGAACATTTGATAAGTATTTACCACCCTCATATCTTGGAGCATTTGATAGTGAAAAAATAGCATTTGTACCATATAATGACATAGTAGAAATATTTTATTTAAATGATTTTAATTGGAATGTAGCACCATCTAATTACGAAACAAAGGAATTTCAATTAATTCATAAAAAAGTAGAGCATATAGTAGAAAGTAAAATCTTATTATTTCATTATGAAGAAGATGATTTAGAATTAGAAAAATTTATAAAAACTAACTTTATAGTCGGTAAATTTGGCGTTAGTAAAACCAAAATAGATAAAAATAACTTTATGATAATCTATAATAAATGGTTACAAGAAGTCAAACCAACGATAGCAGTAAAGTGGGATTATTTAAAAGAAAAAGGTATAATAGACGGCGATTTTTATTTAGCAGATTTATTATCAAAAGATAATTTCACCTTGAAGGAAAAGCTATTTGTATTGTTACAAAATAAATTCTACGAATTAGATAGAATCATAGATGAAGCGGGAATGTTCGTAAGCAAAAAAGCAGAATTTAGGGATGGGCAAGTAGCACATACCCAATTTTGGAATAGATACGAAAGACCACCAAAGGAAGAATATTGGGATTACATTGTAGAGCGACGTGATTTACTAGTACCTCAAGATGTTAGGGAACGAAAGGGCAGTTTTTTCACTCCGCAGAAATGGGTGGAGCTATCACAGAGCTATTTTGCAGAATTATTTGGTGAGGATTGGCAAGATGAATATTATATCTGGGATTGTGCTGCTGGTACGGGAAATTTACTCAATGGTTTAACTAATAAATATCATATATGGGCATCTACATTGGATAAACAAGATGTTGATGTGATGCACGATAGAATAAAAAACGGTGCTAATTTATTAGAAAGCCACGTATTTCAATTTGATTTTCTAAATGGCGATTTTACTAAATTACCGGAAGACCTTAAAAGAGTAATAAATGATCCCGAGAAGCGTAAGAAATTAATAATATATATCAATCCTCCTTATGCAGAAGCAACTTCAGCAAAGACAGTTACTGGAACGGGTGAGAACAAGTCTGGGGTAGCTACGTCTCATAAGATAAATCAATATTTTGCCAATAAGATAGGTAATGCTACAAATGAAGTTTTTGCCTTATTTATGGCACAAGTTTATGATAAGTTAAAAGATTGCTATTTAGGGCAATTTTCCACATTAAAGTATATACAAGGAACAAATTTTAGACAATTCAAAGAATACTTTTTAGCAGATTATAAGGGTGGTTTTGTTGTACCCTCGAATACATTTGATAATGTAAATGGACAATTTCCAATAGGATTTCTAATTTGGGATTTGAATAAAAAAGAAGAAATTCAAAATGTGGTTTGCGACATATTTGATAAAGATGGTAATTATCAGGGTAAGAAGAAGTTTTATGGTAATTTGCCAAAAAGTATAAATAGGTGGATAAAAAAGTATGATAATAAGAAAATAATTGGTGTGGGATATATGTGTAACCCATCACCTGATTTTCAACATAATTCGCAATTATATATTTCGCAAAAAAAAGGTATTGAACATTTTAATTTTTGGAACTGTTATCTTGGCAATATAATGCAAGGGAGTATTTACTTTTCAGTTCGCCATTGTATAAAAAAGACATGGCTCAATGATAGAGACCAATTTTTATATCCAAATAATAAGTGGAAAAAAGATATTGAATTTCAGAATGATTGTCTTGCTTTTACATTATTCCATAGTCAAAATAAGATATCATCTAAAGATGGCACAAATCATTGGATACCATTTACAGAATACGAGGTAGATGCAAAAGCAAAATTTGAAAGTAATTTTATGACAAATTATATAAATGCCAAATATAGTTCAGAAATTGATAAGGATTTATATAATAAACTTAATTTACACTCTGCTCCATTAGAATTTTCAAAAGAATCACAAAAAGTATTTTCTGCGGGCCTGGAGCTGTGGAAATATTATCACTCACAAGATTTTAGTGGATTAAATTCAGAGAAATATGATGTAAATTCATCGCTATATGATATAAGAGAATATTTTCAGGGACGAAATGATAAGGGCAGAATGAATAGTAAAAGCAATGATGAAACATATAATGAACTATTATCTAATCTTCGTAAAAAATTAAATATTTTAGCAAAAAAAATTGAACCCAAAGTCTATGAATATGGATTTTTAAGAAAGTAAAACTAAATATGAATAAAGAAAAAATTGCATATTTAGGTTTATCGCTAATGACACTAATCACGGGGCTTTCTTTTATTTTCGTTAAATTAGGTTTAGCACATTCAAATCCTTATGATTTATTGGCACATCGTTTTACTATTGCATTTTTTACTATTGCAATATTGAAGATATTTTCAATTATCAAAATTCCAAAAATTTGCAAAAAAGATTGGGTTGCAATAATTAGTGTTTCAATTTTTTATCCTTTATTATTTTTTGCATTTCAAGCATTAGGATTAGAATTTTCGACCGCCTCCGAAGCGGGTATAATCTTTGCATTTTTACCAATTTTTACATTATTAGCGGGTAAGATATTTTTGAAAGAAAAAACAACATTTTTTCAAAAAACGGGAGCATTAATATCTTTTTCGGGATTATTTTTTATATATTATTTTAAAAGTAATATAGGAAATCAAAATATTATCGCAATTATTTTTTTGATATTATCAGTTCTTACTATGGTTGGATATTTTGTTTTAGGTAAAAAAATAATGCGTTCATATAATTCGCTTAGTCTTACTGCAATAATGGTAACAATTGCATTTATAGCATTTAATTTAATTAGTATTTATGGGCATTTAGTAAACAATAGTATTAATTCATATTTTGAGCCATTTTTACATTTTTCCTTTACATATTCAGTATTATATTTAGGTATTTTATCAACTGTTTTAACATCTTTTTTATCAAATTATTCCTTGATTTACTTACCCGCATCAAAAATTAGTATTTTTAGTAATCTAAATCCAATTATTGCAATTATTGGTGGAGTTCTTCTTCTTGGCGAGATATTTTTTTGGTATGATATTGTTGGGACATTTTTTGTATTGCTTGGTGTAATTTTAGTATTAATATTCAAACCACAAAACAATAATTGATAATATTTTTCAATAAATTATCATAATTAGATAAATAAATATATCAAAATTTATTTTTTATTTGATAATTGATAAAAATCGCATTAAATTATAATTAAATTTTTTACAAAATTTAAAATCAATTTTTTTTATGAAAATCAAAGAAATTTTATATTCCGCAAAGAATGCTGACTTAGTATTGTCGCAAGCAATTAATTATTTTGAAAGCATTTCTTATTTAGATAAAGAGCAAGCTGAATTTTTTCTTGAATATACGACAAAACCTAATTTTCTAAAATCATTAACTAATGATAACATTAGAAATGAATGGGCGGAACTAACTTATAAATTAATTAGATATAATAATTATTCATTAAGAGATTTATTAAATTCACGTGCAAATGAGTTAGCAAATCATACCTTGTTTTATGATATGTCAGAAACAAATCCGGGGAAATGGACATATAAAAGAATTTCCTATTATATAAAAGAAATTGCCGCTTCTTTGTATGATATTGCTGCAACGCAATTAGAAAAAAAAGACAAACCGCGAGTTGCAATTTTCTGTGAAAATTCAGTAGTTTCTGCTTGTTGCGACCTTGCCAGTCTTAGTTATGATATTTTTGTTACTCCATTAAATGTTAGTTTTAATCGCGAAGTAATCGAATATATAATTGATTTACTTGGAATTAATATAATTATAAGCGATGATAAAAATCGTATTGATACATTGATTAGTATAAAAAATAGTAAAAAAATTGATTTAGCAATAGTTTCTACCCGACTCGAATTAAATGAATATGCATCTAATATTCTATTTCTTGGTGAATATGAAACTAAATTTAATATGAAAGAAGTTGATAACATTTTATCTAAACGTGAAATAATGGATGTAAATCAAGTTTGCACGGTAATGTTTACCTCGGGTAGTACGGGTATGCCAAAGGGACTATCTTTTACAATGTATAATTTGATAACAAAACGTTTTGCTCGTGCCGCCGCTTTACCAGAAATTGGTGATGATGAGGTCTTTCTCTGTTATTTACCGCTTTATCACACATTTGGTAGATATCTTGAATTATTAGGAAGTATATATTGGCGTGCTACTTATGTATTCGCTGGAAATACTTCAAGTGATACATTATTACAACTATTTCCAAAAATTGAACCAAGTATATTTATTAGTATTCCGCTAAGATGGAATCAATTATACGAAAAAGCAAGCGAATTAATGAGTGATGTTAGTAATACGAATGAATTAAAAACAATTTTTAGATCTCTTGTTGGCTCGCGACTTAAATGGGGGCTTTCCGCCGCTGGATATTTAGACCCCAAAGTATTTATATTTTTTAGTAAAAATGGTGTTGAGTTATCAAGTGGTTTCGGTATGACAGAGGCAACAGGTGGCATTACTATGACGCCACCTTATAATTATCGAGAAGGAACAGTGGGGAAACCTTTGCCCGGTGTAACAACTACAATTAATGATGATGGAGTTCTCGAAATTAGCGGTCATTATGTTGCATATTATCTCGAAGATGCAACGCCATATTCACATATTCCATATCCCGACGAGAAACAATATATTATTTCAACGGGTGATGTATTTCGTGCTGATAGCGATGGATTCTATGAAATTATAGATAGAGTTAAAGATATTTATAAAAATAATCGAGGGCAGACTGTATCGCCCAAAAATATTGAAAATAAATTTGAAGGCGTTCCGGGTATAAAAAGAACATTTCTTGTTGGTGATGGAAGACCATATAATACTCTTTTCATAATTCCCGATTTAGATGAAGAGATTATTATGAGCAAGCCAAAAGAAGAAATTGATGATTATTTTAATTTGATTATTTTAAAAGCAAATTTAGAACTTGCTCCTTACGAAAGAATTGTAAATTATACGATACTCGATAGAGATTTTTCGCACGAAAAAGGGGAACTAACTCCTAAAAATTCATATAATAGAAAGAATATTGAAAGAAATTTTGCAAATGAAATTGATATATTATATGAAAAAAAATATTTAGATTTTAATTTTGAAAATCATATTATTAGAATTCCACATTGGTTTATTCGAGATTTAGGAATTCTCGAATCCGATATTTCGTTAAATAATGGATATTTATTAAATGATATAAATAATACAAAATTAAATATTAAAAAAACTAATATAGAAAATCAATTTTTAATTGGTGATTTAATTTATGAAATTAATTCAAAAGTAATTAATTTAGGTACTATTTGCCGTCAGCCAAAATTGTGGTCGGGGAATCCAAATTTAATTAATTTCTGCCCAATAAAAGAAGGTTGGGATACTTTTTTTGAAGGTATTTCCGAGAATGTATTTTTGCCTTACGAACCCATTTCGGAGGATTATAATAATTTAAGACAAACTTTTCCAAGTAGCATAAATACAACACTTATCGAGTTAAATAAATTATTCTGTGATATATTTTTCGGCACTATCGAGATAGCTAAGGATTCACTTGTTCAGCTTAGTAGATTTCTTGCAAATAATGCTTATAAGAATATTGGAATAATTAGAAAGCGTTTAGAATCTCTTGCAAGACACCCCGCTGAGGATATTAGATGCACAGCATATAGAATTTTGTTGCTCGATGAGCCAAGCCCAGATTATAGCAAGGCTTTTCCCGCTTTTATTAAATCTGGATTATCGTTTTTGAATGAAAAATCAATTCAAGAAATAGCAAGTAGTAAATTTGAGGTGAGAAGACTTGAATCACTTAGAAAAAGATTGCTTTCCTATCGTATGATGGTGGATTTGAAAGACGATGATAATTCAGTGTATCAATTTTCGAAAATTTTTCAATTATTATTTGATTTCTTAAAGAATAATTACGAATATTATACTTCGGTTCGATATGAATTAATTTCGTGGATGTTGTTTGACAAAAATCCAAAAATTTCTTATGCAGCGGCAGAGTATTTTAAACAAATGCACGTATTTTATGAAAAAATGCTCGACGAGACGACAGAAAAATTTTCTGATGAAATTTGGGAAAGTAAATTAGTTTATGACGATGGAATAAGCTCGAAGGAAAAAGCGATAATAAATTCAATTCTTGTTAATAAAGCATTTTTAAGACAATCAATATTGCTGATTTTTGATGAAAATGATTTTCTTATTTCAGAAGTAAAAGATAAGAGTGCCTGGATTTCAAAACTAAATTCGGGTTCGTCAGTAATGCACTATAGAATTGTATTGGCAATGAAAAATAACCGTCGCTATGATGTGCAATTCTTTATTAATAACGAAGATAACGACGAAGATGTATTAAATACGATTTTGCAACACGTCTCGATTTCGGGTTATCCCTATGGTTATAGAGTATTAGCAAAACTCGGTGCTTATCGCCCCGAATTAAGCGCATGGTCATTTGAATATTTTGGTGAGTTATCTCTATGGGCAAAAATTAGAGAATTATCTTCTCAAAGAATATCGAGTTCACAAAAAATTAAATTCGATATAATAAAGAAATATTATATTCTTGGTATTTCAGCATTTTTCAGAGGTTGGCATAATTCAGGTAAAAATATTTTACCAGGAGTTATTTCACCAAATAATGTAATAATTCCCGAACTCGATTTTCGTGAAAGTACGCTTATAAATTCAATTAATGGTTGGAAAAAATATACAAATCCACTGCAATTTTTTGATGCTATTATTCATAATTTTTATAAAAAAACTATTATTCATTATCCTTGGCTCGAATCAATTCTCGATACAAAATGGATATGTAATGCCTGTGTAGAGGCGCTCGGTATTGAAGATGGAAAACAGTTTTTAACAAATTTATCTAATGAAATTCAGCACTTTAATAATAATTCATATCTTGAATTTAATACAAAAATATCTGAATTTATTAATAATTTAGAAAGCAAATATTATATTTGGCTTAAAATATCCAATGCAATCGAAAGATATAAGGATTGGGAAAAATCAACTCAAAACGCTACACGTGAAGCTAAAGAACAAGCAATTAACGAAATTATTGGTTTATATAATATAAATATTAAAAATGAAGCTGATAGATTTTATATTTATAAAAATACATATTTTAAAGATTCGGTTAAAGAAATTCAAAATAAGTTTAATGATATTGTAAATCGCTTGTATCGAAATAAAGATGAAAGAGCAACTCAATTAATTGAAATTACAGAATTGCAATCATTAATCGAATCACCCGAAGATATGCTTGTATTCACAAGAATGCTATTTCCACGCGGTATTATGCCCGAAATGAAAATTGAGCAAACGGGCACAGATAAATTAAGCAGTATAGTAATTAAATCATTCATTAAAGATAGTTCTGGCGAAATCTATACATTTAGAGAAGCCGCAAATGTATCGGAAATTGGTATGCTTTATCGAATTTTCTTTAAAGAAAATTATCCAAAAACAGTTTCTGAATTAGATGAGCATTACATTTTAACAGATAGTATTGATAGAATTATTGGTGGATTATGCTATCGCAAACTTGACCAGAGTTCAGTATTAATTGATGGTGGAATTATAATTTCTTCGATGAAAAATCGCGGACTTGGTACTGCAATGCTCGAAGATTTTTGTTCGCGAATGGCATCGAAAGGCTATGAATACGTTAAAGCTCATTTTTATTTAAAGAATTTTTATCTAAAACGCGGATTTGAATTCGACCAAAGATATGGATTATTAGTAAGGTATTTGAATATTAATCAAACAAAATTAATCGAAGGAAATTACTGTGTTATATAATTTATTTTGTTTATTAAATTTCATAAGGTGAACAAGAATCTTGCTTGTCGTTTCCTTTTTGTCATTCTGAACGCAGTGAAAAATCTGTATAAGTAAGATGTCCAACACTTCCAAAAATGTTGGACATCAAATCTGAAAAAGCTCAGAATGATAATCATTTTAATCGTACAAATTAATAAATATATTCTCGAATATAAAATTTGAATTTATTCTTCTAAACTTGTGATTTTTTCGATTATTTCGATATTTTCAAAATATTTTTTTAATGAATTTAATTGATTTTTATTTAGAATTTTTGTTAAATCCTCATCGCTTGCATTTTTTATATTTTCGATAGAACCGAACTCACGCAATAGATTTTCAGACGAGACTTTTCCAATTCCTTTTATTTCTGACAAACTTGATTTTAAAGTGCGTTTAGACCTTAACTGCCTATGATAAGTAATTGCAAATC
Source organism: Bacteroidota bacterium (assembly GCA_029974985.1). Taxonomy (GTDB): domain Bacteria; phylum Bacteroidota; class Ignavibacteria; order Kapaibacteriales; family UBA2268; genus JANJTB01. The sequence goes on along the minus strand of JARKQC010000227.1, from coordinate 61,074 downwards.
TATGTGCCTCATCTCTAATTTTCTGAATTAATTTTAAACTGCTCGAAGTTCTTGGTAATTGAATCGCTTCGCTTTTATCTGGTAAGAAAACTTCTTCGAGTCTTTTTGCTAAGCCAATTATACTTACTTTGTTATAAATACCTAAATTTTGTAAAATTTCTACAGCACTTGATAATTGCCCTTTTCCGCCATCAACGATGATTAAGTCGGGCAAAGTTTTATTTTCTTCAATCAATCTTGAATATCGCCTTTCGATAACCTCTCGCATAGCCGCAAAATCATCATTATGAAGAACAGTTTGATTTTTAAATTTGCGATATTCTGATTTTTTTGGCATACCATCTTCGAAATATACTAATGATGATACTAAATCAGTGCCTTGCAAATGTGAATTATCAAAGCATTCGATAATTCGCGGAGTTTTAGGAAGTCTCAAATCTCTTTGTAACGATAAAACGGGGCGTGGGACGATTTGATCACGTTTTTCCATAGCAAGATTATATTCTTTGATTGCAAATTCTGCGTTTGAGTTTGCAAGTTCAATAATTTTTCGTTTATCACCAATTTTTGGAACTTGAAAATCAATAGATTTACCTCGCAATTTACCAAGCCAATCACTAATGTATTCAATATCTTCCGGCATATTTGCTAATAAAATTTCTGAGGGAACAAAATCACTTTCTATATACCATTTTTCTATTGTTCTCTGAATAATCTCACTATCTAATAATTCACTTGCATTTTTAATAATATAATGCCTTTTTCCAATTAGTTTTCCTTCTCTAATTTTTAATACTAGCGAGCAGGCAGTATCATCAATTTTTGCAATTCCAAACACATCTCTATCAACAACTTCGCTAGAAACCATTTTTTGATGAGCAGAATAATCTTTTAATAAAATATATCTATTTCTAATTATTGCCGCTTTTTCAAACTCGAGATTTACTGCAAATTCATTCATTTGCTCCTCTAAAATTCGCTCCATATCCCGAGTTTTACCTTGCAAAATTTGTTCGGCTTGTTTGATATTATTGTTGTATTCCTTAATAGAAATTAAACCTTCGCAAGGTGCATCGCATTTTTTTAGATGATAATCTAAGCAAATTTTATGTTTTTTTTGAGCAATTGTATCGAGAGTAATCAAAAAATCACAGGTTCTAACAAGAAAAAGATTTCTTATTATTCTCATTATATTTTTTACTTGTTTACCGTCTGTATATGGACCAAAATATTTAGAGCCATCTCTAACTATTGTACGGGTAGGAAATATTCGAGGATATGACTCTTTTGTAACTCGTATATATGGATATGATTTATCATCTTTTAAAAGAATATTGTATTTGGGTTTGTGCTCTTTTATTAAATTATCTTCGAGTAAGAAAGCCTCACTTTCGGAATCAACAATTATGTATTCAAAACTATGAATATGAGTAATTAATATTTTTGTTTTAGCGTCGTGTTGTTTTCCTCGTTGAAAATATGATTTTACTCGATTTCTTAAATTTTTTGCTTTTCCTACATAAATTATTTTTGAATGAGCATTAAAATACATATAAATACCCGGCCCAGTGGGCAGATTCAGAACTTTTTCTTTAAACTCATCATTTGGATAATTATGTAATTTTTCTTTTACCATTGCGGATAATTTAATGAATTATATATCAAATTTAAGACGAAAAAAAATATTTATTCACTTAATTTTATAACAAAAAAATCCTAATTCCAATTGTGAAATTAGGATTAAAATTAAATTTTAAATTACAAATTAATCAAACGATATCTCTATCATAAATGCGATACTTCTTATAAATTTTTCCGAGCATAGTAGTTGTAAGCCCTCTATTCATCATCTCATTATCTTCTAAAATCCAAGATGCCTCGCCAATATCCATACCAAGCTCGTGAGCGCGTTTACCAGACTCATAATAAACGACTGCATCAATTCCCGTTCCTCTGTATTGGGGCAACATTCCAAGAACAATTATTCTCATAATGCTTATTTCTTTTTTCTTTGTCATCATATTCCATAAAGCACCAATCATACCGCCATTTTTATTATGAATTAAAACTTGATTAAAATCGGGCAATCCAAGATGAAATCCAGCAGGTTTGCCGTCAACTTCGACAATAAAAGCAACTTTTGGATTTGCAATTGGTTTAAGGTCTGCCGCTAAAAAATCAAATTCCTCATCAGTCATTTTCACAAAACCCCAATTTAATTCCCAAGCCTCATTATAAATATCCTTTAATGTCTGGACATCTTTTTTAAATTGTATTTTGTTTTTAAAATCAATTTCCCTAATCGTAACTTTATATCTTGTTCGGATAATATTTTGCAAGCGATTCATTTTTTCAGAAATATAATTTTTGTTTTCTAATTTATAGGCATACAAATCTTTTGCCTTTTCCATACCGCATTTATTCATAAGTAATGGATAATATTTTGGGTTGTAAGGCATCAAAATCCTTGCTGGCTCGTCAAATCCATCAATAAGCATAGCGCATTCATCATTTAACGATGGGTTTACGGGACCACGCATTACATTTTTACCCTTCGATTTGAGCCAATTTGAAGCAGTGTTTAGAAGTTCGCAAGCAAGTTCTTCATTATTAATACATTCAAAAAAACCGAAAAATCCAACTTTATCATTATGAGTAATATTATGATTTTCATTTGTAATTGCCGCAATTCGCCCAACGACTTCGCCATTAGATTCAGCAATCCACATTTGAATTTCTGAATGTTTGAAAAATGGATTTTTATTAATATCAAGCAATTTCATTCTATCATAAACCAAGGGTGGAGCGAAATTTTTATCACCACGATAAAAATTCCATTGAGATTTGATAAATCTTTTTACGCCCGACTTATCATTAATTGGAATAATATTGAATTTCATATTTTTTACCTATATATTATTATGTTAATTTATTTATAATATCTTTATGAAATATAAATGTATTAAGCAAATTTTCCTTATCTGCAAGTTCAAAATCTGCAAAATCAAATCCCGGCGCGACTGAGCAGGAGATTAATACATAATCGCCAGAGCTAATTTCAGCCGCGAACCAATTATTCTTTGGAATTACTTGTTGTGGCTCTTCGTTTTGATTAACACCTAATTTTTTGCTAATCAAATTAAAATTTTCATCAATAATATGTATTTCTATTGAGCCACCATAATGATAATACCAAATTTCATCAGATTTCAATCTATGGAATTTTGATGGATTATCTTTAGTAATTAAAAAATATATTGCAGTTGAAACATTTCTTTCTGAATTATAACTTTTATCAAGACATTCCGCTGAAATTTTATCATTAGAGCGATAAGTCTCTGCAAAAAAACCACCTTCTGGATGCTTTTTTAAGCCTAATCTATCAATCCAATATTTTGCATCGAGCATTTTTTATTTATTTCCCATATATACTCTACCTTCAGTAATCCATTTTGGAGCTGGTTTTCCTAAAACATAGTGATCGAACCATTCTTTCATTTTTACTGCCCAATCAAGTTTATTTTCGTACTTTCTTGGATGGTGAGGTTCGTTCTTATATTCAACGAGAACACAATTTTTACTTAATCTGCGCATTGCTAAAAATAATTCTACCCCTTGTGCAAATGGCACAGCTTCGTCATTATCACCGTGTAAAATTAATAAAGGTGTTTTTGTTTTTTGTGCTTGAAATACGGGTGAATTTCGCATATAACTATCCAATGAATCCCATAGATTACCTCCTATACGGCTTTGGTAATGCTCGTATTGGAATTGTCTTGCTAATCCAGATTCAGTTCTAATTTGAGAATATGCACTAGTCATATTTCCAACAGGTGCGCCTGCGGAAGCGGCAGCAAACATATCAGTTTGAGTAATAATATATGCAGTTTGGTAAGCACCCCACGAATGCCCTTGAATACAAATTTTGCTTGGGTCTGCAATTCCTCTATCAATTAATGTTTGAACACCAGAAGTGATAGCTTCCGTTGCATCAGTACCAGGGCGACCTGCTCTATACACTATGTCGGGTACGAATACTAAATATCCTTCGCCGAGATATACTTGATAAAGCGGTCTGTGATTTATCCTTGGTTGATAAAATCTATAAGTTTGTTCAGAAAATTTTTCATAAAAATATACAAGTACGGGATATTTTTTATTTGGATTGAAATTATCTGGTTTTATTAAATAACCATCGAGAGTATCACCAACGGGAGGTTTCCAACGAACTTGTTCAGTTGTTCCCCATATAAAATCTTTCATTTGTGGATTTACATCACTTATCCTATGAGAGCTATCCATAAAAATATTACCAATCCATAAGTCTGGGAATTCGTCAAAACTTTCCTTTGAGTATATTAATAAATCTGCATATTTAGGCTTAGCAACAATAAAATAGTTTTTATAGTCTTTAAATCCTACTCCAGATTCAGTCGTAATATTTATTCCACCCATAATATGAGTTTCTAATAAATACATATTTGTTGATTTGCTACGCTCGTTATAGCCGTGCATATATAAAGTGTCTCTTTCGTTAAAAAACTTTTTATCTGGATTTAAATTTTTAATTCTAAACTGAATACCAAATTTTCTACCAACAGTTGCTGTTTGATTCAAAAAAGAACCCGGTTCGCTCGGTGAAAATCTATAAATATCATATTTTTCATTAATAAGAACGGATCTATCTCCTTCGAACCAACCAGCTACACCATAACTACCCGGTTCGAAAGGAATATCATTATCAACATCATAAAATGGAATTTTTAATTTGCTTGTAAGCATTGCGGTTGTATCTTTAATTGCATCATATACCCACCAATTTTTATCTTTAAAGAAAACAACATATTTGCCGAGAGGGGATAGGCTTGCCGCTTCAATAAGTGAATCCGCAATTTTCTTTTTATGTCCATTATTTAAATCAAAAACATATAAATCAGTATAAAATCCGCCCCAAGTAGAAGTTCTTAAATATGGAGTATCGTCATATCCAATAGTTGTTTGAGAATTATCACTATATCTAACATCTTGAATGTTTTCATCAGCAAGTTGGAAATATATTTTTGTATCAACATCATAAACCGCGGCAAAAGTTCTATTTTTATTTTTATCCCACCAATTTCTTTGATTTGTCGAAATTCTATTGTCGTTCCAATGCCAAATATAATCATCGGCATTATATAATATTGTATCTTGATTATAAAAATTGCTTTCTGTAAATTTAATATCCTCAATATCGGCAGTATCTTTTTCATTTATTGGTTTTATTCCAAAAAATAATTTTTGCCCATCTTCAGTCCATTTTGTAGTATTTATGCTCGGAATATAATAGCCAGATTTTACAGATTGTGAGGTAACTGCAAATTGTGTTAATCCGGGGTCATTAAAATTCCATAGTAAAATCGAGCCGTTATCCGTGCGACCGTCTTTTCGGAGACTTGTAGAAATATAAGCAAGAATTTTTCTATTAGTATTCCAAGCAAGCCCAGAATAAGCATTATTATCAACAGTATTTATAGAAGATTCTGGAATAAATTCTTCTTTTAAATTCCTCCAATAAACGCCATCGCGTTTTCCATCTGGACTTGATATAGTATAAAATAATACCGTTGATGCACTATCAATTAAAAACTCACTAACAAAAGGTACTTTAATTTCAGTTCCCGAAAGCAAATGACGAATAGTAAATTCCGAACCAATATTTTTCATTTTCATATTATCAGATTTAATATTATCATCATTATTTTTTTGATATAAAAGCCATTTAGAATCATTACTAAATTGAAATTTCTTAATATTTTCAAACTCAACAATATTGCCAGTTGAATTTCTTAGTAATGCCATACCAGATTTTGGCTTATCTTTTGGTGATTTTGCATTTTCAAAATCAATCATTTTTGGATTGATATATGCGGCAAGCCAAAAACCATCATTTGTAAATTGAGGTCTATCCCCGCGCGGAATAATAATTTTATTTGTATCATTTGGTGAAATAACAGTAAGCTCACCATCACCTCTATCTGGGAAACTTGTATATGCGACCCATTTACCATTATTAGTAACTATCGTTGACCTAATAGATTTGAATTTCATAGCATCGTCGTGAGTAAAAGGCTTTTTAGCATTTAAGTTTACAAAAGCAATACTAAATATTATGCAAGTAATAAAAAAGCTTAAGTTGTATTTTGAGTTTTTCATAATAATTTAAATAGTTTATTTATAATAATATTTATCGAGTTTAAAAAAATATCTAATAACAATTAAACACATATAAATTTAAGTAAAAATGATATATAATACAGCAATTAAAAATAATCTCTGCAATCATTTTTGTACTTAAATATTTCACTTTCTACAAAAATATAATATTTTATGCTTATTCCATTAGTTTTGAAATAAAAAATGTAATTATCCATTTTTATTTAATATTTAAGTGAAAAAAGAAAAAAAGTATAGTGAAAAATTTTGTAAATATATCAATAATATTATTAATAATATTTTTTAGCAATATAGAATCTAAATCTCAAATTTCGGCATTTTATAATTTTGCGATTGCTTTTGATACAAATCCATTTACAGTAAATAATCAAAAAGAATCTATTTATCAGATTAATCATGTCAACTTGAATTATAAATCCGAAAAATCAAACTTCTCAATTTCTTATAATGGCAATTTGACAAATATTTTATCAAGTCCCGAATATAATTATAATATTCATCGAATAAATAGTAATTTTTTATATAAACCTTTTAATTATGAATATTTTGAAATTAATTTTGGTGCTTTGGCTAAATTAAAAAATAATTCTATAAATAATCGCTTATTTAATTTCGGAGAAATAAATTTTGATTTTGAAAATATATTGTATTCAGATTATGGTATAATTTCACTAAAATATACTCCCGAATTGTCAATTTTTTCAAATTATTCTGAATTATCAAATTTTACAAATAATATAAAGCTATCTATTGATAAAACATTCGATTTTGAAACAAATCTTATTCTTGAACTTGGATTAAAATCTAAATATTTTTACAACAATGAAAATGGCAATTTAAAATATAAAAGATTTGAAAATCAAAATCCATCAGAAATACTTTCTAATTTTATAGCAAATTCAAATAATAATAGAATAATTAGCTTTAAAATAGATATAAATCAACCAATTAGCGAAGATATAATATTTGAATTAGCCGCATATTCGAATATACATTTGAATAAAAATGGATTTTATTTTGCTACGGGCATTACGGATTTATATTCATTAGATGATTTTTTTAATAATAATTCAAATTTTGAGGAAAAATCAATATTGTTTGGAATAAATTGTAGATTGTTTGAAAATTTTAAACTTAATATTGTAAATAATTATCATATAAGAGAATTTTTATATAGTAATTATTTAATAAATGAAAATTATTCAAAAAATATAAATCGGAAAGATTTTTTAAATGATTTTAGTATTTTATTAAATTATGTTATTTTTGAATATTATGGAATATTTGATAAATTAACAAGTATTTTGGAATTTAAGTATTTTAACAATGATTCTAATCTCGAAGAATATACATTCAAAAATTCTGGTATAATATTTACTATTAGAATGCAGTTTTAATTTTTTTAAAATAATTTTTTAAATGATAGAAAACAACGAAAGAATAGCAACAAAGGCAAGCCTTATAAGTATATTTGGCAACCTTGCATTAGCATTAATAAAGGGAATTACGGGCGTATTAGGTAATTCATTTGCCTTAATAGCCGATGCTATAGAGTCGAGTGGAGATGTCGTATCGTCTATAATTGTACTTTTTGGTATAAAATATTCCAATAAACCACCAGACGAAAATCATCCTTATGGACATGGTAAGGCTGAACCATTGGTAACATTTATAGCTGTTGGATTTTTGATTGTAGCGGCGTCAATAATTGCAATTCAAAGTATCAATAATATACAAACACCACACAAATTGCCCGAACCATTTACATTGATAGTTTTAGGAATTATTATTCTATCAAAAGAAATTTTTTATAGAATAATTTTATCAAGAAGCAAAAAAACTCATAGTACTTCGCTTAAAGCAGACGCTTGGCACCACCGAAGCGACGCTCTTACCTCATTAGCGGCATTTATAGGAATAACGATTGCATTAATATTTGGTAAAGGTTATGAAAATGCAGATGATTGGGCGGCATTATTTGCTTCGTTTGTAATATTATATAATAGTTATCTAATATTTCGTCCCGCTCTTGGTGAAATTATGGACGAGGATATGTATAATGATATGATTGATAAAATTAGAGAAATTGCAACTACTGTAGAAGGAATAAAAGCAACAGAAAAATGTTTTGTCCGTAAATCTGGAATGTGGTACTACGTAGATTTGCATGCAGAAGTAAAAGCACAGCTTACAGTAGAAGAAGGGCATAATATAGCTCGAAATTTAAAGCATACTTTAATAAAAGAAATACCAAATATAAGAGGTGTATTAGTTCATATCGAGCCTTTTGAATCTTAAAAGTTTTTTTAAAATTTATAATAAACATTAAATATTTTTGATTAAATAAAAATATTTTTAAAAAATAATAAAAAAAATGTAAAAAATGGAAAAATAATTTTGTTCTTAATTATAAATGTATTACTTTTGTAAGCTCTTTTGATGGGCAGATACCGAAGCGGCCAAACGGGGCAGACTGTAAATCTGCTGGGAATTCCCTACGGAGGTTCGAATCCTTCTCTGCCCACATAAAATAAGGACTTTGACAATCAATGCGGGAGTAGCTCAATTGGTAGAGCATCAGCCTTCCAAGCTGAGGGTTGCGGGTTCGAGTCTCGTCTCCCGCTCTGATGAGTCAATCAGCATTTGTATGTTTTTTGCATAATCAAATGATTTTTGATTGTGCTTATAGCTTTTTTATAGCAAAATATCACAACAAATGCAATGCTGATGTAGCTCAGCAGGTAGAGCACTTCCTTGGTAAGGAAGAGGTCACGGGTTCAAGTCCCGTCATTAGCTCGTTTTGAAAAATGTTTTATACGAGTGTAGCTCAATTGGTAGAGTAGTGGTCTCCAAAACCATTGGTTGCGGGTTCGAGTCCTGCCACTCGTGCTTGAAATAGTATCAGGATTTTTTTTATTGATACATTTTTTAAAAAATAAATAGAACGGTCATGGTTGCAAAAATAAAAAAATTTTCTAACGAAGTTGTCTCAGAAATGAAAAAAGTTTCTTGGCCTTCGAAAGAGCAATTAAAGGAATCAACTGTGGTGGTAATCGTTGTAACAGGCATTATCACTTTATTTACTTTTATTGTAGATGAATTAATGACATTGGTTATTAAATCAATTTTCTAAAATTTGAAAAATATTAATGTCAGAACCAATAAACATATCGCAATACGAAAGCAACGAACCAAGATGGTACGCTTTAAGGACTTTTACTAGTCATGAACAAAAAGTCAAAATAGCTATCGAAGCTGAGGCTAAAAGACTAAAATTAGAAGATAAAATCCTTGAGGTTATCATCCCGCAAGAAACAGTTTTCGAAGTAAGAAATGGCAAAAGACGCACACGAATCAAGAATTTTTTGCCAGGATATATCATTATTCACGCAATACTTGACCGAAAAACAAAAGACGTAATATCTCAAATCCCTTCGATAGTAAGTTTTGTCGGAAGACGTAACGAACCCGTACCATTACAATTAAGTGAAATAGAAAGAATAATTGGTAGAGTCGAAGAAAGAAAAGATATAACAACAGTAGAAACATCTTTTAGAGTCGGAGATCCCGTTAGAGTAATTGAAGGACCTTTTAATACATTTAACGGCACTGTAAAAGAAGTAAACATCGAAAAACAAAAATTAAAAGTAGAAGTTGGAATTCTTGGTAGAAAAACTCCAGTAGAGTTGGATTTTAACCAAGTTGAACTCGAAATATAATTATAAATTTTAATATTGAACTATTATGGCAAAAAAAGTATTAGGCTCGTTTAAACTTCAATTAAAAGCTGGTGAAGCAACTATGGCACCGCCAGTAGGTCCCGCATTCGGACAAAGAGGTTTGAATGGTATGGAGTTTGTTAAGCAGTTTAATGGTAAAACTGCAAAACAACAAGGAACAATATTCCCTGTTGTTGTTACATTTTTTAGTGACAAAACTTTTACTTTTATCATTAAATCTCCGCCTGCCGCTGTATTGCTTAAACAAGCCGCAGGTATAAAAGCTGGTTCGAAAGAATCAAATAAAGTAAAAGTAGGAAAAGTAAGTACTAAACAAATAGAAGATATTATAGAAATTAAAAAAGAAGACCTTAATGCTTTTGACAAATCCAAAGCAATAAGTATGATTGCTGGTACTGCCAGAAGTATGGGCTTGGTTGTAGAAGGCTAAGAAATTAATAATATTAAATATTGAATTAAAATGAAAAAACTCGGAAAAAGATATTCAGCAATTTTAAAAAGTTATGATAATAAAGCGATTTATGATGCAATCGATGCTATCAAACTTGTAAAGAAAAATGCTACTGCAAAATTTGATGAATCTTTTGAAATCGCAATTAATTTGGGTGTTGATCCAAGAAAAGCTGACCAAATGGTTCGTGGTACTGTTTCTTTGCCTCATGGTACTGGTAAAGATGTGCGTGTTTTAGTACTCACAAAAGCTCCAAAAGACCAAGAAGCACTCGACGCAGGCGCCGACCATGCTGGATTTGAAGATTATATCGAAAAAATTAAAGGCGGCTGGGCAGATGTTGATGTCGTCGTTGCAACTCCTGATGTTATGGGTGAAGTTGGTAAACTCGGTAGAATTTTAGGACCACGTGGCTTAATGCCCAATCCTAAAGTTGGTACTGTAACTTTTGAAATTGCTAAAACAGTAAAAGAGTTAAAAGCAGGTAAAATTGAATATCGCGTTGATAAAACAGGTAATATTCATGCCGCTATCGGAAAATGCTCTTTTACAGAAGATAAAATTCTCGATAATGCAAATACATTTTTCAATAGCATTGTTAAAGCAAAACCACAAACATCAAAAGGAAAATATATTAAAAATGTTGTGTTTAGCTCGACAATGAGCCCGGCAGTAATCGTTAGAGATAACTCTTTTAAAGCTGAATAAAAATAATTATTAAGACTATTACGCACTAATCGGTTTCAAGCTTCTACACTATAATAATTTTTTATTAGGTGTTGTAAACCGTGTGTATAAATAAAATATAAATGGTTACGTATGATAACAAAAAATAGAAAACAAGAGCTTGTTGGCGAATTAGTAGAATTACTCGAAAAAGCTAATGGTGTTTACCTTGTTGATTTTACTTCTATGACTGTAGCCGAAACCTCAAGGTTTCGTAAGATGATACACGAAAAGCAACTCGTTTATAGAGTAGCGAAAAATACACTCATCGAACGAGCTGTTAATCAAATTGGAAAATTCTCTATACCAGCCGCGAATTTATTCGGTCAAACAGGTTTAGTATTGAGTTATGACGACCCAACAGCACCAGCAAAAGTCATTAAAGAATTTTTCGATAAAGGTGAGAAGCCAAAACTTAAAGCCGCTTTCCTCGAAGGAACATTCTACGAAGGTTCAGAGCTTAAAGCAATAGCCGCATTACCAACAAGAGCAGAAATGATAGGAAGCATACTAGGTAGCTTAAACGCTCCTGCTTCAGGTATCGTTGGTGCGATAAACGCTGTGATGCGTGATGTTGCATCATTAATTGAAGAAGTCGCTAAAAAACAAAATAATGCGGCTTGATTTTTTTAATTTTGTAAATTATTATTTTAAAGAGATATAAAAATGTCAGAAAAAGTAGAAAAATTAGTAGAAGAAATTTCTTCGTTAACACTTGTAGAAGCTGCTGAATTAAAAAAAGCACTCGAAGAAAAATTTGGCGTAACAGCTGCCGCTCCTATGATGATGGGTGGAATGATGCCAGCAGCAACTGAAGCAGCTGCACCAGTTGAAGAACAAACTGAATTTGATGTTGAATTAACTGATTTCGGAGCAAATAAACTTAATGTTATTAAAGTTGTTCGCGAGCTTACTGGTATCGGCTTAAAAGAAGCTAAAGATTTAGTTGAATCCGCTCCAAAAGTTGTTAAAGAAGCGGCTGGTAAAGATGAAGCAGCAGAAATTAAGAAAAAGCTTGAAGACGCTGGCGCTAAAGTTACACTTAAGTAACTTTGTTATATATTTTCAATCGGGGAAGGCGGCGAAATCCGCCAGCCCCTTTTGTTGTTTTTAATTGAGTGTGTTTTTTTGAAAATTCCTATTAATCAAAATATTATTAAGTAATTTTTACAAATTACAAAATTTATTGATGAATAAAAAACTAAATTATATGGATTTTACAACTTTTCTTTCGCGTCAAAGGCAAGTTGTAAAATCCTTTTTTTTATATTCGATGCAATTACAGGAGGTGCTTTATGGAACCCGACAATAACTTCGAAGAATTTGAAAACACTGGCACTAACGCTCTGTTAGAACACTATAAAGACTATGGTAGCGGGGAGTTAAAACTTCTCGAAACAGATGATGGTATAGTGCGATTACGCCGTCGTATAAATTTTTCTCGTTCAAAAGAAAATTCTCAATATCCAGATTTATTGAGCATACAATTAGATTCATATAAAGAATTTTTACAAGAAGAAACTCCACCCTCAAAAAGACTAAATATTGGATTGCAAGCCGCTTTCAATGTGAATTTTCCTATTGAAGACGCCTCTTCTATTTTTCAATTAGATTTTATTGAATATACTATCGAAAAACCAAAATATAGCGAAGAAGAATGTAGAGAGCGCGAATTAACTTTTGCAAAACCCCTGAAAGCTAAATTAAGACTTTCGAGTAAAGCTGAAAAAGGTTCGGAAGATTATATCGAATCTGTTGACCAAGAAGTATATTTAGGCAATATTCCAGCAATGACTCCACGAGGTACTTTTATTATTAATGGTGCGGAGCGTGTTATCGTTAGTCAGATTCATCGCTCTCCTGGTGTATTTTTTGATGACGCACTTCACCCAAATGGTACTCGAATTTATACTGCTCGTATTATTCCTTTCCGAGGCTCTTGGATTGAGTTTACGACAGATATTCACGATGTTATGTATGCTTATATTGATAGAAAGAAAAAATTCCCCGTTACAACATTGTTACGTGCAATTGGTTTCTCTTCTGATGAGGATATATTACAATTATTCGACCTTGCAGAGGATATCGATCCAGCATTAATTGATGAAAATTATATTGGTCGAAGAATTGCTTCTGACGTTGTAGATTTAGGTACAGGCGAGATAATTTCTGCACGTGATGTTATTATAGACGATGATTTTATTGCTCAAATAAGAGCAACTGAAATTTTACCATTAAGAATTTTTAAAGAATATGATCCTACGGAAGAACCCGTAATTGCTAAAACCTTAACAAAAGATACTGCTCGAAATCGCGAAGATGCTCTCGAAGTAATTTATCGTCAATTACGTTCAAGCGAACCACCAGATATTGAAACAGCCGAAGGCTTGCTCGATAAATTATTCTTTAATCCAAAAAGATATGATTTAGGAATTGTAGGACGTTTTAGAATTAATGAAAAACTCGATCTTAAAATTCCGATAGAAGATACTACTTTAACAACAGAAGATTTCGTATCAATTATTAAGCATCTTATTTACTTGCATGACAACAAAATAAGTGGAGATGATATAGACCATCTTGGTAACCGACGTGTTAGAACAGTTGGCGAGCAGTTAAACGCTCAATTTAATGTTGGTTTATCACGTATGGCACGTACTATTAGAGAAAGATTGAGTATTCACGATGGCGAAAACCTAACTCCTTCTGAATTAGTAAATGCTCGAACAATTAGCTCGGTCGTTAATCAATTTTTTGGTACAAATCAGCTTTCTCAATTTATGGACCAGACCAATCCTTTGGCTGAATTAACTCATAAACGACGTACTTCTGCGTTAGGTCCCGGTGGTTTAACACGTGAAAGAGCTGGTTTTGAAGTGAGAGACGTACATTATACGCATTATGGACGCTTATGCCCAATCGAAACTCCCGAAGGTCCAAATATTGGTTTGATTTCATCACTTGCTATGCACGCAAGAATAAATTATCTTGGCTTTATCGAAACACCTTATAGAAAAGTTATTAATGGAAAAATTCAAGATAATATTGAGTTTTTAGCGGCCGATAAAGAAGATGGACTTATCGTAGTGCCAGCTTCGACACCAGCCGATCAAGATGGTAATTTGATTGGTGAGAAAATTAGAGCAAGACGCTCGGGTGATTTCGTGCTCGTTGACGCTGATCAAGTTGACTATATAGATGTCTCGACTGACCAAATTACAAGCCCAGCATCATCTCTAATTCCATTTTTAGAACACGATGATGCTAATCGTGCATTAATGGGTGCTAATATGCAACGACAAGCTGTACCGCTTTTAAGAGTAAAAGCCCCTGTTGTTGGTACTGGTATGGAGGCAAAAATTGCAAAAGATTCGCGTACTCTTATATTAGCTGAACGTAATGGAGTTGTTGAATACGTTTGTGCTGATTATATTACTGTAAGATACGATGATGAAAGGTCTGAAGATGAAAAACTTGTATCTTTCGATTATCAAGATGTCGTTACTTATAAATTATTAAAATTCTTCAGAACAAATCAAGATACTTGTATAAATCAGCATCCTATTGTTCGCAAAGGACAAAGAGTAATTAAAGGACAACCATTAGTTGATGGAGCCTCAACCGATAAAGGCGAACTTGCATTAGGGCAAAATGTTCTTGTTGCATTTATGCCTTGGCGAGGATATAATTTTGAGGACGCTATTATTATTTCTCGAAGAATGGTTGCCGAAGATATATTTACATCAATTCATATAGAAGAATTTACTTTACAAGTCCGTGATACAAAACGCGGTGAAGAAGAATTTACTCGTGAAATTCCAAATGTTAGTGAAGAAGCTACAAAAGATTTAGATGATAATGGTATTGTAAGAATTGGAGCTAAAGTAAATGAAGGAGATATTTTAATTGGAAAAATTACTCCTAAAGGCGAGACAGATCCAACGCCAGAAGAAAAATTGTTAAGAGCAATTTTTGGTGATAAAGCTGGCGACGTAAAAGATGTTTCTCTAAAAGCAACTCCAGGATTAAAAGGCGTTGTTATAAATACTAAGTTATTTACTCGTAGATTACTAACGATGGATAAAGACACGAGAGCATTAGAGAAAAAACGCCAAGATCAAATAAGTAAACTCGAAAAAGATACATTAAGAGAAATTGATTTAGATTGTGTTTCGAGATTAGCAAGCCTACTTGATGGCGAAAAAATTCTTGGGCTTCGTCTTGAAAATGGTGTGTCAGTATTTAGAGCTGGTAGTAAAGTTAATGCAAAAGATGTTTTTGCTAAATTTGAAGATGGACTATTAAAACCAGAGTTACTTGACTTTTCACAAGCGATTTTATCGGACAATGAAAAGAATGAAAAATTAACTGCAATGCATGCAAATTACTTAATTAAACGTAATGATGAAAAAGGAAATTTCCGAGCTGAGAAAAATAAATTAGCCGCAGGCGATGAATTACAACCCGGAATTCTCCAAATGGCAAAAGTTTATGTAGCTAAAAAACGTAAACTTCAAGTTGGTGATAAAATGGCTGGTCGCCACGGTAATAAAGGTATTGTTTCTAAAATAGTTAATCCAGAAGATATGCCGTTCTTACCAGATGGAACTCCTGTGGATATAGTATTAAATCCACTTGGTGTGCCCTCTCGTATGAACCTTGGACAGTTGTATGAAACAGCTCTCGGTTGGGCGGCATCTAAACTTGGAACTTATTTTGCTACGCCAATTTTTGACGGTGCAACTTGGGACCAAGTTGGTGATTACTTAGAAAAAGCTGGACTGCCACGAGAAGGTAAAACTGATTTATATGACGGCAGAACAGGTAATCTCTATGATGAAAAAGTAACCGTTGGAATAATTTATATACTTAAATTAGCTCACCTTGTTGCTGATAAACTACATGCTCGCTCGATAGGTCCTTATAGTTTGATTACCCAGCAACCATTAGGCGGTAAAGCTCAATTCGGTGGTCAAAGACTTGGAGAAATGGAAGTTTGGGCATTAGAAGCTTATGGTGCGGCTCATACTCTACAAGAAATGCTTACTATGAAAAGTGATGACGTTCAGGGCAGAGCTAAGATGTATGAGTCTATCGTTAAAGGTGATAATATGCCAGACCCAAATATTCCCGAATCATTTAATGTATTGGTAAGAGAATTACAAGGTTTGTGCCTCGATATTCACATTGAATAATACTTATATTAAACTAATTAGAGAAATGATTTTATGTCATTTCTCTAATTGTAAAAAATAATAAAAATGAAAATAAATAAATTATTAAGTCATAGATAAAGGAGTGTTTCCATGCAATCATTATCAATACCAAGAAGAGGTTTCTCAAAAATTTCGATTAGAATCGCCTCCCCAGATGATATTCTCAATCGTTCACACGGAGAAATTTCTAAACCGGAAACGATAAATTATAGATCATTCCGCCCTGAAAAAGACGGTTTGTTCTGTGAAAAAATATTCGGTCCGATTCGTGATTGGGAATGCGCTTGTGGTAAATATAAAAGAATTAGATATAAAGGTATTGTTTGCGATAGATGTGGCGTTGAGGTTACTCAAAAATCTGTTCGAAGAGAAAGAATGGGACACATTATGCTTGCTGTACCAGTAGTTCATATCTGGTTTTTAAGAACATTGCCAAGTAAGATAAGTGCTGTTATAGGAATGCCTACAAAAGATATAGAAAGAATTGTATATTATGAATCTTATATAGTTGTCCAACCCGGTAAAACAGGTCTTCAAACCAAAGACTTATTAACTGAAGAGCAATATCTCGATGTATTAGACACGCTCTCAAAAGAAGACCTTGCTCTCGATGATGAAGACCCTAATAAATTTATTGCTTTAATTGGTGGCGAAGCTATCAAAGAATTGTTAAAACGTATCAATCCCGAAAAACAATATTTTGAATTAAAAGAAATTTTAAAAGTTGAAACCTCACAACAGAAAAAAACTGAATTATTAAAAAGATTACGTGTTCTCGATGCTTTCAAAAATAGTCAAAAAAGTAATTATCCTAATGAACCAAGCTGGATGGTACTTGATGTTATACCTGTTACACCACCAGATTTACGTCCATTAGTACCACTTGAAGGAGGACGATTTGCAACTTCTGATTTAAATGACCTTTATAGAAGAGTTATTATTCGTAATAATCGTTTGAAAAGACTAATTGATATTAAAGCACCAGAAGTAATTTTAAGAAATGAAAAAAGAATGCTCCAAGAAGCCGTTGATGCACTATTTGATAATAGTAGAAGATCTGTAAGAAGTGAATCTCAACGTGCTTTAAAATCACTTGCTGATACATTAAAAGGTAAAACAGGACGATTTAGACAAAATCTTCTTGGTAAAAGAGTTGATTATTCTGGACGTTCAGTTATCGTTGTTGGTCCAGAATTAAGAATTCACGAGTGTGGATTACCTAAGGATATGGCTGTCGAGCTATTTAAACCATTTATTATTAGAAGATTAATAGAACGCGGGCATGTTAAGACTGTAAAAAGTGCTAAAAAAATGGTTGAACGTAAGACAAATGAAGTATGGGATATTCTTGAAAAAGTAATTGACGGACATCCCGTAATGCTTAATCGCGCTCCAACTCTTCATCGTCTTGGTATCCAAGCATTTCAGCCACGTTTAATTGAAGGTAAAGCAATTCAGTTGCATCCACTTGTTTGTACTGCATTTAATGCCGACTTTGACGGCGACCAGATGGCTGTTCACGTTCCGATAAGTTATGAATCTCAATTAGAAGCAATGCTTTTAATGTTAGCACCTCATAATATAATGCACACTCAAAATGGTGATCCTATTACTGTGCCATCACAAGATATGGTTCTTGGTGTGTATTATCTTACAAAAATGAAATTAGGCTGTATCGGAGAAGGTAAAGTATTCGCAAGTCCAGAAGAACTTAGAATTGCTTATGACCAAGGAAAAGCTGAACTACATGCGAAAATAAAAGTACGTTTTAATAAAGAAATAATCGAAACAACCGTTGGCAGAGTAATTCTAAATAGAATCGTTCCAGATGAACTTGGTTTTATTAATGAATTACTTACTAAAAATAGATTGCGTCAGATTATTGGTATATGTTTCCGCGAAGCCGGATTAGCTAAAACAGTCGAATTTCTTGATGAACTTAAAGACCTCGGCTTTACATACGCTACAAAAGGTGGATTGTCTGTAAGTATTCATGATGTTGTTATTCCAAATGTAAAACGAAATATTATTTTAAATGCTCAAAGCAAAGTTGATAAAATTGAAGAAGCTTATCGTAATGGTGTAATAAGTGGTGGAGAGCGTTATAACAAAATTATTGATACTTGGTCAACTGCTACTAACGTAGTTGCTGATAGATTGTATAATGAAATGCAAAAAGATAAACAAGGATTTAATACATTTTGGATGATGCTCGATTCAAAAGCAAGAGGTTCTAAAGAACAGATCCGACAGCTTGCTGGTATGAGAGGTCTGATGGCTAAACCTAAGAAGTCATTATCTGGCTCGACAGGTGAATTAATCGAAAATCCAATTATATCAAATTTTAAAGAAGGATTATCAATATTAGAATATTTTATTTCTACACACGGCGCTCGTAAAGGTCTTGCAGATACAGCTTTAAAAACTGCCGATGCTGGTTATTTAACAAGAAGACTCCACGACGTAGCCCAAGATGTAATTATTTCCCAACCCGATTGTGGTACGATTCGTGGTGTGGAAATGACAGCATTGAAAGATGGGGAAGAGGTAAAAGAATCATTAGCAGAAAGAATTGTTGGTAGAACAGCTCTTCGTGATATAATTGATCCTATCACCGAAGAATTAATACTTAAAGATGGTGAAATAATTGATGAAAATATTACTGCAAAAATAGAAGCTACTTCTATTGAATCAGTCTTAATACGCTCTGTGCTTACTTGCGAATCACGTAAAGGAGTTTGTGCTAAATGCTATGGACGTAATCTTGCAACTGGTAAATTAGTTGATATAGGCGAGGCAGTTGGTACTATTGCTTCTCAATCAATTGGTGAACCTGGTACTCAGCTTACTTTACGTACCTTCCATACAGGTGGTACAGCGGCACTCGTTGCTTCTCAATCATCAGTTGTTGCAAAATTTGATGGTGTAGTTAATTTTGAAAATATTCGTACTATTAGTTACGAAGGCGACGAAGGTACGATTACTATTGCGACAAGTCGTAGTGGTATTATTCAAATTATTGACCCCGATAGTAATAGAATGCTTACTAAATATGATGTAACCTATGGTGCAAATTTATCTGTTGCCGATGGTCAGCTTATTAAAAAAGGTGATATACTTTATGAATGGGATCCTTATAATGCTACTATTATAACCGAATTTGCTGGAAAAATTAGATATAGAGATTTGATTCATAATGTTACTTACCGTGAAGTAAATGATGAACAAACCGGACATATAACTAAAATTGTTATTGACTCGAAAGATAGAACAAAAATTCCATTAATCGAAGTTATTGACGACACGGGACAAGTCTTGAAATCTTATAATATTCCATCACGTGCTCAATTAAGAGTAGATGATAATGATTTGGTAAGCGTTGGTTCTTCACTTGTAAAAATCCCAAGAGATTTGGGAAGAACACGTGATATTACAGGTGGTTTGCCTCGTGTTACAGAATTATTCGAAGCACGTTCACCGCAGAATCCAGCTATCGTTTCTGATATTGATGGTATTATTAGTTTTGATAAAATGAAACGTGGGCAAAGGGTTATCGTTGTAACATCACAAGATGAGAAAACAAGAATTGAGTATAGTGTTCCCGTAGGGCGTTATATACTTGTGCAAGAAGGCGACTTTGTTCGTACAAGTGATAGACTTACCGAAGGCTCAATTAATCCGCACGATATTTTGAGAATTAAAGGTGCAAATGCTGTTCAAGAATATCTTGTAAACGAAATACAAGAAGTTTATCGTATGCAAGGTGTGAAAATTAATGATAAGCATATTGAGGTTATCGTTAGACAAATGCTTCAAAAAGTAAAAATCGTTGAATCTGGTGATTCCTCATTACTCGAAAATGATAATGTTGACCGTCAAGATTTTAATGACGAAAATAATCGCCTCAAAAATATGGTTTTAATAACCGATAAAGGTGATTCAAAATATAACGAAGGCTATTTAGTTCAGAGAAAAAAAGTCAAAGAAATTAATAATGAATTAAAGAAAAAAGATTTAAGACTTGTTGAATTCACTCCAAGTGAACCAGCAATTGGAGATCCCGTTTTGCTTGGTATCACACAAGCATCACTAACTACAACAAGTTGGCTTTCTGCGGCATCGTTCCAAGAGACAACAAGAGTACTTTCAGAAGCTTCTGTAGCAGCTAAAGTTGATAATCTTGAAGGTCTTAAAGAAAATATTATTATTGGACAGTTAATTCCAGCTGGTACTGGTTTAAGATCATACCAAGAAATGACCGTAAATAGCGAAATAGGTAATATTTTTGGTAAAAATATCTATGATAATATCGAAGAAGCATTGGATTCTGAAAATTCTCAATTAAATCTTGAAGATGAAGAGTTCGAGGCTGACAAAATTACTTTATAAAAATTAATTTTTATAAAAAATAATTAACCTTCCAAATTACTATTTTTTGGAAGGTTTTTTTTATCAATAATATTTTTTATGTGTGTTAATTCATATTTGTTATTATAAAAGAAAATTGGAATCAATTATATAGTTGAAAGTGTAAAATTGGTAAGATAAGCATTATTAAATGTCTAGAAATAAAAGACTGATAAATTAGGGCATAACCCATTGTTTATAAGCTTCACCATTAAATATCAATTGATAGCAATTTGGTTACCCCATTGTCTCAGTTTTTCTAGTTGTCCTACACTTTAAAAGTGTAGGACAACTTAAACAAAACACTACATCTTCACAAATTTCTCCACTTTATCGCCTACTTTTATAAAATAAGTGCCTCTTGGTAAATTGGAAATATCTATTCTATTATTGCCGTCGTTAAGCTCTAATTTTGTAACAACAAGACCTAATAAATCAAGTATCTGTACCTCGCGAGGGAGCAAACCTGCCTCATTTTCTATAGAAATCTTGATGAAATTCGATGCGGGATTGGGATAGATGGAAAAATCAATAGGGTTTTCTTTTATTTTCCATACAGAAACTGTCGTGTCCTTATAATACTTAATAGAAGTCAAACAGCGATATCCAGACTCATCGTGAATGGAATATCCAATTGGCGGCCCAAATTCATACCCCTTAATACGTACAGACACCATTAAGCAAGACACAGTTGTATCACGAATAACAAATGCCACTTTATGCTCAACTAACTCATCATTTCCAACATTTAACACATTAGTATATGAGAAATTTGTAATTGTATCTTCGGGCAAGCTTAGTCCATATTGTACTGGAATCCAAAAAGACACATTACAATTCATTTTAGCACGAAATTTTGTAACTACATATATAGTATCTGTCATTTTCAAATTTGGACCATTTACTATATCAAAATTCTCAATCTGAATAAGTTTTTCATCTACGGGTATGTCGGCTAATATTTGTGGACTATTCTGCACAATAAAATATACTACCAAAATAATTGGTAATAATAAATTATATACTGCGATTCTGCAAAATTTGAGATACTTTTTCATAGTATTTTTCCTTGAAATTATTTATAAATTTCCTATTTATTACAGGCAAATTATTCTAAAAAAAATTCTGTAAATACATTTTCACAAGTATAATAACTTTTATAGTCATTTGCAAATATTATTTTAATATTTTCAGATTATATTTAAAAATAATTTTTTTTACTTAGAATAGAATGACGGTCTCCCAAAGTAGAGGCAAGGTGAGATTACTTATTATTTTTATCAAAAGTAGGCAGTTTAATAAAAAAATGGACTTTTCTAAATTTAAAAAAGTCCATTTTAAATAAAAAAATTGGAATATAAATTATGAATTTACCATTTTAGCAAATTTATTCGTAGGCAGTGATTTTGGTCTTGTAATAGGCAATCCATAAGCACGCGAAATTACAGCTTGCGCCCCGATACCAAGCGCTCTCGAGACACTAAACAATACAGTATAGTAGCTAAATTCTGTCAAACCAAAGTGATATAATAAAGCACCAGAGCCTGCATCAACATTGGGCCACGGATCACTAATTTTTTTAACTTGCCTTAAAACATTTGGAACAACTTCAAATACTTTTGCCACAGTCTGAAATACAGGGTCGTCGGGCATATATTTCTTACCAAAAGATAAAAATGCATCAAATCTTGGGTCGGTAATTCTTAAAACTGCGTGTCCGTAGCCAGGAATTACCCTACCAGAATTAAGTGTATCCCAAGCAAATTTTTCGAGTTCTTCGTGTGTAGGTGAGCCGTCGAATAATTCCATTGTATCTAATATCCAACCTAAACATTCTTGATTTGCTAAACCGTGCAAAGGTCCAGCCAAAGCATTTAATCCCGCAGATAAAGAATAATATAAATCAGACAAGGTAGAATTAACAACTGTTGATGTAAACGCACTTGCATTTCCGCCTTCGTGGTCGCTATGTAAAGTAAGATATAATCTCATTAATTTAGAGAAATCACCATTAGGATCGGGCAAGCCAAGCATTTGAACGTAATTTGCAGACCAATCTTTATTAGGGTCTGGATTGATTCTTTCGCCTTTATTAAACCTACGACGATACACATAAGCGGCAATAGCGGGTAATTTTGCAACGATATTTAATAAATCGTCCAAAGTAGCTTCCCAATATTCATTTTTGGGCATACCCATATTGTATTTTTTTGTAAATACTGATTCATTTTGCAAGACTAAAATAGCAGTATTAAACATAGTCATTGGATGTGAATCTTGTGGCATATTATTAATTACGTCCCATACATACGTAGGAACTTCGGATCGTAAATTAAGTTCGCGTTGTAAATCTTTTAATTCTTCTTCTGATGGTAATTCTCCAACAAGTAAAAGCCATAAAATTTCTTCGGGCAATTTACCCCATAAATTTTTTAATTCAATACCTCTAATTATTAAACCTTTGTCGGGTGGAACTTCGGAAGTATCACATACAAGCCCTTTTACAGCTCTCATACCGCCATATACCTGCTTTAAAGTTACTTCGGAAACAACTTTATCGCCGTGTTCGTTTAACATTGCTTTAATGTTTTCAATTTGAGGAGGCAAAATATCAGCTAATTTTTGATGCAATTTGGACATTATCATACCTATTAATTTATGTAAACCATACGAAATAATCGAATTAATTTTTTGCACAATTTTAAAAAATTATAATTTGATGCAAAACCTAAACGATAAATTTATATTTATGTTTTATTTTAATATCAAAATTAAATAAAAAAATAAAATTTACCAACATAAAAATTATAAATAAATGCTAATAATATAAAATTTGTAATATTATTTATATATGTTACTATTTTGATATAAATTTTTATAGTAAAAATAATAAAAGAGACAATAAATAAATCATTGCCTCTTTAAATTCTCTAAACAAACGATAAATTATTTGTTAGTTTTTTCTTCTATATGTTTTTTGTGTGTTTTAGCTTTTTTAACAACAGCTTCTTTTTTAATATTTTCGTTTGTTTTAATTTCAGTTTTGGCTTCCATCTTTCCAGCAGGTTGAGTTGTTGCTGTTGGAGCAGGCTTTGCAGGGTGCGCTGCTGGTGTTGTATTGTTTTTAACTGCTGGTTGAGCAAATAAATTTACAGCAAGAAAACTGCAAATTACGAGGCTTGATACTAATACCTTTTTCATAACAAAATCCATTAAATATTTGAACAAATTGTATAATTAATACGATTCAAAAGTAGTACATGAAAATGAAAATAAGATGAAAGGAATAAGCACTAATAAAAAAAATTATATTTTTATTAAAATTTTAAAAATATTTATTTTAAAATCATAATCAATTTCAAAATTGTGTGTATCGAGAATCGTTTTAACTATTGGCAAGCCCAAACCAAATCCATCAACAGTTCTTGAATTTTGCTGGCGATAAAATCTATCGAATATATTTATTTCACTATTATCAAATTTTAAACAAAAATTAGAAATTTCTAAACAAATTTTATTATTAATATTTGTAAGTATTATCTCGATTTGAGAATCATTAATCGAATATTTGACTGCATTATCAATAAGATTATTTACTACTCTTTTCATCATTTCTTTATCAGCATAGATTTCGTAATCCTCATTTAATTCTATTAAGAAAGTAACTCCTTTTTGTGCCGCCAGATTTTTATAATAGGAAACTACATAAAAAATTAGTTCATCTATTCTGAAATATTCTTTATCTAATATTAATTGATTTGAGTCTGCACGTGCAAGTATTAATAAATTATCAGCAAGGTTACTTAAACTTTTTAATTCCATTAAATTTTTTTCTAAAAATTCTCTGAATTTATCATCTAAATTACTTTCACTTAGTAATAATTCAAATTCTAATCGCATTACAGTTAAAGGTGTGCGAAAGTCGTGCGAGGCATCGGTAATGAATTGCTTTTGGCTTTTAAAATTTTTATCTAATCTATCAATCATTTCATTGAAAGTATGTGCTAAATATGTTATTTCATCATTTGCATTTCCAACTGGAACTCTTTTATCTAAATTTTGAGCACTTATTAATTCTGCGGCTTTTGTAATTTGTAATACTGGTGCAAATGATTTTTTAGCAATAATCGAAGCAATAATTGCCGCTATTAATAAAAATCCCGGGCATATAATAAAAAGAATATATTTTAATAATAATAATGATTCATCAAATCTTTTAAGCGAAGCTATCATTACTATTTGTAAATCATTATCTTTTTTCAAATCTACATATTTTTTAAAAATTCTATATGTGTTTTCTTCATATTCTATATAATCAAATTTATGTTTTTTATAAAATAATTCATCATCAATAAATAATTTTATTAAAGAATCCAATTTTATTAAATCATTTGATTCATAAATTATCGAATCATTATCAGTTAAAACAAACATAAAATTATTATTAAATTCTTCTTTATTTAAGCCCTTTTTATCACTCATAGCTTGAAAAACAAACGAAATATTACTATTTTCAAGTTCTATATTTGATGATAAAAAATTGGCATAATCTTGTAATTCTGTATCTATAGATTGTAATCTTTGAGAATAATACACATTATACATTGATATTGCCATTAAAATGATTATTGCGGCAGTTGTTGCTAAATATAGTAATGATATTTTAGTAGAAATTTTAAGCATTTTTTATAGTTCGTAAATAGAAAATTTATATCCAACATTTCTCAATGTATGTATATATGGTTTTTTAAAATCCTTATCAATTTTTTGTCTAAGAAATCTAACAAATGAATCAATGACATTTGATTGAGGATCAAAATTCATATCCCAGACATGTTCAGATATCATTTCACGAGTTAATACTTTATTTTGGTGCATAACGAAATATTCGAGTAAAGCAAATTCTTTAGCTGATAATTTTATTTCTTTATCTAATCGTCTCACTTTTCTTTCACTTGTATCCATAAATAGCTCGCCAATTTCTATGATAGAGGTCTTTTGGTCTGAATTACGTCTTATTAGAGAACGTACACGTGCAAGTAATTCACCTAAATCAAATGGCTTTGTGATATAATCATCTGCACCTTCGTCAAGACCTTTAATTTTATTATCAACAGAATCGAGTGCTGTTAGCATAAGTATTGGTGTAGTGATTTTTGATTTTCTTATCTTTTTGCACACAAGCATTCCATTAATATCTGGTAATAAAATATCAAGAATAATAAGGTCATAATCATTGGTTTGAGCATAAAATATACCATCTTCGCCATTTATAGCAATATCTACTGAATACATTTTATCAATCAAGGCTCTTTGTAATGCGTTTGAAATTTTTGCCTCGTCCTCAATTATTAATATTCTCATATTTTAATCTCAAAAATATAATTTATATTTTTCACTTTATTTTTTTAATATTTACGATAATATTTTTTAAATAATTTATTTAGATATAAAAAAAGCCACACTTTATGGTGTAGCTTTTTAAAAAATATTTTTTTAATAATTATTATGAATCAAAATCAATGAGAAGCGAGAATCTCATTGTATTTGCAAGAGGGTGATTTTCTTCGATTGTATTAATAAAGCTAAAATCTAAGCTAAATATATCATATCTAACACCTGCTCCAAAATTCCAATATTGGCGGTTGCCCAATGCCGCCGGCTCGGTAAAGTATCCCGCACGTAAAGCAAGCACTCGCTCATACCAATATTCTACCCCAAAAGCCCATTCTGCACCAGGATTTTGCCAAGCTGAAACAAGTGATAATGGCAAGGCATCAGAGCCATTTTCATCTCTTTTAACAAGTAGTTTTGAAAAATCAATCGCAAATTTTAAATCGTTAAATTCATCTTTATAGACATTCATTGCAGTTCCAATTCTCAATGTTGTTGGAAGAGGATCTGATTCTCTAATATAAGTAACTTTTGGACCAACATTCTGGAGATTTAATCCAAGTGATAATTTATCTTTTATACCAAGAAAATCAATATCCGATGGTTTCCACAATACACCAAGATCGAAAGAAGCACTTATACCGACACCAGCCTCACCACCAGTTTGTGCAGATGTTGGAGTAAGATTAGATTGAATATAACGTAATTGAAATCCGACGCCTAAATCTGGTGCAACGATAGTACCATAAGATAATCCAACGGAAAATTCATTCGAAATAAATTTACCTAATACTTGACCATTTTCGGCTGTTCGAGTAAATTCGCCTAAATTCATAAATATGAAATTAAATGCTACAGTACCGTCTAAATCCTCGAAATAGCGTCCAACAGTTGCATAGCTATAATATAAATCAGCATTAAACTGTGGTAACCAAGGCGAAAATGATAATGCAACTTGTGTATAAGGGTTTTCCTCTCTATTTCCTACTGCTGGGAAATAATCGAGAAAGGCTAATCCACCTGGATTCCAATATATTGCATTTATATCATCAGCAATGGCAGTACCAGTTTCACCCATACCACTTGCACGTGCATCAGGCGAAATAAGCAGAAAAGGAACTGCCGAACCGCCAGCTTGAGCCATAGCATTGTTAGGTAACATAAAAGTACTTGTAATAAATATTGCTATTAAAGCTACTTTCAGATAAAATTTCATTATCTTAATTCCTCCAGAACATCATAATTTTTTTTATTTTCAAAATTTAATTTCTAATTATTATTAATTTACCTCTACCAACTGACGAAGCATTTTCATTATTAAGCTTGACAGTAAAAAAATAAATTCCATTTGCTATTTTATTATTAAAATTATCTAAACCATCAAAATAAATTTGAGAAGTATGTAATGTATTTACTCTATCTTGTATATTTCGTATTAATACACCGTTAATTGTATAAATATCAATAAAAACATCAAAAGGTGGATTTGCATTATGCCGAAATACAATATTTGTACCATCGTTAAATGGATTAGGATAATTAAATAGATCTGTAATAATCGAACCATCTTTTGAATCGGGAATTACAAATTTCATCTCTGAAATATTAAAATTATTAAATACATCCCATGCTCTTACTTTAATTTTATGCTCGCCTTTTGATAGTCCGAACAAAATATCTTCAACTACTCCTCTTCTTGAATCCGACAAAGAAGAGGTAAATTTTTCAGTTAAATCTATTGATATTGGCGAATCATCAATCCAAGCTTCGATTTTGTGTCCTATTCCGAGTCCCGTAGTATTAATTCCAGACTCATCGAAAAGGTCCACAATTAAATGTGGATTTGATGTTACATAATCGCCAGATTTAAAATTCCTTCCATCAATAAAAATATTAATTTCGGGTGGTATCGTATCAATAACTTGATTTTCATCAAATCCGCTTATCTTCAAATTATGATAGCTACCAGAACCGAATTTTTTATCGTTAGAAACTGAATATAAGAACAATCTACTATTCGAGTCACTAAAACTAATATCGCGAGGAATAATAAATTCAGCTTCAAATTTTCCATTTACAACCTTATAAGAACTTTTATTAAGACTTGCTCCCAATTTTGTAAAATTAAACCAACTTCTTGGTGTATTTTGAAATATTTCCTGCATACTAATATGCAAATCACCATCACGCAGAGTAACAACAATTGTGCCATTATAAGTATCATCTAATATATTTGTAAGTGGATTAAGTATTTCACCACTAATTTTAACTTTTGATAATGCTTTTAATTCAATTTGTTTATTATCTTTATTAATTTCAGTATTATTAATACTTGTTAGTTTTATTTTATAATCGGGGATCAACAAAGTCATAGTTGGGTCGCCAATCAAAAAATACTTTCTATCATTTGTGCTAACAAATCTCTGTTTAATAGCATTAATTGTTTTTCCTAAACTTGGAAATTTCATTGTAGCGGGGTCTCTGCTTAGCAATTGCTCATAAAAAGCATTTGATAATCTTGCATTTTCATCTGAATAGACTACTCGTGTAGCTGAAAATACGCCTATAGCACCCCCGTTTTTACTAACAAACATTTCTTCTGCACCACTACGAACTTCGGGGTCATCAAATCGTCCAAAATCACAAGTTGCGGCTGTTAAAAAGAATAATTTATCAAGATTTCTCATTCTTGGAATAGTAATATCGCGTTCTAATATTTGCTCGTGTGCCCATACTCGAGGATTTCCATGTCCTATCCAATTTAACAACAATGCGCCGCTTGTATTGATTCTTGTAATCATATCTTCGGTAACGCTGGGTTTGCGTCTTCCCGAGCCTATATAAGTTATTGGATATTCAACTAAATATATTTTATCAAATTGTAAATCTGGATTCTTTTTACTTATGAAATTTTCTTGTAAATTTTCTGATTGCCCCGTATGTCTTGCTCCTTCGTAATCATCATCTTGTGCAGGTCCGTCATCTGCGATAAAAATTAACTTAGTTCTCCAAACATCATCAGATGAATTAGTCTCGTAATGCTTAATTTTATCCAATATCCAAAATCCTAAATCAGGATTATCTATTGTTAGTCGGCCGAAATTCAAATCAACCATCAAATCGTCGCCATCAATTAGTGCTAAATAATCATCTGTAGCATAAGCTTTGTGAATCTCGTCAAATGTTATTAAATCATCTTCATAAGTCTGATAAACAGGTATATAATTCGTTTTTTTAGTAGCTATATTTTTATAATCGTAATGCCCATCGCCCCATAATACAAGATATTCTGGCTTAACATTCCATTTATTATAAGCATCAATTAAGAAATCTCGAATTGCAGTAATATCTGGAACGCCGCAAGCATATTCATTATAAATATCTGTAGTTAAATATACTTCAACTTTTTGCCCAAGAGTTTGCTGTCTATATTTTTTAAATTCTAATGCTGATTTATATAAATCGGGATGTGTAATTATAACAATTGGAGCATCGTCAATTTTATCACGCAAACCTAAAATTTCTGTACTTTCGATTTTAGGCTTACGAATATTTGATGAAATATAAAAACGCTTAAAGTTATTTTTATTAATATCACTAATAAAAGTATAAATGCCACCTGTTGTAGAGTTATTTTGCAATAATTTTGGATTTTTTAAATCTGAAATATCATAACCATAAATATCACCATTAAAACCGTTTATAATAAATTCAGTTACTCCATCAAGAGAAGAATCTGCGATAAATCCAATTGAATTATTTATTGCAAAAAAGCTTCTTGGATAACTTAGTTCGTAAAAATCAAAATATCCAATTGCAGAAATTTGTGAATTGGTATAATTAAATTTTAGTATGCTACGATTATCCGAGTTTATTTGTGATGCGGGTATAGAAATTTTAGCAATTCTTCTTTCTGCGTGTACATATTTAGAATTAGAGTTTAAATTTAATTCACCTATTTTATTACTATTTTCAAATATTGAAAAAGTGCCTATTTCTAATGCTTTGTGTGCAAGAGCGATTCGATATGTAATAGTTCCATTTCGGTCTAGGTCGTGTAGCATAGTTGGTGGTAATGGTGATGAAAAAAAACTTCTTCCAAACCAATCGCGACCTGCACCGGGTGTATATGGATTTACTATATCTTCATCATAAAAAACTCTCTCTATATAAGTATTTGGTTTATTTTTAATCTCGTCTTGAGGATTTTCTAAGGCTTTTGCTCTTTTCCCATCAGTGCCACCCCAAGTAATTAAATAATAATTCTTATCACTATAAAAGTTTTTATAATGCTTTATTGTGTTTTCTCTTTTTTCAAATCCAATAGTTGCGGCACCGTAGAAAATTATATTTTCAATCGAGCCATCTATTTTTGTATTTACAATTATAGCCTGTTCGTCGAGTTTATTGTTTTTTCCATCGCTTACTAATTCGCTTAGTGCTTTACCTTCTTTACCAAAAATCTTAATTGTTTTTGCAGCAACGGCATTTGTGGCAATACCCGCATTTTGTAAATCAGAAGCATCTAATTTATAAATTCCCTCTTCTTCGATAGTAATTTTTGCCCACTCGCCATTCGATAGACTCGCAATAGTTCTATCTTGGGATTGAAAGGAATTATTTACACTTTTTTTATCATTATTATTTGCAAGCCAATTCTTTGCCATATCAAAATTTATAGCAGAAATTGAATTGAATGTGTTAATTTTTGATGAATAATTTACTTTTGATAAATCAAAATCTATTCTAATATTAATTGTATCATAAATTATAATACTTTTATTTAAATGATTATATTTTATTGGATTTACAACTAACTGAGCAATATGTTGATTACGAGAAATTCCTAAATAAGAAATTTTATAAAAATCATTAATTAAATCAGATGAATTATCATTAAATTCTTTTATATAATTTGGGTTTTGAGCTAAATTATAATTATCAATTTTATGAGTAGAAATTGAATTAATTGTTAATTTATATCCTTCTTTGTTAGGTGTGATTATATTTATACTCGAACTAAATTTTGGATATACATTGTTAATACTATTTTCGGTAATAGCATTTTTAAATTTGGGTAATAAAAGCGTATTATTAGATTGTTTAAAGAGTGAATCGCCTAAATAAGAAGAAATGTAACGTAGTTCTATCGAGGAGTTATTTTGTTTAATTATTTCAAATCCATTAATATCAGAAAATAAATCTATTGTAGATATTAATAGAGAGAATAACAAAATTGATATTTTGATAATTATTCTATGCATAATTATTTACTAAAATAACTCATTAATTTAGTTATAAAATTATTAGAAAATAAAACAATAAGTTAAAATTTTAACTATAATATTTAACATTAGTAATAATGCGGCTATAAAATAATCCCAAAATAAATAAAGAAATAGGAATAATTAAAGTTAATAAACGATATAAAATAATTATATTTTAGAAAATTTTTATAAATTTATTAAATACATTTATTTTTTAAGAAATGTTAGAAATTAGTGGCTGAAAATATTTAATCAGCCACTAAAAATTTATAATATAAAATAATTAAAATTAAATAAATTTCAATTTTGCTGTAAAATGTCTTAAATATTCTACTTCGTGGGTAATTTCCATTCCGCGTAATTTTTCACGATTATTATAAGTTTCGATACAAGCTTCAGCGATATAATCTATATGAGATTTTGTATAAACGCGTCTTGGGATTGCTAATCTTACAAGTTCCATTTCCGGAGATTGTGAATTACCATTAGTATCTGCTTTTCCAAACATTAAAGAGCCAATTTCAACTGCACGCACACCACTAATTAAATATAATTCGCATAAAACGCTCTGACCGGGAAAATTCTCGGGTGCTATATGTGGTGCAAATCTTTTAGCATCGAGATAAACGGCGTGGCCACCTGTTGGTTGAAGAATTGGAACACCCGCTTCTAATAATTTATCACCGAGATATTTTACTTGACCAATTCTATATTCGAGATAATTTTCATTAAGGACTTCTTCAAAGCCTTGTGCTAATGCTTCTAAATCGCGTCTTGTCATACCGCCATAAGTTAAAAATCCTTCGGTAATAATTAACAATACTTTTGCTTGCTCTGCCATAGCATCGTCATTTAACGCTAAAAATCCTCCAGTATTAGAAAGCCCATCTTTTTTGGCAGACATCGTAGCACCATCACAATAAGAGAACATTTCTTGAGCAATTTCTTTTATTGATTTATTCTCATAACCGGGTTCACGCTTTTTAATAAAATAAGCATTTTCTGCAAAACGGCAGGCATCGAGGAATAATGGAATACCAAATTCTTTACATAATGCTTTTGTCTCGCGAATATTTTGCATAGAAACGGGCTGACCGCCAGAGGTATTATTTGTTACAGTAAGCATACATAAAGGAATATTTTCTCTACCTTTTTCAAGAATTAATTTTCTTAATTTTTCGAGATCCATATTACCTTTAAACGGTGCTTCTACTTCTGGTTTGCTACCAACGTCAACAAGATTATCAATTGCTTCAGCGCCAGCGTATTCTATATTGCCGCGAGTAGTATCAAAATGTGAATTACTTGGAATAACAATACCCGGTTTTGCGGCTATTGTAAAAAGAATTTTTTCTGCTGCTCGACCTTGATGAGTCGGAATAATATGTTTTAGACCCGTAATTTCTTTAACTGCGTCTTCAAATTTGTAATAGCTACGGCTACCTGCATAAGCCTCGTCGCCGTCCATAAGACCCGCCCATTGTTTGCTACTTAGTGCTGTTGTTCCACTATCGGTTAATAAGTCAATCGTAACATATTCAGAACGTAAAAAGAATGGATTGTAAAAAGCATTAGCAAGATATCTTTCTCTTTGTTCACGTGTAGTAATTGGAATCTCTTCAATACTTTTTATTTTGAAAGGTTCAATTAATGTTTTCATTATTAGTTTTCATTTATTTTTATGATACTTAACTATAATTCAAAAATAAGTATTTTTACTGAATAATTATATAAATTATGAAAAATTATTTATAATTTAGTTTTTTCATTAATAAATAGGTTAAAAAACAATCAAATTCAATTAATTTGTTTTTAAATTAGTGATATTATTTATAAGATAATAATCAAATTTTGAAATAATTTAAACAAATTGTGATTTATCTTAAAATAATTCATTATTTTTGATAACTTATGGAAATTATATTTTAAATAATCTATTTTTAATGAAATTTATATAATAACAATATTGGAGATAATAAAGTGAAAAGATTTATTTTCTTATTAATAAGTTTGCTCGTGGGGGCTGTTGTATTCCAAGGATTTGAATGTTCATCAAGGAATATTACTACTGCAAAAGTGAAAATTAAAAACCAGCAATTCGACGAAGCTATCGAATCATTAAATAAAGAACTTGCTACGAATCCTAATAGCGACGAAGCTCTTGCATTGCTTGCTGATATTAATTTTCAAAAAAAGAATATGAGCGAATCGGCTAAATATGCCCTAAAATGTTTAGAAGTTACAAAAAATCCACAATTAAAAAGTCAAGAGCAAGTTCTACTTAATAATATTTGGGTTGAATGCTATAATACGGGTATTTCTTATTATAGTAAGTATTCAACTATAAAAAATTCAAGTGTACTTGATTCTGCTATTTCATTTTTTAAACTTGGTAATAAAATTAGACCAGAAATTTTAGATTTTTATAATTTACTTGCTATCGTATATGATTTAAAAGGCGATAAAGCGTCATCTTTAGCAAGTTATGAAGAATATATAAAAAGAAATGAAAAAAATTATAATTTAGCCGTAAAATATAATTTTTATAATAAAGTACCGAGACAAAAAATTCTTGACAAATTAGGTAATCCAAAATCTAATATACCCGGTTTTAATAATAAAGGAGATTCTACATACATTGATTATTATTTAATTGATGGTAAGGAATTATACGTATTTTCTGAAAGTGAAAATGGAAATATACTTGTTAATGGCTGGAATTATGATATGCCAGAAAATTGGTTACCAACTGAAAAAAGAATGAATGTAAATATCAATACCACTCCTTACGTTATTCTTGCACAGCATTTTTATGAGAAGAAAGACTTAGAACAATCATTAAAATATGTTAAAATGCTTATTACACTCGAACCCGATAATAGCTCTGCATATTCTACTATGATTAGTATTTATCAGGAACTTAACCGTACCGATGAAGCACTCGATGCTGTTAAATCTTTAATAAAATCTGAGCCTAATAATGCAATGTATATAACTCAACTTGCTGACTTATATCAAACTTTACAAAAATATGATGACGCTATTAATACATATCAACAAGCTTTGAAAGTAGATGAAATTTTTAACAAAGCAGTAAGAAATATTGCAGCCGCTTATAAAAATCGTGCAAGTGTTAAACAAAAATTAGAGCAAGATAAAGCTGAAAAAGATAAAACATATAAAATTAATTTCGATAATTATAAATCTGATTTAGTTGAATCTGCAAAATATTTTGATAAAGCTTTGAATATTAAAACATACCAAAATGATATGTTTATTCTTTCTGAACTTGCAAATATATATCAAGTTCTCGAGGAAAAAGATAAATTAAATAAAACTATCAGAAATCTCGAAGCTATTGAATATACTATCCCTGAAAATCAAAAAGAACAATATTATTTGAATATGTTAAAAATTTATTCTGAAAAGGGTGATGACAAAAAACTTGAAGAAATTAAGAAAAAGATCAAATAATTTTTAAATTGTTTAGATAATTTTTAAGAAATGGGCTATTTTTAATAATTAAATTTAGCCCATTTTATTATTTATTGGGTTTGATTTTATTTAATAAAATTGATTTATAAAATTCAGGCTTATTATCCATAAGTGTTGTGCCGTTAATTCCCTCTAGTAGAATTTCATCTTCAATATTTAAGTATTTTTTATAATAATCAAGTTTCTTTTTAGTTCGATTACTAATTTTTTTATACTGCTCTTCGAAATAATTTGTTACAATTTTATATTTTATTATTGGAACATATTTTTTTTCTAACCAGCGTTTATTAAGAACAAATTTTATCCATTCGACTCCTATTCGTAATGCTTTTGCAGTTTCCGCTCTTGCTCCATAATCATAAATTTTACAATAATAGCCCAAAGCTAAGTGCATTAAAAAATTGTGGTCTAATTCATAAAGTACTTCATCGAATTTATGAGATTCGAAATGGCTTGATTGTATTCTTATAAAGGAAATATTTTCAATATTAAAATCATATTCTTCTAATGCTTCTATGCCGTTTGTAAGATTTATAAAATGCTTTGTCATTATTATTTATTAATTAATTGTATATTATTATAGATATTTACGCAATTATAATTGTATTAGTATAAAATTATAAAATAATTCTCTTATATATACATTTTAATATATTTACATATTTCTTTTTTTATAAAAGAAAAGATTATTAATTTTGTAGTTTAAAGCAATATTATTCAAAAAATTGACTTTTCGTAAAAATATATAAATTTTTGGGTTTTTTAAAATGTCAAATCATAAAATTATTTGGACTAAAATTGATGAAGCTCCCGAATTAGCTTCTTACTGCTTATTGCCTATTATCAAAAGTTTTACAAAAGGCACTCAAATTGATATCGAAACAAGAGATATTTCTCTTGCAGGTCGAATTATCGCTAATTTTCCAGAGAAACTTACAGAAGAACAAAAAATAACGGATTACTTATCCGAATTGGGAAAATTAGTTAAAGATGAAGATGCTAATATTATAAAATTGCCAAATATTAGTGCTTCGATTCCACAATTAAAAAGTGCTATTAAAGAATTACAAAACAAGGGTTATGATATACCCAATTATCCAGAAGAGGCTACAAACGATGAAGAGAAAGCTCTGCAAACGCGTTTTGCAAAATGCCTTGGCTCTGCAGTAAATCCCGTTTTAAGAGAAGGCAATTCTGACCGTCGCGCCGCAGAATCAGTTAAGAAATTTGCTCAAAAATTTCCACATAGAATGATGAAACCTTGGCCCCAAAGCGGTTCGAAAGCAAGAGTTGCATATATGAAAGATATGGATTTCTTTGGTAGTGAAAAATCATTAACAGTTCAAAAACCCTGTGAAGTTAGAATAGAATTTATTAACGATAATTCTGAAACTACTATTTTAAAAAATAAATTTTCTTTAATCGAAGGCGAAGTAATTGACACAGCGGTAATGAATGTAAAAGCATTACAGAAATTCTATGCTGAACAAATCGAAGAAGCTCGAAAAGACAATGTTTTGCTTTCCTTACATCTAAAAGCTACGATGATGAAAGTATCAGACCCCATAATGTTCGGTCATGCTGTTTCGGTTTATTATAAAGAAGCACTCGACAAGCACGCTGAAATTTTAAAAGAAATTGGTGCAAATCCAAATAATGGATTGTCTGATATTTTAGCTAAAATTGAGCGTCTCCCCGAGGACAAAAAATTAGAAATAAAAAATGATATAGAAAAAGTTTATGAGACTCAGCCCGAGCTTGCAATGGTTGATTCTCGTAATGGGATTACTAATTTACACGTTCCAAATAATATAATTATCGATGCCTCGATGCCAAATGTCGTTCGTGATGGCGGAAAAATGTGGAATAAACACGATGAATTACAAGATTGTATCGCTATGATTCCCGACCGCTCTTATGCAACGATTTATGCTACGATTTTAGAAGATGCAAAAGCAAATGGGCAGTTTAATCCCGCAACGATGGGAGCAGTTTCTAACGTTGGTCTTATGGCTCAAAAAGCAGAAGAATACGGCTCGCATGATAAAACATTCGAAGCAAAAGAAAATGGTAAAATAAGAATAGTTGATAATAATAATAATGTTTTAATCGAGCAAAATGTAGAAAAAGGCGATATTTTTAGAATGTGTCAAACAAAAGATTTACCAATTAAAGATTGGGTAGGGCTTGCAGTGAAAAGAGCAAGATCTACGAACTCGCCCGCCATTTTTTGGCTTGATGAAAATCGTGGACACGACAGCGAAATAATTAAAAAAGTAAAAAAATATTTACCTTTATATGATACAAATGGATTAGATATTCAAATACTTAGCCCCGACGATGCAATGAAATTTACGCTCGCGAGAACTCGTAAAGGAATGGATACTATATCTGTTACGGGTAATGTCTTGCGTGATTATTTAACTGATTTATTCCCAATTTTAGAGCTTGGTACAAGCGCCAGAATGCTTTCAATAGTTCCATTATTAAATGGTGGAGGCTTATTTGAAACTGGTGCGGGAGGTTCGGCTCCGAAACACGTTCAACAATTAATCGAAGAAAATCACTTAAGATGGGATTCATTAGGTGAATATTGCGCATTAGTTCCATCATTAGAACTTGCATTTGAAAAAACGGGTGATAATAAAATTAAAATTTTAGCACAAACTCTTGATTTGGCTATTGGTGTTTATCTCGAAAATGGTAAATTACCATCTCGAAAAGTAAAGGAAATTGATAATCGAGGAAGTTCCTTCTATTTAGCATTATATTGGGCTGAACAGCTTAAAAATCAATCTGATGATATGGAATTAAAATCACGTTTTTCAAAAATTTATGACGAAATGAGTAAAAACGAAGCCACGATAAATGAGGAACTTAATAATGTTCAGGGTGTTAGCGTTGATACGGGTGGATATTATTTCCTTGATTTCGAAAAAACATCTAAAATTATGCGTCCGAGCGCTATCTTAAATAATATTATAGATAATATGTAATATGCGATTAAAGATGTCCAGCATTTTTGGGAGGTGTTGGACATCTAAATTTTTAAAAATTTCTTGTATAAGCATTCTTGCTTGTCAAAAATGATTTGCATCTTTCTGAGCGACACAGAAGATATATCTATATTAAAAAATGTCCAACATCTTTTAATATAATGTTGGACATCTAAATAAATTATAAATATTAAATTTTAAAAATTCATTAATTCTACAAGACTATCATATACTTTATGTTCATTTGGCAATACATCTTCTTCGTAAACAGGTGCATAAGGAATATGTGAATCTTTAGCGGCAAGTCTCATTACTGGGGCATCAAGCCAATTGAAAGCATATTGTGATATTGTAGCGGAAACTTCGGCACCAAATCCCGTAGTAAGAGTATCTTCGTGAACAATAAGAACGCGTCCGCAATCTTTTACAGATTCGAGTACTAATTCTTTATCCCAAGGATTTATAGTACGTAAATCAATAATTTTTATAGATTTTCCCGTTTCTTTTTCATATTTTTTAACAGCATTTATAGAATCTTTAACACCCATGCCATAAGTTACAATTACTGCATCGTTGCCTTCTTTAACAATTTTAGCTTTTCCAAATGGAATTAAATAATTTTCGTCTGGCTCGATAGCTCTGGCATAAGGCGAGCGATATAGTGCCTTGTGTTCGCAGAAAATTACGGGGTCGTCTAAGCGAATTGCAGTTTTAAGCAAACCTTTAGCATCAGCTGCATTACTTGGATAAGCAATTAATAATCCCGGTATATGAGAAAAAATACTTTCAATATTTTGAGAATGACACAATCCACCGTGAATATAACCACCGACAGCTACACGAGTAACTACGGGCGCTTTAAATCCACCATTAGAGCGGAATCGCATAGAGGCAACCTCATTTTTATATTGCATAAATGCGGGCCAAATATAATCACCAAATTGAATTTCGATTACGGGTTTAAAACCGCGAACTGCAAGCCCAAGTGCAACTCCAACAATCGAAGCCTCAGCAAGTGGCGAGTTAAATACGCGTTTACTACCATATTCATTTGTTAATCCTCTTGTCGCAGTAAACACACCGCCTTTAGGGTCAGCAATATCTTCACCAAAAATCAACATTTTATCATTTCTTTTCATTTCTTCGAAAAGTGCGTGATTAATCGAATCAACTAATACAATTTGATTTCCAGAGCTTGGTTCAGAAACTGCATAAGGTAAATCGTGAGTTTCTTTTGGTGCATAAAGCGGTTTTAAAGTATTTTCAACTTTTGGTTCGGGACGTGATTCAGCCCATTCAACAGCTTTATCAATTTCTTGTTTTACTGTAACTTTAAGATTTTCGATTTCATCTTCAGTTGCAATTTTATACTCAATTAGATAATTAGATAAAATTTTAATACAATCTTTTTTAGCAGAAGCATTTGCAAGCTCTTCTTCAGAACGATATTTTCTTTGGTCATCTGATGATGAATGAGAAATTAATCTTTCTACAACAGCGTGTAATAATGCAGGTCCTCGCCCTTCGCGAATATATTTTACTGCGTCCCGAGCGGCTTTTAAAGATTCAAAATAATCAGTTCCGTCATATTCTTTCATCAATAAGCCCGGATAACAACAAAATGAATGTACAACGCTCGAACCCATAGATTGGTCAGCACGCGGAACAGAAATAGCATATCCATTATCTTGAATGTGGAATAAAGTTGGCAATCCATCTTTTGTTGCCCAATTCACTGCTTCATAAAATTCGCCTTGGCTTGTTGTTCCTTCGCCAGATGAAACATAAGTTATCTCATCAGTTCCATTTTTTCTTGATGCCATAGAGCAACCGACAGCATTTAAAAATTGAGTACCCGTTGGCGAAGATTGAGTAGGTAAATTAAATTTGGGATGACCTAAATGTCCGGGCATTTGTCTTCCACCCGTTGCAGGGTCTTCATCTTTTCCAAATGCTAATAAGAAATAATCTTCTATTGAATAGCCTAATGCAAAAGCAAAAGCCATATCTCTATAATAAGTCCAGCCCCAATCTTTACCAGATTCTAAAGCGAAAGCAATTGCAGTTTGTGTGGCTTCGTGTCCAGAGCAACCAATATGGAAAAACGACCGACCTTGCTTAACAAGTGCTAAATGCTTGTCGTCGGTAAATCTTGCTTTCATCATATTTTTTAATGCTTTCATTAAATGGTCTTTATCGAGGTCTAATGTAATATGAGGTGCTTGCGATCTATCTAATTTAGTTCGGTCAACCGAGCAATCATCACCTTTCCCATGATGACAACGCGAGCCAATAACTTCGGGCTGAATTGTATCAATTTGTATGAGTCTTTCGTAAGCCTTGGTATTTTTTTCACTTACTTGTGGATCGGATACAGTTAATTTTTCTGGCTCTTTTATAGATTTTTTCGGATTTACTGTTGCAGAAGATTTTTTTCCCATAATTTACTCTAAAATTTTATTTGAATTGAACATATAATTTGCTATTTTTAAATTTATTAAATGTATATTGAAAAGAAAACTTAAATTATGTCTTGGTACCAAATAATAGGACACGATAAAATTAAAAAAATATTGCAAAATTCAATAATCAATAATAGGATTAGCCATGCTTATTGTTTTATTGGAATAGAGGGTATTGGTAAAGATGCTTTAGCAATACAATTTGCAAAAGTATGTAATTGCGAAAAGCCAATAATTGATGATGGATTTATTGATTCTTGCGATAAATGTCATAACTGTATATCAATAGATAATCTAGCACATCCAAATCTCGAATTGATTTTTTCCTTACCAACAGGAAAATCAAGCGATACAAAAGGTGATAGTGCTTATGATAAATTGTCTTCAGAGCAAATTGAAATTATAAAAGATGAAATCGAAAACAAAGCAAAAAATCATTATTTACCTTTAAAAATACCAAATGCTACACAAATTAAAATTTCAAGTATAAGAGATGTGAAGCAAAAATTATCTTTAAGTTCTTTTAACG
Source organism: Bacteroidota bacterium (assembly GCA_029974985.1). GTDB lineage: Bacteria > Bacteroidota > Ignavibacteria > Kapaibacteriales > UBA2268 > JANJTB01. Next base: position 20,175 of record JARKQC010000227.1, on the reverse strand, counting down.
ATAAAAGACGTTTTGTAATTGTATTAAAAGCAGATGAAATGAACATAGAGGCTGAAAATGCTTTTTTAAAAACTTTGGAAGAACCACAGGAAAATATTACAATTATATTAATATCATCAAAACCAGACTCATTATTACAAACAATTATTTCAAGATGTCAGCAAATTAATTTTTCACCCTTAGATGAAAATAAAATTGTCAGAAAACTTATTTTAGATAATAATTCAAATGAAATTGATGCGAAAATTGCGGCTCGATTTGCACAAGGCTCATATCTCAAAGCTCTTGATTTTTTAGATGAGGAAAATAGAGTTTTACGAAATGAAATAGTAAATTTATTAAGAATATCACTTAAAAAAGTTAAATATCGCGAAGAGCTTGTAAAAAATTTAAAGAACTTCCTTAAAGACAAAGATAAAAACCAAATAAATAAGATTATGCAAATGCTAATTTTTTGGCTTAATGATGTAAATATCATAAAAATTACGGGAAATTCAGAACTAATTATAAATTCTGACGACATACAGACCATTCAAAAGTTTTTTAAAGGATTTGGGAACAAAGATATACCAAAAGCAATTAATGAAATTGAGAATTATATTACAATGATTTATAGAAATGTCAATATAAATTTAATATTAATATCACTTTTTATTAAATTACGCCGAATTTTTATTGATTAATATTAAAAAATGTTTACTTTGCATATATTTATGAATACAAATTTAATATAGATTGTTCTTTAATATAAATTATACAAGTTAAATACTTGCGGAATGTGTTATGAATGTATATAAATCTAATTTTATAGATAATAATACTTCGCCAAGTCCTTTTCAAAGTAAATTTGAATATATAGATAAAAAAATAGAATCTGATATAGATGATTTAGAATATATTAACTCATTACCTAAATCGGGATTTAGTAATTATGATTTTCTCCTAAAAAATGGAGAAAAATACTCAAAAAAAGTTGAATCGGAATATGTTGAAGTATTGTTGAAAGGTAATTTAAGGTCAATTTTTAAGAATCAAAATAATGTACTTTTAAAAATTGATGATTTTGTCGTTGTTGAAAGTGAGTATGGAATCGAATTAGGGCGAGTAAATGAATTATTTGCTAAGGATTTTACGAATATTAATAAATATATTTTCGAGCAGAGTGAATGCCGAAAATTACTTAGAATTCCAGATTTTGAAGAGCTTAAAGTCTTTAATAAAAAATTAAAAGACGAAAATAATGTAATGATAAAAACTCGCGAAATCGTTGCTAAATATAATTTCGATATGAAAATTACAGAAGCAATTTGGCAATTCGATAGGCAAAGACTTACAATATATTTCACTGCACCACAAAGAATTGATTTTAGAGAATTAGTAAAAGATTTAGCAAAAATTTTCAAAGCACGAATAGAACTTCGTCAAATTAGCTCGCGCGAGGAAACTAAGCGTTTAGGGAATTTCGTTGGTCCTTGCGGGCGAGAATTATGCTGTACTACTTTTATGAATTCGTTTGGACACGTTACCTTAGAACATGCCAAAATACAACAATTATCAAATAATATTTCTAAATTAAGTGGAAATTGCAGTAGGCTGAAATGTTGTATTAAATTTGAATATGATACCTATGCAAGTGCATTTGAAAATTTTCCCCCAATAGGCTCGATAATTGAATACGAAAGTGTTACTCATAAAATAATTAAAATTGATATTTTTAATGGAATTATAACAACTTTTGATGAGCAAAATAGTCAATATTTACAATTAACAAATGAGGATTACAATCTTTTGTTATCGAAAGGAGATATTATTATTAAAAATATTAAAATTGATAATAAAAAATCTGATAATTTTGATGATGAACTAAAACAATTATTAGATTAATTTCTTAATAAAAAAAATACTCATCTTCTCTTATGAATTGATAAGATGAGTATTTTTTTAAATCTAAAACATCTATTTATTAACTATATTTCCCCAAATAGGAAATTCAATAGTTGACTGCTCTTTACTATCAATTTCGATATTTAACGATGCTTGCAAACGACCAGCTTTTTTAGGGGTATATTTAAGCTCTATCGTATAGTTAGCTTGTGGCTCAATAACAATATTTCTGCGAACATTGTGCTTTAATTCACCTGCATCAATACCTTCGGAGGCCATTCTAATATCAAAACTCTTAATTTTTATTGGTTTTGCTGTATTATTTGTAATAATAGATTTTGTTACAGCTTCCTCACCAACAATAAGTTTATTAAATCCTAAATATTTTGGCGTCTGAACTATAGGCACCACAACATTACATTTAAGCAGTAGGTTTTGTTCGGGCTTTTCAGGGTCATTTGTTGAAATTCTAACACTTTTTATTGTACTGCCTTGATATCCAGAAATATTAAGGTGAACTTTTAAAGTAGCATATTTTCCAGGAGGTACATTTCTAATATCTAAGGAATCCGTCGTGCAGCCACAGCCCGGTTTTGTTCTAAGAATTTCAAGCGTTTTATTGCCCTTGTTCCATAATTTAATTTCAGCATGTAATATGCCTTGTTCAGGTTTGACATTACCCCAATCATACATATCTCCACCACCGATTTCGAGCTTGGGTTGTGCATTAGATATTACAAAACTAAATGTAAATAATACAATCAACGCAGAAAGAAATTTGGTCATTTTTCAATAACTCCTAAATTATTTGTGTGAAAAATCTATGTAAAAATATAAAAATTATCTATTTGTTGTACTTTAATAATAATAATAAGACTAATAAATTTAAAAAAAGTTTCATTTTTATATTAAATAATTAAAAAAAAAGTGTTACTTTAATATTTATATATGTTTGAAATTAAATATAAGGAAAAAAAATTATGCTATCATTTGAATTTAGTGAGATTCAATTACAAATTAAAGATGCGGCTCGAAAATTTGCTCAAGAAGAAATTTTACCAACAACTATTCAAAGAGATATGAATTCTGAATTTCCAAGCGAAATTTTAAAAAAAATGGGAGAACTTGGCTTCCTTGGAATGATGGTTTCTTCAGAATGGGGTGGCTCGGAGCTTGATGTAGTTAGTTATGTGCTCGCAATAGAAGAATTTGCAAAAGTTGACGCAAGCGTTGCTGTTGTCGCATCAGTACAAAATTCCCTTGTTTGCTGGATTTTAGAAACTTATGGAAGTGATTTTCTAAAAGAAAATTATTTAAGACCGCTCGCAGAAGGTAAATATCTTGGTGCATACTGCTTGAGCGAACCCGAAGCTGGCTCAGATGCAAGACAACAAAATACTATAGCTGAAAAAGATGGTAATGATTGGATATTAAATGGTACAAAAAATTGGATTACTACAGGAAAACATTCAAATGTGAGCATTGTATTTGCTCAAACTAATAAGGAATTAAAGCACAAAGGAATTGCTTGTTTTGCTGTTCCGAATGATACCCCCGGCTTTGAGGCGGGTATTAAAGAAGACAAAATGGGGCTTCGCTCAAGTGAGACTACTTCTATTGGATTAACAAATGTTAAAGTTAGTGAAGAGCATTTAATTGGAAATGTTGGTGAAGGTTTTTATATAGCTATGCGTGGTCTTAATGGAGGAAGAATCGGTATTGCCGCTCAATCTGTTGGCATTGCACAAGGAGCCTTCGAAGCGGCTGTAAAATATTCTTTAGAACGGAAAACTATGGGCAAACCTATCGCTGAACATCAGCTTATTCAAGCAAAACTTGCACAAATGTCTATGAAAATTAGTGCCGCAAGACTTCTTACTCATAAAGCCGCTTGGCTACGCGATAATAAATTAGACCATATTAGAGAATCTTCGGAGGCTAAATTATTTGCTTCGACAATTGCTAATGAAGTTACTCGCGAAGCAGTTCAAATTCACGGTGGCTATGGATATGTACGGGAATATCAAGTTGAAAGAATGATGAGAGATGCAAAGGTTACTGAAATTTATGAGGGAACTTCCGAAATTCAAAATCTTGTAATTGCAAGGGAAATTCTTAAAAGTGTTTAAAATTGCTAATAATTAATTTATTTTTATGAAATATTTCAAAGTTGTCCTACACTTTTGAAGTGTAGTTGAGAAGTTTATAGACAACGGGGCATGCCCCGTTGCCTCAGTTTCCTAGTTGTCTTACATTTCGGAAATGTAGGACAACTGAAAAAAAATTGTAGTAGGTTAAGCATTCTTGCTTGTTTATATTAAATTATTAGGGTCAGACAAAATATCTAACCTACCAATTCGCAGGATAAGCATTCTTGCTTATTAAAATATTAAAAGACGGGAGACAATGGGGCATGCACCATTGTTGTTTTATCAAGAATAAGCTCCGCCCTTACTACTTAGATTTTAAAAAAAATTATTCGATTTTTATAAAATAATCATAAAAATTAATATTATTATTATTTATATTAATAAAATAAATACCAGTATTTAGAACTGGTATTTTAATAAAATTATCTTGATTAAAAATATCGTAATTTGCAGTAAATAGCTTTTCACAATTCAAATTATAGATTATAATATTTGCTTTAAACAAATCATTTTTTGAATTAATTTTTAGAAAATTATCTTTGAAATATTCAATTTTTAATTGCTGATTTGTTTTCTCAAAATTGTCTATACTCGAAATATAATCAGGATAAGCTCTTAATTTGAGATTCTTAATTTTCCAACCATTTTTATTAATAATATTATCCGTTCTCAAATTAAAAGCTACTTGATTTATATCATTATTTTGCTTAAAATATAAATTTTCCTTTTTCCATTTTTTAATATTTCCGTGAAAACCATACAAACTATCGGACTGCTTTCCTTTTTTTATTCCTTTTATTAAATAACTATCATAAAAATCATTTATAAATTCGTACTGTTCATTGCCATAGAAAATTGTGGCAAAATCAAAATTTGCTTCGATTTCGTATTTATGCTCGAAATTTAATGCAAATTGATTTATTTTTTTATCGAAATTCTCAAATTTTATTTTAGCAAAACTATTTAAATCTGGCTTATAAAATTCATCTTTATTACTTATTAAAACGAGTTCATTATCAATATTATGAAAAGTCCAATTACTATCTAAAACCCAATTTTGAATGAATTTTTTATCGAATAAATCAATTTCATCGTATTCAAATAATATTAAATTAAATTTTATATTTTTGGAATAATCCAAATTTGCGGATATTTCAAATTCTACGGGTTCTCCATTTTTAAAATTTACTGTGCTAAATTCCAAAAGATATTCAAATTGTTCAGCTTTTTCTAATTTATTAATTATAAAATGTGGATTTTGGAGAATCACATTTTCATTATTTGTTTTTATTAAAAATTCTGTATTTTCGATTACATTTAGCCCAATATTTTGTAATTCAAATTTAATATAAAATTTATCCTCGATTTTAATTAAATCTTTATAAGCAAGTGTAATATTTTTATCTGAGGACAATATAACATTATCAATAAAACTTGTTAAATTTTTAGCATAATTAATTATTGAGTCAACCGGTGGCCAAAATCCAAATTGATTGCTACCGATTTCACAGGTCATAGAATAAATTTTAGAGAATTTATCATTTCCTAAATATAAAAAATCATCGGCACTTCCGCGAGTGGAATAATTTACGATTTCGTAATCTACGCCATAAATATATCGTGTATTATTATAATTATCCGCTAAAAATGCACGAAACCAATTCGAATCGGAGCATTCTGTATTAAGATATGAAAATGGGAAAAATACGGAATTCCCGAAAGTATGAAAATTGATTGCAATTTTAAATTGATTTGATTCTACAAAATTCTTTATAGCCTCGGTTTCTGGTTCGGAAAAAGGCGAACTCCCGCGATAAGTATCATAAATTGGATTATCTAATGAGCCATTATTATCGAAATTCCAAGCATAATAAGGACCAAAATTTCTATTTAAATCTGTGCCAAAAGTGCTATCAGAAGTTTTTCTACGATTTTTGCGCCATAGTCCGCCGCCATTTGGGTAATTAATTTCATTAAATACGACTCCATCGGGATTTACAACAGGAATAAATGATATTTTCTTATTATTTAGAATATAATTTGCAAGTAAATCATCCTTATCAAATCTATAAAATAAATCCCAAAAATAATAAATCAAACTAAACACTGTTCCGGGCTCACGCGAGTGAATCAATCCAGTAAAAAATATTTCTGAATTTTGAGTAATATCATTCGAACCAACTTCATAAGCATAAATAGGTCTATTTTCATAGGAATACGAAATTATGCTCTTTCGAATATAATTTGGATAGTTTTCTATCATTCTATCAAATTCAGAATAAATTTCATCTAATTTGAAATATCCGCTCATCGAGCCTAATTGAAAATAATTAGAGTTTTGTAATTTGGGAATAAAATTGGAATTTTTCAGTAGTAAATTTTCGTTATATTTTTCTAAATCATCAATTAAAATTTCACAATTAAATTGATTTTTAATATAATTATCATATTCAGAATTGTTAAGTATTGCAATTATGGAGCTTTTATCAATTTTTTGAAATTCAATATTTGAATTAACAAATTTATTAAATTCTTCTTGTGAGGATATGTTAATTTTAACTAAATAAAAATTACCATAAGCATTATAGCAAGTAAAAATTAAAAAAAATAGTAAATATCTTATCATAAAAAATATTGAATTATATTACTATAAATCATTTTGTTTATACAATACTAATTCTAAATTATTGTTTAAATTATAAATTAACCTTTTTGTAATATTTAAATTGTTTTGCGGATTTAGTACATCAAATTCTCTAATAATTTGCGAGCCTTTAATAAGAAAATGCTCATAATTAATAATTCCATAAATATTATCCTCTTCTAATTGAGGCATATCAAATCTTTTAAAACTATTTTTATTAAATTCAAATCCAATTATGGTAATATTATTTTTTAAATCATTAGAATTAATAAGTAAAATAATTTCTGGTTTTGAATTTTTATTCAAATCACTAATAAATATATTATAAATCGTACCTTCGATTTCATCATTTAGTTTAGCAATAAAAACTCCATTTTTACCAACGCGAATATCTAAAAATCTTATATCACCCGTTCCAGCGAGAGATATATAATAATCGAAATCATCATCACTTATTTTTTGATTAAATGATAATAACTCTCCATTAATACTTGATATTTCAAGAGTATCATCATTAAGAGAGTTTAATTTATTGTTACAAGAATTAAAAACAATAGAGATACAAAAAACAACTAATAATAATCTCATATATTTAAAAATAAATTAAAAAATAATTCTGAATTATAATTCAAAATTAGTTAAATATTGTGTTAAATAAAAATTTAAAATTATTCTATTAATAATTTTACACCAATATTTTAAAATTATTTTTCAAAAAATATTTTAAAAATTAAATATAATCTTTATTCAATAAACTTTGAAATTATTCTATAATTTTATTAATTTAATTTTTTCTTAAATTCCATATATTTTTGAGTAAAAATATTGCTTTCCGTTGCTGGCGGTACCTTAGCATCTGTTATTAATTTGTTTAAAGCATCAATTCTTTTTTGATCAAGTGGATGTGTAGAAAAAAGCTCAGCAAAAGTACTATTTTTCGATTGATCCTTAATTTTTTCAAAGAAAAATATGCCAGCACCGTGATACCAGCGAGTAGATTGCAAATATTTAAATCCATATTCATCAGCTTCGTATTCGTCTTCACGACTATTATATAAAAAGCCTAATCCAGAAAGCATATTAGCGGCGATTTCCTCAATTTGCGATGGGTTACCTCCTAATAATAAACCTAATAAAAAGTTTGCTCCATAGGCTTTTGTCATTCTTTTTGTGGCGTGGCGACGCTCAGCGTGAGCAATTTCGTGTGCTAAAACTGCGCTTAAAGATGCTTCGTTATCAAGATATTTCAACAAACCTTTGTAAACGTGAATGTAACCGCCCGGCAAAGCAAAAGCATTAATAGTTTCTGTATTTATAAGTGTAACTTTGTAATTAAAGACATTTCTATATTTTACAAGTTGAGATTGTAAAATTTCATCAACAATTGATTGAACGTATTGCGTAGCTTCTTGATTATTATAAATTGGATAATTTTTAGTATCCTTGTGCATTTCCTCTACTACTTGAGCGCCAAGCTGAACATCATCAGAAGTACTAAATAAATTAATATCACTTATGCTTGTACCTTCTTCGCAGCCATTATTCAATAAAGTGATACTAATAAATAGTATAAAAATATAGTTATAAATTGACAATTTAATTTTTTGCATAATTTCACCTTTAATTTAACATATAACTTTATGACGCAAATGAAATGAATTTGTTTACATAAAAATTTAATAAAAATAAAAAATGAAACAAGTAAATTCTTATACCGTATAATAAATTGTTAATTATATTGTAATAATATTAAAAATGAATATGAAAAATCAATTATATAGGTCGAGTACTAATAAATTCATTGGCGGAGTTGCGGGCGGTCTTGCTGAATATTTTGATATTGACCCGATAATAATCCGGGTTATTTTTTTTGTATCTATATTTGCTTGGGGACTAAGTATATTAATTTATATAGCATTATGGATAATTGTTCCTTTAAAAAGCAATATTGAGCAAATTAATAATAATGATAATATTGAAAATGACTTAAATAATATATATGAAGAGCTTGGAGTAGATGCAGAAAATGACAAAACAAGAAAAAAAATTATTTCTGGAATTGTATTGATTTCTCTTGGATTGCTCATTATGATAGATAAATATCTGCCTTGGGTAAGTTTAACGAATTTTTGGCCCATAGTTTTAATTGCTATTGGTGGATATGTTGTTTTTAAAGCATTAAATAATAAATAGTGTAAAATAAAGGGAAAATATGAAAAATAAATACATTTTTTGGGGAAGCTTTTTAATATCATTAGGATTACTGATACTATTAAAAAATTTTAGTTTATATATATTTAATTCGAGTATGATTCTTACTTGGTTTCCTTTATTATTAATTTTATGGGGAATATCATTACTTAAAATTTCAGAATTATTTAAAAGTATAATTATATCTTTGACGGGCATTTTTACTGCACTTGTAATAATGGCATTTTTTACGAAAGGTAATGAGGTATATACTGATTTTAAGAATAATATTATAATTAATGATAATGATTTTGATGAGAATGGCAATTGCACAAGTTTTGAAAAAGATATTGAGCCTGCAATAAAATATGCAAAATTAAATTTCTCTGGTGGGGCGGGAAAATTTGATTTCAATTCTACAGGTGAGTATTTATATTATCTTAAATCTGGCTCTGAGGATTGTGATGTCGTAATTGACAAACCAAATGATTCTACATTAGTTATAAATTATTCTTTCGATGAAAATTCTAATCCATCTACAAATAGATATTTACAATTTGATTTGAATAAATCATTAATTTGGGATATTAATATTAGTGGCGGTGCCGCAAAAATGGACCTCGATTTTAGTAAAATTATAGTTTCTCATCTAAATATTGACGTGGGTGCAAGCGACACAGAATTAAAACTTGGTGATAATATTAAGCAATCAAAAGTAAATATTAACTGCGGCGCTGCAAATTTTAAAATCGAAATACCTAATAGAGTGGGGAGTTCGATCGAAGGCGATATGGCTTTAACAAAATATGATTTCAAAGGAATGAAAAAAAATAGTGCTGGCGTTTTTATTTCTAATAATTATTATAAAAGTAATAATAAAATTGATTTTTATATTGATGGCGCTTTATCAAAAGTACAATTAACAAGAAATTAATATACTTATCCAATTTCTCTTCAAATAATTTCCTAATTTATTTTCCTAATTAAATTTTTTTTTACAAATTTTGAAAATATTATTTGTTTGTATTTAAAAATTTTGTATTTTTGAACCATTAAGTTTAACCAATTAGTTAAGACAAATGGTGAAATATGAAAAATCTTGATACAAACACAGAAAATAAAATACTTGAATCCGCAAAAAAAGTATTTATTGAAAAAGGCTATGATGGCGCAAGAATGCAAGAGATCGCCGACCTTGCTGGCATAAATAAAGCACTATTGCATTATTATTATAGAAGTAAGGATAAATTATTTAAAAATGTTTTTGAACAAACTTTACAATCTTTTTTCCCAATTATTGCTGAAATAATTTTGTCGAATAAGCCATTACTCGAAAGAATAAAATTATTCATTGACAAATATATAGATATACTAATTGAAAATCCAATTATCCCTTTGTTTATAGCAAACGAAGTTGCAAAAAACCCATTAATAATCAAAGATATGTTAATACCCGATATTGATAATTTATTCTCTGGTCTTAATGATATGATTGATGATGAGGTATCGAAGGGTAATATTAAAAAAGTTGATATTAAACAATTAATATTGAACATCATATCATTATGTATTTTTCCTTTTATTAGCCAATCAATTGCTAAGATGATTTTTAATTATAGTGATGAAGAATATAAGGAATTAATGCTTTCACGAAAAAATGAAATTTATTCACTCATATTAGCTTGGTTAAAGCCTTAGATATTATAAATAATTGTCATTTTTTAATTTATATATAAATAAAAAATTATGAAAATAATAAACACTCAAAAGATAATCATTTTTACACTTGTTCAAATTATTATAAGTGTAAGCATTACAAATGCGCAAGAGCAATGGTCATTAAAGCGATGTATTGATAGTGCAATGGTTTATAATAAAACTTTGCAAATAAATCGCAATAATTCGCTTGCAAGCAAGGAGAGAGAAAGCGAGGCAAAATATAATTTGCTTCCTAAAATCAATGCCAATGCAGATTATAAGTATTTTACTGAGCTACCTCATCAATTAATGCCTCTTTCTACTTTTAATCCACAAATACCCGAAGGGCAGTTCCGCGAGGTTCAGTTTGGTGTTCCACATAATATTAACGCAAGTTTGGTATTATCATTACCTTTGTATAATCCTAATATTTATGGAGCTATAAATATTACCCAAATAGCAAGTGAAATTATGGATTTGCAATATCAAAAATCACAAGAGCAACTTATTTTTGATATTAGTACATTATACTATAATTTGAAAATTTTATATAGTCAATTACAATTTATTGATAGCAACCTTATAAATACGAATAAACTACTAAATAATATTACATTACTTCGGGAGCAATTATTGGCAAAAGGTTCTGATGTAAATAAATTAAAACTTTTGATTGAACAATTAAGCACTCAACGTGAAAATGTAGAGATAAAATATAAAAATGCCCTAAATTTACTCAAACTTACAATGGGCGTAAGCTTAGATCATAATATTGAAATTGAAAGTGATATTCATTATAATAGTTCAGAAAATTATATAGTAAAATCAAAATTAGATATTCAATTATTAAATGCACAGAATAAATTGCTTCGTAGTGAATTAAACACCATTCAATATTCACGTTTTTTACCATCAATTAATATAATAGCTTCTTATGGTACTACTGGATTTGGCTATGATAAAAAGCCTAATGATTTTCTTGATTTTTATTCAGTTTCTTTTGCTGGTATTCAGTTCTCATATCCATTATTCGATGGCTTAATATCACAGAAGAAAATTAATCAAAAAGAAGTAGAAATAAGTAATAACAATTTACAAAGCCAATTAATAAGTGATAAAATTGATATTGACATAGAAAATGCTAAAAGACAAAGAAATATTGCTATGACTACTATTACAAATATTCAAAATCAAATTGAATTAGCAAAAGATATTTATTATCAATCAATTTTGCAGCATAAAGAAGGAATTGCAAGTTTAACAGATGTTTTATTGGCTGATAATGCTTTACGTGAAACTCAACAGAACTATATTGTTGCTGTAATTGATTATTTAAAATCAGATTTAGAATTAATGAAAATAACTGGAAATATTTTAAAAATAAGTGAGTAATATTATGAAATCAAAATCAAAATTCGTGAAGATATTGCTATATATAGCTATTCCGATTGCAATTTTAGCAATAATTGTAATTAAATTAAGCAATAATAAAGAAGTTACTGAAAATAAGATATATAGGTATGATAAAGAAAAACCTATATCTGTAAAGACTATTATAGTAAAATCTGAAATTATTAATACAACAGATAATTTTACAGGAACATTCGAACCAAATAAGGAATCCAAAATTAGTTCAGAAATTCAAGGAAAAATTAATAAAATTTTTGTAGATAATGGTGATTTTGTACGTAAAGGCAATGCTATAGTGCAGTTAGATAATTCACTTTTAAAATTACAATTAAAAAATATCGAAGTTCAAATAGAAGGTTTAGAAAATGATGTTAAGCGTTATACTATATTAACGAAAGCAGACGCTATTCAAGGAGTACAATTAGAAAAAACAGAGTTAGCTTTAAAATCTGCACTGGTACAACGCTCAACACTATTAGAACAAATTGAAAAATCAACTATTAGAGCCGCTTTTGACGGAGTTGTAACTCAAAAATTTAATGAAGAAGGCGGATTTGCCGCACCAGGAATGCCTTTAATTCAGATAACCGATATTTCCCAATTACGATTTACTGTTAATATACCCGAAAATAACTTAAAACTATTTCATTTAAATAAAGATTATGAATTAATTGTAGATTCATATCCAGAAAGCAAACTAATGGGAAGAGTAGTATTGATAGGAAGTAAAGCAAATATGGGGAGTAGCTTTCCCGTTCAATTCAAAACAAATAATACAAAAAATTTAGAAATAAAATCTGGTATGTTTGGAAAAGTAAATATTCAGAATACTATTTCAGAAGAAGGTATTATGATACCATCAAGTGCAGTAAGTACGAATGGCGACAGAAGCCAAGTCTATATAGTAATAAATGGCAAAGCAGTTTTAAAAGATATAACAATATATCGAACAATCAATAATAATGTATTAGTAAGTAGTGGTTTAGAAAACAATGATGAACTTATAATAAATGGTTTTATTAATTTATATAATAACGCTAATGTCATTGTACAGAATTAAATAATTTGAATTTTTTTATTACAAAATTTATAAAAATAAAATGAATATAACAGAAATATCAATAAAAAGACCATCATTAATAGTAGTGCTATTTAGTGTATTTGCATTATTAGGAATTATTGGCTATATAAATTTAAGTTATGAATTAATGCCAGATTTTAATCAGCCTGTTATAGTTATTAGAACAGTTTATCCTGGAGCTGAACCTAATGAGGTCGAAACGTCAGTCTCGAGAAAAATCGAAGATGCACTCTCTAATTTAGAAGGCGTTGATTTTTTAGTAACTAAATCTTTGCCAAACGCGTCAATTATTATTGCAAATCTAAAATATGGAACAGATTTAGATAAAACAATGCAAGACGCTCAAAGATATATTGACAATATTCGAAAAGATTTGCCGCAAGATATATTAAACCCCGTTATGAGTAAAGTATCGCCCGATGATCTTCCTATGATGTCTGTAAGTGTTACAAGCAATTTGCAAGCTACGGATTTGTATCAAAAATTAAAGGATAATTTTCTACCACAAATTCAACAAATAAAGGGAGTTGCAGAAATCACAATATTGGGCGGGGAAGAAAGAGAAATACAAGTCAAAGTTGATAAAGAAAAATTAAAACTATACAAAATATCAATGTTGCAAATAGTAGAAGCTATTAATCGCTCCGGAATTGATTTACCTTCTGGTAAAATTAAAACCGAAAAAGAAAGTAATTCTGTTCGATTAGTTGGTAAGTTCCATTCTATTAATGATATAAAAAATGTTCAAATTGCAATGCCACAACCGGGTAGTCCTATTTATGTAAAAGATGTTGCAGATGTTATTGATGGGGTAAAAGAAATTAGTTCGGTCAGTCGTTATAATGGTAAAAGTGGAGTTGGTCTATTAATTAAGAAACAAGGCGATGCTAATGCAGTTGATGTTTCTCGTTTGATACGCGAAAAATTTCATAAAATAGAAGAGCAAAACTCATCTCAAAATGTTGAATTTGTAATTACTGATGATAGCACTGATAATACTATTGCCGCTGTTAACTCAGTAGTTTTTGATTTAATTTTAGCAGTAATACTAGTGTCAATTGTAATGTTACTTTTTTTAAGAAGTTTTCGAAATTCATTGATTGTGCTTATTGCAATACCAACATCATTAATTACAGCTTTTGCAGTAATGTGGCTTCTTGGCTATACATTAAATTTGATGACACTGCTTGCGATGTCATTAATTATTGGAATTTTAGTTGATGATGCAACCGTTGTATTAGAGAATATTCAAAGACATTTAGATATGGGAAAAGAAAAAAGAAAAGCCGCTTTGGAAGGAAGAATGGAAATCGGTTTTTCTGCACTATCAATAACCTTAGTTGACGTCGTAGTATTCGTACCAATACTTTTTTTACAAGTAGTTGTTGCCGATATGTTAAAACAATTCTCGATAGTTGTAATCACTTCAACACTTACAAGTTTATTAGTTGGTTTTACACTAACTCCCTGGATGGCTTCTCGTATTGGTAAAAAGGAAGATTTACAGCCAACAAATATTTTCAATCGTTTTCTATTATGGTTCGAAAGGCAATTAGATAAATTTATAGAATGGTACGGGCATACATTAGATTGGGTATTGAATCATAAAATTATTTTTACAGTTTTTGTAATTTCATTATTTATTGCTACTGCATTTATGATGAAACTTGGTATAATTGGTAAAGAAATGATATCAACAGGTGATCAGGGAAAATTTAGATTATCATTAGAGTTTGATAAAAGCACATCTATTGAGCAAAATAATTTAATTTCTGAAAAAATCGAACAATATATTTTAAATAAAAAAGAAGTAAAATCTTTATTTAGTAATATAGGTGGACCAAGTACTGGAATAGGTGGTTTGGGAGTAGGTTTAGCAAATAAAAGTGAGTTTACAATACAATTGAAACCCAAAAATGAAATAAATAATATTTCAACCGATATTTTTATGAGAAATATTCGTAGTGAACTTCAAAATATGTATTCTGGTATTAATTTTTCAATGACTGAATTAGGCTTAGTGCCTCGAAGCGCACCAATTGAAATTACTTTAAGTGGAAGTGATATAGAGCAAATAATGCTTGCCGCAAAAAATTTAAAATCAGCTATTGAGCAAGTACCGGGTTCTGATAATGTACGACTTTCAGTTGAAGAAGGAAGCCCAGAATTAAAAATTTTACCCAATAAAGATAAAATGCAGAGATTAGGTTTAAATACTGCTTATGTTGGTATGAACTTGAGAACTGCATTTACGGGAAATGATGATGCAACATTAACAGACAAAGGAATAGAATACCCTATTCGAATATGGTTAGATAAATTCAATCGTCAGAATTATGATGACGTATCACAACTAAATATCATAAATCCTATGGGTATGCCTATTGAGATTGCTCAATTTGCAAGCATTGAAAAAGATAATTCATCTTCTCTTTTAGAAAGAATTGACAGACAAGCGGCAGTAACTATTACCTCTGACGCACTTGGACGAGCATCTGGTACAATTGCTGATGATGTCGTTACATATATAAACAAACACCCATTGCCAGATGGAGTTCACATGACTTGGGGTAGTGATATTAAAAAACAAAATGATAGTTTTGGCGCATTAGGTTCAGTTTTATTAGTTTCCTTCCTATTAATATATTTGATTATGATTGCACTTTATGACAGCTATGTTTATCCATTTGTTGCTTTATTTGCAATACCCGTTGCGGCGATAGGTGCATTCTTAGCATTGAATTTATCCCTTAGTAATTTGAGTGTCTTTTCACTTTTGGGGCTAATTATGCTTATGGGATTAGTAACAAAAAATTCAATATTAATAGTTGATTTTACAAATCAATTAAAGGAAAGAGGTGAATTTTATAGAAATGCTCTAATTATTGCTGGTAAGGAAAGGATGAGACCCATTTTAATGACTACATTATCTATGGCAATAGGTATGTTGCCGATTGCATTAGCAAGAGGAACTGCATCGGAATGGAAAAATGGTTTAGCGTGGGTAATTATTGGTGGATTACTATCATCATTAGCACTGACTGTTTACATTGTCCCTATGGTTTATTATGTAGTAGATACTATTAAACTAAAATTTAAAAAAGTAAATTAATTAATAAATGTTGAAAAAAATTATGGATATAATTATAAAGCAAGTAGTAATGTTATTTACTACTTGTTTCCTATTTTTTTATGCCGAGAATCATAAAGATAAAGATACTTATAACTATAACTTAAATGTTACAGTAGAAAATTTAAGAAATTCAAAAGGCTTAGTCTTATTTGCAATTTACAATAAAGATGGCTCAATTCCCGATGAAAATTTTGAAAAATATTATAAAATTCAAAAAGAAAAAATAATTGATAATAGAGCTGAAACTAATTTCAAAGATTTACCAGAAGGTACTTATGCAGTTAGTATATTGCACGATGAAAATGAAAATAGTAAAATAGATAAAGGATTTTTATTGCCAAAAGAAGGCATAGGATTTTCAAATATTACTAAAATTGGCATAACAAATAAGCCAAATTTTCAAAAAGCAAGTTTTGAACTAAAAAAAGATAGTAAAATAACTATAAAGATAATATATATGTAATATAATTAGCTTTCTAACAATTTTTTTTCTACTCATTTCATTTATTTACAATAATATTCAATTATTAATCGAATAATAAATATTGAATATATAAAAATATTTAAAAAATATTACTATTGTAAATATTTAAAAAATATTAATGAGATAGTAGAAAAATGGAATTCTTATATGAATTTGATTTAGAATATGATGAATTAAGCCCATTTGGTACTGATTATAATAAAGATTTAGAATATTTTTTATCTGAAATTGACCGAATTAATAACTCATTAGATAAAGAATTAATTAGTAGAGCTTTTAATTATTGTTATGAAAAGCATAAAGATACTTTGCGGAAATCGGGTATTTCTTATTATACACACCCACTTAATGTTGCACTTATTTTGTTGCGTGAGTTCTCTAATGTTGATAGTGCGATGATTGCGGCAGCTATTTTGCACGATGTTATCGAAGATGTCGAAGATGTTAGCGAAATTGAAATAACAAAATTATTCGGTGATGAAGTATCTGAAATGGTGCAAGCAGTTACAAAAATTTCTAATGACAAGTTTAGTGCTATTGGCGAAGCAATTAATTGGGATTCTCTTGATAAAGAACAACAAAATATCTTAAAACATAAATTAAAAGCGGGTACTCATAGAAAATTATTCCTTGCCTTAGTTCAGGATATCCGTGTAATATTAATTAAATTAGCTGATAGATTGCATAATTTACGTACTCTACATTATTTAAAAGTTAATAAACAAAAAGATATTGCTTTTGAGACACTTAATTTTTACGTGCCGATAACTCATCGCTTGGGTTTAATGAAAGTAAAAATGGAACTCGAAAATCGCTCATTTTTCTATCTCGATAAATCTGCTTACGAAGCTATTCGCGAAGCTTTGAATGTTAAAAGACGCGATTTTATTGATTATATTAGAGTTTTTTCGGATACAATACAAAATAGTTTAAATCAGCATAATCTCAAGCATACTTTATCTATCGTTCATAAACACGAATATGAAATTTATAAAATGATTAGCGATGGAAAATCAATTAGCGATATTGATAATTTCTATTCGATTGTGATTATTCTTAATACTGATGATGTACACGAGTGCTACAGGGCTCACGGCGTTTTAGCAACTGCGTTTAATACTATTAATTTTATTGATTATGTTGCTAAACCAAAAATGGAATGGTTTAAATCCCTTATTACAGAGCTATTTGGTCCCGACGGAAAGCGAATTGAAATTATTATTCGTACCGAAGAAATGGAAAAAATTGCCGAAGAAGGCTTTGCATCAAAATTTTCATTACGTAGTGGTAGAATCCGCGCATTAGATTTTACGGATAAGGAGATTGAGGAGTGGGGCGATTGGATGCAAGGAATAATAGAAGAAAAAGGTGAAAAAGCTACTCATATAATTTGGGATGCAATAAAAGTTAATATTTTTGATAGTGAATTATCAGTTTATACAAAAGATGGACAATTAATAAAATTACCCGACGGCTCAAATCTAATTGATTATGCTTTTGCTATTTCTGAAAATATAGGATTTCATTGTATTTCTGGGAAAGTAAATGGAGTTATAAGCGATTTATATTATAAATTAAAAACTGGCGATCAGGTCGAAATTATTACATCTATGAATTTTTTACCTAAAATAGAGTGGCTCGATATGGTCGTATCGCACCGAGCAGTGTCTAAATTATACAAATATTTCAAAAATAATATTTCAAAAAAACAAAACGAAGAAAAAGAAAAAATTGATTATGAAGTAAAAATTAGAATTCGAGGCGAAGATAGGGAAAGAATGCTATTTGAAATAACCGAAGCGATAGGAAAATCCATTATAAAAAGAATAAATCTCGATACTTCGGATTCTTTATTCGAAGGAATAGTTACAATTAAAGTTGAAAATAGAAAAGAACTAAATTCTATAATTGCTAAATTAATGAGTATTAAAGGTGTTAAAAATGTTTCAAGAATGGAGAATGAATAATCTGAAATAGATTTATAAACAATAATTCATTTTTTTGTAATTAGTGGTGAGGTATAACAAGCTTACTTGCTTGTAGTGTATTAAAAAGTTGAGACTGTTTCAAAATAGTAATATAAAAAGATGACTAACACTTTCGAAAATGTAGGACATCTTTTTTATATTCCTACACTAATTAAAGTATTACTTTTATAATTGATTTTAATTTTTTGTTTAATAAATTCCATTATTATAATATTTTTTCTTATTTTTGCTTTTGAAATTTATTAGGATAGATTATTATATAAATAATAATCATAGGGAAACAGGTGAAAATCCTGTACGGTTGCGCCGCTGTAACGCAGTACAATTGTCTCTAACTTGAAAAAAGTAGCCACTGTAATTTTTAATATTATGGGAAGGCGAGACAAAAGAATGATAGCGAAGTCAGAATATCTTCTAAATAAATGCTCATTGATTGGTTTACGACATACAAACGCAATGAGAAAATTGGAAAAATATATAAGTATTTCTTTTTTATAGTTGTCTATTCCATTTTTACTCATTTCGTTTAATTTTTTAATATAAATTTTAAGGTAATTTAATTATGATTAGATTATTTTCAATTTTGTGCATTGTATTATTTGTATTAATGCAAAATTCGTTTAGCTTGGATTTTAAGCAATTCGAGATAAAAAGGGATTATACTGTTGGTAAAACTCCTCTTATAATCTTTCCAACTGCAAATTATGGTCAACCGCATAAACTCCATGTTTTTTGCTATGGTCAAGATAGCAACTACGACGGTGAATATAGTGAGGGCGAGGAATTACCATCGTGGTGGATTATTGATTCACCAGATGCTGAGCCTCGTAAAATTTTAGAATTTGATAGTTTTTTTAGTTCTTACAATCCACGCGTAGGCTTTGATAATGCAAATTCAATTTTGTATATCCCATTAATTAATAGAGTTGTATCTATTGATTTAGAAAAAGAGGAAATTGATGATGACGACGTTGCCGATATTACTGCTTTGGCTATTGATTTTGCGGGCGGACATTTGCTATTAACTGTTAGCGGTGGGACAAATGAACAAGGTCATCTCGAAGTGTTTAATTTGCAGACAAGCAAGGTTTTGCAAACTATTCCCGCGGGTATCAATATGACAGATTGTATTTATTATCAGGGTGCCGGTGGAATTAGCATTGCTATGCTTAATCAAGGTGAATATGGCTCGGCAAATGGTACTATTTACTATGGTTCTATAAATCATATGTTCGATTTTTCACTCACCGACAGCGTCGTAGTAGGCGAAACACCAAATCATATTATGTTTAAATCTGGTAAATTATATGTAACAGTAAATGGTTCGCACTGTGTAAAAGTTATTGATGTAAATACTCACGAGGTAGAAACTTGGTACACAGGGACTATTGGTTGGGATGGTCCAAGAGAATCATATATTGATGGTAATAAATTGTTTGTAACAACTTATTCGGGCGATATTAGAGTTATTGATATGAATACGGGAAATCTTATTGGTGTATTCTCTTCGGGT
>JARKQC010000225.1 GCA_029974985.1 Bacteroidota bacterium | reverse complement strand
GGGAATATCGCGCTCCAGAAAGGTACGGATGAATCCTTTTCTCCATTCCAGGCTCGCCTCATCGGAAGCAGCCAGAAATGATCGAGGAAATCCACCACGGAGCCAGAGTTTCTGCCATGCTGAGTTATCCACTTCCTGGAGCGAAAAACCATGCATCTCGACAAAGCTCGTTCTACCGGCAAGGGTTTCCGATACTCCACGTACCAATGCTGGAGATGCACTTCCTAGAAGTAAGAACCGGGTTTTATTATCGGGCCTGTCTACGAGTACGCGAAGTATCTGGAAAAGTTCGGGACGACGCTGCACTTCGTCAATGACGATTAATCCACTCTTGCCTCCAAGGGCCAGCATGGGATTTGCCAGTGCCACATCATCGGCGGGATCTTCCAGGTCGTATACTGTTGCAGTGGTATGTTGGGCGATGATGCGTGCCAGGGTGGTTTTACCGCATTGACGGGGTCCCAGTAAAGTAACAATAGGCGTTATTGTAAAGGCTTGTTCGATACGTTTTTGAAAGGCGGGACGGGGGATGATGTCATTCATGAAATTATATTAACCCTTGAAATTTCGGTTGTCAAGTCCGAATCTTCAAGGATAAAAGTAACTACACCTCATCTCGGATGGCCACTTGTTCTATCAACCTACTTGAATCCTTTGCAATAACAATGTCTATTTTTTGTTCGCCCAAATATTCTTCAAGTAACAGTTGAAATTTTCTCTTTAACTCCCGTTCGTTGTCGTATTGCTTAGCAGGGCAAAGATACAGGTCTATATCGCCACCTCTTTTTGTATCATCTACTCTACTACCAAATACATATATCTTACCATCTTTAAAAGTTTCTAAAAAGGCTTTTTTGATAAGTTTCCTTTCGTTTTCGGTAAGGCGCATCTTTTATCTAGACCTACAATCGGATATGATTTTGTTCCTGGATATATCAATTAAGAATCGATTTTTGTCTATATATTTTTACAATTACTCTTTCATCTGCTCGCTCATTAATAATTTCAAACTGTGGATATACTTTTAATGCTCTTAGAATTCCACTACCAGCTCCTCTATATTCCATTAAAGAGGGTGCGAAGGAAGCAATAATATTATTTCGGGTTCTTCGGATACCCCTTTTTACCTGTTCAGGGGTTAAATTATTTGGTAAACTACCCGGACTGATAATTTCTATGCGATTCTCGAAAACGAATATTTTAATTGAATCATTTATAAAATAATCTCTATGGATTAAGGCATTGACCAGGATTTCCGTAAATACGGTTTCGGGTATTTCTAACTCCCCGAGACTATTAAATCCTCTATCTTTTGGCTGGATCCTGTTCAATTTTGAGACAATAAAATCAAATCCTTTTTTATAGAGTTCATCAAGGGTTCCATATATATTTTCGCTGCTACGATAAGCCGTATCTTCTAGCTCATTGCCCCAAAACCAGATTGCGGTAATGTAAAATTGCGGTAATATTTTTTTTAAATTTTTACCAAATAGTAATGCCCCTGCAACATTCAATTTACCATTTTTTCCTAATCTTAAATTTTCAAGCACATTATTAACATAATCTTTTTCAAATTCTTCGTTATATTGCTCCCAATAAAAGGTTTTCAATTTATCAATATTTAGATCTTCAATAGTGCTTTGTTCAATAATTTTTTCTTCTGCATACAGATATCCACTCGATTGTAAAAGCCTTGCTATCTCTTCATTGCTTGTTACTTTTCGTTTATTGGCACCATTTTTAACCCAAATAATACCATCCTTGTCTTTATAAGGGATGGCTACACCTTTTGGTACTTGAACAACCATTACATTTTTACTATCAATATCAACGACTTCTGTTGATATATATATCGCAGGCTTTATGTGCTGCTCAGCAGCATTGACCAGTAAATTATTTAATCTCTGAATGTCTTCCCTTGTTATTCCGCTAACTTCCCAGGTTTTATCATTTATTCCGATTAAAATTATTCCCCCATCAGTATTGGCAAAGGCTATCATTTCTTGAGCAATACTCTGTTCATTATGAATATTTTCTTTAAATTGAACTTTGCTGCTTTCGCCTTTGCTTATAATATCTAAGATTTCAATTTTATTCATATCATATACCCTTTAGCGGTTTCCATAAAGTGTAAATAGTCTTACGCATTTTAAATGCTTCTGAACCGCCCTCCATGATTTTTACAATTAATTTTTGCATATTTAATGTATCAATAGACCCCTGTTCAAGATCAATTTTATTCTCATTATACTCACAGGCAATAACTTTTTCACTATCACCTAATACTGGTATATTTGCATTATGGGTTGCAAATATAAATTGCATAGTACCCTTTAGTTTTATGATTTCCTTAATTACATCTTCATAAATAGTTTGATTATCTAAATCATCTTCTGGTTGATCAATGATTAAAATATTTTGTTCTTTTTGAGATAAAAGAAAAAGCAATAAGGCGGAAGCTCTTTGACCCAATGAATGTTTAGAAAGCTCTTTTTCATTGTATTTTATTATTATCTTATCTTTAATTCGACAGGTTAATAAATCGTATAAATTCTCTTCAAATTTTTTCTTAAATTCTATAAACTGCCTTTCATTAAGTATTTTTTTTAGGATTTCTTCGTTTTTATATATTTCTATAAAGTCACTGTAATGGGCTGCTATTTCTTGATAGACATTCTCACGAATATTAGAACCTTTAAAATATGATTTTAAATACTCTATAAATTGTTCTCTTTGACCTTTATAGCTAATTTCTATTTTTAATTTACTCTGATTTTGATTTATTTTATCAATTTCATTTTTTAATATTTTAAACTCTTCATGCCATAGGTTATTTATTTCTGTTAATTTCTGTAACAAAGATTTATGTACACTATCCTTTTCTTGTTCAAGTTTTTCAATTTCTTTTAATTTTAATTCATTGGTTTGAATAATTCTGGTCAATTCAATAAATCTATCAGGGTTAACTTCCGGTATATTTAATTCGCGCCGAATCCTGGCAAAATCTTCCTTAAGACTTTCTTTATCCAGGTTTATCTGGTCTATGATGTCCTTAAATTCTTTTAAATATGTTTTAATATTGCTTTCACTGTTCTGAAGGGTATTCAATTCATTTTTTAAATATGAAAAAATCTCTTCGATATGTTGTTGGTACTTTTTATTACTACTCGATAAAGTATGAGTATTTTGAAAGCAATCATTATTTGTTTTTAATAACTCATCAAAATCATTTATAAAATCGTTTATCTCTTGAAATTTTGAAGTTAAAATTGATAAATCTTTTTCATATTCTGTTTGTATTTTTAGTTTTACTTCTATTCCATTTTTTTTAAAATATTCTATTTGATGTTTGGCATTTTCAATAATAATATTGGTTTCTTTTTTTTGTTCAGTAATATTCTGGAGCTGAAGTAATTTAAAAATAATTTCTTTAATTTCTCGTTTGTTTTTCTCTATATCATTTTGAATTATTTCAAGCTTGTTCCCAATAAGACGTTTTATTAAATCGAATTCAAAATTAGCATCTTTGTTAGATAGGTCTTTTTGCCCAAAATAAACAAGTTTTTCATAAATTGCATCAACTGTTATTCCTGTTTGCAGGACATTATTTTTATAAATATCTTCCTTTTGTCCAAGAATTTTTTCAATTCTGTATGCTTCTCCGTGTTTATTTACGATTTCAATAATTACTTTTCCACCACTGCCTAATACATATTTTACCAATGCATCTTTATATTCCTTGTCCACAGTGGTATCGGTAAATGGCATATTTAAAGCATACCGGATGCTCTCTATAATAGCCGATTTCCCACTGCCACGAATACCAATAAGGTTATTTAATTCTGGAGAAAAATAAATTGTTTGATTATGTAATAAACCACCTTCGAAACGGATCGATTTAATGTAACTATTTTTAAAAATTGGTTTATCTTTTGCTTTTACTCTATTATATTCATAAGTAAGTAATGCAAATTTAATCGCATCAAAACTATAATCACCAAGTTTGATGTAACAAACACGGGAATTATCTGTTACTGCTTTAAGACCACTTTGCGCATTGTCTGTCCCTTCTACACAGGCTATTTTTTTTCCTGCTAATGTGCACAGATTATTATAATTTTGTATATTCTGGCTTTTTTGAATAGCTAATACTTTTTGAAAAGCCTCTTGCTTTACAAATGCTTTTAAATTTCGACCGCTAAGCTCATGAAATAATCCATTTGTATCGTCCACATGGGCAAGAATAAAAAAATAATCTAAATTGAACTGATTTAATAATTCGTAGGTTTCTTTAAGTCCAAAACGGGAATTAGGGTATGGGGGGGAACTGAAATTGGAAATGCCAGTAAAAGCGGATGTTAAAAAATTTTGTATATAATTAACATTTTCATTATTATCAAACCATTCATCGCTAAAAACAATTAGTACATGTATGCCCCGGGAACCATCTTTTAAGGAAAATTCCACCCCAGGTAGCAGATATATTTTTTCTTTAAGGGCTTTTTTTCTTAGTTCTTTAAATTCCTTTATATCAAATTTGTTATGATTGGTTATAACTCCTACTCTTATGTCTGCGGCTTTTAGAGCACAAATATAATCTTGAACGAATTCATTTTCATTACTCTTATAGGCAAATTCCTTATCTGCTCTTGTATGGAGATGAAAATCAGCTTTAAGCCATGTGGTTCCACTTTGAAATATGTCTATGCTATCACTCATAGTACCATTATACTATAAAAACTTTTACCTTTCACCATAGTTCTTTTCGAGCCAGGTGCGGTATTCGCCTGAGCGGACGTGCTGGACCCAGGCGCTGTTGGTGAGGTACCAGCGGACGGTTTTGCGGAGCCCCTCTTCAAAGCTCACGGACTGTTTCCAGCCCAGTTCTGTT
>JARKQC010000222.1 GCA_029974985.1 Bacteroidota bacterium | reverse complement strand
AATTTATAAAGCGAAGGGACAAATTAAATCTTCGGATCTTTTTGATGAGGAGTACTATTTAAGCAAGTATCCGGATGTTAAATACTCCAATATGGATCCGCTGGATCATTATATCTATCATGGATGGAGAGAAAAAAGGATTCCATCTACAAAATTCGACGGGAACTATTATTTACGAAGATATCCTGATGTAAAAAGGTCTAATGTAAATCCACTCGTTCACTATGTTCTCCATGGGAAAAAAGAAGGGAGATTCCCAGATCAAAAAGCGGAAATTGATTCTTCCTCTAATAAATAAGAAATTTAGAAATTTCTCTTTTTCAATTGATTAATTATCTTCTAAAGAAAATAATCAGTTACAAAAAGGAAATTATAAACTTGAATAAAAAAAATTCTAATAAAGAAGGAGTAATACTTATTGGAAACCATGTATGATGGGGTTTTGAATGTATTTCCTCAAAGGGTATCCAATAACAAAGTTTAGGTGAATTTTATGCTCAACAAAAAAAATTTCATGGATCAAAATGTAGTTATGGGAGGAAGTCATACAAAAATTATCAAAAATGTTAATTGGGATAATAGCAGTAATATGTATGAAAATGGGAAATAAGTTAAAATCTCATAAAAGCTTATATATGCTAAAAATGAAATATTCCAATAGTTATTGATAACTCTCAATTAGAAATGAAAAAAACTCTGAAATTATAAAGAAAACCACCATAGCCAGTATTTTACTTTAGGTGGAGCTGAAAACCATGGGATATGTGAATGGGTTTGATAGAATTTCCTCTTTTGGGTATATTTTTATGAAGGAAAATCTGAACCCCAGGAATATTTATATAATTTTTAAAGCCAGGGGACGGATTAGTTCGTTTGATCTTTTTGATGAGGAGTACTATTTAACCAAGTATCCAGATGTTAAATACTCCAACATGAATCCACTCGATCATTATATCTATCATGGGTGGGGGGAGAAGAGAAATCCATCAAAAGAATTCGATGGAAACTATTATTTAGAAAGTTATCCCAGTGTTAAAGATTCTGGGATGAATCAACTTGTTCACTATGTTCTTTATGGAAAAAATGAAGGAAGATTCCCAAATCATCAAGCTGAACTTAACTCGCCACGAAATAGAATAAAAAGTTTAGAAGATTCAGTTTTACAGTTAAATA
>JARKQC010000219.1 GCA_029974985.1 Bacteroidota bacterium | reverse complement strand
ATAAAAAAAAAGATATTATTGATCCAGTCCCTATAATTAAATCATATAAAGAAAAAATAAACGGGATAGTTATTATAATTCTCATTAATGATAAAATATTAGGAACATTTTTAGTTAATTGAAAAATCATAGAAATCATATTGATATTTTGATCATAATTTTTTACCCCAAACTATAATACGATTAGAATTAATTAACATTTCTTCAATTGGTAAATTAATTGGGCAAACATGATGACATGAAAGAGATTTACCACATTTATTATAATAGTTTTTGTTATAATTATTTATTATTTTATTTTTATGATCGTTATTATAACTCTGATTAATTAGCTTAAATATATTAACCATTCCTAGTGCACCAAGAAATTCATTTTTTTTCACTAAAATTTGGACAGATTTCTAAACAACAATCATACATTAAGCATTTGGATGATTGATATTCCGAATCAATGATATTTAAATTTATTTTAGCTGTTTTTCATATATAATTCTTAATTTACTAATTTTCAATAAACTCATTTTACTTTTTAAAAACCTTTTTAGCTATTATTATATATTTATTTTTAATATACTAATTTTTAATTACAAAATATCCATAAAATAACCAATTATATTAAATTATTCTTTTTTTAAACATCACAAAATCGAGCCTATAACTTTCTACAGTATAATAATGAAGAGAAAAAAAGAGTCAAACCATTTTTGATAAATAATTTTTTTTATCACCTCATTAATGGGATATCAAGCAAATATAAGTTTAAATTTTGTTTCCATACTATAAAGTCAATTTTAAACTTTGTGATACTTAATTCGTTTTCTTTGAGATATTGCAGTTTCCATACTATAAAGTCAATTTTAAACTAGCTAAATAATATCTCAAATTTATTACTTATCATGATGTTTCCATACTATAAAGTCAATTTTAAACTGGTTTACACAGTCAGAAAATATATAATAGAAGACTGTTTCCATACTATAAAGTCAATTTTAAACCTTGAAGATGGAAATATTAAAATTGTTGATGAAAAAATGTTTCCATACTATAAAGTCAATTTTAAACCTTACCGCACCCCATATGTCCTCTGTCCTCCAATCATAGTTTCCATACTATAAAGTCAATTTTAAACTAATTTGGAATATCTAATATTTCAGCAATAGTTTCATTGTTTCCATACTATAAAGTCAATTTTAAACTTTTTATGTTTAATTCTAATATATCCTTTTTCTTTTTTGTTTCCATACTATAAAGTCAATTTTAAACAGAATATGATACAATTGTTCAAGACCCTCCAGTTCCATGTTTCCATACTATAAAGTCAATTTTAAACTCAAGTAGTATTTATACAATCCTTTCTTAGTCTTAGCAGTTTCCATACTATAAAGTCAATTTTAAACAATATGTTCAGTTTGAAAGATGGGCAAATACTAATTGAGTTTCCATACTATAAAGTCAATTTTAAACGAAATAACAGTTGAAACTTATACTAATGGGGTTAGGTTGTTTCCATACTATAAAGTCAATTTTAAACCCATAAATTGAATATCGACCTCATCAAGTTCAATTTTACGTTTCCATACTATAAAGTCAATTTTAAACTTAAAGGAAGGCGTTTTTTCCGTTCCCATGCACTCCGGTTTCCATACTATAAAGTCAATTTTAAACCTTGTTTTTTGGTTGGCTGTCGCTAGGAGTGGGTTTTAGTTTCCATACTATAAAGTCAATTTTAAACTTAGGATATACTCTTGCTCCTTTTCAAAAAGAATTACAGTTTCCATACTATAAAGTCAATTTTAAACCCATGATGTATAGGAGCTAGTGCAGTTAAATTCCCTTGTTTCCATACTATAAAGTCAATTTTAAACAAATACCTAAGGGCTTTATTGAGTATGAGATTTATCCGTTTCCATACTATAAAGTCAATTTTAAACTGAGTTGGGGCTTGAAACATTAAACGACCTTTTAACATGTTTCCATACTATAAAGTCAATTTTAAACCCAGTATTTAAGCAAGCCACACCAGTACTGCCAGAACCCAGTTTCCATACTATAAAGTCAATTTTAAACCTAAATTCAAACTTTCACAAATGCCAGTAATAACAACGTTTCCATACTATAAAGTCAATTTTAAACCGAATACTTCAAGGATAAAATTTTTTACAATTGTATATGTTTCCATACTATAAAGTCAATTTTAAACCAATATATGATAAATAAAAAATTAAGCCCTACTACTATGTTTCCATACTATAAAGTCAATTTTAAACGGAGATTGGATTATACGAGATGATTTTATATTATTGCAGTTTCCATACTATAAAGTCAATTTTAAACATTCTTAGTAATTGTCATTTTCACTCATTCCTTATTAGTTTCCATACTATAAAGTCAATTTTAAACGCAGGTACTGCTTCCGATTCATTAACTGGAATATCTCTGTTTCCATACTATAAAGTCAATTTTAAACCCATTCCAATAAGTATATTTAACTTTACCATCTTCTCGTTTCCATACTATAAAGTCAATTTTAAACTTATTTCCGGAACTTATGGTACTGGTAAAAACCATGAGTTTCCATACTATAAAGTCAATTTTAAACCCAGTGCGGGGGACGATATAAACAATGGAGTCCAAGCGTTTCCATACTATAAAGTCAATTTTAAACTCGGTATTGCTCCTAAGTTGCCTAATAGTTTGTATTAGTTTCCATACTATAAAGTCAATTTTAAACATTAGCTTTAAAAGCTCTTGGTGCATCACTTAAATATGAGTTTCCATACTATAAAGTCAATTTTAAACAAGAAGATTACTAATTATATCTAATATTGTTTTATCTTGTTTCCATACTATAAAGTCAATTTTAAACTTTAATCAATCATTTACCTTATGAGGTGACATTATGAGTTTCCATACTATAAAGTCAATTTTAAACATACATTTTAGGAGTGTGTAAATTATGAGTCTATTTACGTTTCCATACTATAAAGTCAATTTTAAACAAAGCAGGTAAATCACAATCAACAGTTTCAATACATTGTTTCCATACTATAAAGTCAATTTTAAACTCCTGAACACCTGATTTATTAATATAAACAATACCACTGTTTCCATACTATAAAGTCAATTTTAAACCTTATTGGCGACCCGGGGATTGCTAAAAGTAAACTTATGTTTCCATACTATAAAGTCAATTTTAAACTTTGGGTTTGGCTGTCGGTAAGATGAGGGTTATTAATTGTTTCCATACTATAAAGTCAATTTTAAACCCCTTCAGGGTTGTTTTCACAGTCTTGGAAGTCTTCAGTTTCCATACTATAAAGTCAATTTTAAACTAATTTTTTATGAATCCATTAAATGTTAAATTTAAAGCGTTTCCATACTATAAAGTCAATTTTAAACACAAAAAGCTTTAAGAGGTACTATGGAGGATTATGCGTTTCCATACTATAAAGTCAATTTTAAACAAAACATGGTTCTGCGGTATTCGTTACTATTATCAACGTTTCCATACTATAAAGTCAATTTTAAACATTTAAACTAACAAAAACTCCATGGGTTAGCTCATGCAGTTTCCATACTATAAAGTCAATTTTAAACTAATATAGTATACCTTCTTCAGTTTCCCTAGTAAAATAGTTTCCATACTATAAAGTCAATTTTAAACAATCTTATCAAAGGTTTTTAATTCTTTTCCTTTGAGTTGTTTCCATACTATAAAGTCAATTTTAAACAGTAAAAAAGTCGGAGATAGTGCATTTAGACAAAAATAGTTTCCATACTATAAAGTCAATTTTAAACAAGATGAAGAAGGAAAGACTTGAATTACTAGCAAAACTGTTTCCATACTATAAAGTCAATTTTAAACATTAACCATGAAGATGAAGAAGTCTTTGAGGCAGGTATGTTTCCATACTATAAAGTCAATTTTAAACGTAAGGAGTCTACAGATATGGTTGCAGGTGATTATCTTGTTTCCATACTATAAAGTCAATTTTAAACCAATAGAACCTAAACCCTCATATTCCTTTTTAAGCTCGTTTCCATACTATAAAGTCAATTTTAAACGTGCAAGAGTTGGATTATATTTAATAGCTTATGATGTGTTTCCATACTATAAAGTCAATTTTAAACTTCATTTTTTCTGCTTCTTCTTTGACATCAGTAACATAGTTTCCATACTATAAAGTCAATTTTAAACAGAAACAACTGAAAAAGCAGTACCATTTACAGAACATACGTTTCCATACTATAAAGTCAATTTTAAACTTTGATAATGGATAGAAAAACTAAAAAGGGTTTTTTGTGTTTCCATACTATAAAGTCAATTTTAAACTTTGAATAAATAATATCATAATCTTTTGCAGTTGTAAAGTTTCCATACTATAAAGTCAATTTTAAACTCCTTAATACCTTTAATATCTAACAATTCATCTCTTCGTTTCCATACTATAAAGTCAATTTTAAACAGAAAAAGTGTAATTGTAAAAACATTTAAATAATAGAGTTTCCATACTATAAAGTCAATTTTAAACTAGCTATTTGTTGTGAATGGACTGAATACGATAGTTGTTTCCATACTATAAAGTCAATTTTAAACTTATTTATTACTATTTTATCTTTTTTTAATAAATTTCTGTTTCCATACTATAAAGTCAATTTTAAACAAAAAAGATAGAGGTTATGATAAATTAACCTCTTTAGAAGTTTCCATACTATAAAGTCAATTTTAAACAATGTTTTTGATATAGTAAAAAGTCAATTTGAGCAATGTTTCCATACTATAAAGTCAATTTTAAACCATTTAATTGTTTCACTTCTGTTAATGGATTATCCACGTTTCCATACTATAAAGTCAATTTTAAACAATATCTATTTTTCATAAACAAAGTAATCATTTATATAGTTTCCATACTATAAAGTCAATTTTAAACTAGAATGATAACTACAAGTGAAAGGTTTATATAATAGAGTTTCCATACTATAAAGTCAATTTTAAACAAATTCCCAATGTCATTAAATGTATCATATCCATCATAGTTTCCATACTATAAAGTCAATTTTAAACTCTTTTAAAGACATGTTGTTTAATTCTGAGTATTCTCCGTTTCCATACTATAAAGTCAATTTTAAACTATTTTTCTCAAAATCCAGATCATACTCAAAATGAAATGTTTCCATACTATAAAGTCAATTTTAAACATAGTATCTTTAATAATTAAATCTAATTTTTTATTCGAGTTTCCATACTATAAAGTCAATTTTAAACCACTATTAACTAAATTGAGAGGGTCGGTGTCTCCTTTGTTTCCATACTATAAAGTCAATTTTAAACCTATCAATGAAAAGTTTTATATTGTTACTTTCAAGCACGTTTCCATACTATAAAGTCAATTTTAAACGTGGATGAACAAGATTACATGAACGTACAACCAGACCATGTTTCCATACTATAAAGTCAATTTTAAACAAAGTATTAGAAGTGAAAAAATGATATGTAATAGAAGGTTTCCATACTATAAAGTCAATTTTAAACAAAATTTAATTATATCATAATGGATTATTTCACACCTAGTTTCCATACTATAAAGTCAATTTTAAACCTTGGGAGGTTAGCTGAAAGAGATAATAGTAAAAAGAGTTTCCATACTATAAAGTCAATTTTAATCATGCCTTAAATTAACAACAAACAAATAATGATTCTCTTGTTTCAATACTATAAAGTCAATTTTAAACATTGATTCATTTTCTAAAATAAAATTGTCATATTCATAGTTTCCATACTATAAAGTCAATTTTAAACACCGGTAATACACCCGTTTATAATGGGTATGATAGTTTGTTTCCATACTATAAAGTCAATTTTAAACAATATGCAGACGGTGGAGCTAACTTTGAAGCAATTAGGTTTCCATACTATAAAGTCAATTTTAAACTAACTAAATCTAATCGGATAATAATTAATATAGTCATGTTTCCATACTATAAAGTCAATTTTAAACAAACAGTTAAAGGGTATAGTAGAAATGCTAAAAGACAGTTTCCATACTATAAAGTCAATTTTAAACAAATAATACTCTAATTTTTTTTATTTCATTTTTCATTTGTTTCCATACTATAAAGTCAATTTTAAACTGTGTTATTCCATAGTGTGTCAAAAAGGTCAATTATTTGTTTCCATACTATAAAGTCAATTTTAAACCTAGCATAATTCATGTTCTAAATATCTTTCAACAACATAGTTTCCATACTATAAAGTCAATTTTAAACATAAAAAACATGAATGCAAATTAAATCCAATAATGTAGTTTCCATACTATAAAGTCAATTTTAAACATTATATGAAAACTTTGGGCAAAAAGAAGTTATTAAGCGTTTCCATACTATAAAGTCAATTTTAAACTAGATAAAGAAATGTATTCAGAAGCATTAGAAAATTTGTTTCCATACTATAAAGTCAATTTTAAACTTTTAGATAAGCTTGAGAATGAAATTCAGAAAAATGATAGTTTCCATACTATAAAGTCAATTTTAAACGTGAAAGTTTTAATATCGATTTAAACGATAAAAATGATAGTTTCCATACTATAAAGTCAATTTTAAACAACAAAATGATGAATTATATAACCAAGAATGTGATGAATGTTTCCATACTATAAAGTCAATTTTAAACTGAGAACCGTAGTGGGGAGATTATTGAGTATAATCTTGTGTTTCCATACTATAAAGTCAATTTTAAACCAGTAAAAAAGTCGGAGATAGTGCATTTAGACAAAAATAGTTTCCATACTATAAAGTCAATTTTAAACCACTTTTAGTAAGATAAAAAGTAACAGTATTCTCACTAGTTTCCATACTATAAAGTCAATTTTAAACTATAAAACAAAGTATTTTTAATGGATTAGCTAGTATTCGTTTCCATACTATAAAGTCAATTTTAAACAAGAGTATCATTCGGACCTAATAGACTGGGAAAACTAAGTTTCCATACTATAAAGTCAATTTTAAACCATCCTAGTGCATTGGCGAAATGGTCTTTTTTCCAAAGTTTCCATACTATAAAGTCAATTTTAAACCGAACCGAAAATCGCTTATTATTGCTAAAAAAATGCGAAAATTTGCTCTATAATAAGTATATATAAGTCAACTTATAATAATGTATCCCATATATAAAGGTGGGCTAAAAATAAGTAATTATTTCAGATTTAATTAACATACGAATTTTCATATAATTAATTCAATACTATTTTTTTCTAGTCCCAATATTTCTTTTTTTAAGAATTTTTCTGGGAATTGAAAAATAATTATTGAATCTATATCTTTTTCTATGAGTTCATCTAAATCCATTTTCACTTTTTTTAACTCTGATTTTGATAACTCACCTTCAAAAACTGAATTTTGAACCCAAAAAAGAACCCTCCTTAAATATTTATGCACTTTATTTATTCTTTCTACTCCTATATCATAAACAATCACAACATACACTACCACCACATCCTAAAACTTTCATAGATTTTATCATTAATAATATGTTTTATTATTTTATAGCACTCTAATCTAATCAAATATTTATAAGAAACCTTCTTTTTTAGAGTTTGATGTTGAATTGTAGTTTCCAGTTTTTTTTGATACTCTGCAATAAATATTTTTCGCCCTTTTTCATTAAGTAAAACTCCCACATCTTTTTGGAAATGTTTTTCAGTAATCATGTTAGTATTGATTAATTTAAAAATTATCCTACTAACAATTATTGGTTTAAATATATCTGCTAAATCCAATGCTAAAGAAAATCTTCGCTCAGAAGGTTCGTGGAGAAAACTAATAGATGGATGGAGATAAGTGTGATAAATTTCTGAAAGACAATTTGAATATAAAAGAGAGTTTCCAAAGGATATTAAAGCATTTAATTCTGACGCAGGAGGTCTTATTTCTCTTTTATCAAATTCAAATCGTTTTATAATATTATTGAAACTTTGATAATAATGATTCCATATTCTTCCCTCACTACTCATTATCTGTGAAATATTCCCTTTAATTTCTTCATTTTCGATATTTTCTAGATAAAAATCTAAATCCTTTCCTTTTTTTGAATAATATTTTAAAATAGTTACAATATTATGTTTAATTCCTTTAACAAATTCTTTTGCTATAAATTCTCTTTTTTCTTCATTTAAATAATATTCTGACTGTTTTACAACAACTAACCCCGAATTAAGATTAATTTTTGGATAGAGCGACCCTTCATAGTAAGAATATTTATTAAAAAAATGAATAGGAATTCCTTCTTTCATTAAAATCGTTGAAGCTCCAGAAGTCAATGACACTTTTCCATGACAATTAATTTCATTTATAGCATGAATAGGTAATGTTTTTTTATCTTCATCCATTGCTTCAAAGAAAAGAGTATTTCCTTTTCTTGATAATTTTCCATGGGAATTTATATATAACGGTTTTTTCATTTTTATACCTCTGAAAAATATTCAATAATAAATTAAACCATACATAATTCATAAAAAGAACATCGCTTACAGTAAGGTTTTTTAATAACATTAGGCGGTTTTTTTAATGAAATAATTTTTTTTATTTCTCCAATTATATTATCCATTTCCTTTTCAAGTTCCTCATTCAATTCAATTTTCTCTCTTTTTCTCTCTTCTGGATAAACTAAATATCCTTTTGCATCTATTCCACTTTTTTTCATGTTATATAAATAGTAAATAAGTTGATATTTTGCAGGTTCAGTTAATTTGCTGGATTTTTTTATTTCAAAAATTGATATTCCATCTTTCTTTTTTACAAAATCAAATGCCATATTATCAAAGTTAACCTCTTTATTCTCTCTTTTATAACTTTTTTCATGAATTAATTTTCCAACAGAAATATCTTCATTATTATAATTCATGTTGATTCTATGGGCAAAAAACCAAAGTTCTCTTTTGCATGATTTGAAATATTGAACCATTACACCAGTAATAAGTATTCTAATCCCACCTAATCATTTATTATAAATATCTTAAAAATTACAAAACAAAAGTTTCCTCATCTTTTTCATAGATAAACCCTGTTTCTAAATTGTATTTATCTTTTAAATCATTTGTATCAATGAATCCGAGCCATTCATTGTGCAATACTGTTCTTCCAAAGTTTTTATGGTTAACAGAAATGACATAGTTATAAAATTTACTTTTGACTTTTGTAAACATGGTTTTTCGTTTAAAGAAAACAGCTTCTTCTTGAATTTTATTATATTTATTCCAAATTTCATTAGACTTATCATCAACGTTAACAAATACATCAATTTTAGGAATTGATTTTGTATCAAGTATTCTAAACTTAGAAGAAATGTCTGAGTAATCTAATTTATTTAATATTTCTAACAATTCTTTAGATTCTTCTTGAACACCATCTTCTAATAATATTTCATAATACCTTTGAGAAAATTGATTAAAATCTTTTTCATCTATATTTTTTATATCACCAATAGCTGTTTTTGTGGATTGCAACAATATATTTCCATAAACAAAGTTTCCTAAAGACCTATTTTTCTCAGTTACTATATTAACAACATTCACTTCTCCAATTTCATCTGAATAATTTCTATTACATCTTCCCGCTGTTTGAATAATTGAATCTAAAGGTGCCAAATCACGATAAATAATATCTACACTAATATCTACACCTGCTTCAATTAATTGAGTACTGACAATTATTTTCCTGTTTTTAGATTCTTTTATGTGATTAATTTTATTTAATCTGTGTTTTGGTATGATATTAGTTGATAAATATATTAAATCTATTTTTTCATTAGATTCTTCATAAGAAACTGTTACAATTCCATTTGAATCTATTTCTGAATCATAACCCATAAAATCATATCGTTTTTTAATTGTTTCATAAAGTTCTTTTGATGAATTAATTGTATTTAAAACAAACATAATGTTTTTATTTTGATTTTCAAAAATAGCTTCAATTACTTCTTCTTTAAACTCTTCAAAACCTTTATTTTCAAGATCAAATTTAAATTTAACTCGGTTAAATGCTTTAAAATATTTCTCTTTTTTATCAATTAAAGGGATTATTTCATCATTCTCCTTAAATATTAATGGTTGAGTTGCAGTCATTAAAATAATCCAGATATTGAATTTATTTGAGATTTTTTTCAATATTTTATTAATTATTGGCCAAAATTTATATGGAATTGACTGTATTTCATCCAATAAAATTATAGAATTTGCAATATTGTGAAATTTCCGTATAGATCTATTTTTATTAGAAATTACTGTATAAAATAATTGTACAAATGTTGTAATGATTATTTCTGAATACCAACCTTCAGTTAAAAGTTGAGATTTGTTTTCATCAAGTTCCTCATCCAGATTTTGAGATGGAACATAATCCATATCAGACATATAATTATGTTTTAATAAATAATCAGAACCAGTTAAGCCAAAATAATCCAAAATTTCTCTAATTACTGATTCATTTTGATCTATTATGCTTAAAAATGGTAGTGAATAAATTATTCGTGGAGTAAAATTTTCTTCTTTTTTAATTCTATCTCTTAATTTTAAAGTAAATGAAAATCCAGTTAATGTTTTTCCACAACCAGTAGGCAATTCTAATGAAAATATTTTATTTTTATTTATGTTTAATGTATTAATCTTATCAACTGCATCCAAATAAGATTCTTCACGTATTTTGTTTATTCCCTCATTGTTGGTGAACTCTTCATGTTTAAATTTATCTACAATATCTGGAAAAATTTCTTTTCTTTTAAAAACATTTGTATCAGAAGCATCTAACTTATCACCATCCAACAATGCAGAATATAATAAATTTAAATTTAAATAATTAAAAATATCATTTGATTTAAGTAAGTTCCTCAAATCCTTACGAATAAATTTTTTAAAATTGGAATAATTATTTAAAAAGTCTAAAATATCAATATCAAATTGTTTATAAAAGTTATATAAAGAGATAATATTTTTTGAGTCAAAATTCTCACCATTTTGATTAAAAAAATTGATTTGATTTCTAAAATCTTCAATTTGAGGTTCTAATTCATTAAAAGTTTCTTTCAAAATTTCGATTTCATCAGTTTTTCCACTGCTTGTTTTAACACTTTTTAAATTTCCATGATGTCTCATAACTACTAAATACCCTAAAACAGAAATAGAATTAAAATGTATAAGCTTATTGAGAGAATTTTCATCAAAATCTTTCTTTTTTAAAAAATTAGAAAGATTATAATATGTAAAAACAGCAGATAAAAATCCATGACGTGCTTTTTTGGATTTTTTACCTTTAAATAATAAATCTTGAAAAAAAGATGTTGCTTTTGCAAAATCATGGGAAATTCCAATTATAAAAGATATTTCTGATAAAAAATCATTATAATCAAATTTTAAACTTTGCAAAGACTCTTTAGACAAATTAGCAACATTTAACAAATGATCTTCTAAGTATTTATTTGGGTGGGAAAAAATATTAAAAGAAAATGACATTATCGTCACCAATTTTAAAATAATCACTTGTTTCAATTTTTATAGGTTTTCCATTTTCTTCATAGTAATGCTCAATATATGATGTTACGACACGATCTTGGTTCATGAATTGAGGGGATTTTATAATTCCATACTTCATTTTAGGCTGAATAATAATTTTATTATTTGAAGGAACAATAGTATCAATACATACACTATTTTTTCCATCTGTTGATTGATTATTATTAACATCAATATTTTCAATAGGAATAAAATCTTCACCAACTATTTTAAAGTTAGCTATACATTCACTTATTCCTAAGTATGGAGTATAAAAAGATTTATGATTATATATTAAATCAAATAAATTATCCATAATTTTTTTATCTTCAAGAGAAAGGTAAATTCTATATTTAACATCTTTTAAGAATTCTGCTTGAATTTGAGTTCTTTTTCCAGTAGATTTAATATCGGACAAAAGAAATCCTTCTTTGGTGTTAATATAATTTAGATTCATTCTAAATTTTTTAATTGGATTTAAAATCCTAATACTTATTTTACTATTTTTTTCATTGAAAATATCACAGTAGCTATTTTTTTCAAATCCTAAAATTCCTGATATAAAACCAGCTATTGTTGTCCTGCTTGGGAAAGGATAAGTTAATGTGGACGTTGCAGTGTAACCTTTTCTAAAATAAGCATGGTTGCTCCAAATATCGAAAACTAAAGCTTTTTCCAAGCTAACACCACCTATAAATCTAATTCATTAGCTTCAATTCCTAATGCTTTAATCTTTTCAATACATCCTTTACCATCACAAGTTACAAAATTAACATTTGAATCGAATTTTAAATTAATTTTAGCAATTTTATCTTTATTCAATTCGAGTAAAGGTAAAAGTTTACTTAAATCTATTTTGTAATCATTTATGCTCCTAATCAATTTATCATTGTCTAAGTCATGCTCAATAGATACTTGTTTATCTAAGTCCCCTATGAAATAATTTTCTTCTTTATATTCAATTTGCATTAAAATTCTAGGAATCTGACCAAATTTTGAACGAGATATTAAATTTTTTGTTCCATTCCAAATTCCATCGAGTAATAAATCTACATCATTATCACTCATTTCACTATACTCTGCAACTTTTTCATTTATTACCCCATAGAAAGCTATTAAAGAATAAGGGAGAATATATTCTTCTCTAAAGGTTGCTTGACTTTTATTTTTTCCAGAAGCAAAAGCACCAGTCCCTTTAATATGTTGAATTTCTACTTTATTCAGCGATCTACCCATTCTAAATTGAACTGGGCCAGTTAATGTTATTGAACCTGTTCCTTTAGGTTTTTTTAACTCAAGTGGAATTGTAGCTCCAAAAAGTCTGACATCAATACATTCATTTAAAATTTTTGATTTCATCTTGTTTTTTGCTTCTTGAAAAGTTTTACATTCTGTTGAATAATTTTCAGGCAAATAATCTTTAGCTCTTAATTTAGCATCCTGAATATAAGTATCATCATATATAACTTCTTTTACAAAAAGTCCTTGATTTTTATATTCCTCTAAGTAATCTCTTATTGTCCTTTTTAATCTAACATCAGTAACAATGTTAGTTTCGGTTTCTTCATCTAATCGAGGTTTATTATCATCTAATGGGTCACCATTAGGATTAGCATCTGCAATATCATATAAAAACAAAATTTCTGATCTATTCATTTTATCACCTAGCTTCCTACTATTATTTAATTATAAATAAAAGAATATTAAATATTTTAAATATATCATTATGAAAATTATTTATTCTTCAACTTTTTCTTGTTTTTCTGGTCTTTTGTAAAGCCTATTTACTGTATATCCTAAAACAAAATAAAAACTGGTTTCATCACGAGATAAATTCCAATTATCACTAGTTTCCAATAAATTAATGGAAATATCTTGAGTTAATTCACTGTAAGCAATTTTATACTCATTTAACTTATTAATAACCATAGGATACAATTTTTTAATCTTTTTTTCGTCTAACGACAAACCCCATAATTTATTTGTAAATGGAGTGGATCTTAATTCTTTAAATTGAATAGCTATGAGTTTTCTTGTAAGAACTCCTAAAAGAAAACTTGCTTTTTTAGCTGGACTATCCAACTCTTCCAAATACTTGGAGAATTGATTTTCATCTTCCAAACTTTCCAAACTATTTTTATTTTCCATTTTTTCACCATAATCTATCAATAAACCAGTTTTCTTTAAAAATTTAAATAACATTAAAAATTCTATAGTATAAATTTTAACAGAATAATCATTTTCTGGATTTTTTCTAAAACTTCTTCTAATTTTATCCATAGATGAAGATAAAATAAAATCAAAATTAATCTTTTTACCGCTAAAAATAGAACTGACTAAATCTATATAATATTTATTTGATTCTTTTATGGGATAAAAATCTCGTAAAAATCCAAAAACCCAATTTGAATTATTAACATGATTAAATTTCCTTCCTTCATTAACTATTTCTTTAAAATCCCCAGCAAAATCATCTTTTTTAATAAAAATTTCCTTTACTAAATCTTCTTTAAACAAGGGAATTTTATTTATTTCGTTCTGATTTACATATAAATTTCCAATCCAAGAAGGAATAACACTTTCAACATAACTTAAAATGTTAAATGCTGCATTATTTTTCTCATAAAATAAAAATTTAAATTCTATTAAATTATTTAATTCTTCTGATTCATCTAAAATATCATCTTCATCCTTAGCTATCGTGTTATAATAACTTTTAGCATTTTTATGATTTAAATAATTATCAAAAAGTTCATTTATCACTTTATCTTTTTTAAATAAAAAATTAGGAATAGTATAATATTTTAATCCAAATTCAGAGAAGGATAAATATTTATCTATGAATTTATTGCCTGCTTCTAAATCTAATGCACAATCTAAACAAATTGGAACTAATTTCCATTGATTATCATAAGACAAATCAGGTAAATTTCCTTGTTTATCTACTGTAGAAAAAGTGAAACCTATTGCATTTGGAACAAGACCCATGACTTCTTTATTTTCCCCACATAATAAACATTCACCATATCCTTTTTTTGTAGGATTTGTTTTCTTTGTATAATATTTTTCTGTTGCTTTTTCTATAATCTGGTTTTTAAAGAAATCATAATCATTTAAGTATTTTATTTCATCATTTTCCTTTATAGAAAGAGTTAATAAAGGTGAACTTTTCTTTGATTCAATATTAAAAAATTTATCTACAATATTATCAAGTATTCTTTCACTATTTTCTTCTATTTCAATCCAAATATCTCTAACTAAATCATTAGAACCTTTATTATCCTTAAAATACTTAAAAAATTTCATATTAAAGGTTTTTTCAGGTTCTGTAATTTTCGTACTTGGTGTCAAATCTGTTCCTCTAGAGGAACCCTTTTTGTATAAATATAGTGAAGTGTCAGAAGGACTGAATTCTTTTTCTTTTACCCCCAAATAGCTCAAATTATTTTTATTTTTCTCAAATTCCACCACAATTACAGATTCAACTTTACTTAAATCATCTAACAAGAGGTCCATTTTCTGAAAGTCTTCTTTTTCTGCATATGTTTTTCCAAGTTCGTATAATGCATTTAACAACTTTTTCACCTACCTTAAAGATGGAATGTAATATTTAATATTTAAATTTGAATATTATTCAACATTCCAAACCCTAATGAATTTTTTTCGCCTAAACCGCAATCTAACAAAAATTTGTAAAATTTTTTATTTTCATGTCCTTTTTTTTCTAAATATTTCCAAAGAGAGCCAATTATTATAAATTTATTATTATTTTTTGTTATTCTAACTGAAACTTCACGAGAAAACTCAAATGAATCGAATAAATCATCTTCCATGTCAAAATTATCATTATAATATGCATTATATTTTTTTATCGCATTTTCTTTTAGTCTTCTGAAAAAAAAGTTGAAATCTTGATGTTTTTCAAAAGAAAAATAAATATTAGACTGATTATTCTTAAAAAGTGTAATTGGAGTGCTAGACATGAATCTATTATTATTTTTGCTATTAAATATCTTTAGATTTTTAATAATCATAACATACCCTTTTAAAAGGAATCCCTCCATTTTTTTTAAAGTGTTATATAATGTTTTAATAAAATCATTATTAGGGGAGGAAATAATAATCTTCTTTACACTTTCCTTATCAAAATCAGTTATGGGAAATATATTTGAAAAATTGAAAAATTTAAAACCTTTCAAATCATGATATGTAGAAAAATCAGTGTTTTTTAATAAATTGTAAATAAAACCCTGAATTATATAATTATCAACTTTTGAATAATCAAAATTAGATATTGATTGAAATGTTATAATTAATCTCATATAATCACAATTCATTATTTTAAGAAAATAAACAAAAATATAATACTGGGACTGTCAAAAACTTGGGGGTTAAATTTTGATAAAGTTTTCACGATCCCAAATTTCAGTTTTGAGAGCTATTTTCGATGTCACACCATTTTTATTTTTCATAATCTTTTTAACACTCTTAGAAAGAGTTCTTTTGAAGAAGTTTTCAAGTTTATTCGATGTGGACTCAATTTTATCATCATCCAAGAAATTAAAGAAAGTTTTAAAGTAAGACATTAAAGAATCTAATATAATAGATTGAATCACTTCTGAAAAATCTTTAATTTTGTCTTCTTAAGTGAAAATTCTAAAATTTAAAGCTATGAATTAATTAAACATGGTTTTATTAAATCTATATTGTTAAATCAAATATTATTATAATAAACTTTCATATTATTATATTAAATAATTTATATTATTATATGTATTATAAATTATTTTCTATAAAATTTCATACCATAATCATAAAACAATTCATTATTTTAAATAGCTATTCCTAATTTCATCGATCTTTTTATTTAAATCAATATCTTTTAAAACTTTTTTAATTAATATTTTATGAATTCCTGAACCATATTGAGCTGCTTTTTTAGGACGTTCTGCTATTTCCTTATCGATACCTATATCAATA
>JARKQC010000217.1 GCA_029974985.1 Bacteroidota bacterium | reverse complement strand
CTTAAACAATTCACCAAATCTAATTTCAATATGGAAAACATCTTAGAATCTGCTAGTGAGCTTAAATATAAAGGTGAAATAAAAAAAATAATAGCAGAACAACTCAAAGACCCCTCAGATGATTTTATTCGATTTTTTGCTAAACAAGTTTATAAAGGCGTATTAACTAAAAACGCTAAAGAACAGTTCAATCCCATCATTAAAGCAGCGATTAAAGAATTTATCAATGAACAAGTTGATAAACAGTTAGAAATCGCTAGACACTCTACAGAAAAAAGTGGAGAATCTGAAGAGAAAATTAAAGTAAAACTCCCTAAAGGCCAAATTGTTACCACAGAAGAAGAATGGGAGGGATATTATATTGTCAAATCTATTCTAAGTGAAATAATTAACCCTGAGAGAGTTTTTATTAGGGATAGAAAATATTATTGTGGAGTTTTACTGGATGATAATCAACTTAAAGTAATCTGTAGAATGCATTTTGACGGAAAACAAAAATATCTTGGTCTATTTGATAAGCAAGAAAACTCCAAAGGTTCAAAAAAAGAAGAGAAAGTGCCCATAGAAAATGTTAATGACATATATAAACATGCAACCAGAATAAAAAACACTATAAATCTGTATGGATAGTTAAGAAGAATGGTTTATTATCATTTTCATTTCTTAACCTCTTATTTTATTTTCTAGATAACCTTCTAACTCAAAACTCCTTTTAATCATTTTATTCTCCGAATAAAATACAAACAAAAACTTATCCCCCCTAACTTATTACTTCTCAAACAAAATTCTGATGGAAAATCTTCAAGTATTAACTTATCCTACTAATTTTCCTTGTTATATCCTTAAAAATAAGGCGTAATAATCCAAATCTTTATATAATCATGAGTGGCAATTAATGATAATTATAAAAACCGGCTCCGGCGTTCTTATGGTTAGTTTAGAGTTATAAAATGATATAAAACATTAAAAAATGATTAAATAAATTAGTTTTTATTAGAGTTAGTAAAAAAAATTAGTTTGTGTTTATTCTTTTTCTGTAAATAGTTTAATCGATGTGAAAACCAGTAAACCCCCTAATAATATTTTTAGTAATTGTGAAGGGGCATATATAACTAAGAACGCACCAATTGAAGCACCGATTATGGAACTTATACCCATGGGCACGACTAAAGAGGAAATTTCTGATTTTAC
>JARKQC010000203.1 GCA_029974985.1 Bacteroidota bacterium | reverse complement strand
GCCGCTGATTATTTATATGGTGTAACGATGCAAGAAGAAGGTGTTTCGAAAGTTGTAGCTGTAAAAATTAATAACGAAGCCGCTTGATTATTTTAAAAAAAAGTTTTATATAAATTTTTTAATTGTATATACAAAATTTTTATTTACTTTTGTATAAAATTATTCAGTTTGATTTCTTACTCCTTATTAAGATATATAGTTTAAATTATTTTTTAACTTTAAAATTTATTATATTTTTTTATTTAATACAGAACTAATAAGAAAAAAGATTTTAGGTTTTCTACTTTAAATATTTTTATTTATATGTATTTTAAGGAGTTATTATGATAGAAACAATTATTAAATTAATTGTTGGGAATTATTTTGCAATTTTCTTTTTCCTTTCTTTGATAGTTGCACTTATAAAAATAAGTAAAGCACCCAAGCCAATTAGTAATAAATTCAAATATGAGCAATTCCTTGGTGAATTTGTTCTTTATAGTATTGGTTATTCTAATATTGTAAATTTTGTATTTCATGTGTTTTTTGGTGAAATGTCTGCGTCGTTTATAGGTTGGGCTGATAGTCCTTTTCAAGCCGAAGTTGGATATGCAAGTCTCGGAATGGGAATAGCTGGTTTATTAGCCTATAAACGTGATTT
The DNA here is from genome assembly GCA_029974985.1 of Bacteroidota bacterium. GTDB lineage: Bacteria > Bacteroidota > Ignavibacteria > Kapaibacteriales > UBA2268 > JANJTB01. Next base: position 134,703 of record JARKQC010000203.1, on the reverse strand, counting down.
TTCTTTTCGTTTTGCGTCAATTATTGCTCCGTCTATTTTTTATCTTGGTGCGGCTGGCGGTCATATTTATGAAATGATTGCTTATGATAATTTCTCACCGGGAAATGTTGGATTAGTTCTTCCTCTTGATATAATAATTCCTTTAACAGCAATATATTTTGTGTGGCAAAACCATAAATATATTGATAATAAATAAATTTGATTATTATTAACATTAATTGCGATACTATTTAACTCTTAATTGAGTATATATAGTATCGCATTAAAAAAAAAATATCAAATTCTTCTGTAACAAATAAATAAAATATATCGTATTTATTTTATTAATATTAATTTATTTTATTTAAAAGATGAAACGTTTTATGTTGATATCAATATCAATATTTCTATTGTTTGTAATATTTACAATTTCAGCAAAAATTTTTGAAATTATTAATTTCAAAAATAGTATTAAAGAGCTATTTAATCAATCAGAAGATTTATCAAATAATATTTTTAAATATGATTTATTAGATAAATTACCTTTGCCAGTTCAGAAATATTTTCGTTATGTTTTAAAAGATGGTCAGCCCTATATTAGTTATGTTCGTCTTAAACATTCTGGGAAATTTAAAACTAAACCTAAAAATGATTGGATTGATATTAGAGGTGAACAATATTTTACTTGTGGCAAACCTGGATTTTTGTGGAAAGGTAAAACTACAATTTTCACCGCAAAAGATATGTATATAGGCACAAAAGGGAAACTTGAAGTTTTACTTTTACATTTTTTAAAAATTGTAAACGCAAGTGGAGATAATTATAATCAAGGCGAATTATTACGTTGGCTTGGTGAAAGTGTATGGTTTCCTACAAATTTTCTTCCTAATAATAATTTAAAATGGTTGCCAATTGATGAAAATACTGCAAAACTCAGATATTCATATAATAATTTAGAGTTATTTTATATTGTGTATTTTAATGAAATTGGTCAAATTATTCAAATTGAAACTGAAAGATATTATGGCGATAAAAATATCGAAAAATGGCTCGGTAAAGTCAGTAATTATAAAGAATTTGGCGGTGTTAAAATTCCGACCGAAATTGAAGGTATATGGAAATTACAAGATGGTGATTATAGTTATGCAAAATTTAAAATTGATACCATCGAATATAATATTCCAGAAAGATTTTAATTTATATTGATATTTATGAAATTAGAATTAGAAGATATACTGATTAATAATTTTAGCTCAAAAATGGTGAATTTCTTAAGCACTCATCAAGAGTATTTTAATGATATTTTTGAGATTTCAATTTCTAATAAACAACCATATAATTGGCGTGCAGCTTGGTTAATTAAACGATGTATGCAAAAAAATGATATTAGAGTAAAAAAACATATTAAAAGAATAATTGACGCTTTACCTAATAAAAAGGACGGCCATCAAAGAGAACTACTTAATATATTGCTTTTAATGTGTTTAAACGAAGATGAGGAAACAAAATTAATAGATATTTGTATTGATATTTGGATTAATACTTCTAAGCAAAGTTCCGTAAGAAGCTCTGCATTAAAAATGCTTCATTTAATATCAAAAAAATATCCCGAATTATATAATGAGATAATTCTATTGATTGAACCTCATTATACTGCTTCTTTATCCAATGGTATAAAAAATTCTATTTATAGAATTTTTAATTATAAAAATATGTAATTGATTACATTTTTATAAATTTTTCGATTCTATCAGCAATTTTAATATAATATATTCCTTTTGGTAAATTTTGAATATCAATCATATAATTTTGACTAACATTATAAATTGATTCTGAAAAAAGTTCTACACCTATAATGTTATAAATTTTCACATATATTGTTTCACTAATATTATTTTTTCGAGCAGTCATAAAATCTTCTGAAAATAAAATATTAATAAATTCAGCCGCTGGATTTGGGTAAATAATAAAATTATTAGCATAAGAAATTATAATATCATCTGAAAAATTATCGCTAATGCCTGTAATAACAATTCCACCGGGTTTATATGCAGTATTAATAATTTGCATTTTTCTTGTCCAAGTCTCGCCACACTTATCTTTAAAACGATATTGATAAATACCCGATTTTATATTTGATGATTTCCCTCCAAATACAAAACCGAAGTCATCGTAATTATTATTTAATTTCTTTTTTATTCCCTTTTCAATAGATACTCCATCGAGATATAATTCATATTCAATAGTTTCATCTGGCGATATGACAGATAATGGAATTTGCTTAATAAAATCAAGCTCACCATTTGTAAATACTTCTGGTAAATCTTTTACAATATACGGACCATAAGAAATATATAATGAAATCGAACCGAGATAAATTTCTTCGCCCGTATCATTATTAATTGCCCAAATATTATAAATGTCCTTGTCGGAAATAGATGTATTTTTAATAGTTAACTGATATTTAGTTGAATTATGATATTTGTCCCCATCATTAATAACAACATTATTCTTCTTCCATATATATGAATAATTTTCTCCAAAAAACGTGGAACTCAATGTAACATCATTTCCTAAACAAGTATTTACTCTATCATATCCATAAGCAACATACATTGTATCCGACCATACTTCACCGCAATTATTCGATACTTTACATAAATATTTTCCAACGAACGATGCGCTATCAGTACCCCCATAAAAATCTTTATCAATAGTTACATTAACTAATTTACCATTTCTATAAAATTCATATTTACAAGGCGAATAGCTTTTTACATTAACTTGTAAATAGGCCCGCCCTTGTAAATAATTTCGCTCACCTTTCATAGACCAATATTTTGTTTGATAAAAGATTTGCGGTTTTATTGTAGGAAAATATGAAAATGGCTCTGAACGCTGATTAACTTTTTTATTTTCAAGCGTAACTAAGCAATAATATTGGTTTTGATCTTCTTGATACGTTGCATTTCGAATAGTTAATTCAGTAGTTTTTGTTCCTATATATTTTGTAGATTCAGATAATAATTTATTTCCATTTAATTTATACCATCTATACTTAAATTTAGCATCTGTTAATTCAGTTTCAACTTCGATTTTAAATGTAACATCTGACCCCTCGCAATCGAAATAATCGGGACTCATTTTTATTATTTTAAAAGTGCTTGTTTTGCCAAGTTCGAAACTCGTTGTATCAGATCCACACATCCCTTCGGCATAACAAGTATATTTTGCACGATCTTGATAAGTTACATCAATAATTTGCAAACATTCGGTCGTGCAACCACTATATTTTGCATTATCAACTAATTCAATTTGTTTAGTCAAATTTTGAACAATCAATGGATCTTGAGATACAATAATAGTAATTATAGTATCTTTATACCATTTGAATTTTATATTATCTTTTTCGAAATCATAATTAATATGAACGGGTGCAACAACACGAATAGTATCTAAATATGACCACTCAATATCATCTGGTTTAGAAATAAATTTTGTTGAATTTAACACATATATTGGTATTGGATTTGACTGTATATTTCCGCATATATTATCACCAATTATTTCACAAATATAAACGCCAGAATTTTCATACTTCACATTATTAATTATTAGTTGTGAACCATTTTCATTTTTTATTGGATTGCCATCTTTATACCATTGATATTTATTTATATTTCCTAATGCTTCTATATTTAAAATAATATTTTCACCGCTACAAATTATAAATGATTTTGTTTGTTCGATTATTCTCGGTTTGCTATAAATCTTAATATTATTTACATCAAAATAATCATCGGGATTATTTTTATTATAAATTCTAAAATTAATAGCTACATCAAATAAATCATAATCGTTTGGTATCCAAATAAGAGAATTAGATACTTTTTCAACTCCATACATTTTAATTACTTTATTTAAAATTGTATTGTATGCTCTTATTTCATAATTGTCCGCATTTGAATTTAAAATAAATTCAATAGGTTTATCTTCGCAAAATATTGAGTTATTTTTTGGTGAAATAACTTCAAAATTTGCATTTGCGGAATAAAATACAGCAATACAAAAAACTAATACATTTGTTATTAATTTCATTTTTTTACCTTTTTTAAATAAATTATGAGCTTTTATATGTAAGACAATATAAAATTGATTTCATTTCAATATTTTGAGAAAAAAATTAAAAAAATTAGATTTTTATTGAATTATTTTACATTTTTATAAATTTTTATACAAATTTATATATTTATTTGTATTTTTTTTATTGAATTTTGTATTTATCTTTATTTTTAATAAAATTTAATTGAAATTTACTCATATTTATTAACATAAACTCATAATTCAAATGGAACATATATATATATCTTTTAATAATAGTATTACAGAATTTAATTATTCGCTACAAAAAATTATAAGTTATTTTGAAACAGGTAATTATTCCGAGGAATTAAAATTTAATATCCAGCTATGTATTGATGAATTAGTTACAAATATCATTAATTATGGCTACCCGGATGAGGCTGAAGGAAAAATCGAAATTTATATAGATATAACAAGCGATAAAATAATAATTAAAATTTTTGACGATGCAATAGCTTATAATCCTCTCGACGCTCCCGAACCAGATTTAGATGCTCCGATTGAAAGTAGGAAAATTGGTGGTCTTGGCGTTTTTTTAGTAAAAAATTTAACACAAAATCAATTTTATGAAAGGATTAATAATAAAAATCATTTTCAAATAGAATTCCATTTATAAAAAAAGTGCTACCAATATTGTAATTGACAGCACATTATTTTTTAATATAGAAATTTTTAATTATCTAATTACGACAAATTTTTCTAATTTAGAAATTTTTCCCGTTTGAACTAAACAATAATAAACGCCCGGCAATAAATCACTTGTATCAATTAATAGACCATTTGTAGTTCCATCATTAAGCATTTTGCCATTTATTATTTTTTGACTAATACCGTACATATTAATAATTGATATTTTACTATCTAAATTTATTTCAGTATTTAAGCTAATTTTTAGAAACTCATTAACGGGATTAGGTGATATTTCTATATCAATATTATCAAATAATGTTTCCGCAACATTTACTGTATTATCAATAGAGAAAAATTCACTTTCGGCAATTTGTTCATTATTTTTTGTATTAGTAATTCTGATACTATATCTTGTATCACTTTCTAAGGCATTTAATTTATCCCATAAGAAACTATCAAAATAACTAAAAATTCCTTCGCTAATTACTCGTTTTAGCTCGCCGTTTAGTAATAATTCAATTTTTACAGAATCGCTAATATTTGTATTCCATTTTATTATATAACTCGAATCACTACTAAGAGTTTCGCCACCAATTGGATATACCATTTCTAAAAATGAATCAGATAAGTTAAATTGATAAGTTTCTGACCAATCACTTATAAAATCACGATAATTTGTGCGAGTTCTCCAATAATATCTTGTTGATGGTTCAAATTCATTCAATGTTAAGATTGGAATTTTTACATTATATGATTCGAATACTATATTTTGAAAATCTGAATCACTTGAAATTTGTATATCAAAATTATCGTAACGTCCTGTAGAACTCCATACAAATTTAATTGGGCTAGCGTTAATTATTTCATAATTATTTAAAGGATATTGCAAAATAGGTGGATTAATATTGCTTTCTTCTCTTGGGTAGCCAATAATATACTCACCAAAATCTTTTGCATTTACGCTAAGACTATGTTTATTTTCACTACTCGTATTTTGTAAATAAGTTGTCTCTAATGGTATAAAAAGTCCGTGACCAATTTCTTTTCTATAATAGACTATAAGCTTGCTTGGATCTTTATGTGGTGCAAAAGTATTAGCTCTAAATACAATTTGTGCATCAAAAGAATCAATCATATTTTGAAGAATTTCATATCTACCTTGTAAAATAACGGGAGCTTCACCTTCGAATTCTGGGTCTAGTGAGGCACAATCGTATCTTTTTACATTTACATTATTATATATAAATCCTTGAATATCGTTAAATGTAATTTCAATACCAGTATCATTATCCTCATCTTTAAAATTATATTTATTACCCGATAATATTTCAAATTTATCAATTTCTGCTACGGGTTGGCAGGCAGGCAAATCATATTTATGTGCGCGATATGAAAATGTAAGCGAAGGGAAAGTCATTTCAAAAGTAGTTTCTTTGTCCATAGTTACTTCTGTAATTGCTTTTTGAGTACCCATAAACATTAATCCCCAATCAATCAAGGTATTTCCATTTTTAAGTCTTTGCGCTGAACCCATCGCAAAAGCAGAAATCGGCGGATTATGTTTAAATTCCCATACAAGATGTGCAGTGCGAGCATCTTCGTTAAATTCGTATTCTACTGCTCGTGAATTCCAACCAGATTTCTTTTGAGCCGCATTATCATAAAACAGCATATTACCATTTTCTAATCGCTTAACGTCGTGTTGCATGCGGAAATAATATGGTTTATCTAATTCGTTATCGCCAGTAATTTTAAATTCATTACTATCACCACCAAATCTCCAAACCATTTTACCTGTAACCATATCTATTTTTACAATTTCAAATGAAGTTGGAAATGACACAATCATATTGCCATCTTTATCAAGGAACATAGAATTGCCGTGTACGTGTTCAAAAGTTGTTTTTGTTAAATTATCTTTCGAAGCAAGTACGGGAATATAATCTAAACTTCTCCATTGGAAAACACAATTTTTATCTTTATCAAGTTCTTGCAAAATAGTACCAATTACAAAAGCATTCGGATTTCCGTTTGGAATTAATTTACTCATATCAATAGGAAAAGCCTCATAAGACAAAGCTAAATAATTACCATTTGGCAAAATTACAAATTCGTGCATATCCGCTAATAATTCATTTTGCATTTGTACAGAATCAATAATATTAAAATCACTATCAAAAATTTTGTGTTGCACTTTTATATTTTGTACTGTGATTGGTCCTGCTTGGTATTTATCACCAACTTTAACTCTCGATGCATAAGAAAACCTCCCATTGGGCTGAATTTTAAAATCTGCACCCTGATCTTGGGCTTTATGGAAATATTCGATATTACCATTTTCATCTGATATCATTATATAATTAGGTTCTGGAGTCGAAACCTGAAAGCACTCCATAACAATTTTACCCGGAAAAGGATTATTCACAATATCAACTTTAATTTTAGGAAAATCTTCTGGTAAATCTTCCTGTAAACTTAGTATCCCTGTATTCCAATTTGAAAATGGTACTTTATTATTATCATTTGCTAAAATCATTTTAAAAGATAGTAATAATATTGCAAGAATAAGTAGCCTTGTTTTCATAATAATCTCAAAGAAATGTGTAACATTATTTTTTACAAATATAAGATTTATTTATTAAAATCAAAAATAATTTAACAATTTTGATGATAAGTTTTCATTTACAATTCATAAAACTTATTAATTATAAATAATTCAATATTTTAGTGATTATGACGATAATAATATAAATAGGAGTATCGAATGGAAGATTTGAATTTTCAAATGAATTTAGGCGAAGGTGTCCAAAAAGTAAATGCCGAAGGGCATAGTTTCTCCTATTTATACAAAAGACCAAAACCAAAAGAAAAAAATCCAAAACTTAGAAATTTTCGTTTAGGAGAAATAGTTCAAGGAAAAATTTTATCTTTAATTGATGAGGGTATCGGAATAGTAAGATTGCCCAATGGAGATTTTACTTGTCAATTACACAAGGGCTTATTGCAAGGCGATGATATATTTTTTAAGATTGAAGAAGTCGAGCCAAATTTAGTTTTAAAAGTTCATTCCGTTCAATCTCATATTCAAGGAATAAAAAGAAAAAAAGAAGATATTGTTAGAATTCTTGATTTACCATATTCAGAATTATATCTTTATACTTCAGATTTATTTTTAACTTTTAAAAATATGATTTATAAAGATGATTTGTTGAAATTTTATAAATTTTATACGAAAGTACCAAGGAATGAAAAATATAAAACTGATTCGTTTGCAAGAGCATTATTTTGGATGGCTGAGTCGGATTTACCTTTTGAATATGATTTATTTGTAATAGCTTATAATTATTTTGAGGATTTGAAATATATTGATGAATTTCAATATGATTTTTTTAATTCTTACGAAAACAAAATTCCCAATAGCTTAAATAATATTATTTCCAATTTTAAAGATAACTTTTATGGAAATTTAAGCGATAGTAATCTAAAATTCAATTTCTATTCTCTAAATAGCGACAGTAATGAATTTTGTTTTTTTAAATTACTATCTAAAATATCATCAAGTTCAATTTCGGAATTGATGGATAATATTCCTATTAGATTACAGAAATTTATTGAATCAATGCATTTGTGGAATCATATTTGTACTTCTGGAAACTCACCTTATCATTGGACTTTTCCCTTCACGCTAAACAATAAAACGCGTTTATATACATTTGTTTTTCGTTCGCAATTCAATATTAATAAATTAAAAAATGATGTCTCTATTAAATATCACGAAATTGATATTGGAATTACTCTTTGTGATATTATCAAATTTTTAGGAAATGATTTTATAAAAGAAGTTTCAACAATTCAAAACGTCGAACATTTTGCTTCAATTTTAAGTAAATATATGTCGCAATCAGGATTACTACTTTTGTCAATTCATTATTCTGAAAACAATCATATAAAAACCATTGAGTCACCAACGGGTGCAACTATATCCGCCAATAAAAGTATTTCTTTTGTTATTTAATTTTTTTTTATTAAATGATTATCATTATGAGGTTTTACTGATAAAAAGTCAAATATTATTGGGAAGTATTAGGTTTCTAACTGAAAAAAGATTTTCTACTTCGTTCAGAATGATAAAATGATAATGACAAGCAAGATGCTCTCGCTCACCTTTTGATATAAATTATTACACAAATAGAATTTATTGATTTCTAATGAGTTATTTGCAATAAAAAAAGACGAAACTATTTTTAAAAAATAATTTCGTCTCAAAAAAAGAAAATTAGTTTTAGTCAAAATTTTCTGTATTATCAACAGCGCGTTTGCCACCAGACATTTCAACAATTATATCATCATAATGATCGGCAATAATTGCAACTGCATTAATCGAAGTAACGATTTCATTCTCATCGGCATTAGTTCCAGCAATTGAGTGCTGAAAAACGATAGAATTATCAAATAATAAACCAAAAGCTCCAAAATGAATTTCTGCATTTTTACGTAATAAATACTGCATTAATTCATTTGTTATTTCGGCGCCTGATACCACATTTGCAACGCATTCAATACAAGTATCAAATTCTGTAAAAGGCCTAACAACAACCATAACTTGTGTCGAACCCCGAGAAATAGTATAAGTTCCTTTGCCAAAAGTTAGGTAATCAGGGAATTTTGATTTAAGAATATTTTCAACTTTTAAAATGGTATCATCAATTAATTTTTGTGGTGTTTCCAAAATATAACTCTCTTCTTTATTTAGATATACATTTTCATTTTCCATTAGACTATCTTCCTAATTTGTATCTGTATTAGAAGAATTTAATAATCCCAACTTTGCTTTCATTGCTTCGAGTTCGTTATCAATTCCGGGTCCAGAAGATAATTTTTTAAATTCATCATCAAGCGAGGTATTACCACCAGCAAGTTCTTCAAAAGCAGTTGCTTCTGATTCAAGTTTTTCAATTTTTCCTTCAAATTTATCGAATTTACTAAATGCATCGGAGCCTACGCCACTAATTGATTGAGCAATTTGCTTTTGTGCTTTTGCCGCTTGTGAGCGTGCTACTAATGTACTTTGGCGGCTACGTGCTTCGTCTAATTTTGCTTTAAGAGAGTCGAGCTGTTGGCGGAGTTTGTTTGCTGTTTCTCTTGCTTGAACGTGTATTGGTTCTAAATCACTAATATTACGCTCGGCGATAGCTTTTTTCTCTAATGCGGCACGAGCTAAATCTTCTCTATTAGCTTGTAGTGCCTGCATAGCTTTCTGCTCCCATTCACTTTTATCTTTGCGAGCTTTTTCGATTTTCCTTTCTAAACCTTTTTCGTTGGCAATAGCTTGTGCAACGGCAAGAGTAGTTTTATTAACGGACTCTTCCATTTCGATTACCATTTGTTTTAGCATTTTTTCGGGGTCTTCGACTTTATCAAGTGCATCATTAACATTTGCTTTGAATACGTCGGCTATTCTGCTAAAAAGTCCCATATCCGCTCCTAATATATTTTAAAAAATTTTATATTTGTAAATATTGTTTTCAACAAATAAAATAATATGAAAGTAAAACTTACATTTATACGTTTTAATATTAATTAAATTGAATAGTATTTTTTTTTGGAGTAAAATATGAAGTTCGATATTCAAGGAATGATGCAACAAGCAAAAAAAATGCAAGACGAAGTAGAAAGCATCAAACGCAATCTTGATAATATGACCGTTACAGCCGATTCTGGTGGTGGATTCGTAAGCGCCACGATGACGGGTAATACAAGATTAGTTTCAATTAAAATTTCGCAAGAAATTATTGCCCAAAATGATATTGCGATGATTGAGGATTTAGTTGTTGCCGCAGTAAATAAAGCTATAGAAAAAGCTAATCAATTATCAAGTGATGAAATGTCAAAAATCAAAAATATGTTACCAAATATTCCCGGTCTTAATCTCGGTTTTTAAAAAATTATGATTTATACTTCTCAATCAATAGAAAAAGTTATCGAATTATTTTCGTCTTTGCCTTCGATTGGCAGGAAAACTGCTCAGCGACTTACTTTTCATTTACTCAGGCAGCCAAATGAATTAGTTGAGAATTTTTCAAAAGCTTTAATCGAGCTTAAAAAGAATGTAAAATATTGTTCTGTATGCTATAATTATACAGAAAATGATCCTTGTGATATTTGTAGTTCACATAAAAGAGATAAGTCAATTTTGTGTGTCGTCGAGGAGCCAAATGATGTTGTAGTTATCGAAAAAACTCACGATTTTTTCGGTCTATATCACGTTTTACATGGCATAATGAATCCACTCGAAGGCATTACTCAAGACGATATCAGAATAAAAGAGCTTATTAATAGATTAAATGGCATTGAAGAAGTAATTCTTGCTCTTAATCCAACGGTTGAAGGAGAGTTAACTACTCACTACATTGCAAAATTATTAAAAGCATTAGATATTAAAGTTACGCGTATCGCAAGTGGAGTACCTATGGGGTCTTCACTCGAATTTACAGACGAAGCAACAATTTCAAGAGCATTGGAAAGCAGAATTGCAGTCTAAAATATATATATTGATATTATTTATATTACTTTTAAGTATCGAAAGTTGTGATATTTTTTCTACTCGCAACCCCGAATCGCCAGATATCGGTAATTCTGGTTTGTTGCCCGCCACTGAGCCTTCGATGTTAATTCAAAATTTTGAAAATTCTTTAAAATCAAGTAATATTGAAAATTATATGAATTGTTTTTATAATTTTAAAGATAATACAAATAATGAGTTTTCTTTTACACCAGCTACAGATGCTTATACGCAATTTCCTACAATTTTTAATTTATGGAATTTCGAAGATGAACGACGCTCGATAACATCAATTTTTAGTTCAATAAATAATGAAAATGGAATTATAGTTCATTGGAAAAATAGAAAACCAATTCAAGAAACAGCCGATTCAGCTATATTTACATCTGATTATATTATAAATTTAACAAATGAAAATCAAAATATTCCGAATAATTTTGCAGGACGCTTACAATTTACTATGGTTAATCGCGATAATGGTCTTTGGTATATTTCTAAGTGGATTGATGTAAATATTAATGTAAGTGATTCTATAAAATATTCTTGGAGTATGCTTAAAGCATATTTATATAACTAATGAATAATAATAAGATATATTTTTTAGAAAAGTTAAATTTTACTTTAAAAAAAGTAAAAAATTTATATTTATTTTTTCTTTTACTTTTCGTTTTAATTATTACTAATCAAAGTTGTATTAATCCATTTGCACCCGGTTTAGTCGAGAATTATTTAGAAAATAATATTTTAAGCGATCAAAAAAGTATTGATGGCTTATTCCAAAATTTTCGATATGCATATATGTTCAAAGATACTCTTGTTTATGGTGAATTGCTAAATGACGATTTCAGATTTATTTTTAGAGATTTTGATAAAGGAATTGATGAATCTTGGGGTCGCGAGGAAGAAATGCGTACTACATATAGATTATTCCAAGCTACTCAAAATATTGATCTTTATTGGAATGATGTCGTTAATTCAATTGGTGATTCTGTTTTACAAGATATTTCACGTGGTTTCAATTTAACTATTATCTTTAGTGCTACCGATATAATTTCTATTTATGGAAGGGTAAATCTTAGAATATCAAGACCAAACTCAGAAGCTAAATGGAAAATTTCTCAGTGGCGTGATGAATCTAATTTCTAAATATCACTATTTTTTTATAAAAATTGGGTAATTTCAAAAATGATAAAATCCTATCAAAAATTGTTAGACGGTAATAAAAAATGGGTTAAAGATACTTTGGCAAAAGACCCCAATTTCTTTAAAAAACTAAGCCAAGGTCAAAAGCCCGAATATCTTTGGATAGGTTGCTCGGACAGCCGAACACCCGCTAACGAAATTACTGGAACGGGTAGCGGTGATATATTCGTTCACCGAAATATTGCAAATCTTGTCGTTCAATCTGATATAAATATTATGAGTGTTTTGCAATATGCTGTCGAGGTATTAGAAGTTAAACATATTATTGTTTGCGGGCATTATGATTGTGGTGGTGTTGATGCGGCTTTAACTAATAATGATTATGGAATTACAAATTATTGGCTACAACATTTAAAAAATGTTTATCATAAGTATTCTGATGTTTTAGATAATATTGATGATAAAAGAGCAAAGGCTGATAAATTAGTGGAATTGAATGTAATTGAACAAGTTAGAAATTTAGCGAGAACCCAAATTGTTCAAAATGCTTGGAAACGCAATGTTCTACAAATTCACGGTTGGATATATTCATTTAATAATGGATTAATCAAAGATTTGAACATAATTATTCAGCATAAAGATACACTAGCACCAATTTATAGATTTGAATGAAAAATTAATATTTATATTAGTTAGGATTTAATCTGACAATTTATTAGTATGTAAAATAAAAAAACGTCTATGTTTATTAATTTTAAAAAAACTTTTAACATAGACGCCAATTTTTAGAAAAAATAATGTAAAACTACGATAGATAGAAAAAAGTAAAGAATTACAAATTAGCTAACTTCTTTAAATCCATTTTATTTGCAATGTCTTTTATAAATTCAGTACCAGTTGCATTGTTATCTTCGATTGTAAGAATAAATCTATAACCAATAGCATAATTTATCTTTGCTGACTTACCGCTTTTTGAATACTCCTCCAAACCCGTAACATCTACGATATCGGATTTGAATGATTTTTGGAATCCGTCACTTGTTTCTTGTGAAAGCCCCAATGCACCCCAATAAGCAACTCCAGCAAACAATGCATAGGCTTCGTTATAATCCATAAGTGTAATATGAATGTGTCTATCATTAGCTTCATCAACATAAGTTCTTTCTACTTGCGACATAGAAAAACCAGTAATATTTGTAGTTTGCCCTGATGGTTCTTCGGATTTAAATCCCGATAAAGATTCAGGTAAGAATTTCTGTAATTCAGAAAAATGTAGAGCTAATGTATCGCCTTTTTTGCGTCTTTCTTCACGCTTTTTATCAGCATTATCAATAGATTTTGTCATATCATCAACAGCTTCGGGAGCGTTTTTGATAACCTCAGCAACATTTTTTAATTCTTCATATTTTTCACCACAAGATATGAAGAAAATAGTTGAAAATAATAGAAATATTGAAATATATTTATACATACAAAAACCTCATCAATAAAGTTAAATAATACAATTACGAATATACTTTAATTATTTCATTAAAAAAAAGTTTTCTTAATTTTAAATATATATTTTCACTAATTATTAGTTCAGAATATGCGGTTTCTGTCGTTGCTAAACCCATTAAAATATAATTTTTTAAAGTTAATTTATCATTTTTTAACGATTTAATATGTTTTGCTACAATATCAATATCGCCTCGAGATATGGGACCAGTAAGAGCAAATTCATAAAGATTCGTCTCTGGCATACTATTTTCAATCGCAGTTGTAGAAATTGGATAAATAAGCTTTTCAGCCTCGATACCAGTTTGAACAGCCAATTTATTTGCTATAAACATAGTATTTGCTAAATAATTCGAAGCAAATATTGCCGAAAGATGATAACTTTTTTTATCAAATTTTCTAATTTCATCAACGAAAGTAATCTTAGCTTCGAATGGTTCAATCATATTCTTTAATACTGGTTTAAGATGTTCGCTACACTCAATAGTCCAAGCTATTTCCATTAAATCAATAGCATCATAATTAAAAAAAGTCTGAAATGGATGCATTACAGCTATGCCCTCAGATGTATCTTTTAAAGGCTCTAATACATCAAGTCCGAGTGTACCAGAGCAATGAATAAAAATCGTTTTTGATAATTTCTCTGGAAATTTGCTTGCTAATTCTTGTGCTATATTTTTGATTTCAGCATCGGGAACTGTAATAAAAATAATATTTGGAAAAACATTTATTTCATTAATTGAATTAAATCCCTTAAAATTGCTATTTGTATGTTTTTGCAGATGACTAATCTTTTTTTCGTTTCGACTTACTACTAATTTAAGTATATTTAATATATCAAATGCAAAACATAAAGTAGCGCCTAATTTCCCTACGCCAATTATACCAACTGATTTGATTTTATAATTTGATGATTTTGTAATCTTCTTTGGCATCTGTAATTTCCCATCCTAATTCTAATATCTTTTTTCTTAATTCATCAGACTTTGCATAGTCTTTTGATTTTTTTGCTTGCCATCTTTCATCTGCCAAATTAATAATATCTTGTGGAATTTGATTTATTTCTTCTGGTTTAGCTTCGAAACTAAATACATCAAATATATTATTAATTTCTCTAAAGATATTTAGTAATTTAGTTTTAGTGTCTTCTGTAAATTTATCTGGTTCATTAGAATTAATGAAGGAAAATATTTCTGCTAATGCTTTAGGAGTATGTAAATCGTTTGCAAGTTGAGATAATACATCGTTTCTAAATTTATCACTATCAACGATTATATCGCCACTTGTTTTATCATCGAGTAAGGACCATATAAATTCTTGAACGCGTCTTCGAGCTTTTTTCTGGGAATCAAGACCCGCGAATGTGAAATTTAATTTTGTTCTATAGTGGGCGCTAAGCATAGTAAATCTAATATCGAGCGGTTCGATACCTTTTTGAGTTAAATCTCTAAGAGTATAGAAATTGCCAGCAGATTTAGACATTTTCTCACCTTCGACTTCTAAAAAATCATTATGAAGCCAATAATTAGTGGGTTCGCAATCATAGCCAGCTTTGCTTTGTGCGATTTCATCTTCGTGGTGAGGAAATTTCAAGTCCACTCCACCTGTATGAATATCAAATGGCAATCCAAGAAGTTCGTATTCCATTGTGGAGCATTCGATATGCCAACCCGGTCTTCCCTGTAAATTTTTACCGTCAATTTCGAAATCCCAAAATGGTTCGTTTTCCTTTTTTTCTTTCCATAGAACAAAATCACTAATATGTTCACGCTCGTATTCATCGCTATCTATTCTTGCACCCTTTTTAAAATTATCAAAATCTATTTTAAAAAGTTTACCATATTTATCGTTGTGTCGCCATTTTTCAACATCGAAATAAACCGAATTTCCAGCGATATAGGCATACCCATTTTTCATAATTTTTCGAATTAAATCTTGCATTTCATCAATATAATCAGTCGCGGCGGGCAAAGCATAGAAATGCTCAATATTTATTCCAAGACTTGAAATATCATCTAAAAAAGCATCTTGATAAAATTCAGTTAATTTCTTTAAATTTTCGATTTCCGAATTAGTTTGCTCACCCATTTCGGCTAACCAAGCGGGCGAATTTATTTGACTATCTCTAATTGTTTTATCATCAATATCAGTAATATTCATTACCCATTTTACATTATAACCGCCTACGGTTCTTAATATTCTTTGCAATAGGTCGGCAAATAAAAATGCCCTCATATTTCCAATATGAGCAAAATTATAAACTGTTGGTCCACAGGAATATAAGCCTACTTCATCTTGATTTACGGGATTAAATTCTTCAATTTGTTTAGATAATGAGTTATATAATTTAATTTTCATTTTTTATCCTAATTTATGTTTATTCTTTCCATACAAAATCAAATAAATAATACGAAGCTAAGCACATAAGCCCTGAATAAGCAAATAACATTTGAAAATCACCGCGAACTTTTTCAAAAATTGTTCCATCAAATGAGGCAATCGTCGTTTGAATCCCTAATATTATCACAGGTAGCATTATAGGAAAAGATAGTACGGGGAAAAGTGCATTTTTAGAGTTTGCTTTTGCAATGAGAGCAGAAATTATTGTCGTAGAAGCCGCTATTGCAATACTACCAAGAAAAATAGATAGAAAAAAAATATCTATACTTCTTACTTCGATATTTCCCATAAACATAAAAAATAATAATACTGCTACGATATTAAGCGATATACTTAGAATAATATTAAATCCAAGTTTTCCAAAATATATTGCCGATGAGTTTGATATAAGCTTTAAATAAAGTGATGTATTACGCTCTTCTTCGCTTACAAATGTTTTCGACAAACCCGTCATTGCGGCAAAAAACATTACAATCCAAAGTATCCCTGCGGCAACTGTTGGGCTAATATTATCGCCAGCAGTAGAGAATACTATCATTGTAATTGTTGTTAAAACAAATAGTAAAACTGCAGAAATAGCATAGCGAGTGCGGAACTCGCTTAAAACTTCTTTTTTTAAAACAGCTATTGAGCGTTGAAAAGTTGCCATTTTAACTCACGAGTCCATTATAATTGGTATTTTAATCCAATGAGAAATGATAAATTATCTATTTTCCAATCACTATCATCAATGATACTAAATGGATAGTAATTATAATTACCTTCGAGAAGCAATGATAATTTATCAATTATTGGTAAAGAAGCTCCTAAACCACCGAATAATCCCAATCTTAAACTTCTAAGTGAAGTTAATTCATTATAGTTATCTAAAATAATCTCTTTATCTCCATTTGCATATACATAATTATCTGGGATAGTAATTCTTTTTCTAACTTCTATGGAATTATTTAGATTAAAAGATATATTAAGCCCTAAATTTGCATATAAATAGGCATTCAAATAATATTCAATAGTTGGAGATAAAACTAAATAATTATTTTTTAATTCAATATAATGAGTTTCTTGAAATTGTGTTAGTTCACCGGATAAAGGATCTCGTCTATTAGATAAGATGCTATCTGGTGCGGCTAAAACGCCTCCATAATTTTCAAGTGCTAAGTGCGCTGAAAAATAAATATTATTTTTGAATCGTTTAGAAATATAAAGCCCGCCTAAGCCTCCCGAACCCGTTGCAGATGTAAATTTTCCGGGAATTTCTAAATTTCCCGTATTCGAAAAATCAGCACTATGAAAAGTAGCAGAATATTTTCCATAAGCTCCAACGATAAAACCGGGTTCTGGAATACATTTTTTATTATAACCCGTTGAAAGCATAAAATCAAGCGAATTATTAGATTTGTTATATGTATAACATAGTGTATATTCAGCACTATTATTAGCAATATCTTTTACAAAGAAATGTAATTGTCCGGGAACATTATAATTTGTTGGATTAATTTCAATAGAATGTTGTGGTGCGCCTTCTGTAATGTTAGATTGTATTATTTTAATTCCTATACTATCGGCTATTGAAAATGATCTTAATCCAAGGTCGTCTGGTCTGTCATCTCTTAAAATGATATATTGCTTATTATTTTCTGTTTTTATTTCAGCTGTTGGCGGCTCGGTATCGCTAAGAGGAACATATTCCATAAAAGATTGCCCACCCATATTTCCATAGGCATCATAAGCATCAACTTCGCCAAATCCAAAACCATAAGAATACATTCCAAATGGCTCGTTAGCACGAATAAAATGTGTGCCAAATGGCACTTGTAAATAAGCAATAGAATATCTACTTATACCTAATGGGAAAAATTGTTTTGGGTCTATTCTTCGTCCATTTAATTCTAATGAATTTATAGCACGGGTAGGTACAACGACGTTTATATAATGATTCCAACTGCCGTTTACAGGGGTAGCAAATCTATATTGCTTTAAAAATTGCTGAGTAGGGCTAATTAAAAGCATCATCGGGTCGCCAATCGCATCGCCATTTTCATATCCCTGAGAATATTGAGCTACTAATACAGGCTTATCGGCAGTTATTTGAACGTCTTCATTAATATTTTTTTCGAGAAAATATCCCGCTTTTAATGTTGAGATTAATTTTGAATTTTCGAATACTTTAGTATCATCATAGTGAGCCATAACTCGATAAGTGTAATTTGACCTACCTTTTAATTTACCAATATAAAAATGTTTTCCCCAAGAGCTAACCGGTGGCAATTGCTCAACAATATGATTACACGCTTTTATTCTCGGTGGTCCGGCGGGAACGTAAGTACATTCGTGCCCACTAAATACAGCAATTTTTTTATTAGCTTTGATTAAAGAACCAGTCATATCAATTTCGCGTTCATTGATATTTAATTCACGCAACTGCGCCCTATTTGTTTCAGAACGAACTTGATATACATCGCCTTGATTTAAAGTAATATCAAAAGGTACATTTCTGGGCTTACCTTTTTGAGTAAGAGCTTTCGGAGTAATTGTAACAATAGTATTATCTTCTGTTGCAACTATCGCATATAAAGGAGACAAATCTTCGGCAACGTGATAAGTAATAGAGCGATATTCTGTCCCTAAAACAGTTATAGGCAGACCTAAATAAGTATCTGTGGTTTGATAACGTCTATTAAGTCCATAAACCGATACGGGACTATCGGAACTAACCTTAACGGCTAAACCTTTTTCGACAACCTCAAAACTTCTAATCATTACTTTATCAGTTAATAAAATGCTACGAACTGTGCCACCCGGAACAAATAAAGTTTGCCTATATTTTATTGCGGGGCATTCGATTACAACATTAGCATCGTTATCGCCCGTAATGAACAATTCGAGAATTAGTGCATTTTTCGGACTCGATGGGTCATCGCGAAAATTCATCATAAAACAAAGCCAAAACTCGTTTCCGACGGGTTGTTTTAATTTTAATTCTAAATTTTCTTCTAATGCTTCTTGTGAAAATAAAACATTGGACTGCACAAGAATAAAAAACAATATTATTAATATTTTAAAATTGATTTTCAATGTTCGTATCTTATTTAATATACATAAAATTAGTTTTATACGCGCCTGATTCTGTTGTTAATATTATCGCATAAGCACCCGCAGATAACATCCAAGAATAGGGCTGTATAGTTAATTTATAATTTCCTCTTGGAATTTTATTCGTATTAAAATTTGTAATATTTTCACCGCTTTCATTTATAAGTGAAATTCTAAACGCTTCGAGCAAATTATCTTGGTCGAGTACTTTTCTACCGCCTAAACTAAATATTGAAAAATGAATTGTTGATTCTTTATTCAAGCCAATATTAAAACTTGTATAATCCGAAAATGGATTGGGGCGATTTAAACCTAAACCCTCAGTAATACCGGGTACTACGGAAGAACTACGAACAATAATTGTAGCAGAATTGAACTTAGTATCTTCTATTCTATTGCCATCTAAAATAACACTTATGGGTGTGAGTTGAGTAAGAGTATCAGCACCCGCGAGCCCTTCTACCACTAAATAAAATCCACCACCTGCTAACGCTAAGGAAGCAAATTTTGCTTTAATTATTAGTTTCGAATTTGAGATATCAGATAAATCATTAAATATTCTTACTTCATCAATGAAAGGGTTAGTTGGTACCGTCAAACTTGTATCTTTTATATCAATTACATAAGCATTGTAGTTGAAAACAAACTCAATATCCCCCGTTAATCCCGATTTAGACTGAAAATATATTGGTATCCGATTTGAGCCACCGCGCTGAATTGTAGTGTCGTTAATAGTAATTTCTATATCCTGCGAGTAGGATATAAGCGATAGACTAATCGCCATAAGTAAATATATTAAAGTATATTTTAGGATTTTCATTTTATTTATTAATTAATTTTTATATTTATTATTTACAAAAATAAGTATATTTGATTCTATAATCGAATTATTATAAAAAATCGTGCCTAAATTATGTTTTTTGCTTTTTTTTCTTTGCCGCTGGAAATAAAACATTATTTAATATGAGCCTATAACCCGGTGAATTTTTAAACAAACTTAAATCCGTTGGTGGATCGCCAATTCTATGAACATAATCTTCGGGGTCGTGTCCTCCGTACCAAGTAAAAGTGCCTCGTCCAACATTACCGTGCAGATATTTTACTTCCGATGTACCATCTTTGATGGCAAGTATTGTAACAGAATTTTTTATATATTGTTTGTCGAATGCAGTTGTTTGCCCTAAAAATCCGTGAATTACATTGACATGGTCTTGAGTTAGCATAGTTGGTACAGGATCGTATTTAGCTGAAAAGTCAAACAAAGTGAAATAATCAGCATCTGGATTATTAATATTTTGTGCCCCAACGTCTATTGTAGAAAATTCAACTTCTGTTGGATCCATTATTAGTTTAAAATTTTCAAAAGCTAATGTTTTGCTAAAATCTAATTTATCATTTGCACTTGGGTCAGCGGTAGTGCCGTCAAACATCACATCACAAATATCAATATTTGTTGCCGCAAGTGCTACATCAAAAGAATCTGTTGCCGTGCACATTGCAAAAATAAAACCACCCGAAGCAACATAAGATTTGATCTTTTCAGCAACAGCTTTTTTTAGCTGGCAAACATCTGCGAAACCAAGTTTTTTTGCCATGCTCTCGCATAGTGCAACTTGTTGAATATACCAAGGAGCGTTTCGATAACTAACCCAAAATTTGCCGTGTTGCCCTGTAAAATCTTCGTGATGAAGATGAAGCCAATCATATTCTTTTAATTTATCATTCATCACTTCTTCGTCCCATACTATATCGTATTTTATCTCTGCATATTCGAGTGCCATACGTACTGCGTCGTCCCAAGGCTGAACACCGGGCGGTACGTAAACAGCAATTTTAGGAGCTTTTTCGAGCCTAATGGCATCCATATTTACGCCATCCTTTTTTACTTCTTCGAGAATCGAAGCGCCGCTACTGGAAGTAATACTTTCAAAACTAACACCGCGAATTCTACATTCTGTTGCAAGATTATCAGAATAATCGAATAAAAACGAGCCGCCTCTATAATTTAAAAGCCAATCAGCATTTCCACCATTACTCAAAAACCAATATGTTATACCATAAGCCTTCAAATGGTCAGTTTGGGATAAATCCATTGGTATTAATAATTTTTGAGAATAAGTTATCGAGCTTGTTGTCAAAAAAAATAAGAAAAAAAACCTAATTTTTATGATAAAAATTTTCATAAATTGTTTTCATTTAAAATGATTCAGAAATCTAAATTTTTTTTAAAATTCAAAAAAATAAATTATAATAATTATTATATTCAAAAAAATATTAATATTATTCTTATAATATGAATTAAAACGAATAATAAGTTCAAAAATTCTTTTTTGATTGATAAAAATAAACTTATTATTTTTGTATCTAAATAATATTTAATGAATTTTAATTTGTCTAAAAAATACTTTTCGTTTATTTGATATGATAATTGTTGATTATTATAAATTATTAGGAATATCTCGTACAGCGTCAAGTGAGGATATAAAAAAAGCATATTATCGCCTTGCTCGTAAGTATCATCCTGATATTTCTGATGGTTCGAAAGTAAATTTGAATAAATTTATTCTAATTAATGAAGCATATAAAACACTTGGAAATCTCGATAATCGGCTTAAATATAATATCGAACTTGAAAATAATAATATTTTACTAATCAATGAAAAAAATGAAAAAAAATCATAACTCAAAACAATATTCCATAATGAGTAGAATAATAGAAAATCCTTATTTCTTTTCTTTCTATGGAATTCTCTTTATTACGGCTTGTATAATAATACTAAGTATTAATAAAGGTGATGAAATAATCTTTTTTAATCAATGGCGTAATTCCGATATAGATAATTTTTTTATATTTTTTTCTTTACTTGAAGAAAATGGATATTTCGTTATATTTATTCTTACATTAGGGCTTTTTAGAATAAAATATCTAATAATTGGGATTAGTTCTTACATAATTGCTGGTGCTGTTGTGCAGCTAATAAAGCTATTTTATAATATGCCGCGTCCAAAAATATATTTTGAAGGTACAAATTTAGTTAGATTTATTGATAATTATCATATAAATTCGTGGTATAGTTTTCCATCGTGGCATTCTACTTCAGGTTTTGCATTCTTTTTATTTCTTGCTATAATTACAAAAAATAAAAAAATTGGTATCATTTTCTTATTTTGTGCTATGTTGGTTGCAATTTCGAGAATTTATCTTGCTCAGCATTTTTCTTATGATGTTTTTGCTGGTTCGATAATTGGTGTCTTTTTTACAATTTTAGTTATCAATTTTTTCGATAATAATCCAAAAATCAATTCTTCTAATTGGTATAATTATTCAATTATAAATAAATTATCTCAATATATATTCAAATTTAAGTTATTCATTTGAAAATATTAAATACAATTAGCGTAATATCTTGGATTTTCAGCAAGATATGCATTCTTGTAGGATTTTGTATATTTTCCTTAATAAGCAAGAATTCATATCATACTATATTATAAAAATTTATTTTTTTATTTTATCACTAAACTTACTTTTTAATTTTTCAAGTTTTGGATTAATAACCATTCTGCAATATCCTTGAAATTTATTATTATTATAATAATTTTGATGATAATTTTCTGCTTTATAAAATTTACTTTGTGAAGTGATTTTAGTAACAATTTTATCATCAAACACTTTTTCTTTTTCAAGAAATTCAATATAATTTTTAATAATTTTCTCTTGATTTTCATTATAATAAAATATTTCAGAACGGTATTGAGTACCAATATCCGCACCTTGACGATTGAGAGTCGTGGGGTCGTGTGTAGCAAAAAATACTTCTAATATATCACTTAAAGAAATTATTTCGGGATTAAAACCTATTTTTACAGCTTCGGCGTAACCCGTCTCGCCCGAGCAAACTTCTTCATAGCTTGGATTTGGAGTATTTCCTCCACAATAGCCAGATTCGACACTTTCTACACCATTTAAATTTTGAAATACTGCTTCGACACACCAAAAGCAACCGCCAGCGAGTAAAATATATTCAAGATTTGATTTATTTTCCATATTATTTTCAGCGTTTTGATTGCTTGTTTTGCTTGAATAAGCTAATAATAATAAACTAATTAATAAGATTTTATACATAAATTATAAACGAAATTTCTAATAAAAATATTTGAAATTATTTTGTGAGTCTTATTTCAACTCTTCGATTTTGAGCTTTACCTTCTTCTGTATCATTTGTTGCGATTTGCATTTGACTACCAAATGCTTTTGTAATAATTCTTTTTTTATCAATACCATTATTTATTAAATATTTAGCAACTTCTTTTGCTCTATTTAAACTAAGAGTATTATTATGTGCTTCGGTTCCACTATTATCTGTATGACCTTCGATAATAATATTAAAATCATTTAGTTTTTTTACAAAATCGATCAATCTATTTAATTCGGGTTTCGATTCCTCTTTCAAATCAGATTTATCAAAATCAAAAAATATGTTGTTAATTCTGACCGAAGAGCCTTTTTCTTTCATATCTTTAATGGATACAAGAGTAATATTTTCGATTATTTCTGTTTTTTTATCAATTGAGCGTAAATCAATATTTTTTGATGAAGAATAATAGCCTGCTTTCGAGACAAAATATCCATAATTTTTTCCGAGCGGCAAAGTAATTATATAAAATCCATCGCGTGGGTCGCTATTTAAATTTCCTACAATTTCGCCTGTTTCAAGATTTTCCCAAGTAATTGTGCAGCTCAATCCGTGTCCTAATGAATCTCTAATCTGCCCTTTAATAATTGCCAATGCTTGTGGTTTAGCAATATCGGGCAAAGAAATCGAATAAATATCCCAATTACCAAAGCCGTTTATATCACCATCTTTAGCAAAATATGCAATTTCACCGTTTGGGTCAATTACATATCCCCAATCATCTTGGGCAGAATTTATTATTTTTCCAAGATTTATTGGTTCAGACCATTCTGTCCAAGAAGTATCGCTAAGTCTAACTGATTTATAAACATCGAGGCGTCCTAATCCATAATGACCATTCGAGCTAAAATATAGAGTTTTTCCATCGGGATGAAGATATGGCGAGCGTTCTGCATAAGGTGTATTTATCACGGGTCCAAGATTTATTGGCTCAGACCAGTCGTTACCATTTCGCAAAACAACATATATATCCATATTTCCCATTGTTGAGCCACCATAAAATTCCTTATTTATTGGAACAAATGGACCAATTCCCCCTGGTCTATCCGAAGTAAAAAACATAGCTTTTCCATCAGCGCTAATTGAAGCGGCTTCATCGTGATATTCAGTATTTATAGGTTTAGGAAAATGTTGCAAATCATCCCAACCAGTAACGGTTTTACCCGCATAATAAATATCAAACTCTCCATAAGAACCCTGAAAATTTCCAGATAATAATAGCCCCGTTCCGTCGCTTGTAACATTATCAATAGTTTCATCGAAATAATTATTTATTGGTTTTCCAATATTTTTTGCTTTCTGCCATTCACCATTTATTTTTTCAGAAACCCAAATATCAGCGCCACCAAATCCTCCTTTTCGATGGTCGGCAGTAAAATATAAAAAGCGTCCGTCGTTTGTAGGCGTTGGGTCCCATTCGTTATTAATTGTATTTATATTTTTGCCCAAATTTGTTATTACAAGATTTTGTTCAACTTCTAAAAGCAAATCAATAGTTTTTCGGATTTTTTTTTGAGACTGTGGAAATAATTTACTATAAATTTTATAAACTACTGCGGCAGAATCCCAGTTTTTTCTTTGTATATATAAATCAGCAATTCTTTGCATTGCAAAATAAGCATTGTCCGATGGAGCATTTTTTTTAATATATTCCTCATAGATTGGTATCATATCATAGCTTGCTGTCTGGGTGAGCATTATTTGTTCGAGTACGGGTATTTGATTTTCAAAAATACTATTATAATTCGGAAATAAGGGCTTATACATATTAAAAATATATGCTGATACTGCCGCTCTATATTTTGAGTAATGCTTATTTGATAAAGCTAGCATTACATTGAAAGCACTATCAGAAGGCGCATATTTACGAATGTAAGTGTCGTATTCTTTAAATAATTCTGGACTTAATTCAGCTCGTAAATTAACTAATGTTTGGCTAATGCAATCTAAATTAAAAATAAATATTAAAAAAATGAAAATTACTTTTTTCAATTAAGTTCGTCTTTTTAAATGAATAATTTATTTTATTATTCGTTATATGTTAATTAATATTTTATTTATAAATTTATAGGCTAAGTTTATTATGCGTAATTTGTTAATAATACTAATTGCTTTGTTCACAAGTTTTAATTTTTCTTTTTCTCAATTTTTAAGCGGAAAGGATGCACAAGTATTATTAAAAGGTGTAATAAAAGACGAAAATACAAATATAGCTCTTGCTGTAAGTATCGAATTTCGTAGTAAAGAAGGGAAAAAAATAAAAACTTTTTCTTCTAAAGATGGCAAATTCGAACAGTTATTACCAAGTGGAGAGGAATATCTTGTAATTTTAAGCTCTGATGATATTATACGTAAAGAATTTAATTTTAAAATAGATGATGTAACAAAATTTACTGAACAAGAAACAGAATGGACTGCTATTAAGCCTGATGTTGGTGCGAGAATATTATATGAGAATATTTTTTCAAATGGTTCGGCCAATATTGATGAAAGAGGTTTAGAAAAATTACAAGAATTACAAAAACTACTTAGATTTAATCGCTCTCTTTATGTAGATTTTAATATCAGTAATTTAGAAAACCTTGCTAATCAACGTATTTCTGAACTTAATAAATTAGTTGATTCTTGGACAAGAGAAAAAGCAAGAATCACTATCAAAGTCGCAAGTAATCCTAAACAAGAAAAAGATTTTTCTGTTTATATTACCAAAATTAGCGATTTTTTAAACAAATAATTATATCAATTTTAAAATTAAATATAGATGAGAGTATCACTTCATACACTCGGTTGCAAAGTAAATTATGCCGAAACTGCTGCAATTAAAGATAAATTCGAAGAAATGGGTTATTCGATAACAGAATTTGGAAACGATACAGATGTAATTCTTATCAATACCTGCTCTGTTACAAATAATGCCGATATCGAAGCAAGAAAAATAATTAGACGGGCAAAAAGGAAATCTCCAAATGCTTTTCTAGCTGTGTTTGGTTGCTATGCTCAATTAAAACCACAAGAAGTTGCTTCTATTGAAGGAGTTGATGCTGTTTTTGGGCAAAGAGAAAAATTTCGCGTCCCAACTCTTGTTCATAATATGCTTGGTGGCGAAAAAACTCAGATAAATGTATCCTGCATTGATGATTTACCATTCGATGCCGCTGTTACGACAGATAATGATATGCGGACACGTGCATTTTTTAAAATTCAAGATGGCTGTAATTATTTCTGTACTTTTTGTACCATTCCTTATGCAAGGGGTGAAAGTAGAAGTATGGATTTTAATAGAATTTCAGGGCATATCGAAAAAATTATTCAATCTGGCTATAAAGAAGTCGTTATTTCGGGTATTAATCTCGGAGATTATAAATCTAAATCTGGCGAGAACTTTACCGATGTTGTCCGTTTAATCGAATCTCTTGATATTGATTTACGAACAAGAATTTCTTCTATCGAACCAAATTTATTAAATGATGAAATTCTTGAATTAGTTGCTAATTCTAAAGGTAATCTGTGCCCACATTTTCATATACCACTTCAAAGCGGTTCCAGTGAAATTTTAAGAAAAATGAAACGAAGATATAAAAGCGATCAATACAAAGATTTAATTTATAAAATTAAAAATAAAATTGAAAATTGTGGTATTGGTGTTGATGTTATCGTTGGATTTCCCGGCGAAACAGATGAACATTTTTTAGAAACTTATAATTTACTAAATAACTTGCCAATTTCATATTTGCACGTTTTTACTTATTCAGAAAGAGATAATACTCCCGCAGTTAATTACATAAATCCAGTCCCCGTAAACATAAGAAAAGAGCGTACCCAAAAATTAAGAGAATTATCAATAGCTAAACAAAGAAAATTCTATTTAGAGCAAGTTGGAAAAGTGCTTACCGTAATACCCGAAACTTATATACAAGAAGAAGGTATGTGGAAAGGTTGGTCGGAAAATTATGTAAAAGTAAAATTTGTTGCGGATCAAGAAATCGAGCGAAAATTTTATAGAACTAAAATCAATTCTGCTATTGGCGAATACGTTTATGGAGAATTAATTTTATAGTAATGGCGAAATTATTAATTTAATTAAAATAAACTTTTAATATTTAAGTCTAATAATTGTAAACGTTTTTTTTATTTATTTTTTTGGAGTAATTTATGAAATCATTAAAAATCTTTGCAGTAGCAGTTGGTTTAGTATTTTCGTTATCAGTATTAAGCTCTAATGCTTGCGATAAGCACAAATCTTCTGCAAAATCAGAATGCTGCACTACTAAACCATCTGCAAAACAAGAAAGCTGCTCTACTCAAAAAACTTCTGCAAAAAAAGAATCTTGCACTACTACAAAAGATGCAAAATCAGAAGCTAAAACTACAAATAGCGAAACTAAAACAGTAGAAGCAAAGCCAGCAAACTAAAATAGATATTCTTTTTTAAAAGAAGAAACGGACTGCATATTTTTTTATGTCAGTCCTTTTTTTTATAAAAAATTCTTTTACTTTAGAGATGAATTGCAAAGATAAAACATCTATCCTACAATATAATATGGATTTAAATCTTAAACACTTTTAAAAATATTGGACATATTTTTATTATCAGCCAGCAAGGGGCTTGTTCTACTAACTATCTGATTTCCAAATAAATTATATTTTTTCAGTAAATTGAATCTCATATAATTTATAATATATACCTTTTTTTTGGATTAATTCGCTATGAGTACCGCGCTCGGAAATTTTGCCATCGTCAAAAACGAGTATTTCATCACAATCAATAATAGTTGATAAACGGTGAGCAACGATAATTGCCGTTTTATTTTTTAGAGATTCGTTAATAGCTTTTTGAACAACTTTTTCTGATTCAGCATCGAGTGCGGAAGTTGCCTCGTCGAAAACTAATATTTGTGGATTTCGTACTAATGCACGGGCTATTGCAATACGCTGACGCTCTCCACCAGATAGTGTAACTCCGCGATCACCAATTATAGTATTAAATGAATCGGGTAATTTCTGTATAAAATTATATGCGTTTGCTTTTTTACTTGCTTCAATAATATCGTATTCACTTGCTTCCTCAAATCCATATCGAATATTATTTAATATTGTATCATTAAATAGCATATTTTCCTGCGACACAATTCCAAACAAATTGCGATAAGATTGAATATCAAATTGGCGGATATTATTGCCATCAATAAGAATTTCACCATTTGTTGGGTCATAAAATCTAATAATTAAATCGAGCATTGTTGATTTACCGCTTCCGCTTGAGCCGACGAAAGCGATTTTTTTATTTTTTTCAATTTTAAAATTATTATCTTTTATAACATCTTTATCAATATATGCAAAATTTACATTATTAATTTCTATAGATTTTTCAAAATTATTTATTTGTTTATCGCCAGAAATTACTTTTGTCGTTTCATCAAGTATTGTAAAAATACGCTCAGCCGATACAATCCCACGCTGAAATCCAGAAACGGCATTTACTACGGTTGCAATTGGCGACATTATCGAAAAAAGTGAAAATAAAAATAACATTAATTTTTCAGGTTCCATATAGCCTGATAATACCTCGTTTCCACCAATAAACAATACTACACATAAAGCAAAAATTGCAAAGACCTCGTTAAAAGCAGGCACTAATTCGATAACTTTTCTATGTTTGATAGCAGAACGAACATATTTATTAGTATCCGAAATAAATTTATTATTAATAGTTTTTTCTGCATTATATGCTTTAACAACTCGAATACCGGAAATCATTTCAGATAAAGTAGTAGTGTAGTCAGCCATTGCAGTTTGCATTCTTGCCGCATATTTTCGTAAATATTGAACTGCATATCTAATTAGAAACAAACTAATTACACTTGTGCTAAATGCGATTAATGTAAGTTTTGTAGAAATTGACAATAATAAGAATAAGAAAA
The DNA here is from genome assembly GCA_029974985.1 of Bacteroidota bacterium. GTDB lineage: Bacteria > Bacteroidota > Ignavibacteria > Kapaibacteriales > UBA2268 > JANJTB01. The sequence continues at coordinate 105,142 of JARKQC010000203.1, read as the reverse complement.
GTATTATTTGAATAGATTCGCGTATAAAAGTAGTAAAAGAGCTTAAAGTTGATGAATTTACAGCAGTTACATCATTTGTCAGAATTGAAATTAAATTACCAAGTTTACTACGAGTAAAAAATTCGAGTGATAAACCCGTAATTTTTGTAAATATCGTGTCTCTAATATTTTTTATAACGCTTTCTTCTAACTTAGTAGATGTTATCGAAGCAAAATATTTGAAAATGTTTTTTAAAATAAATACAGAAATAATTAGATAGCTAACATTTAATAAAGTTTGATAAGTATCATCGCTTTGGATAAGATTATATATAAGGATAAAAAATTTATTACTTAAATTCTCAAGAATATTAGCTTGCGATGAATTGTGCTGAATATTAATATTATTAGAAAAAAGTATATCGAGAATTGGCTTTATTAAAGTAATAGAAATAGTACTTAATGTAGAAAAACAAGTATTTAAGAGAATTTGTAAAATTAATAATGCTTTGAATGGTTTGATAAATTCAATTATTCTTAAAACAATATTAAAACTATTTTTTTCTTTTATTGGGGATTTCATTTTTATAAAATTTTTATCTTCAATTTATAAATTAAAAAATCAAAGACGCAAAAAATTGCGTCTTTTGTAAAATTGTATTGCAAAATTTATTTTTATTATTCAACATAAAAATAGTTATTAATAAAACTTGTTATATATGATAAAATAATAATTGAATATAAGGCTATAAATATCGCTCCATATTTTTCAAAATTCTTATTATAAAACTTGGTATTGTAAATTACTAATAATAGCAGTGGGATAATTGGCAAGAAATAACGCCCTTGCAAACCAAAGACAAAATGCGAACCAACAGGCGAACCTATAATTAAGAATCCAACTATAATAAGTAAAGCGCTTAGTATTCCAATAATTAAAGAAATATATTTGATTTTATTACTTAATTTAATATCCTTTTTAGAGTCAAATAATGCAAGCGATAAAAGTACTAATATATGAAGAGTAATAACAAATTTCGAAGGTATTACATAAGCATAGCCAAAGCGAGCAAATATGCCATACATCCACTCTTTTCCTTGTGCTAAAATGTTTTGAAATATGTGCCAAATAGCCGAAAAAGGATGTGATAAATGATAAGAAATATTCATCGAAGTATTAAATAAAAAATCATTTTGGAATACTCTTCCTTTGCCATAATTCATAGATTTGAGCATTGCGCCCCAAGTCAAATCTGGTAAGAAAATTAATAGTATAAAATATGCAAACAAACCATAATAAAAAGCTTTACTTTTAAATCTATTTTGAGGAACAATTAATAGTAAAAAAGGTATTAATATATATCCATCTTTTGCAAATCTTTGAAAAAATGCAATGACTACGAGCCAAATTATATCAGACTTTCGGAGCTGAGTTTCGTTTATAGCAAATTTGATAAATAAAGCTATTAATAGATATGAAAGTGAAATTGCCATAAGGTCGTAAGTTACAGAAGCCGCTTGATATAAAGACATCGGTGATAATGCAACAAGCATTATTACACCTTTATAAACGGGGATATGCCTAATTGCAAAAAATATTATAATTATGTAAAAAATCAAGCCAGAGATTCTTGCACTCCATAATAATGAAATTGGATTTGAATTTATAATTTTTCCAATATTTATACCAATAATATATGGTAAATATGATATTGGATTTATTGCAAAATTTGTATGATTATAAAATTCTCTATTATTAGGATTTAAATTTATTTTTGCATAATTATCAACTGTGCTTTTCTTTATCTTTTGTCCTTCATTAAAATTTATTCCTTGATAAGTAGAAACCGCTTCTAATAGTGATTTAGGCAACATATAACCAACTTCATCACCTTTTTTTTCAGGTAAAAAGTGTCCTTCACTTTTTCCATAAGCATTGTAAAAATGCCTATCTTCGTCGTTTGATTGTGCTGGTGGATTTAAAAAAGCAAACAAAACGCCAAAAAGCAGTGCTACGAGAACAAATAAATATTCTTCTTTTACTCTAAAATTTTCAAATTTATTTTGTTTATTTTTCATTTATTTATCTTGTTAAGTTTGAAATATTCAAAGCATCTTGGTTATCGGGATTAATCGTCAATACTCTATTTGCGTAATAGTGAGCTGAATCAATATTAGATTTTATAAAATATGTTCTTGCAAGACCTAATAAAACATCAGCATCTGTTTTATTATTATTTAATGCAGTATAATAGTAATACAAAGCAATATCTGGTTTATTTTGATTTAAATAGAACCAAGCAAGATTTTTATTTATTATTAAATTATGTGAGTTATATTTTGAAGCGTTCAGATATATTTTAAAAGCACTATTAGTATCACCTTTCGCTAGTAGCGAGATTCCTTTGTTAATTGTAGCATTTGCAAGTAACTCTTGTGATATAGGTTCAATAGAATTAACTACCCCGCCACTACCATTTTCGAGTGATTTTGTTGAATAATAAATCGTAGAATCCATATTGCCTAATACAAAATAATAATATCCTAACAGCATTTGTATTCTTGCGTGATAGGGAAATTCACTATACATTTTTCTGGCTTCGACTAAGCCGTCTTCTGCTAATTTAACCTTTATATTTTGGTCATTAACTTTTGCAATAGAATCAGCAAATGAAAAAGAATTTTCCCATTTATTTGGATATTTTTTTGAAGGAAATATGCTAAAACTTAATACTAATAATACAGCAATTCCATACCAAATCAATCCAGAATTTTCATTATTTGTAATCTTCAATTTATTATAGCTCCATCAAATAAAATAATATTTAATTAATAGTAAAATAGATTAGATTTTAAAATATAATTTTTTTTTGATATAAAAAAAATATTTTTAATTTTTAATTGAATTTACACAATATCAATCAATTTTTGTTAAAATATATAGACCATTAGATACTAACTCAAAATAAAATTTTTTTGAAATTTTTTTGTAATTCCAAATTTCAGTTTGAACGCCGTCTTTTATACTTTTTTCTATAATTTCGGGTTTGCCGAATAAAATATAAATTTTTCCTCTTTCAGTTTTTGCACCATCTTTTTCTTGAATTGTTTGATAATTGAAAAAAGCATAATCTACTCTACGAAAATATTCGGTCATCATTTCGTTATAAGGTGTGTCTTTTGTTGGGTCTTTTTGTTTCCAATATTTCATTATTAAGTCAGCTTTTTTATCATTATCCGAGTCTTTCATTTTGTTATATTCTTCGTCGTTAAGAATATAATACATCATCTCGATAGCATAATCGGGGTTACGCAATGAAAGCGGTATATCCAACCAAACTACTTCGAAATCATAATTAATACTATCTAAATTATTTTCATTTTTTAGAAGTAAATTATATTTACCCGGTGATAATCCAGTTTTGGGTAAATCAATTTTTAAAACTCCCTCTTGCTTTTCATTATTAAAAACATCAACATTTTTATCAGTTTTTATACTTAATAAAACGGGTAAATTATTCGTTTTTTCGACGTTGATTTTACTATTATCACTCGGATAGACACGTCCCCAAATATTAACTGAATCATTCCATAAATTATCCTCATTCAAATTGATTTTTTTTAAATTATAATTAAATACATTGTATTTTTTAGAATAAATCAGTGGAATAATAATTTTCGTATCTTTTGAATTAAAATTAATTTTATTTGATAATATAAATGGTATTGATTTATATTGAGGCAGTTCTTCTTCGGAATAAGTCAAAATTGGGTCAAAATAAATAGTATTTTTATTATTTTTTATTGCACTTATTGTCAAATCATTTTTTTCACCTGGTTTTTTGTATCTATCTAATAATTGTACTACGCATTTATAGTCAGCATTGGGCAAAGTTGCCTCGACGTAACCCGCAGAAAATTTATTTTTTGATTTTGTTTCATCGTAATCTTTTGCCCAAACAGTATCAGACCATAAAACGCGGTTTTTTATAATACCATTTTCATCTTTAAAAAAAACTTCAATAAAAGGAATTGCCTGAAAATTTCCCGGATTATCAAGAGGATTAACTTGTACGAAAATAAGTGATTCATAAACCGTTTTAAACATTATTATAATTTTTATACTATCTTTATCATTATATGGTAACAAGTGAGCTTCAGAAAATAATTTTTGCCCATAAGAGTAATAAGATGCACGGTCAAAATTTTGTTTCTGAGCAATGAGTGGAACAGAAATTAATAATAAAAATAAAAATATTTTTTTAATCATTGCTTACTCCATTTCTTGTAAAAATCGTTGTAAAATAATCACAGCGGCAAATTTATCAATCGTACCTTTTTTTACACGATTAGATTTTTTTATTCCATATTCAATCATATAATCACTTGCATTTTTAGACGAATAACTCTCATCAATATAATATATATCAAAAGAAAATTCTTTTTTAATAAATTCTGCAAATGATTTGATTTTTGTAATTAGGGTGTTTTCTGTGTCGTCATAAGATATTGGCAAACCAATAACAACAGCAGATATTCTTTCTTTTATAATAATTTGACTTAATTCATCTTTCAAGTTTTCTTTTTCTATATCAATCGTTTTTATTGGGTTACAAGATATATGTAGCTCATCACAAACAGCAATACCAATGCGTTTTGTTCCATAATCAATCGCCGCAATGCGTTTATTTTTTAATTTTTCTTTAATATCATCTTTCATTTATTTTGTTTGGGTTAATGGGATGTAAAATAAAACTTGTGTGCCTTTTCCTTTTTCTGTATTAATAACAATATGCCCTTTGTGTTGCTCGATGACGTGTTGCATAATCATTGTTCCAATACCGCTTCCACCAGTTTTTGAAGCAGTTGTAAAATATGGAGTTAGCATTTTCTGTTTAATTACATCGTCCATACCTTCGCCATTATCTTCGATTGAAATTACATTGAAAATATTTTCACGATATGATTTAATAAAAATTTTTCCACCCTCGTTTTTCATAGCTTTAATACCATTTTCTACAGCATTTCGAACTGCTCTTGTAAGCTTTGCTCTATCGCATAAAATATTAAAATTATTAGAAACAATCTCAAATTCAATATTGGGAAACATAAGTTCATCGAATTCATTTCGAACAGTGTGGCATAGTTCATTAGCGTTACACATTTCAAAATTTAATTTATCATTTCGCCCGACGGTTACTATATCTCTAACTCTTTGCATTAAAATCGAAACTTGATAAATAATTTTTTTCTGTCTATTATTATTGTTTTCACTATTATTGACGTCGAGATGCTCGGCATTGAGCTTGATAGTTGATAAATTTGTTTGCATATCGTGAGCTAATTGCGCCCAATTAGAAAGTCGCTTTCTTTCGAGCTGTTCGGTTATATCAACTGCTGATAAAACAACTCCGCGAAACATTCCCGTTACATTTCGTAATGCAATAGCTTTACAAAGCCATTCTGTATCTGAATTATTAATATTTATTGTTATTTTCTCTGTATAATTATCTTTTGTTTCAATAGTTTTATCAATTAAATCTGCAAATGCTTGGGATTTAGAATTTTTTGAATAAAAGCGAAATAATTTTCTTCTAGGAATTTTTCCATTTAATTCAAGAAATTCAACAGCAGAATTATTTATTTTTAAGAGACGTCCCGCTGAATCAACAACAAAAAGTAATCCTGTAGTTGGCAAATCGAGTAATTCTTTATTTAGCCTTCGTTGATGTCTAAAAAGCTGAATAAAAATTATCAATAATAAGGAAAGTAATAGTATTAGAAAATAATTTTTAAACTCAAAAAATATCTTTTTAAAAAACCAATATTCATTTTCAACTAAATCAAATTTAATACTCAAAATGTTAGAAATTAGATAAAAAGAATTATTTATTTGCGTAAGAGTGATATATTGTATTGAATTATCATCAAATATTTTTTTTGCATTTGGATAGAATTTGTAAGCGATTTCTTTTAATGAATTATCAAATATAGATATTGAATTTGAAAAAATTATAATAATTTTATCATTTTCTTCTTTTAAATATAAAGGCTCTAAATTATTTTTCTCCAAAGATATATATTCGTTCAAATCCTTTTTATTGTTATGATAAACATTTATTTTATTCAAATTATAAGATTGACTATTTTCTGAAATATATTTAGCACTAATATAATTTCCATTATTTTTAATATCAATTAAATTAATATTTGAGTTTATCCAGAAATTCGATGATAGCAATCCCGTATTTTTATCGAGAATTTGGATAAACGTCTGCATACTGCCGGGAGAGCTAAGAAAAGCAAGGTGAGTGCCTAAATCAAGCCATTTGCTATTATCATAAGAAACTAATTTACTCAAAAATAAAAAATTATTCTCGTGGTCGTAAAAATTTATAATTATGCTATTATTAGAGTTTTCTACAATAGCATATTCAGCTTTGTTGAAACCAGATTCATTATCTAATTCGAGTAAATTACCATTAATTTTAGAAATTATTCTATAATTTGCTTTTTTTGCGTTATCAAAATCTATGCTATATAAATTATCATCAATATTAAATAAATATCTTTTTGAATCAATAATATTAACGATTTTACATTTTTCATTTTCTATTGGGATATTAATTGAAAAAATAAGCTGTTTAAAAATTATATCTCCATTTGGATTTATTATTGATATAAAGAAATCATTATTCTCTTTTGATAAAAAAATGATATTAGAATTAAATTTCGAAAATGATAAAATATTGGTATTTTTTAAAGTGATACCTATAGTTTTATTATTGGTATCAATAGGTATTATTCTAATATTTTCATCGCCACTTGTAAAAATATATTCAAAATTATAAATTATAGAATTAGAATTTTTTTCAGATTGAATAAATAAACTATTTCCAATATTAATTTCTTTAATATTATTAATAATGAACTTATTAGTATATTCTTCAGCATTTATAGGAATAAATGCAAATAATACAATAATATAAATAATAAGTTTTTTCATCAGAATTATTTTTTTTCTAATTGACAAACTGTAAATACTGCAATCCCTTCAGAGCGACCAATAAAGCCCATTTTTTCGTTAGTTCCCGCTTTAATATTTATTCTTGCGACGTCTAAATTACATAAATTTGCAACATTTTTTCTGATTTGTTCCTTGAATTCTTTTAGTTTTGGTTTTTCTAATTGAATAAGTGAATCAATATTTATGATTTTATATCCATTTTCATTTATTAAATTAAGTGTATTCAATAATAATTTCATACTATCGGCACCTTTATATTTATCATCGGTATCTGGAAAATGCTCGCCAATATCACCCAATCCCGCCGCACCGAGCAGTGCATCTATAATTGAATGCGCTAAAGCATCTCCGTCGCTATGAGCAAGCGTCCCAAAATTTTCTGAAATTAACACACCACCAAGAATTAATTTTTCACCAACTTCTAATCTATGAACATCATAACCAAAGCCAACCATAATAATGCAAATCCAATAATTATTGAAACTTAATATTTTTCAAATTAATTTAATTATAGACTTATCTTTTCTTTTTTTATTAGAAAAAAATCTAATTAATCCTTTGCCAATAATTGATTTTTGTGGTATTAAGCCGAAAGACCTCGAATCGTAGCTAACATTAGAATTATCACCTTGAACAAAAAAATAATCATTTTTAACTTTCAGCTCATACTTATAATCTGAATTTGCCAATATCATATTTTTTATTGAATAAAAATCATCACACTCATTAATTAGTATATTTTCATATTGAAAAATATTATTTATATCAATTATGATTTTTTCATTCTGATGAGGAATTTTTATTAATGGACAAGAATTATTAACTGACGATTTTTGTAAATGATAACGTAGCCCAAAAGAATTTTCTTCAATAGCAACGCTATCGCCGGGCAATCCTGTAATTCTTTTAATAATAAATTTCTTATTATTGATATTTTGAGATATTAAACCATCAATAATAACAACATCACCTAATTTTAAATCACGATAATAATATCTTAAATACGGTGATAAATTTATACCAAAAATTGGTAATCTCGTTGGTAATCCGAAAAAATATGCAACTCTACTAAGAACAACGATTTCGCCCTCGAAAAGTTCTGACTCCATCGAAGCAGATTCAACTTTATAAAATTCTATTACGCAGGATTTCAGTAAAAAAACAATAATAAATATAGATAAAAAAACCTGAATTATTGAAAATAAACTCAGGTTTGAAAAGCTAAAATTATTATAAATATTATATTTTTTTTTATTCATAAAAGATATTAATTTATTAAAGTACCCATTCTTGAAAATCGTATTGATTTAATTTTTTCAATAAAACTTCCCATCGGAGTATTAGTATCCCACGACCAATAAACAATAATTGGGCTACCAACTACATTATCATAAGGTACAAAACCCCAATAACGGCTATCTAAACTATTGTCTCTATTGTCGCCAAGCGCAAAGCAATAATCACGCTCAACTTTATATTCGCTAACTTCTTTTCCATCAATATAAACATTTGTCGAAGAAGAAGATACCTCGTGTCCTTCGCGAGTAATAAATACATCCCATTGGCGAATATTTTGAGAAGTTAATTGGATTAAATCACCTTTTTTAGGAATACGTATTGGTCCGTAATTATCTCTTGTAAAATTTGCACCTGCTGGAAATGTACGCTGTCTATCACCCGGGTAAATTGGTAATTCTCTATCATAGCGTCCATTAGGAGCAAGTGGAATTTCTTTTCCGTTAACAAATAACTTTTTGTTTTCGATAGTTAAAGTATCACCTGCGGTAGCAACACATCTTTTAAGATAATATACAAATTCGCTTGGCTTAACTTGGTCTCTATCACCTGGATAAATAAAAACAATCACATCATTTTTTTCTGGATCTTTTATACCCGGAAATTTATAAAAAGGTAATGGTATGTTTAGAAATGGTATAAGTTGTGGTGTTGTTGGTCCGTAAAGAAATTTATTTACAAAAAGAAAATCTCCAGTCATAACAGTATTCTCCATCGAGCCCGTTGGCACTACAAAAGAAGCAATAGCCGCACCATTAATAAACATAACCACAATAATAGCGCCAAAAATAGTTTTCACCCAAGATATAAACTGCTCTTTTGGAGTTTCTGGTTTCTTTTTTTGCTTTTTCTTATTTTTAAAATATTCAACTAACGAAAATGATGTTTTCTCATTCATAAAGCCTCTATAAAATATATTTTTTTAATCAATACTCAAAACTGCAAGAAAAGCTTCTTGCGGAATTTCAATACTACCAACTTGTTTCATACGTTTTTTACCTTCTTTTTGTTTCTCAAGAAGTTTACGTTTACGAGAAATATCACCACCATAACATTTTGCAGTAACATTTTTTCTCAGTGGTTTAACCGTAGAACGTGCAATAACTTTAGCACCAATCGAAGCTTGAATTACAACTTCGAACATTTGTCTTGGTATTAAATCTTTTAATTTTTCGCATAATTTTCTGCCCCATTCATAAGATTTACTTCGATGTACGATAGATGAAAGAGCATCGACTGGGTCGCCATTTAACAAAATATCAAGTTTGACGAGATCGCCTTTACGATATTCATAAAATTCATAATCAAGCGAGGCATAGCCTTTTGAGGTAGATTTTAATTTATCATAAAAATCAAATACAACTTCTGCAAGTGGTAACTCCCAATGTATATCTACGCGTGTTTGTGATAAATAAGTTTGATTTACAAGTACTCCACGTCTATCCATACATAATTTCATAATATTGCCGACAAATTCATGCGGAGTAAGAGTCTGTGCTTTGATAAAGGGTTCTTGAATTTCTTCGATTTCTACTAATTTTGGAAGTTCGGCGGGATTATCAACAAATACAACATCGCCATTTGTTTTTAAAACACGGTATCTAACGTTTGGAACAGTTGTAACGATAGTTTGATTAAATTCACGGTCGAGCCTTTCTTGGACAATTTCCATGTGTAATAAACCAAGGAAACCGCATCTAAAACCAAAGCCAAGAGCATTACTTGATTCTGGCTCGAAAGTTATAGCGGCATCATTTAGAACGAGTTTAGATAAAGACTCACGTAAATCCTCGAAATCATCAGCATCAGCAGGATATATACCCGAGAATACCATTGGCTTAACTACTTGGAATCCAGCAATGACCTCACCACAACGATTTTTATCATAAGTAACGGTATCACCAACTTTTGTATCGTGTAAATCTCTAATACTTGCAGTAAGGTAGCCGACATTTCCCGCTTGAAGCATTTTTGTACGCTGACGGCTCATATATAAAATACCAACCTCTTCGGTTTCATATACTTTACCAGTCATCATAAAATAAATTTTCTCATTTTCGCGTAAAGTGCCTTCGAACACTCTTACATTTACTATAACGCCGCGGTAAGAATCAAATACAGAATCATAAATTAAAGCTTTTAATGGTGCATTTGGGTCACCTTTCGGAGCAGGGATTTTTGTAACAATAGCTTCGAGGATATTCTTTATTCCAATACCTTGTTTTGCTGAAGCAGGTATGATTTCATCATCTGTTGAGCCAATTAATTCTTTAATTTGTCCTTTAACATCTTCCATAGTAGTTTGTGCAGATGGCAAATCAATTTTATTTAATATTGGAATTATTTCTAAATCGTTACCTAAGGCTAAATATAAATTACTAATTGTCTGAGCTTCGATTCCTTGAGTTGCATCAACAACGAGCAAAGCGCCCTCGCAAGCAACTAATGAGCGTGAAACCTCGTAAGTAAAATCAACGTGTCCGGGAGTATCAATTAAATTTAAAATATATTCCTCGCCATCTTGGGCTTTATAATTCATCTGAATTGCGTGAAGTTTGATAGTTATTCCGCGTTCTTGTTCGAGTGGATTAGAATCCAATATTTGATTATTAACCATTTCTCTTGCTGTAACGCGTCCCGTATATTCGAGCAATCTATCTGCAAGCGTGGATTTACCATGGTCAATATGAGCAATGATACAAAAATTTCTAAATCTGCTTAATGGTATATGATTCATATTTTTTGACAAATGAGCTTAAAATTCTTTTTAACAATATATAGACGATTGATATTAATTTTGATTAGTTATAAAAAAAATATTTTTCTTTTAAATTAAAATAATATAAAATTTACAATTTCGTTAATACTGTTAAAAAAATATATAGATATTAATAATTTATATTTATGTTAATAATTTATTTAAAAAGGTTTTTTATGGCAAAAAATCAAATTCAAAACGAAAGAATGCTCAGATATTTTTTGGATAGTACAAAAAATATAATTCAATCCGAAGGTATCGAAGCGTTGAGCGTAAGAAGTATTGCTGATAAAGCTGGATATTCTTATGCAACGATTTATAACTATTATAAAGATGTAAAGGAGCTTACTTTTATGAGTGCTTGTGAATTTATTGATGAGTGTAAGTTGTTTGTATTAGATTTTGAATATAATACTTCCGACCAAAAAGAATTAATAAAAATGAAAGCAAAAAAATTGTCAAACTATTATATTCAATATATAGGGATTTATCATCTCTTATATCTAACGAACTCTTATAATGTTGGAAATATCGAAGCATTAAAAAATAAATTAGAAGAAATGCATAATTCAATATTTAAAAATGAATTTGATAATTTATTTGCTGAAAGAAGTAATATTTATCTAAATAATTTAATAAACTTAATAACGGGTGCATTATTATTATATATTAATAGAATGACTCCAAATTCATATAAGGATTATTTGATAAATTTAGAGAAACATATTGATATACTTTTAAAAAATTAGCTTAAAAATTGGGATTTTTGAAACTATAATAAAATGAATATGATTATATTTGTAGTTTAAAAATTTGAATAAACAATAATTTCATTATGAAAATCACAAACTTAATTAATTATTTAATTATTATAATATTTTTTACTTATAAACTTACGGCACAAGATTCATTAGAAATAGATACCGTAAATTATGAATTAAAACCCAAATATGGAATTTCAGCGGCTTATAATTTGAATTTTCACTCATCATCAATCACTGAAATTAATGGATTTAATAGTTGTTGTCCTAAGTTCAATGGTGGTTTTGGTACTGGTTTTACTTTTGGCGGATTAATTGATTATCCAATAGATGAAATGTGGCAAATTTCTGCAAGATTTGGTTATTCATCATATAATGGATTGCTTAAAGAATCTCAGGTTTTACCAGTCCTTGATATTACTACGGGTTCTTCTATTAATGCTACAATCGAAAATCGTTTTGATGTTCAGTTTGGAACTATCGGACTCGAACCAATGGTTTCATATAGATTACAAGATGAATTGATGGGGCATTTCGGATTTCGCATAGCAATGCTTGTTGACCATCATTACACACATGTAGAAGAAATTATAAGCCCACGCGATAAAGGTACATTTAGTAATGGTTTATTAACTTGGAATGTATCGTATGGCGATATTCCAAATCCCAATGTATTGTTTTTTGGTTTGAAACTCGGCGCTTCTTATGATATGGCACTTGATAAAAAGCGTTCTATTTTTCTTTCACCCGAGATATTTTATAATTTATTATTAACTCCCGTAATGAAAGATTTAAGTTGGAATGTTCATCAAATTCAAATCGGTGCTTCATTAAAATATAGACAGCCACCACCACCACCACCGCCACCGGCACCACCACTACCGCCACCATTTCCAGAAATGCCTTTGCCTCCAAATCCACCAGAGTTAATGGCAAATATTTCAGTAGTGGAAGTTGATTCATTAGGAAAAGAAAATAAAAATTTTTCTCTTAAAATTGAGGATTTTATTACATATAATATGAGACCACTCTTGAATTATATTTTCTTTGATTCTTTATCATCAGAAATTCCTGTAAAATATAAAAAATTAAGTCCACGCGAAACTAATAATTTTTCTCAAGCAAATTTACAAAATTTAGGACCAATTGAAACCTATTATCAAATATTGAATATTATTGGCGAAAGGATGAAAAATAATCCCGAGACAACGATTAAAATTACGGGTACAAATTCTAATTCCGGAGATGAAAAAAATAATAAAGCTCTGTCGCTTGATAGAGCAGCGAAAGTTAAAAATTATTTAAATGAAGCATGGGGAATTGATAATTCGAGAATGACTGTAATAGCAAGAAATTTACCCGAAAAATTTACACGTTTAGACGAGCCCGAAAGCGACTCTGAAAATCGAAGAGTGGAAATTGTTGCAAGCGACCCAAGAATTACTGAGCCTGTTTTTACAGTTGATACTATGCGTGTTTTATCAAATTATAATTTAAGATTTAAACCCGAATATGAAGCAAATGCTGGCGTAAAAAATTGGGAAGTAAAAGCAGTATATGAAAATAAAGATGTCGCTTCTTTCGATGGCAAAGGAAATGTACCAAAAAATCTTGATTGGACGCTTGGAAAGGATACAAAAAATGCACCTAAATCTGCGGGAAATATATTTTATTATTTATCTGTAACTGATTCATTAGGGCAGACAGTTGTTTCTACAAAAAATAGATTGCCAATCGAACAGCTTACTATAGACCGTAAACGGCTCGAAAGAATTAAAGATAGGGAATTTGAGTATTATAGTTTAATCTTATTTGATTTCGGAAAATCTGACTTACGTAGCGAACATACAAAAGTTGTTGATTTTATTAAAAATCGAATTACTCAAAATGCAACTATATATATTCAAGGATATACTGATTTAATTGGCGACGAAGATGTTAATAAACGCATATCAGAAAAACGTGCAAAAGCAGTTGCAGATAGATTAAAAATTGAAAATGCAAAAGTCGAAGGGCTTGGTGAACAAGTGATTTTATATGATAATTCTACACCCGAGGGAAGATATTATTGCCGTACTGTTCAGATAACTATTGAAACACCAAATAGAGATTAATTTTTTAAGAGAACAAAATGGAAAATCTATCAATATTAAAAGGGAAAAAAATCTTACTCGGCATTACGGGTTCGATTGCGGCATATAAAGCCCCTTTATTAGTGCGAGAATTAGTTAAAAAAGGTGCAGAAGTAAATATTATTCTTACTAATTCTGGCGAACAATTTGTAAGTTCGCTTACTCTTACAAATTTATCTCGAAATAGAGTAATTACTGATATGTTTGATAGCGAATCGCAAAAGTCTGGCGCTTGGCATATCGAACTTGCTCATAACTGCGATTTAATGATTATCGCTCCTTGCTCGGCTACAACTATGGGAAAACTTGCAAATGCTATCTGCGACTCCCCACTTGTATCTGTTGCAATAGCTTTGCCAGCAAATATTCCATTAATTGTATCGCCAGCAATGGATTCTACAATGTGGCTACATCCAGCTACTCAAAGAAATTTAAAGCAAATCGAAAATGATGGAGCTATTATTTTGCCACCAATTGAAGGCGAACTATCAAGCGGATTTTCTGGACCAGGGCGTTTCCCAGATATTAATGATATAGTTAGATTTATAGAAGTTCAGTTAGCAAATTGGAACAATAAATTAAGATATAAATCCGAACAAACTTATTCAATGAAAAATGATTTTAAAAATGAAATTAATAATGATGAAAAAGCTATTAATTTCGATCCTTTTTCAAGTCCTATTGAATCAGTAGCCGAAGCTGTCGAAAAAGATAAATGGCAAGCTGAATTTGAACTTGATAAACTTAAAAAAAAAAAGTAATTGATTTATCAAATCTAAAAATTCTCATTAGCGCGGGACCGACACGAGAAAAAATTGACGACGTAAGATATATTTCAAATCATTCTACGGGCAAAATGGGATTTGCAATAGCCGAATATGCAAATTCTCTTAATGCAAAGGTATTGCTAATTTCAGGTCCTGTTAATTTAAGTTCATCACCAAATATTCATCGAATTAATGTAGAATCTGCTGAAGATATGTATAAGGAAGTAATAAAAAACTACAAAGATTATAATATTATTATTCTATCTGCGGCAGTTGCTGATTTTACACCTCAAAAAGTAACAATTGGAAAAATAAAAAAAGAAACATTAGGCGATAGTCCAATTATTCAACTTGTAAAAACAAAAGATATTCTAAAAACTATCGGTGAACTTAAAACAGAAAAGCAAATTCTTATAGGTTTTGCTCTTGAAAGTGAAAATTTAATAGAAAATGCAAAAGATAAGCTAATAAGAAAAAATTGTGATTTAATAGTTGCAAATCACGCTAATAAACCCAATAGTGGATTTGGTGGAGATTATAATACTATTACATTTATTGGAAAAAATGATTATTTCGAAGAATTTTTACCAATGACTAAACTCGATTGTGCTAAGCTAATTATCGAAAAAGCATACTTTATGTTTAATCAATCGTAAATTTATATAAAAAAAATCCACTAAAAAATAATAGTGGATTTATTAAAATAAATTATTCAAGAATTTTATTTATCTGCTTCGCCCATAATTGGATCAACCGAACCAATACAAGCAACAACGTCTGAAAGCATAGAGCCTTCTACTAAATAGGATAAACATTGTAAGTTAGATGTAGAGGGGCTTCTTATTTTTAATTTCCAAGGATAGCCTGTTCCATCGGATACAATAAAGAATCCAAGTTCGCCTTTGGGTGATTCAATAGCTGTGTAAGTTTCACCAACAACAGGTTCTGCCCCAAAATTTATAAACATAAAGTCGTTAATCAGCTCTTCGATACGAGTATAAATTTCTTGTTTTCGAGGTAAAGATTTCATAGGTTCGTTAGAATTAACGGGCCCTTTGGGCATCATATCAAGAATTTGATGAACCATTTTAATACTTTCTTTCATTTCTTCGATTCTAACCATATATCTTGCCCAGCAATCACCTTCATTGAAAGTAATTACATTGAAATCGAGCTTGTCATAAACTAAATAAGGAATATCTTTTCTTAAGTCTCGAGCTACACCCGAACCACGAAGAGTTGGTCCAGTAAGCCCCAATTGAATCGCTTTTTCTTTATCAATAACTCCAATACCCGCAACACGATCAATAAAGATTCTATTTCTATGTACAAGTTTTTCTGAACGTCTTAACTCTTTAGGGAATTGCTCAGCCCATTCTCTAATTTTTTGCAAAGTTCGGTCATCAATATCTTGCGCCACACCACCAATACGAGTATAGCTTGTTGTAAATCTGACGCCAGTTATTAATTCAAAAATATCATATAATTTTTCACGTTCAGTGAATGTCCAAAGCAATATAGTCATCGCACCGACATCCATACAAGTAGAGCCCATTGCCATAAGATGAGATGAAATTCTTGCTAATTCTGAAACAAGAGTGCGAATCCATTTAGCACGCTCAGGTATATCAACTCCTAAAGAATTTTCGATAGCTTGTGCAATAGCAACATTATTCGACAGTGGAGCAAGATAATCTAATCTATCTGTAAAAGGAATAAACTCGTGATAAGTCATATTTTCGGCTAATTTTTCGTAACCACGATGTAAATAACCAAGCTCTGGCTTACATTTTACTATTGTTTCACCATTAAGACGTAATAATACTCTTAAAACGCCGTGTGTAGCAGGGTGTTGAGGACCCATATTTAAAACCATATCGTTTTCTAATGGTCCTTCAAAACTAATTGATGTATGATCATCCATCAATTTATTATAAATTTTCTCGTGTCTTAATTGATTTAACTTATCAACAGCTTCTTTTGTTCTTAAGTTCATTTATTATCTCCGAAAACCAGAGGTATTGTAATTACTAATTTCTTTAAAAAATACATTTATAAAAAATCAAATATAATTAATTTCAATGAAATAATGATAAGATTTTATTGAATTAATTAAAGTTTCATTATTCGTTCGATTTTTATTGTTAAATTATTAGAAAAAACATCATCAAAATTTAAAGTTTTATTTGATTTTGTTTTTAATTTTGCTTTAGGATTTGGCTTTTTAACAATTAATTCAGTAGTAAAATTCAAATTTTTTGCTCTTATTCCAATATTCAGAAAATGTTGTATTAATGCTTCCTTTCGTTTCGTAAGAAGATTTTCTAATTGTTCTTCACTTGTTATTTGTCTTTTTTTAGTTTTTGTTTTACCTTTTTCAACGATCTTTTCTGTAACAGTTTTTGGTGCAAAGTACGAGTCCGAGCTACTTATATTGACGTTATACACTAAACCAATTTTTGATTTATCAATTGTTTTAATATAATCAAATAGTGATTTATGTTCTGCTTTTAATTCAGTAGAATTTTTTTCAAAAATCGAACCAGTTGCTATAACAAAACCTACATCAATTTTATCTACTTTATATTCTATCCCAAATTCAGTATATTCATCATAATTCGGAACATTAAGCACTTTTTGATTCTCATCAATTAAACAGCCTTCTATTATAATATTTAGCTTTGTTCCCGCAGGTAAAACTTGCTGAAAAACACCATCAATAGAATTTGAATTTGATTGATGAACTGTGCCTTTTTCATCTGTAAATTTAATTTTTGTAGCAATAGGTTTGCCCGTTGCTTTATCAATAATTTTTCCGTTTAATAATACCATAACTACGGAAAAAGAATTTGAAAAGCTAAGTAAAAACAAAACAATAAACAGTAAAATATAAGATTTAACTTTATACATTATAGCTCGTTAAAAATTTAAAAATAATATTAAAATAAATAATTTTAATGATAAGAACATTGAAATACGATTTAATTGGAATTTTAATATAGGAAAAAAATTCATTAATTATTTATTAAGAAATAATTTCACTTTCCCAATTTATTTTGCAACCCGAACGGCTAAACATTGCCGAAGCACTACAATATTTTGTTTGTGAAAGTTCAATAGATTTATCTAAATCATTTTTAGTTATGTCTGGGCTTGTTAATTGATATTTTAGATTAACACTTGTAAAAACTTTTGGGTGTTCCGTTGCTCTTTCTGCACTGACAAAAATTTTAAATTCATTAATAGTTTTTCTTTTTTTATACAGCATAGAAACCACATCGAGAAATGTACATGCCGCCATAGCTTCGAGCATAACAGCCATTGGTGATGAGCCATTGCCGTCGCCATCGTGGTCTTTTGTTGCATCAAATATAGTATTAATACCATTCTCATCACTTGCAGAAATAGTACGGTTTTTAACTAATGATAAAGTTACATTCATTTTTAAACCTATTAAAAAATTGAAATAAAATTAAATACATTTTTTAATAATTATTATCGTCATTAATAATTCAATAATTTATTAAATATCAAAATAATAATATAAGTATTTTGTTATCGTAACAAATTTAAAATTATTATATTTGATTTATAAAACTTGTAAAAGCTTAATATTAAATTTTTGAATTTTTTTTTTATTATAAATTATTTTGGAGTAGATTAAATGGCAAAACCACATCATTTAACAGATACAGAATTTCCTACTATGGTTTTAGAATCAAAATTACCAGTATTGATTGATTTTTGGGCAACTTGGTGCGGGCCTTGCAGAATGATTGCACCAATTGTTGATGAATTAGCACAAGAATACGAAGGTAAAGCATTAATTTGTAAATTAGATGTTGATAATAATCCCGTCGTTGCAAGCAAATATGGTATTCGCTCTATCCCTACAATATTGATTTTTAAAAATGGTGAAGTGGTTGACCAAATAATTGGCGCCGTACCAAAACATCAAATTGTAGATAGATTACAATCACATTTATAATTCATATTAAACAAAATTATGCCAAAACTTTTAAATGAAACTGAATTGAGTGAAAAACTCGATGAATTTGATTTATGGCAACATATTGACAATTGCATAGTAAAAGAAATTGTTGCAAGCGATTTTGCTATGGCAATAGGTATCGTTAATTCTATTGCACTTATTGCTGAAAAATTGGGACATCATCCCGATATTTTGATTTATGGTTGGAATAAAATCCGTATAACTATTTCAACACATGATAAAGGTGGTCTTACGGAACTTGATTTTAATTTAGCTAAAAATATTGATAATTTAAATTTTTAAAAAAAGGAATAAAAAATGAGTTCGTTAATAACTGATATTTATGCTCGTGAAGTATTAGATTCTCGTGGTAATCCAACAGTAGAAGTAGAAGTATTGCTGGAAGATGGTTCGATGGGTCGTGCTATCGTTCCTTCGGGTGCGAGTACGGGCGAACACGAAGCTCACGAATTACGTGATGGCGATAAAAACCGCTATTTAGGAAAAGGTGTTTTAAAAGCTGTTGATAATGTAAATGAAAAAATTGCTGAAGCTTTAGAAGGCTTAGACGCCACAGAACAAGCACAAATTGATAATATTTTAATTGACTTAGATGGCACAGATAATAAATCTGAACTCGGTGCAAATGCAATTCTTGGCGTTTCATTAGCTGTTGCAAAAGCAGCTGCTGAATACCATTTATTACCATTATATAGCTATCTTGGTGGAATAAGGGCAAATACATTGCCTACTCCAATGATGAATATATTAAATGGCGGAGCGCACGCAGATAATAATGTTGATATCCAAGAATTTATGATTATGCCCGTTGGAGCGGAAACTTTTGCTGAAGGTTTGAGAATGGGTACAGAAATTTTCCATAATCTTCGTAAAGTATTAAAATCAAAAGGATATAATACTTCTGTTGGTGATGAAGGCGGATTTGCACCATCACTAAAATCAAATGAAGAAGCATTTGATGTGATTATGGAATCTATCGAAGCGGCTGGTTATAAACCTAATGATGATATTTTACTTGCTGTGGACGTTGCCGCAAGTGAAATGTATAGCGATGGAAAATATAAAATGTTCAAATCTACGGGTAAACTTCGCACTTCTGAAGAAATGGTTGAATGGTATGTTGATTTATGCAATAAATACCCACTTATTTCAATCGAAGATGGTTTAGGCGAAAATGATTGGGACGGTTGGAGTCATTTAACTACTAAACTCGGAAATAGAATTCAACTCGTTGGCGACGATTTATTTGTTACTAATCCCGACTTTTTGGGAAGAGGAATTTCAGAAGATATTGCAAACTCAATTTTAATTAAAGTAAATCAAATTGGTACTTTAACCGAAACTTTTGATGCAATTCAATTAGCTCAAAGATATGGTTATTCTACTGTAATTTCTCATAGATCTGGCGAAACAGAAGATACTACAATTGCTGATATCGCAGTTGCTACAAATGCTGGTCAAATCAAAACTGGCGCTCCAAGCAGAACCGATAGAGTAGCAAAATACAATCAACTTCTTAGAATAGAAGATATGCTCGGTGGCGATGGTTTCTATGCTGGTCGCAGTATTTTTAATAAATAAAAATATTATTATTTTAAAAAATGGATTATTGTGATGATTAAATTTGGAACTGACGGTTGGCGCGGCTTAATAGCACGCGATTTTACTTTTGAAAATGTACGTAAAGTTGCACTTGCTACAAGTAAATATCTAATTAATAAAAACGGTGAAGATGATTTAACTGTTGTTATTGGATATGATACGCGATTTTTATCAAAACAATTTGCTGAAGAAACCGCTTTAGTGCTTGCTTGGCAAGGTATAAAAGTCCTTTTAACAAGTGGAATTTCTTCTACTCCGCAAGTTTCTTATCATACTAAACAAAAAAATGCATCATTGGGTATTGTAATTACTGCAAGTCATAATCCAGCAGTTTATAATGGTTATAAGGTAAAAGCAAATTATGGCGGACCCGCAAAACCCGAGGATATTAGCGAACTTGAAGAAGAATTAAAGAAAATTGGAAATAAATCTCCAAAATACAAAATAAAAACTTTGAACGAGTATTTAAAACTCGGTCAAATCAAGTATTTTGATGCTAAAGAATCATATTTCAGATATATGAAAAAGAAAATTGATTTTGATGCGATTAATAAAGCGGGCTTTAAAATTCTTTATGACCCAATGTATGGAGCGGGTATTGATTCAATTAAATATTTAATTCCCGAAGCTCACGAAATTCACGGAACGTATAATCCTTCATTTGGTGAAATTGACCACCCCGAACCAATTGCTGAGTGTCTTGGTGAATTGTCGCAAAAAGTTGTTGACGGTAAATATGATATCGGGCTTGCAACTGATGGCGACGCAGATAGACTTGGATTAATTGACCACGAAGGTAATTTTGTTGATTCGCATAAAATATTTATGATTTTACTAAAATATCTTTATGAAAATAAGAAAAAACGCGGTGCAGTAGCAAAAACGGTTTCTTTAACATCTATGGTTAATTTATTCTGTCAAAAGCATAAAATTAAATTATACGAAACTCCCGTCGGTTTTAAACATATTGCAAAATTAATGGTTGAAGAGAAAATTTTAATTGGTGGTGAAGAGTCCGGTGGGCTTAGCTCGATAGTTCATATACCAGAACGCGATGGTTTATTTAACTCCCTATTAATACTCGAAATTATGGCTATAAGAGGTAAATCTTTAAAAGAACTTTGTGATGAACTCGATACGGAATTCGGTCCGCATCGCTTTAATCGTAAAGATATTAAAGTAACTGAAGAAATTAAAACACAAATTTTAAAAGCCGCCGCTTCTAATCCTAAACAATTAGGAAAAATGCCTGTAATTAGTCATAATTTTACTGATGGTTTTAAATTTTTCGTTGAAAATGGTTGGTTGCTTATTCGTGCATCTGGCACCGAGCCACTAATTAGGTTTTATGCCGAAGCCGATACAATGACAAAAGTCAATGAATTAATTGATGCAGGGATGAAATTATCATAATTTATAATTTATATTTTTTTATTAAGCCGTTAATTCTTTTTTTTTAACGGCTTTTTTTTTCTCGTAAAATTCAAATATAATATATTTTAAAAATTTAATTGTGCTTACTTTTGATAGATTTCATTATTAGTTTAAGTCGGAAATAAAAAAGAGAATTTTATTAAAAAATGCAAAAAACACAGCTGTCTTACACTTCCAAAGTGTAGGACAACTTAAATATTACCTCACCCAAACCCTCTCCAAAAGAGAGGGCTATTTTTTTTCCACCCCATCTCTTTTGGAGAAGGGGCTGGGGGTTGAGGTTGAAAACGACAAACAAGAATATCTATCCTACCGTTAATAGAAAAAAGATGTCCAACGACTTGAAGGCGTTGGACATCTTAAGACACTACATTTTCACAAATCGTCCTAACTTATCTCCTACTTTTATAAAATAAGTGCCTCGTGGTAAATCGGAAATATCTATTCTTTTATTGCCGTCTGTTAGTTCGGTTTTTGAGACTACAAGCCCTAATAAATCGAGTATTTGAACCTCGCGAGCAAGTAATCCTTCAGCGCTATCTATAGAAATATTGATAAAATCACCTGCGGGATTGGGATAAATGGAAAAACTTTGCGATTTGCTTTCATTTACTGATGTGCTATTGCCAACATATTTTAATAATTTAGGTCCGCTTGTTTTTACTATAGTATTAGGCGTTAAAAATATTGGTTCAGTAAATGACATTCCGTATTCATAAGTACCGTTGTATATAAAGTATTCACTTGTTTCCCAAGTATCGCCTCCGTTAC
Organism: Bacteroidota bacterium; assembly: GCA_029974985.1. Taxonomy (GTDB): domain Bacteria; phylum Bacteroidota; class Ignavibacteria; order Kapaibacteriales; family UBA2268; genus JANJTB01. Next base: position 82,603 of record JARKQC010000203.1, on the reverse strand, counting down.
TTGTGTAAGCGTAGCCATATTCAATTTTTTGTGTAAAAAAGTTCAGTTCATCGTACACTATGAACTGACTATATCCAATTTGACCAGGCACTATAAATTCTGCAAAAATATTCCAAGATTTACCTCCGTCTGTTGTCTTATAGAATGTTGTTAGCGAAGTATCTTTTATATCACCCCCGTTGCCTTTTACAATCACTTCATTTTCACGGCTATATCCTATATATTCATTTAAGAATTTAGATTTTAAGTGACTGGGTGGAATATCTAAATTAAATTCATCGCTAATTAATGACCAATTCTTACCTGCATTAGTTGATTTAAAATAATAATTATATTTATCTTTATCAACCTTCACAACACCGTTCATTATTATCGTATTATCATCTAAGATACTGAAATTTCCAGGAAATATACCATTAGGGGCTTTATTGTTAGCAAATAAACTTTCCCAATTCTCACCTCCATCTCTACTTATAAACGTATTTCCTGAACCAGAATATGACATAATTGCAATATTACCTTTCATCCACATAAAATTTAGTTGATTCTCGTGATCTTTAAGAGTAGTTGTTATTTTAGAATATGTCCAATTGTTGCCGTCATCAGTAGAACGCAAAACATAGCCCGAATCGCAACCCACTATAATAAGATCTTTCTTAGGATAAAACAAATATCTCCTATTTGCATATTTTGGTTCGCTAATATCTTCGTGAATATCAAACCACGTTTCACCACCATCACTTGTTTTCCTTATAATATAATAAGAAGCACCACTCATAAAATCTCCATAAGCCATAACTATATTTAGTGAATCATAACTTGCTAAACCAAAGAAATATGATGGGCTATTACCACTAACTAAAGTATTCTCTGGCACTGGAACAGAATCAATAGTAATCCATTTACCACCGTCTGGGTTTTGGTATTCATTAGAATAAGTATATAAAAATTGCAAAGAAAATATTGCAAAGAAAATTGTACAATAATATCTCATAATCTTTCCCCATAAAAAAATTACAATTAACAAATTCAAAAAAACTTTTTTCAAATTTGCAGTTACTATTATTTAAGACAATCTAAAACAAAAAACATATCAAAAAATGAGATATTTTTTTATTTTTTATATAAAATTTCATATTATTATTTTTTATTAATCGTTTATTTATACTAAATAAAGGCTTACCTTTAATTATACCAAAGATTTACAACTATAATAAATTAATTAATAAAATAAATAAAAAATGTTTAAAATGAGATAGAATTATCTATATTTTTATAGAAAAAATCACAAATTTTACCCATTTATTAACATTTAGTAATAATTGCAAAATTTGTCATATTTCAAATTCATAACATTTTTGCTTGTCGAAAATAAAAAGATGCCCTACACTTTCGCTGGTGTAGGGCAACTATAAGAAATTGCATTTTAGTTAAAACTCAGAATATTAAATTTTAACGATGATGATTTATTCGTGCCACATCAATTTTTCCGTAATTACACTTTTATCAGTATAAATTACAACATAATATAGCCCCGATTGCATTTTTATGCCTTGATTATTTTTTCCATCCCAATAGCTTGAATAATTACCAGCATTATAAAATGAATTTGTGATTTCGCGAACAACATTTCCAAATATATCAACGATTTTTATATTTATATTACTATCATAATTAATATCAAAATGTATATTAGCATAAGCTATTGTTGGATTTGGATATATACGGATAAAATTATTCATCAAATGCGATTTAACACTCGTTGTACTATTTGGTCTGCCCGGTGTACCGCCTTTAATAGATGATACTCTCCACGATGAGGGCAGAGAATTATCGAGATCTGGACTAATAAGCTCTAATGATGGTCCCTTGCCATCAGCTTCGGGATACCATGGCGCAACATTAGTATAAGAAACCGAATCAATGAGTTTGCCTTTGTTATCGAACAATCTAACCTCATCACTTTTTCCAAAACCATAATTTATTTCCCCAATAAAATTCTCTATATCACTATGAAATTGAGAAAATTGCTCGCTGCTAACTACTAATACTAAATATTCACCTTGATTTATCATAGTTCCTTCGGGTATGATAAAACTATGCGAATCGTCGTCATCTTTTAATACCCAATTACTCAAATCAATATCTTCATCACTGGCATTTAACAATTCAATCCAATCATCTGTATCTCGATCTTTTGCGGCTTTATACATAATTTCATTTATTACTATACTATTATTTGTCTCCTCTTCTTCCTCTTCATTTTTCTCAAAAACAGCAATTAATTGGGTAGAATCATTAAGTGATATTGATAAACTTAAATCTTCCGAAATAACGGAATCGCCTATTGCCCAATGTTTGAATTCAAATCCAGAATTAGGCTGAACAGTTACTAATATTGGAATTTCGTTAAAATAATATCCCGACCAATCTATTGGTAATTTTTTTATAGAATTAAGCGTAAAACTACAAGCACTATCAACATTTGATTTTAATGTAATTGTAGAAATACCTTTTAATTTAAAAAATTCCAATAATTGTTCTCTGTAATAATATGGTCGCTCTTTAAAGAAATCACGCATCAAATTATAATGCATTATATTTTTATTCATCGAGCCTAACCATCTTTCTTTCTGATAATTTATTGCTTGTTCGATATTTTCAACTAAACTATCAAGTATTGGACTTAAAAATTCACTCGTTAAAGTAGAGTTTAGTAAATCGCAAGTTCTATTTAAAAATTTATTTAAAAATATTTCACTTCTGAAAGCATTGAATAAAATATTTTCAAAATGAAATTCTAATGGATTTGCTTTTCCGCTATCCATTGCGGGTTTAAATAAATTTACTGTATAATCATTTGTATAATCATGATTTAATGATAAATCATAATCCATTAGTATCCATCTCCATTTATTATCGAGTTCGCTTGAGCGCCAGAATTTATAATTAGTCTTTTCCCAATCAGAATTATTAGCCCAATATTTGATAGCCGATAAATCCACCAAATTATCAATATCAATTACTTTATCAATAGCCGCGTAAACTTCTTCATCTTCCATTTTAAAAATATTATCTACTAAATCTCTATAAGTACGCGAGCTTCCCTCCATTATTCTATAAAGAGGCTCCATTATGCTAATGCTGGCAGTAGAAATTTTGTATTTTTCAGCGAGAAAATCATCGTCAAAACGCTCTCTGAGATTATACATACCCCAAAATTTACCATTTAGATATGTCATTACGGGTTGATACTGGGTACCAAATACATTATCAACATAATTACCGATAATACTTACAAAAGCATCGCGTAGAAATGCAGCGTCCCAATCTTGTCCAGAATTTCTAATAATTAATTTATCATAAGTTTTTAAACCATTAGCTCCGAAAAATGGATATTTTAATTCACTTTCACCATATCTCGATTTAGATACAAATCTTAAAGAAGTTTGTTCACCAAGCGCTCCGCCGTGGCCGTGAGTTTTGACTCCCATTCTATTTGTAATTGCTCTTTCTCTATTTGCTATAAAATATTCTATCGAAACGGGATGTTCCCAACCATAATGCGGTTTTTTAAACAAACCTAAACTATCATCAAAAAAGTATTTTTCATCAGAAGTAAACGACAGAGTTGGCAATCCCGCATCGGGTTCGTTTATAAAATATGTTGCTGTAACAATTTCACTCGGTATATAATTATCTAAAAAGGCACGAGATTTTAGAACTGTCGTTGAATCAAAATGCAATGTCTCGCCATTATATAATTTTGAGTGTATAGTTGGTTCAGAGCCATCAATAGTATAATAAATTTTAGAATTTATATTATCATTATTAATAATTATTTCAATAGGTTTTTGATAAAAACCAGATTCAAGTGAATATTTGGGTTCATTCAACAGACCATTTTTACTATTAGCATTTTCTTTTTCGGGTGTTGGAGGAAAGAAATATGTCAAATTATCGCTTCCATCGGGGAATCTACCATAGGACATATCTACGTACATTTTGGGAATTTCTAATTGATCAACCAATACAGCTTTATCATTCCATAGTGTTATTTTTTCTCCTGAGCGTGATAATTTAAAACTTGTATGTATTTCGTTTGAAAAATATGATTTGCCCGGTAAGTCTAAATCAAAATCCATCCCTTTTAGAATGCTAAAATCTTGTAATTCATCGTTTATTTTCAAAGTTGAAAACGATGCCTTTGCTAAAAGTTGCTGACTATTACTCGATAATGCTAATCCAGCATATACGGTATCTGGAAAATCTTTCCAAATTTTTACCTCGTAATCAAGGCAATAACCTTCGTAATCATAAATTCCGGCGATAAGACTATCACCGTGGCGTGAAACTTGCAGAACTACATCTGGATAAATCATTTCAATTTCTGAATATCTTCTAACGGGATATTTGCCAAATTCTTCTCGCCAGAGAAATTCATTACGATTTCTTTCCTCGTTTTGTGCCAAAACTCCCATAAACCTATTTGTATTAGTTAAATCTTCTCTAATAATTAAACCAACACTAGCAAATAATTCAATGTTAGAAAGGCTATGCACTCTAACAGATAGGTCGAAATCACCCGTTAACTCCACATATTCAAATCTGTAACTATCATGAAAAGCATGAGGAAATATCCCAATTCCTGAGGCTCTCATAATAATTTTACCAGAATTATAATAATTTTTATCACTTGCATAAATAATTAAGCGATCTTTTGATTTAATAGTAACATCTGGTAATTCCCAAGCTTTTTCGAATGTTTTTTTATCACCAATACGCCAAGATTTTAAATTTTGGTCTTTATCACTTGTGTTATAAAGTTCAATCCAATCAGGGCTGTCGTTATCTTCATCAACTATTACACTTGAATTAGCAGAACTTGCTTCATTAATCGCAATTTGTGAAATCGCATAACCATAATTCAAAATTAGAATAAATAACAAAATGTACTTTTGCATTATTTCTCCTCAAATTAGTTTAAAATAAAATGTATCTTATATAATATAGTAACACATTAGATTTGATTTTGTCTCACAAAAGTACAAAAAAAATGCTTTTTTTTCATTTTTTTATAATAATTAATTTTTGTTAATTGATTTGAATTAAATTACAAAGAATTTTTATATAGAATATTTAATAATATGTTTTAATAATTTATAATACAATAATTAGAAATAAAGGATACATATAAAAATATACATATTATCATATATAACACAAATATTACCTTTAAATTAAAATTTTGTAACATATTATTTGGCTAATTGTTAATTTCTTCTTATTTTTGTAAAGAATTTGTAAGAATATGTGAGAAAAATAACATTTATTCTTATGTTAATAATAAAATATAGAAAAGGGGCGAAAAAATATGCCATTAGTAATTGATAACTACAATCAACTAAGAAATAATTTAGATTTTGCATCAACCGATGCCAAATCACAAGGCAAAATAATTATTCAAGTTGGTTCGGCAACGTGTGAAAATGCTGCCGGAGCGGAAAAAGTTAAAAATGAATTCGAAAAACTTATAGCAGCCTCAGGACGAAACGATATATTAATTAAAAGAACCGGATGTACTGGGCGCTGTTCACAAGAACCAATTGTTGGAGTATTTGCTCCAAATCACTTTCCAGTGAAATATCAAAAAGTAACAACTGACAAAGTTTCTGAAATTTTCCAAAAACATATTCTTGGCAATACTCCCGTTCCAAGTTTAATGTTGGATAAACGTACAGATATATTATATCAGCATGTTGTTACTTTTTGCGAAACAAACTATGAAAAACGCGAAGGACACATAAATCTTCGTGAATTATTTATTGATAAATTAATAAATCATGGCTTTCATTCAGACGAAATCAGAGTTTTAAGCGGTGGAAACATTGGTTTATCAAAGTTTGAGGACGATGATAAGCATGCAGTAATGATTGTGTTCCCAGAAAATGTAATTTATCGCTACGAAACAGAAGAAGCTATGGACGAGATAATTACATCACATCTTAAAAATAATCAAGTATGTGAAAAATATCTTATCCACACAGAGCAACTTACCGAAGATTATATGAGATTCTACGGTGATGTTTCTTTCTTTAATAAACAATCAAGAATTACACTACGTAATTGTGGTATTATTGACCCCGAGAATATTTCTGATTATATCCATTCTGGCGGATTTCAAGCATTAGCAAATGTTCTTGACAAAGGTGATAGAAATTTCATAATTGATGAAGTTTTAAAATCTGGTTTAAGAGGTCGCGGTGGTGGTGGCTTTCCAACTGGTATAAAATGGAGGAATACTGCTACTTTAAGTAATGACCCAATTAAATATGTAATTTGTAATGCTGACGAAGGCGACCCCGGTGCATTTATGGATAGAAGTGCTTTAGAAGGCGATCCATTTTCAATTATCGAGGGTATGACAATAGGTGCTTATGCGGTTGGGGCTACGAAAGGTTATTTTTATATTCGTGCAGAATATCCATTAGCAATCGAAAGAATCGAAAAAGCTATTAAGAAAGCTAAAGAATTTAATTTGTTAGGTAATAATATATTAGGTTCTGATTTTAATTTTGACCTCGAAATTAGATTAGGAGCTGGTGCTTTCGTTTGCGGTGAAGAAACTGCTTTAATACATTCAATCGAAGGCAAAAGAGGACAACCAAGAATCAGACCTCCATATCCATCATTGTCTGGCTTATGGGGACACCCAACTTGTATCAATAACGTTGAAACTTGGGCAAATATCCCCGCAATTATGCTTTATGGCTCTGAGTGGTTCAACAGAATTGGAACTCAATCAAGCAAAGGTACAAAAGTATTTGCTTTAGCAGGCAAAGTAAAAAATACTGGTCTTATAGAGGTACCAATGGGTACTACTTTAAGAGAAGTCGTTTATGATATCGGTGGCGGTATTCTTGAAGATAATGAATTAAAAGCTATTCAAACTGGTGGACCGTCTGGCGGCTGTATTCCCGCAAGCAAAATTGACACTCCAATAGACTATGATACATTAAAAGCAATTGGCTCGATTATGGGTTCGGGTGGTATGATTGTTCTTGATGAAAAGGATTGTATGGTTCAGACTGCAAAATTCTTCCTCGAATTTACAAAAGATGAGTCTTGTGGTAAATGTTTACCTTGTCGCGAAGGAACTTTCAGAATGTTAGAAATTCTCGAAAGAATTACTGACGGCACTGCTGAACTTGACGATATTGATAAACTCGAACGTCTCGGAAGAATAGTAAAGACTACTTCTTTATGTGGATTGGGTCAAACAGCACCAAATCCCGTATTAAGTATGATTGCTAATTTTAGAGAAGAATTTGAAACTCACATCATAGAACATAGATGCCCAACACAAAAATGCCAGAAACTAATTACTTATCGAATAGACCCAGAAAAATGTACGGGCTGTACTGTATGTGCAAGAAGATGTCCAGTTATGTGCATCACTGGTTCACGCAAACAAGTTCACGAAATTGTTCAGCTTAACTGTACTAAATGCGGTGAATGCTATATTGCTTGTAAATTTGATGCTATTGAGAAAATATAAGGATAAGGAAGATACAATATGAAATATATAAATGCAATAATTGATGGTATAAATGTAACAGTTGAAGAAGGCAAGACAATTATGCAAGCCGCTGATAGCATCGGCGCTCACGTGCCAAGATTATGCTATCATCCATTTTTATCAACTGAGGGTTCTTGTAGAATTTGTTCCGTAAAAGTAGAAGGTTTTCCAAATTACTTACCTGCTTGTGCTACTACGCTTCAAGAAGGTATGGTAATTACTACAAACTCACCACAAATTCGTGAAACAAGACGCGATTTAGTAGAATTATTATTAGATAATCACCCTCGCTCTTGCTTAACTTGCGAACGTGATGGTAATTGTGAATTACAAAACTTATCTTATAAACTCGGTGTACGACATAGAGTTTTTGAAGGTGCAAGAAAAAGATTCCCAATTGATGATTCTAATGTTTCGGTTATTAGAGATGCAGAAAAATGTATCTTATGCCGTAGATGTGTACGTGTATGCTCCGAAATTCAAGGTGTACACAACCTTAGTCAAATGTTTAGAGGTGTTGATACAGTAGTAACTCCCGCATTTTTACAAACAATGGACGAATCAGTATGTATTAAATGCGGTCAATGTATTAATGTATGCCCTACAGCCGCATTTATTGAAAAGAATGAAACAGAAGAAGTTTGGGAAGCTCTAAAAGATGAAAGTAAATTTGTAGTAGCTCAAACTGCACCCGCTATTCGAGCCGCTATTGGCGAGGGCTGGGATATTCCTCATAGTGTTAATGTAACAGGCAAAACTGTTACTGCATTACGTAGATTAGGTTTCGATGCTGTATTCGATACTGACTTTACTGCGGATTTAACTATTATGGAAGAAAGCCACGAATTTATTAATCGTTTAAAAACTGGCGAATGTTTACCACTAATAACATCTTGCTCACCCGGTTGGATTAATTTCGTAGAGCATTTTTATCCCGAGCTTTTACCAAATGTTTCTACTTGTAAGTCACCAATGCAAATGCTTTCAACATTAATTAAAACTTATTATGCTAAAAAAATTGGTAAAGACCCGAAAGATATTTTCGTGGTTGGTATTATGCCATGCGTAGCTAAAAAGTTTGAAGCTAAACGGCCCGAGCATATCGCACCCGAAGGTTATCAATATACAGATGCAGTTATTACAACTCGCGAACTTATTTGGATGTTAAAAGCTTATGGTGTTGATTTTGCAAATTTACCAGATGATGAATTCGACACTCCTATGGGAGTTTCTTCTGGTGCTGGTGATATTTTTGGTTCTACAGGTGGAGTTATGGAAGCCGCTCTTCGTACTACTTATGAATTAGTAACTGGCGAGAAAATCGAAAACCTCGAGTTCAAAAATGTAAGAGCAATCGAAGGATTAAAAGAAGCTACTATTGATGTCAAAGGTACTCCAATAAACGTTGCTGTTGCCAATGGTTTAAACAATGCAAAAACTATTCTTGAAAAAGTTAAAAAAGGTGAAAAACAATATCATCTTATCGAAATTATGGCTTGTCCAGGTGGTTGCGTTGCTGGTGGTGGTCAGCCTCTGGCTCACGTAGAAAAATATATTTATCCATTAGACAAAGATATAATTAAACAAAGACAACAATCACTTTATACTATTGACTCAAATAAAAAATTAAGAAAATCACACGAAAACCCATATATCAAAAAATTATATGATGAGTTTTTAGAAAAACCGGGTAGTCATATTACTCACGAATTATTACATACAAGCTATACTGAAAAATTGCCAAGGGGGATAAAATAATGTCTTGCAAATGTCAAATGAAATTTTCCTTAGATGAAGATATTGTAAAATACGCAAAGGAATGTACTGAAAATGAATATCCAGAATCATACTTGATTTCTGTATTACATAAAGTACAAAATAGATACGGATATTTATCCGAAATACATCTTGATGAAGTAGCACATTTATTACAAGTTCCAACTGCTAATGTTTATGGAGTTGCTACTTTCTATCATTACTTTAAGCTAAAACCTCGCGGCAAATTCTCTATTTCGGTTTGTCTTGGTACTGCTTGTTTTGTTAAAGGTGCTGATAGTGTATTAGATGCATTCAAAAATGAACTTGGTATTGAGTTAGGCGAAACATCAAGCGATTGTATTTTCTCACTCGAATCTACAAGATGTATCGGCGTTTGTGCGATGGCGCCCGTTGTTACTATTAATGATAGAGTTTATAGTAATGTTGTTCCTGCACAAGTTCCAGCGATTATTCACGAAGTTAAAGAAAATATGCAAGTAGAAGCATAAGTTTTTATTATAATTCGATTTAGATAGAACATCCGAAGAATTTTATTTACTTCGGATGTTTTTTATTTTTAAAAATGCAATTAAAATTTAATATTATATTTTTCTAAAAGTTCTTTTTTAATATTATCCATTCCAATTATTGGTTCGTAACACTCCGTTCCGACGCATATATAACACGCGACACTATGATTTTTCTCTAAAATATTCTTTTGATATTCACTTAGAATTTCTTCTTTTTTTGTTTTTGATAAATCAATAATATTAAGATTTGGATTAAAATTTTGCCTAATATTACTAATTAATTCAGAGAAATCTTCTGTGCCTGCGAAAACAATATTAATTGTATCATTAAAATATCTATCAAGCGAGCATAGAAAATATGAATATGCACTCGGAACACTGTTTATTGCTGTCGAAAATGCTCTTATCATTTTTTCTGCTAAACTAAAATATATACTATTATCAGTATATGAATACAATTTTAGCAATACATCGAGCATAATTGAATTTCCTGATGGCATCGCACCGTCGTGAATTTCTTTTTTTCGTGAAATTAATTTTTCCGATTTTGACGAGGTATAGAAAAATCCACCATCAATATCAGAAAATAATTCTATAAATTTATTAGCAATATTTTCTGCTAATTCAAGGTATTCTTTTTCTTTCGAATACTCATAATATTCGAGCAAACCAATTAAAATATATGCGTAATCATCAATCATACCCATAATCGCGGCATCGCTTTCGGCATAGCGATGTAACAAAGTATAGTCGCTATTTAACATTTTCGATTTAATAAAATTTATAGTTTTTAGAGCAGTTTCAGCATAATAATTATTATCAAATACTAATGCGGCTTTCGAAAATGCCCAAATTACTAATCCATTCCAATCTGTTAAAATCTTATTATCAAGATGTGGTTTTGCTCTTTGTATCCTTCTTTCGAATAAAACATTTAATAAATTATTTATTTTATTTTCTACTTCGCTCTCGTTAATAGCAAATTTTGTGGCAATTTGAGTTGTTGATTTAGTTCTATATAAAATATTATTTCCATCGTATTTTCTACTAATTTCATTAAAATAATTACCATTTTCTCTTAAATTAAATACATCGGAAAAAAGTTCTACATTACCAATTAATAATTCTTTTATTTCATCAAATTTCCATAAATAATATTTGCCTTCCTCGCCTTCGCTATCAGCATCTTCGGCGGAATAAAAGCCACCCTCGTCTGAAAGCATATTATTTGTAAGATATTCGAAGATATTTTGAGCAGTTTGCTTAAAAATAGGGTCAGCTGTATATTGATAAGCCTCTATATATGCTATTGCGAGCAGTGCTTGGTCATAAAGCATTTTTTCAAAATGCGGGACTTTCCATTCGGGATCAGTTGAATATCTATGAAATCCATATCCGACGTGATCCCAAATACCGCCATATCTCATTGATTTTAAGGTTTTTGTAACCATATCCATAGCTTCAGTGGAATTAGTGCGATATGCATAGCGGATTAAAAACATAAAATAATGCGGAATAGGGAATTTTATATTTCTACCGAAGCCACCATTAAGTTCATCATAATTGCTTGCAAGCTCGTAAAATGCTTTACGATAAGAATTTTGATTTACTATCGAATTACCTGCTTTATACACAACGGAATTTATTTGAGCAGTATTTTCTTCAGCTTGAGAAATAATTTCATTTCTATATTTTTCCCAAATTTCTTTTGTTCTTAAAATTATATCTTTTATACCCGGATTGTCTTTTCGTGATTCTTTCGGAAAATATGTTCCTGCAAAAAATGGCTTTCTATGTGGAGTCATAATAACATTTAGGGGCCAACCACCGCTTCCATTTAAAATTTGGCAGACTGTCATATAAATATTATCAACATCGGGGCGCTCTTCCCTATCAACTTTAATATTAATAAATACTTCGTTCATTAATTTGGCAATTTCTGGGTCTGAAAAAGACTCATTTTCCATCACGTGACACCAATGACAAGTCGAGTAACCAATAGATAAAAATATTGGTTTATTTTCATTTTCTGCTTTTAAAAATGCTTCGTCGCCCCAAGCATACCAATCTACAGGATTATATTGATGTTGTTTCAAATATGGGCTTTTTTCTTTTGATAATCTATTTACTTGATTTTTATTATCATTATTCGTATTTTGCAAATTTTTCTCCATAAATTAGATAATTTTTTGAAATAGGACGAAATATATCCTATTTTAATATCCAAATATAATTAATAAAATGAACAATAATTATGATAAGTGATAAATAGAATAAGCATATATTCATTTTTTTAGTATATTAAATAATCAAATTTTCTATATTTATCTTAAATTTCACTATTTTTGTATTAATAAAATTCATTAAGGAAATATCTTTTTTATGGAACAATTATGGTCTCCATGGCGAGCAAAATACATTAATAATTTTAAACACGAAAATAATAATGAATCGGAATGTTTTTTTTGCGAAGCCATAAATTCGTGTAAAAGTGATTTTACGAACTTAGTTGTTTATAATGCAAATAAGAGTATTGTAATTATGAATAAATATCCATATAACAATGGACATTTGCTCATCGCTCCAAAAACTCATAAATGTGATTTGAATACATTAGACAACGATGAATTAAATGAAATAATCAAGCTTCAGCAAATTTCTGTAAATATTTTAAATAATATATATTTGCCACACGGCTTTAATATTGGTGCAAATATTGGTCGTGCCGCTGGCGCTGGCGTACCCGGTCATCTACATTTTCATATTTTACCGCGCTGGAACGGTGATACTAATTTTTTACCAATTATAGCAGAAACAAAGGTTATTTCGGAATCACTCGAAGATACTTATAACAAAATTTCAGAAGCTTTTAGAGAATTTTTCAAATGAATTTAAAGGCAATTGCACCTAAAAAATCTCTTGGACAAAATTTTCTAATTGATAAAAATATATCACGGAAAATTGTTTCTTTACTCGAAATAAATAATGATGATAAAATTTTTGAAATTGGTCCGGGTACTGGTGCATTAACTTCGATTATTCTCGAAAATAATTGTAATCTTACGGCAATCGAAATTGACGAAAGAGCAGTAATAGATTTAAAATCAAAATTTTCCGAAAACGAATTTCCAAATTTCACACTCATTAATCAAAATTTTAAAGATTATAATTTTGAGAAATCAAGTGAAAAACCTTTGAAAATTATTGGCAATATCCCCTATTATTTATCTTCTGAAATAATTTTCAAATTATTAGAAGCTGATATTAATATAAAATGCGCTGTTTTAACTATTCAAAAAGAGCTTGCCGAAAGATTAGTAGCAAACGCAAATTCTAAGGATTATGGCATACTTACATTAGCTATGAATATGAAGGCAAATTGTAAAATCGAATTTAATATTTCGCCTCAATGCTTCTATCCCGTTCCAAATGTATGGTCTTCTGTGATTAAAATAAGTTTTTTTGAAAAAGCTAAGCAAATTGAGAATTATAAAGAAATTATGAAAATAATACGCTTGGCTTTCAATCAACGTAGAAAAATGATTAGCAATACTTTAAAAATTAATTTTAATAAAATTAATTATAACGAAGTAGATGAAAATGACAAAGCAAAGATTATATCTTTAATTAATAAACGACCCGAACAATTGATTATAAATGATTTTGTATTTTTGTATAATATATTTTCAAATTTTTCAAAAATAAAATGACACAAAATAATAAATTTTCATTCAAATTTTTATTTAGTATTTTAAGCGTTTCTGATATTTATACTTTGTTAATGCTTATTCTTTATACGTTCCTTTCGATAATTTTTTATTCTGAATTAAGTAGCTCGCTACTTCTAATAATAGAAAATGTATTTTTAATTTTTTTAGTATTTTCGATTGCTTATTATAGCAATAAATATAATAACAACAAACATTTAAAACTTTTTAGGCGAATATACATAGCTCCAATAATATTTTTAATTTATTCTCAAATTCATAACTATATTCCTTTGGTAAATCCAAATTTATATGATGATGCTCTGGTAAGTTGGGATAGATTTATTTTTAATACAAACCCAACCGAGTGGATTTATAGAATTGCAAATCCCGTTCTTACAGAATATTTACAATTTAGTTATATGTTGTATTTTTTTATGCCACTTGTTTTCGGTATAGAATTGCATTTTAGAAAAAAAGACGAGGCTCTGGATAATTTTTCCGAAAATATTCTTTATGCTTTTTATTTATCATATTTATTATACTTTTTTATGCCAGCTATTGGTCCAAGATTTTCAATTCACGATTTCAACACGATTAGTTTAGAGCTTCCGGGACTTTATTTAACAGAATTTTTTAGATCTGTCGTTAATAATGGTGGCGGCATTCCAATTGGTGCTATTAACCCCGCAAGCGTCGTAAATCGTGATTGTATGCCAAGCGGACACACAATGATTACTCTTGTAAATGTTTACCTTGTTTTTAAAAATAAATCATATTTTAGAATACCAATTTTTATATTTGCAATGAGTTTGATTTTTGCAACTATTTATTTGAGATACCATTATGTTGTTGATATTATAGCTGGTGTTATTTTCGCTTTTTTGGCTATTATTACAGAGCCATATTTATCAAATTTTTTAAATAATTTTTTAAAAAAGAATAAAAATTAATTATGAACAATGAAGAAATAATAAATATTGGAAAACTTGCTATTAGTGATGAAATTAATGCACTTGTTTTAGCAAAAAATAAATTATATAATGAATTTGCAGAAGCGGCGAAAATGATTGCAAATGCAAATAAAATTATAATTACGGGTGTAGGTAAATCGGGCTTAATTGCTCGAAAAATTGCGGCAACCTTTTCAAGTATCGGAATTTCTGCGATATTTTTACATCCCGTAGAGGCTTTACACGGCGATATCGGAGTTGTTCAAAAAGGTGATGTCTCAATTCTTCTTTCAAAAAGCGGTACAACAGATGAATTATTAAAATTAATTCCATATTTAAAAATGAGAAATTCAAAAATTATCTCAATTTTAGGTCATATAAATTCAGCTATTGCAAGATTTTCAGACCTAACACTCGATGGCTCAGTAGAAAAAGAGGCTTGCCCATTTAATTTAGCACCAACTTCAAGCTCTACACTTGCTCTTGCATTAGGTGATGCACTCGCAATTTCTGTAATGAAAATTAAAAATGTAACGATAAATGATTTTTCTCGACTGCATCCTTTGGGGCAGATTGGTCGCTCAATAACTGTAAAAGTTCTCGATATAATGCATATTGGACATAGTATTCCAAAGATTTATGCTAATAATTCTTTTAGGGACGCTGTATTAGAAATTACAAAAAAGAATTTAGGTTGCGTTTGTGTTGTAGATTCTGATGATTATTTAGAAGGCATTATAACAGATGGTGATGTTAGGCGAGTTTTGCAAAATACTGAGGATTTACGCGGGTTAATTGTTAGAGACGTAATGACAAAATCGCCAATAAATATCAATAAAGAAGCATATTTACACGAAGCAATTGCATTGATGGAAAATCGTACAAATAAAATCAGTGTCTTGCCCGTTGTTAATAATGAGAATAAAGTATGCGGATTAATCCAAATTCACGATATAGTTAAATCTGGCTCTTAATTATTTAGTAGAGTCTCTATTCATAAGTTGAAATTGAGGCGATGTTTGAATTGGTGATAATTCAATAATTTTAGGATTATTGTCATTTTTATCTTTTTCCTTTTTCTTATAGCCATTATTTGCACTTAGGCTATCTGGCTTAGGAGCATAAGTATTTAGAACTTCTGTAGCAGTGATTTTAATGTTTTTAACAACAGAGCCTTTGCGTCCAAACTGAGGTAAAAGCTCTTCATTGCGATATATATTCGCGCCTCCTACATTTCCTAAATCAACTAAAAAATACTCTTTAGCGAGCCAAGACTCCTCCATACCTGGTTTTAAAAGCGCTTCGTTAATAAATTTTCCATCGGACAATACTCTAATCCAAATAGTGTCGTGTGCTTTTGCTGTAAGTTTGAGTGAGTCTGGTTTTTCGAAATAAGAAAATAAATTATTTGTTTTTTCTTCAAGAGAAACAGTATCTGTTTTATTCAAGATTTCATCATTATGCGAACCATTTGAGTCTTTTGTTAAAGAAGAAAATCCAAAATATATTGCTACTATAACAGCAATAATAAATACAGTATATACTACGCGATTAAGATAAACATATCTTTTATCTATATCAATTTTACTTTTTCTAAATAATTCAGCAAAATGATTATTACTTTTTTCCTCTTTGTTTTTTAGATTATATTTTGCAGCACTTAATGTAGAACTAAAATTTTCTTTAATATTTGCTTTAAAATTATCTTTAAAATTAGTTTTTTGTACGTTTGTTACATTAGATTTTTTTTCATCTAAATAAATTGCTTCGTCATCAAATTTTTTCTTTTTTTCGGATTCCTTTTTAATTTCAGTTATAGGTTCAGTGTATTTTATTTTCAAAAATTGTGTTAAATGCTTAATAAATGATTTAAGGTAAACATCGGGCATTACCGAATAATCTTCTCGTTCGATTGCTTCGATTACATAAGCGCGTATTTTTGTCTTATCGCTCAACTCTTTTATAGTAAGTTTTTGAGCTAAACGCGCTTCTTTAATTTTTTTACCAATATCATTCATAAATCATTTCATAATATTTTAATTAGATATTACTAATTTAATAGAAATTATTTTATTTTTGAAGATAATTTATTTTTCAATAATTTATCTTTCAATTAATTTAATATATGAGTTCAATTAGCAATTATTATACCAAAATAATTTTTTCTTTATTTTTTTCTATTTTAATAATTTTGTCAAATCACCAAAATGCTAATAGTGAGCTTAACGCTATATATATTGATAGTTTAGATAATTCATATATTAATTCACTTTATAATAATAATTTAGAATATTTTAGTAATAACATTTCTTACAAGTCAGAATTTTCTGCTTACGATACAACTCAAATTTTAGAAACTAATCCAAATTCTAATGATACATATCAAGTTTTACATATAAATCAAAATGATTTTATGTATTCAGATAATTTTCGATACACTATAAACGGCGATTTACCTTTACTCGAAAATGATATTGACCCGCTAAAATTAGGAGTATTTTCGGGTATGTTCGGAACTTTTATTGCAATTCAACATATATATCAAGTTAATACCATTTGGTCAAAAAATGTAAAATTCAAGTTTATGGAAGATGGTAATTATGCTCTTTATTCTGATAAAATCGGACATTTTTATGGAGCATACTTAGGCGGATATTTATATAGTGAATTTTTTATGTGGTCGGGCTTAAGTTATAAAAATGCCACTTTAGCTGGCTCTTTACTCGGTTTAGCATATTCAACTTATGTCGAGATTATGGATGGTTTTGCTGATGGTTGGGGTTTTAGCCCTTCGGATTTTTATAGCGATGTAGCGGGATTTGGATTCTTTTTTCTGCAAAATCAAGTTCCTTGGCTTCAGAATATAACCCCCAAATTTATGTATTACCCTTCTGAATGGCACGGCGATATAAGTCGAAAAGATAGCAAAATATTTATAGATGATTATAGTTCGCAAACTTTTTATTTTACATTTAATATATATAATATTTTACCTGATAAATATAAACACTATTGGATTCCCTGGCTTCAATTAACTATTGGCTATGCCGCTCGAAATCTTAGCGTACCATCATTAGAAGGCTATGACCCCAATAATGCTATAAAATATAGTGATTTAGTAGCGGGTAGTCCAAGATTGATTATTGGACTTGATTATGATTTTGTAAAATTATTACCAGATGGTATTCCGTTATGGAATTGGTTAAGGCAATCACTAAATTATATAAAATTTCCTGCACCAGCTATTGAAATAAGCCATCTTGGAACGCGTTTTATGCTTATGTATCCATTTCTTAAATTCTGATTATTGTGTTTCTCTTTTTAGAAAGACAAAACCATTTTTTCTATAAAGTTCAATAAGTTCGGGCTGTTGCGTTAAATAATTATCAAGATTATTTATTTTAACTGAAAAATATGCTGATTTATCAATTTTTCCAATTAATAAATATTCGTCAAAATCCCCACTTGTCATTTTTTTGTAATATTTTGAATTTTTAAATTCAACTTTTTTATAAAAATATGGAGCATAACTTTTATATCCTAAAGTGCTTACATAAACATCTTTGTTTTGTAAAGATTTAAAAAATTCTATAGGAGCTTGTTGGGTATAGCTTTCAATTTTTGGCGCCATAATTCTAAGAAAAATCAATAAAGAAATTGCAAATCCAAAAAATAATGTATAATATGACATTAATATTTTCTTTTGTTTAGAAAATATTAAATATAAAATAACACTCAATAGTATAAATAATCCTACAATCACTTCATATCCATACCATTTTACATCAGCTTTTAAAATTTCTCTTGTAAATTCATCAGTAATTTTTGGCAAAAATATATTTATATTCATCAATACAAGTGGAAATGCAATAAATAAAATAGAAAAAATTACACCAAGTATTGCAATAGAAAATTGTGTACTTTTTTTAATTTCAAATTCTCCTTTTATAATTTTATACATAGTATAAGCGGCAAAAAATGTTACAGGAAAATATGATAATGATGAATAATGAATAATCTTTGTTTTCACTATTGAAAATATTATTAATACAATAGCTAATAAAATTAAATTAAACTGCTTAAATATTTCTTGCTCTTTTAAATCATTAACATTCTTTTTAAATGCTCTAAAAATAAATATAGAAGCTGGAAAACAGCCCAGAAATACAACAATAAAATGATAATAAAAAGGTCCGCTATGCCCTGCATCACCTGTAGTTAATAATCTAATTTGATAACTTATAAAATCGCTAATTAATCCACCACCTTGCTGATAAAATATAGCAGAATACCATAGTGTCGCTGGCAAAAATGATAAAAAAGTAAATATAATTATTTGTTTTTTCGGCAATTCAAATGATTTATGATTTATTAACCAAAATATAGCCCACGATAAAGACACAAGAAGAAAACCAACGGGCCCCTTAGTTAAAAAGGCTAAAGCCGTATTAAATGCCGCATAATAAATATACTTATTATTTTTAATATTATTCATACTATTTGAACTAAATAAATATAAATAATATATTGCTAAATACATAAATAAATTAAAAGTTGGGTCAATTATACTTGTTTTAAAATAAAAAAATGGCAAAAAGGAGCCTAAATAAGCCAATGCCCATATTTTTCCAAAATCTTTATCATATATTTTCTCACCAATATGAAGTAAAAAAGCTAATGTAATAATACCAATTATTAGATTTGGAAATCTTGCACCAAATTCTGATACTCCAAATATTTTCATCGAAATTACTTGGAACCAAATAAATAATGGTGGCTTTTCGTGAAAAGGTTCATAATCAATTCTAACATTAAGATAATCGCCCGTTTCAATCATTTCGCGTGCCGCTTCGGCAAAATTTATCTCGTCCCAATCGAATAAATGTACATTGCCAAGGAATAATACAAACATTATAGCGGCAATGAATAAAAATTTAATTTTATAATTTATATTATTTAAAAAATTCATAATTTAATCTACTAAATTAGATATAACATAAGGGATATCCTCCCAGCGTGTAGTATATTGTGGTGATTTAAAATCTCTTTTCATTTGCCATTTTTTTTGAACTCCCGACGAGGCAAAATATATTGTATCCGAGCCATATTCAAGATTAATCTTATCAATAGCATCAACTAATTTTTGATTTTTTTCTCTATCAATATTATCAAATAAGGAATTTTGTAAAATATTCTTCGGTAAAATTCCAGTTATCATTACACCTACTTTTTGATAAAGATAATTAGGTTTATAAATTTGCTCAAGTCCTTTTAATGCGTAATCAATTAATTCATTTGTAAAATCTGTTGCAACGGGCAACATTACCTGGCACCCATTATGATATTGAGGAGTATTTTTATATGGATTAGTTCTTAAAAATACGCTTATCATATTTGCAACAGACTTTTGCATACGTAATTTTTCTGCGGCTCTTGAGGTATATGTTGCAATAGCTTCAGAAAGCTCATTTTTTTCACTTACATAATTACTAAATGAACGAGATGAGATTATTCCTTTTTTATCTGGTGGTATAAATTCCCCTTCGATACAGGGGAATCCATTTAATTCCATAACTGTACGCAAGCCTTGTACTGTCATTTTTTTTTTAATCCAATTATGATTTACTTTCGATAAATCGTAAGCATTATATATATTATGGCAGTTTAATAGTTTTGTATATTGCCTCCCTACTCCCCAAACATCTGTAACATTAGTCAATTTTAGATGACTTTCTATTTCCACATTATTAATTAAATTTAGTATTCCTTTATATTCTTGATTTTTTTTTGCTCTTCGATTAGCTAATTTAGCTAATGTTTTTGTTTCGGCAATACCAATAGAAACGGGAATTCCAATCCATTTTTTAATAGTTTTCTGCATTTCTTGTGCATAAGAGAATAAATCTTTATTATGAATTCCATCTAAATACACAAATGCTTCATCAATTGAATAAACCTCAATTTCTGGTGAAAACTGCTCAAGTGAAATCATTATACGATGAGAAATATCACCATAAAGTGTATAATTAGAGGAAAATACAGCTACATCATATTTTTTTAATATATCATTTACTTTAAAAAGCGGAGAAAAATTTTTAATACCTAATTGTTTAGCCTCATTTGATAGGGCAACAATAATTCCATCATTATTAGATAAAACAACTATTGGTTTGCCAATTAATTTAGGATTAAAAATCCTTTCACAAGAGGCATAAAAATTGTTACAATCAACAATAGCAATAGGTACATTTTTTTTCATAATAATTTACTAATTATCAATCTGGCGACCAACCTAATTGTTTACCGCCAATTAAATGAAAATGTATATGAAATACGGTTTGGCAAGCTTCTTCATTGCAATTAATTACAACTCTATAGCCACGCTCATCAATTCCTTTCATCTTAGCGATTTTCGAGCAAGTAAGTAATAATTTTCCAAGTAGTTCTGCATCGTTTTCAGTTGCATTGTTTAACGTTGGTATTTGTTTTTTAGGTACTATTAAAATATGAATTGGTGCTTTGGGCGCAATATCATTAAACGCAATAATTTCATCATCTTCAAAAACTATTTCAGATGGAATTTCTCTTTTTATAATTTTAGTAAAAATTGAATCAGACATATTTTTCCCTTTAAATAAAATAAAAAACCCTTTACCAAGACGGTAAAGGGTTAATTTTCACTTTTAAAAAGTTTTTTTTAACGTACAATATTCATTTTAAGAGATTGAATATTGTTTCCAGCTGATAGTTTATAAATATAAATACCAGTTGGTAAAGCATTTCCATTAGCATCATTACCATCAAATATATAAGAATGACGATTTGCTTGTAGATATCCATTTTCGAGTACTTTTACAGTATTTCCAAGCATATCTATAACTTCGAGTCTAACTTCTTGTGATTGAGGTAAATTAAAGCTAATAACTGTTTGATTTACAAACGGATTTGGCATATTTGGCTCTAATACCAATTCACCAATTCTATCATAAGTCAATGTAACGATATTAGAAGTAAAGCAATCTTGTGAACCATCTTTATCTACTTGACGAAGACGATATTCATAAGTAGTTTTTACTTTAACATCTTTATCTAAGAAATTATAACGGCTAATTGATGATGAATTGCCAACACCTTGCACAAATCCAATTTGTTTAAAATCATCTTTTGAATTAGCAATACGTTTTTCAACATAAAATCCAAAATTATTAATTTCAGAAGCAGTTTCCCAATATAAATCAATACCTGAATTACGAACATTACCAGTAAATGTATATAATTCAACTGGAACTACATTTTCATCTGGGCACCACTCATAATCATTAACGGCTTCACCGAATGGTTTAAATCCGAATAATGCTCTAATCATTGGTATCCAAGTACCACGTGTCATAGTAAATGTACTCATATCATTGATGCAAATTCCACGATGGTCTAAGTGTCCGAATGCAGGGTTACCTTTTGCTGGTGTAAATTCCATCCATTTACCAATAGTAGTAACATTTTGGAAAGCAAAAAGGTTATCATTTACTAATTTACCATCAACAATCTTACGGAAACCTTTATCTAAGTTAAGTGAAATACCTTGTTCGCCAAGCCAACCCGTACTTTGGTCTTCCCATAAGTTAGTAGTTCTCATACCTGATCTCGAACTTGAAGCGGCAAGTTCAAAGCCAGTTTCACCATCTTGTGAAACACCTAACCAATAAACACCATTAGTTAATATGATAGGCTCATCAAATTGATAATTTACATATTGGTCATAAATATTAGCAAAGTTTGGTCCACCACGTCTTGTATGGAATACTTTAATAATCTTTGATTCATTAGGTAATTTATCTCCACCTTCATAAAGTCTAATAGTTACATAGTCAGCCGCTTTATTGATACCAGCCCAGAATATTGAAAAACCGCGTAAAGTATCAGAATTTAATAAAGTAAATTTAGCGGCAATAGAGCCAGATCCGTCGCCACCAACTGCACCCGTAGCATCAGTAACAAAACTGAAATTAGCAATGTTAAGCCCGTCTAAACTGCCTTGACCAGCACGTGGTGAATTAACTTGTATAGGTGGTAATCCAGGTAGTGGATTTGGTTTAGTAATTAATGGTAATGTAAAGTTTAAACCTTTTCCTTTTGGAGTAATAAAGTCATTTATTGAATTATAACTCTTTTCAACAGCTGGATCATAAGCAAAAACATTTCCTACTCTTAGGACAAAATCTGAAAAAGTAGTATCATTGCTTGGAATTAAATCCTTTTCACCCATTATTAAATTAGCATATAATCTATAATAGGATATGGTATCAATTTGGCTTTTACGAGCATTCCAAGAAGGCATTGAAATATTAATAGTACCACTTGGTGTTAAATTTGAAATAGTTTGAGTACGACAATAAATTGGATCATTATTAATCAAATTACCTTTACTATCAGTTCTGAATATCTTTAATTTAACTGCAAAATTTGCCGCATTCAAAGTAGTGTTATTAGATATAACAACAGAAAGTGGAATATTTGTTGTTTGTGAAGCAGGCGCTATCGTATAGGGCCAATTAACTTTTACAGAAGAAATTTCCAAATCAGTAGTTTCTGAACGATATAACAAACGCACATTATCAACGAAGAAATCATCAAAGTCATCTGCTACACAATTAACACAATTTTTAGCATTTTTATTATTTGTAGCATAAACTTTAATTCTAAATCTGAAATATTGCGCACCGTTATTTCTCCAATTAATAAATGTATCTGGAATTGGAATAGCAAATTTCTTATATTCTAAGTCAAATCCATCATCATATAAGTCAGCTCTCAAAGAATTAATTAATCCAGAAGCCGCTGCACCCGGAGGAGCTAACACAGAATCCTTATCTTTTTCTAAGAAGCCTATCAAATATCCACCAGCACCATAAAGAGTTAGTGCTGCCATATCAGTACGAGCATATAATGCAGTACCTCTTCTATATGGATGATGTCTCCAATTAGTTAATGGAATATTTGTAATACCATTAATACCGTCATCAGAAGGTTTTGCAAATTCAACAACTAATTCATCTGGCAAGCTACTTACTGAATTACCAAGTAAATATGGATTTAAAACATTACCTTGACGTACTACTCTTGGCTCTGGTCCAACAAGTAATTTATCTGCAAATCCACGTTTAATATCTGGATTATAAGCTGTTCTTTGAACTGATAATGTTAAAACTGTTCCTTTTTTACCACGTAAATCAATTGGGAATGAGCGTATTTCATCACCATTACGTTGTGGTGATCTATTATCGCCAAATCTTGCTAATGGTTCAGCACCATTTGCACGTTGAACACGATTCATTCTTATTGTTGGTGAATGTAATACTTTCAAAGCATTTGGTACTTCAAGAAAATAATTAGCCGCGGTATCATATCTTCTTGGTGGTAAAGGATATTTAGAAACATCGTTACCTGATACAACATTCGCATTAATATTTACCCATTTCCAAACAGAAGGAATATAATCGCCATTTTCTAAGTCATAGAAGAACTCACTAACGTCATCATCAAACACTCTAAATCTTGGGTCTGGATGTTTGTCATAATATCTTCTCATAACGTGCATTGTAGTTTTAAGTGTATCATCGAAGGGCCAATTATCTTCATAAGCTGTATTTGTAGCAGGATTAATTGGCTCTGCAACTGCAATAGCCTTCATTTTACCAATATGTTCATCAATAAATTGATTTGGTTCAAATGGTGGAAATTGTACTTGCACACCATAATATGCTGGAATACCAGTAAAACCAAGATTTATAAAATCATTGTTTGTTAATACGGTTGTACCACGAACGAGTCTTACACGAATATTAGGATCGCCATTACATTCAACTGCTCTATTATCTGCTAAACTCAAGCATTTTGCATTAACGGGAACAACTCTATTATAAATTGACCTACCTGTTACAGAATTTCTAATTAAGAAACGAACTCTAAAAGTATGGTCTTGTTTAACAAAATTAATCCCCGAAGGTCCTTGAATTTCGTTTGTTAAATTCTGAACTATTGCAAATGGTTGAATTTGTCCTAATCTACTATGGCCAGCAAGTAACTCATAATCATCAGCGTTAGCATCTGGTACAGTAATAACAAAAGAAGTTGTATCACCAGCACCAACAGCTTGATTTCTGATTCTATAATTTAGAGATTGAACTCTTAAAGTATTTTTCCATTGTTTAAATTTTACTGCTGACATTGAATTTGGATACATTACTTCTGGATTTAATGTATCAGAGTAATATCTATCCCAATAAGTAGTTGCTTGAATATATTCACCAGCCCAAGGTTGATAAGGAGGTAATCCGCCTTTACCAAAACCAACGTGTCGAGCAAATCCGCGAACTCCAGCAGTAGTATTATATCTGAAAATTTCACGTGCATGAGCTTTCATATATATACCAGTATTAGGGTCAAGGTAAGTAACACTATCTGATATTCTTGTATAATGAATAGTAATACTTGAGTCAACATTAGATAATACAACATGTGCATCGGCTGTAGCATAAGATTCATCACCGGGGCGAGTATTAGCTGGTATTTCAGTTGTATAACCTTGTCCAGCCGCTAAGTTTAAAGCCGCAATTAAGCGTCCTTTGGGTTGTGCATTGTAAATCGCAATTATCAAAGAATCTTTATTCGATGAGCGTTTATACATTACTTTACCATGTTCTTCATTATTTTTTGTAGTAGGATTATATTGAGATAAAACTAAATCACCCCAAAATACAGCAATCATAGCAGTTCTTGAATTTGGGTCAATACCAGACAATAAATCGCCACCACGAGTTCGAATACCGTTTGTAGTTACTTTTCTATCCCAACCAGTAGTTACGGGGTTTGCACCTAAAACAGAGAATTGATAACCAAAATTATCAACTGCTGGGTCGTTCAAACCATTTTTAAATAAGATAACTCCATTCTCATCTTTAACAGGAATTTTCTTCAAATCACGATCTACTGAATCCGCTGAGTTGTCCCATTTTCTTACCCATAATGTATCGTGTCCTCTAAAACCACCAGCAAACCAATCCATTGACATTGGATCGTAAGCGCTTGTAGAGCCATTTGGTATTGTTCTATTTCCATTTTCATCATAAAAATATCTTCTATTAGTAAGAGCTATCAAACCATTAGTTGATACATAAAATGAATCATATCTTATACCATTAAAATAAAAACCACCATTCATACCTAAAGGAATAGGACCAGCAATTGCTTCATCAACTGAGTCAGTCGGTTGCAAAAAGAAATCCCCATCTTTATCACCATCAGCTGGCTGTCTGAAAAAAGGCAAACCTTCTGATTTATTTGTTTGCCAATAAGTAGCAGGTTTCATTCTCGGACCTGCTAAAATTTTTCTCCATAATTCAGGTTGATATCCTGTATCAATTTTTGATGGTGATGGGCGCATATTCGGAAATAGCATATCATCAAGCATCTCTCTGTCATCAACCCAATAATAGCCTGTAGAAATAGCCGCATTTGTAGGAGTTGACCAAGCAGAGGTCGGTGCGAAGTTTCTTGGGAAACTTGTCAAACCGGATTGAAAATATGCACCTTCGGTCAACTGACTTTTTCTTAGCAGCTCTTCTTCATTAGTTTCTTTATCCTTGGCATAAGATATGCCAACAATCATTCCAAAACTAATTGCTATAAGCAGTAAGAGATTCTTCATTTAAAAAACCCCAATAAATTTGTAAAACATAATTATTATTATTTTATTATTTAATTTCATATTATATTTTTAACGTTTAAAACGCCAACCTTTATCTTCATATTCAAAAATCCAGCCCACAATTTTGCCTTCATTAATTTCCTCGAAATTGCCCCAGAATTTATTTGTATAAGTATATCTTGAGCTTGTCGTGTCAGTAGGTAATGAATTTGACTGTTCCATTATTGTATTTATTCTTTCTTTCCAAATTTCAAAATTTGATTCTCTTAGGTCTATCCAGCCATCATAACACCATTGATTAATATTTTCTGGCGTAAACTCAAGTTTTGTCACTCCGCGTCTAACAGGAATTTTTATGTCTTTACCCCTTAAATAATTTTTTCCATTATTTAAAAGTATTGCTAATCCTATTGATAATATTTGTTTTCGTAATTGATTATCATTTTTCAAAAGCTCTTCGGCTTTTAATGATAATTCTTTAGCACTATAATTTGCAACATTTTTCATTTTTTCAGTAATACATTTTAACAAATATGCCTCATATAACAATTTGGATAATCTTGGAGGTCCAAGCAATTCAAAGGCTACACTATTTACATTATGCTCTTTTTCTAATTCATCTAATTTTTCCATTGCAACATTTCTTAGCATCCCGCCACGATAAGTTGGTCCCATAGTAAATGCATCTAATCCTTGAATAATATCTTTACCAGTATTACCACCTTTTATTTCGTAAACAAGATATTCGGCAATTTCTTCTGGAGTAATTATTTCCATTTGTCCAAGTGAACTAATTGCTTGAAACTCGCCACGAGAGAAAATACCATTTTCACCAGTATCAATAAAGACAGATTTAAAATTTTCACCCGTTAAATTTACATTTTCTATATCATCAAAAATGAAATAATCATTAATATTTTTTGCATTAGAAAAATCCATATCAACAAGTTCAATTGCTTTTCCACGGCGTTTTACATCTCCATAAGCAATTTTTTTCCAAGCAATCGAAGCGGTTGGTTTGATTTCTTTTACTATTGGTCCATTTGGCGTTCTTGCAAGTGCAAAGAGTAATAAACTTTGTGCTCCTGCAACAGCATTTTTAGATAATAACACTCTCGAAGGCCTTTCTTCGCTATGAGTATAAGGAATATTAAATCCCATACCACCAGTGCCACTTGTTCCAATTTTAAAATAAAATTTTGAGTTTGTATCTATTAATCCGCGATATAAAAGCTGAATATGTCTAATTAATTGTGGGATATATGAACTTGCAATAATGTTCTCAACTACAGAATCATCAATTGAATCTTCTTCAATTCGTTTAAGTGCGTTAGTAACTGTATTATATATATTAAGATAGGCAATTGCAGTAGCTGTATTAATACAATCAATTACAATATCTGGTTTAGATTCTATTATTAAATTATATAAAGCAGAATTTTTTACTATATCTTCAGATAATTCATTAAATATATCTCGAATTTGTATTTTTCTTTTTTCGGAATTAGTTAAAACTTCATTAAAGTCAATATCTTTCCAATCTTGTCGAGTAAAAATATTACCCCATTTAGGTACAAACATTTCTGGATTTGAATCGGGATATTCCTTACGTAACTGCTCGATTGCGTCTTCGGCTTCGGATTGTTTTAATGAAGATACCATTAATTGAGCTGGATTATTTTCCATCAGCTTTCTACAAACAGCTGAGCCTACTAAGCCCCAACCGCCTAATACAAGAATTTTTGACCCTTTAATTTCCATTACTATTTACCTTGATTTATTTTCTTAATAAATAATTTTACAATATTATAAAATAAACATTTTTTTACTATATCAATTATAATTATTCTTTTATTTATAATATTAATTCAAATTTTATTTTTTCATAATTTATTTTTAAATACTTATGTAAAAAATAATGTACAAAAATATTACATTATTTTGATATTATTATTTTTTACATAAAAATTCTTATTAAATTTTTAATAAATTCAGCCCCTTACCTTTCTTTGAGAGTAAAGGGCTGAATATTGAACGAATTTAGCTTAACATTTAGTTAATTTTTTTATAAATAAAATTAACGTACAATGCTCATCTTACCAGTTAAAACTTCATTTTCAGAAGATAATCTATAGATATAACTACCGCTTGGTAATTGTTTTCCATTATTATCATTTCCATCAAAAATGAATGAATGTTTTTGAGCTGTAAGATTTTCGTTAGCAAGTACTCTTACCACATTACCAAATAAATCAATTACTTCAAGTTTTATAGCTTGTGGGCTTGGCACGTTGAAGCTAATTAATGTTGTACTAGCAAATGGATTTGGTGTATTTTGTTCGAGAACAAGGTCACCAATTTTATCATAAGTAAGAGTTACAATTTCAGATGTAAAGCATTCTTGAGTACCGTCTTTATCTACTTGACGTAAGCGATATTCATAAGTTTGTTTAACTTTTACATCTTTATCTAAGAAGTTATAACGACTAATAGTAGATGAATTACCATTACCAGCAACAAATCCTATTTGTCTAAATTCTTCTTCTTTACTTGCTTCTCTTCTTTCTACAAAGAAGCCATAGTTATTAAGTTCAGATGCTGTTTCCCAATATAAATCAATACCAGCAGGACGAACACTTCCAGTAAATGTATATAATTCTACTGGAATATCATCTGGGCACCATTCGAATTCATTTACAGCTTCGCCAAATCCTTTAGGTCCGAAATATGGACGTAACATAGGTATCCAAGAACCACGTGTCAATGTTTGAGTTTGTGGGTCAACGGGTGCGCCATAATGGTTTAAGTTACCATAAGCTGGGTTACCAACTGTTGGTGTAAATTCAAGCCATTCTAACGAACCTGCAACATTTTGCATAGCAAAGAAGTTATCATTTACTAAATTACCACTTTGCATTTTACGGAAGTTTTTATCAATATTTAATGATGTACCTGCTTCACCCCAAATACCTGATGGTGAAACATAAGTATTTGTAGTTCTTTGAGCACTTCTTGATTTAGAAACACCGAGTTCCATACCGGTCTCACCATCTTGAGAAATACTAATCCAATATGTTCCTTTAGCTAATACTATTGGTTTTGCAAATACATAATCAACATAACGTCCATAAACGTTAGCAAAGTTCTTTCCACCACGTGTAGTAATTTCTGAATAAATACGATTTGACGCGTTCGGTAATCTTTCACCACCGCTAAATAAAGACATAGTTGTTTGGTCGGCCGCTCTATTTAAAGCGCCCCATAATATTGAGTATCCGCGTAATGTATCAGAGTTTAACAAGTTAAATTTTACAGCTACTGCACCAGAGCCAGATCCACCGACAGCACCTCTTGTATCGAAAGTACCATCCCAAGTTGGACCTGAACGTGGTTGTCCAGATTGTAATGTAGGTAGCATTAAATTAAGACCAGAAGCTCCTAATGAGTTAGTAGGTGATTCATCTGGTGGATCGTAAGCAAATACACGACCTACTCTAAGTGTAAATACTGAGAATGTTGTATCATTAGTTGGAACTAAATCTGGCTCATTCATCATTATCATTGAAACAAGTCTGAAATATTGCACGGTATCTCTTAAACTTTTACGAGCATTCCAAGGTGGCATAATTTGGTCTAATGTACCGCGACGTACTAAATTAGAGATGTTTTGTGTACGGCAATATATAGGATCTCTTTCTATTGGATCGCCTTTTTCGTTTGCTCTAAATATTTTTACTTTAATTGAAAAGTTAGGAGCATCGATATCTGTATTGTTAGATAATCTAACTGTTATAGGAATAGAGGTTGCTTGTGAAGCTGGAACAATTGTATAAGGCCAAGATACTTTTACTGATGATACTTCAATATCTGTAACTTCTGCTCTGTAAAGAATTTTAATATTATCTACAAAGAAATCGTCCGCGTCATCACTAATACATTGCATACATTTTTTGTCATTACCAGCATATACTTTAACTCTAAATCTAAAATATTTAGCGCCTTGATTTTTCCATAATATGAATGTATCTGGCACTGGAATAGCAAATTTTTGATATTCCAAGTCAATACCATCATCAAATCTATTATATCTTAATGAGTTAATAGCGCCAGCTGGAGTGCCAGGTAAATTCAATGTAGAGTCTTTATCTGTTTCGAGGAATCCTATCAAATAACCACCTGCACCATATAATGTAAGTGGTGCTTGTTTAGTTAAAGCGGCATCTTTTGTTCCACGTCTGTATGGTAAGTGTCTCCAGTCATCTTGTTTAATATTTGTTATTCTGTCAATTCCATCATCAGAAGGCTTTGCAAATTCAACGCATATTTCATCTGGAACTGCACTTGCGGCATTATTATTATTATATACTGTTAATGGAAGTCCAGCAACTGTAACTCTTGGCTCTGGTCCAACGAGTAATTCTTCACTATAATCTCTTGCCCAATCTTCTCTATGAATAACTCTTTGAATAGAAAGTGTTATTATAGGATTTGGTTTCCCAGATAAATCAATTGGGAATGAACGAATCTCATCACCACCAAGACCACGACTATCTTGATATTTTTTAAGTGGCTCAGAAAAGTCATCAATTTGTAAACGATTCATTTTTATTACTGGGGCGCTTAAAGTAATTGCATTATTCATAGCACCTAAGAAATAATTATGAGCAGTATCAAGTTTACGTGGCGATAACGGATATTTAGAAACAGCATCACCAGAAACCATCTGTGCATTAATATTTACCCATTTCCATGCTGAAGGAATATTATCACCAGATTCGAGGTCAATATGCCATTGGCTACCATCATCTTCAAATTTTCTAAATTCTGGATTTGGGTGATTATCATAATATCTTCTCATTACAAATAATGTAACTTTTGATGAGTCATCAAAAGGCCAATTATCACGTAATTTTTCACCGCTTACTGGATTTACTGGCTCAGCGATAACGAATGAACGCATCCTTCCTATATGGTTATCAATAAATTCGTTAGCTTCAAATGGTGGGAATACTATTCTTGCGAAATAATATGGAGGTACACCATTAAAACCTGTAGCTTGGAAATTATTTATAATATTGATATTATCACCATTATAATTAGCTAAACGTACTCTTACAGTTGGATCACCATTACATTTTGCCGCATCTTCTGGGCTATCGCTCAAACCCATACAAAGAGCATCAACGGGAACTAAACGGTTATAAATAACTCTATTAGTAATTGTATTTCTAATTTGGAAACGACCACGGAAATTTAGTGATTGTTTAACAAAATTAACTCCAGATGGACCTTGAATTTCATTTGTGAGGTTTTGAATTATAGCAACTGGTTGAATAGCGCCGAGTCTTTCGTGTCCAGCTAATAATTCATAATCTGAAATTTCATCTGATTTAAGTTCTGTAACAAAATCAGTTGGATTATCTGCTTTAGGATCTTTACTTCTTACGCGATATGCAACATCATGCACGCGTAAAGTATTTTGCCATTGTTTAAATTTTACTGTTGTACCAGTATAAGGATACTCAATAGCTGGATTATAAACTTGATATCTTTGGAAATATGTAGTTGTTTGTAAATATTCGCCGCCCCAAGGTTGACCTTCTGGCAATCCACCTTTACCAAAATTTACGTGGCGAGCAAAACCACGAACACCACAAGTAGTATTATATTTGAACACCTCACCACCTGGAACAGGGCGATATGTAGTTGTTATTCTATCTGAAACTCTAGTATAGTGGATTGTAATACTTGAGTCAACAGCCGAAAGAACAACGTGAGCATTTGCAGTTACATAGTTAGTTGAGTATGGTCTTGTATCTGGATTAATATTTACACTACCAAATGGTGTAGCAATGGCACCTTTTGGCTGTGCATTAAAATATGCAATAATTAATGAGTCATTTGTATAAGTTCTTTTATAGAACACATATCCATGCTCATCTTTTAATTTAGTGTCTGGGTTATATTGAGATAACACTAAATCACCCCAAAATACTGCAATTAATGGAGTTTTACAATTTAAATTAATAGCAGTAGCTAAATCACCACCAGTACCACGAATACCAGAGGTAGCTGAATTACCACTAAAATTAATTGGATCTATTCCAAGTGCAGCAAACTGATAACCAAAATTATCTGGAACAGGATCTTTCAAACCGTTTTTATATTGAATATTTCCATTTCCATCTAATAAAGGAATACGTTTGCCCATATTTGGACCAGTAATATAAATCGAATCTTGTGAATCATCCCAAGTTCTTACCCATAATGTATCATGACCACGTGTACCACCAGCAAACCAGTCCATTGACATTGGGTCATAAGCACTTGTAGCACCAGGAGGAATTACACGATTACCATTTGCATCATAAAAATATCTTCTATTAGACAAAGATATAACCCCGTTTGTAGATACATAAAATGAGTCAAAACGCAGACCATTGAAATAAAATCCACCTCGAATACCGATAGGAATTGGACCTGCAATTGCATTATCAGTTGAATCTGATGGAGAATTCCAAAAATCTGCATCAAAAGGCTGACGGAAAAATGCCAAACCTTCCGCTTTATTATTTGTCCAATACTCTTTAGGTAGCATTCTTGGACCTGGAACAATTTTTCTCCACATTTCTGGCTGATAGTTTGTATCAGCGC
The DNA here is from genome assembly GCA_029974985.1 of Bacteroidota bacterium. Taxonomy (GTDB): domain Bacteria; phylum Bacteroidota; class Ignavibacteria; order Kapaibacteriales; family UBA2268; genus JANJTB01. The sequence goes on along the minus strand of JARKQC010000203.1, from coordinate 49,715 downwards.
GTGAATGTGCTGGCTTCATACCGGGAAATAGTTGAGGATTCAAATTTTCACGGTCGTCTATCCAATAATACCCAGTCGAAATTGCTGCATTTGTGGGCTGTGTCCACTGTGCATTTGGAGTAAAATTTCGAGGGAAGCTTGTAGAACCAGAGTTAAATTGGGGTGGTTCTTTCAAAGTGCTTTTTCTAAGCAGCTCTTCTTCGTCTGACTCCTTATCCTTTGCAAAAGCAAAACTTACGATGAGTCCGAGCATAAGAGTTACAAGAAGTAAAAGCTTCTTCATATAAAATCCCTTAAATTATTTGTACAACAAAATTGTTATTTAAAATATATTTTTCAATTTGCAACTTTTTAGTAATGCAATATAGTATATTTAGCTTAATTTTCATTAATATTTTATTTTTTTTATCATTCTTTTTATCAAACTTTTTATTAATTAAAATTCTTTAATTTCATTTTGAACTCCTATTTTTAATTTTAATTTTAAATACCATTTTTAAAATTTGCATCTTCTTCTATTAGTAGTAACACATCAAAATCAAAAACGTCTCAAAAAAAGTGATTTTTTCCACTTTTTTTTCATTTTTTTTTAAAAATTTTTAAAAAAAATCAATTTTGGCGATTATTGACCAATAATTTTATATAAAATTCTTATTTTCAAACTTTTTTTTAATAATTTCGACTTAGTCTGAATATTAATTTCAATAATAATAATTTTTTATGATTTGGTTCATTTTATTTACAATTTTAGTTTTTATTTTAAGAACTTTATTTATGATTATTGGTAATCGTAAAGAACACTCCAAAAATAAATTTTTATATAATCAAAAATCGCTCCATTTTATTTCTGTCGTTGTGCCAGCTCGAAATGAAGAAATTAACATTGAAAATTGTATTCGTAATATAATGAAATCAAATTATCCAAAAGATAAATTTGAGATTATTGCCATAAATGACCGTTCTACAGATAATACATTATCAATTTTGCAAAATTTAGCTGTTGAATTTCCAAATTTAAAAATTTTAAATATTAAGAATGATTCTGAAAAAAACAATTTAAAAGGCAAACCGGGAGCTTTACACCAAGGGATATTATCCTCAAAGGGCGAAATTATTATGATGACCGATGCCGATTGCCAAGTAAATCCAAATTGGATTTCTACAATAGAGCAAAGATTCTCAAATCCCGAAATAGGTTTAGTGCCTTCTTATACTATAATTAATGATAAAAATATTTTTGATAAATTGCAGGCTTTAGAATGGGTTTATATGCACACGATGGCAAGGGCTGGCGTTGGTAACAATAATCCATTGGGTTGCTATGGTAACAATTTATCAATTAGAAGAACTGTTTATGATAAAATTGGTGGCTATCCAAATATTAAATTTTCTGTTACAGAAGACTTAGCTTTATTAAAAGCTGTTTTTAAATCTGGATATAGAATCAATTATGTATGCGATTATAATTCTACTGTAACGACTGTCCCCTGCCATACCTTTAATGAATATATTTTGCAACATAAGCGTTGGGCTGTCGGTGGAATAGATTTAGGAAAAGATGCAGTTTATTTTGTTTTTACTTCTACTATGATTTGGCTCGGATTACTTACTTCAATATTAATATCTAATCAATATTTATTTTTTGCAGTAATATTTACTCGAATTCTATGCGATTTTTTTGTGTTAAAGCCAGTTTTGAAAATTTTGAAAAAAGAAAAACTTTTGCTTTGGATATTGCCTTCAATAATTTTCTTTATGATTATGGAAATTATTATTCCACCACTTTTATTAGATAGAAAAATTATTTGGAAGGGGCAAACTTTTAAATAATTTTTTTCTCAAATTTTGTAATATTGAAATTCAATTTTTATTCATTACTTTTGTATTTTTTTGATAATATTCTAATATTTTATTATGCTTAAATCTTTAACAAATCCTGATAAACCTTTTACACTTGGAATACTTGGTGGCGGACAATTAGCCAAAATGCTGGCTTCTGCGGCATATCGTCTTGGTATTAATGTTGCAATAATCGAAAATCATATCAATTCACCAGCAGGTGAATTGACTAAATTAGACTTTCCGCAAGGTTGGTTTAATAAAGAAGAATTGGATAGATTTATCGAGGCTTCAGATTTAATTACACTCGAAAATGAATTTATTGACCCAGATATTTTAGAATATATTTCAAAAAAGAAAAAGGTATTTCCTTCGCCGCAAACTATGCGACTTGTTCAAGATAAATTTATTCAAAAAGAAACTTTTAAAAATTCAGGGTTACCTTTGCCATTTTTTGAAAAAATTGACTCCATAGAGGAATTATTAAATTTCTCAAAAAGTGTTTCTTATCCTTTTGTATTAAAAGCTCGGAAATATGGGTATGATGGCTATGGCAATGCAACAATTTTTAATGAAGAAAATGCTATTGAGGCTTATAATAAATTTAAAGAATCAAATTCTAATCGCGAGCTTTTAGCTGAGAAATTCGTTGATTTTACAAAAGAATTAGCCGTAATCGTTGCTCGAAATTCAAGTGGACAAATCGAAGTTTATCCTTGTGTAGAAACTGTGCAGTATCGTCATATTTGCCACGAAGTTATTGCTCCAGCCGAGATTGAGGAGAAAATTCGCAAAGAGGCACAGAAAATTGCTGTAAAATGTGTCGAATCTATTTCGGGAGTTGGTGTTTTTGGTGTCGAATTATTTTTAACTAAAAATAACGATATTCTTGTGAATGAAATTGCGCCCAGACCTCATAATTCGGGGCATTATACAATAGAATCGAACTATACTTCACAATTTGAAAATTGTATAAGAGCAGTTTGTGATTTACCTCTTGGTTCTGCAAAAATGTATGTTCCCGCATCGGTTATGATTAATTTACTTGGAACAAGAAGCGGAAGTGGGGTTCCCGAAAACATTACTAAACTATTAAAACATAACAATATCTTTCTACATCTTTATAATAAAAAAGAATCTCGTAATGGACGGAAAATGGGACATATTACAGCAGTTGCTAATACTCAAAGCGAAGCACGAGCGATTGCAGTAAGCGCCGCAAAATCTATTATTTGGTAAATAATTACAATTAAAACTAAAATATTTTAATAATAATATGATTTAAAATTACTAATTAATTAAAATTTTCAAAAATAAATTTATAGGAATAAAATTTTTAAATTATCTCATTAAAAAAAAGGAATTTAATTAATTCTTTCAGCTATTACAAAATAATTTTTATTATTTAATAACTTAACAGCAAAAACAGTTTTATCTTTTCCTTCTAAAATCGAATATTTTTTTCTTATATTCTCAACAGTAAGAGGAAAACCATAACGAACAACAATCGCCTTACAATCCGAAATTATATTTTTTAATTCTTTATAATCGGGCTTGCAATAATCAATAAATTTATAAGTTTTCCCTTTAAAATTTGATTTTAATTCATCACTTGTATATAGATGTGAATTTTTATTTAATTTTGATAGACCTAAACCCATTGCATAATTATCATAAAATCCAGTTTTTTTAATCACGGGATGAATATCATAAATATATTTCTTTGGCATCGAATAATCAATTTCTAAATTATTATCTTCTTCAAATATATAATTAAACTTAGACTTACCAAGCTCGACAGCATAATATTGTAAAGTCTTATGTGGGCTTATAAAATCAAAAGCTAATAATATTTCCTTACATTCACCATCAATAGAAATTATATAAAATCTATTTATTTCTGGAAATTGATTTTTAAGAAAAGTAAAATCGAGCATTGGAGATAATTTTACAATAAGATATCTACATGTTTTTTTAATTTTTTGAAATAATGAAATTATATTTGGTTCATAATCATTCAAATCAATTTTTCTCTGCCCTAAATTATTGCGTCTCGAAGGGTCAATAAATACTAAATCATATTTTAGGCTATTTTTATTTAGAAAAGTATCAGCATCTTGATTTATAAAAAAAGAATTATTAATATGTAATGCTTTAAAATTATTTTTTAAAATATTATATAAATTTGAATTAGGCTCGATAGCAGTATGATTTTCGGAGTGTAAAGCAAAAAAATATGAATCAATTCCAAATCCCGCGCTTAAATCAAGAGAAGAAGTGAATTTATAAATTTGTGATTTGAATTGGGCAGTTTCAAAACTTGATGATTGCTCGATATTTTCGGGTTTTGGCATTTGTAATAAAAAATTTTCAGCCCAAGACGGAAATTTTTCTTTTAATTTTTGACGGCACTTTATTTCATTTAAAATTTCAAGAAACTCAGTTTTTGAATAAGAACTTTTTTTCAAAGATAGCTTATGCAAATCTTCATTCATATTTTTTTTGATAAAATCAATACGCTCTGTATTTTGTCCACTTTTCATATTACAAAATTAACAGTTTTTTTAATTAGTTGTATTGATGTTATTAATTTTTATATAATTAAAAATAAAATATGCTATAATCATCAAAATTATATATTCGAAAAATGATAATACATTTACTTTCCAATAGCCGTGCATAGTAAACAAATCGAGGAATGGAAATTTATTAGCGATTGGAGTAAGTATTGGCAGAACGCTGGAATAATTGTTTGGGTAATCGGGTGTTGTCAAAAATATTCGCATATTAATAATTTGACCAAGCGTTATTATACTTAAAAATAAAATATTTACAACTTTTTCCTTGTTTTTTATTATGCTATTTATAATTAATAAATATACTATAGGAAATGACCAATAAATTATTCGTTCAGTATCAGAGCCTCCCGCAAAACTTAAAAATAAAATTATAATTAAAAAAACTAATAAATCTTTTTCTTTTTTAAGAAAATTCCATGCATCTAAATAAGTAAAAAATATTATATATATTATTGGTCCGAATGCTATAATTAATGCGTGAAAATTCATTACAATTGATTTTTGATATATCCACAATCCTAAAGCCCCCAAAAATGAATAAGAACCAATCGGATTTACTAATATATGCGTTATTATAATTCCAAAAATTCCAAAAATTAATGGAATTAAATATATATATTGAATGCGTTTAAAATTATCAAATTTGAAGGATTTTAAGTTTGTAATATCAAAATTAATCGCTTTTAAACTAAAAATAAATGCGGGAATCACACAAATTTCCCTAAAAAACACTCCAATAAAAGTAAGTAAAATGAATGATATTTGTAATAAATTTTGATTAAAAATAATATACTTACTTTCATCTTTTGATACTAAATAAAGCAAAAAAAGGAGTTTAAGCAATATGAGAACTGCAATAGGGTCGCTATGAACGGGATAATACCAACTTAATCTTAATGGCGAATGCCAAGTCAATGAAAATAGCACAACGGGTAAAATTCTTAAAAATGATGAGTTATAAAATAGTGAAATCCAAAAAAGTAACATTATTGGAATGAAAGATCCTGCTATAATATTTATCGTTTTAAATCCATTTAGTAAATCATTTTCAAAAAAAACACTTACCAAATATGGAGTTCCAATCCTATAAACAAACGGAGCCTTAGCTTCGGGCGTTTTATTATTTACAAAATCTTCCGCAACTTTGTAGTATTCTACTCCGTCCATACCTTTGCCATCGTTATTAGTAATTGGACTCTGAAAAAGATATGAAAATAGATTTACTATAACAATTATTAAAATCGTTATAATTAATTCAATTATTTTAGGAGTATTTCTCAATTTTATAAATGATTAATTCTAAATAAATTTTTACATCCTAAATATACCATATTTTTGTTCGGGTATTTCTCTATTAAGCGACATCGAAATTCCGAGAGCAATAACATTTCGTGTATCGAGCGGGTCAATAATTCCATCGTCCCAAAGCCGAGCAGTGCTATAATATGGGCTTGCTTCTTCTTCGTATTTTTGTAATATTGGCTCTTGAATTTTGCGTATTTCTTCATCTGATAGTTTCTTACCTTGTTTTTCTAATTGCTTGATTTTTACAGTAGATAGTACGCTTGCGGCTTGCTCACCTCCCATTACAGAAATTCTACTATTTGGATACATAAATAATAATCTTGGCTTATATCCACGACCGCACATCGCATAATTTCCTGCTCCGTAAGAGCCACCAACAATTATAGTAAATTTAGGAACTTGTGCATTTGCTACAGCGTGAACAAGTTTTGCTCCATCACGTGCAATTCCGCCGTGTTCATACTTTTTGCCAACCATAAATCCCGTAATATTTTGTAAAAAGAGTAGTGGAATTTTTCTCATAGTACATAATTCTATAAAATGCGCCCCCTTTAAACTCGATTCTGAGAAAAGCACTCCATTATTTGCAATTATTCCGACTTGCATACCCATAATTCTTGCAAATCCAGTAATAAGAGTTTTTCCATACTCTGCTTTAAATTGCTGAAAGCGACTTCCATCAACAATCCGTGCAATTACTTCGAACATATCGAATTGTTGTTTTAAATTTTGTGGTATAATCCCATAAATTTCTTTAGGATCGAAATATGGATCTTCGGGTTCTATCGTATCAATTTCAAATTTCTTTTTATATCCAAAATTTGCAACAATATTGCGAACAATTTCTAAAGCATGCGAATCATTATGAGCATAATGATCGGAAACGCCCGAAATTTTCGAGTGAACATCAGCGCCGCCAAGCTCTTCATCACTAACGATTTCGCCCGTTGCCGCTTTTACAAGTGGCGGTCCACCGATAAAAATTGTTGCTTGATTTTTTACCATAATAGTTTCATCGCTCATAGCTGGCACATAGGCGCCTCCCGCAGTGCAAGAACCCATCACACAGGCAATTTGTGGAATATTTTCAGCTGACATAATTGCTTGATTATAGAAAATATTACCAAAATGCTCCTTGTCCGCAAATGTTTCTGATTGATATGGCAAGAAAATTCCACCTGAATCCACAAGATAAATGCAAGGCAATTTATTTTCGATAGCAACTGTTTGGGCGCGAATATGTTTTTTTATTGTCATCGGAAAATATGTGCCACCTTTTACAGTTGCATCATTTGCGACAATCATACATTCTCTACCGTTTATTCGACCAATACCCGTAACCATACCCGCAGAAGGTGCTTCATTATCATACATATTAAATGCGGCAAGTGCATTTAATTCTAAAAAAGGACTATTTTTATCACAAAGTGCGGCAATTCTATCACGAACGAGTAATTTTCCGCGATCTGTATGTCGCTTTCGAGCTGTTTCTGAACCTCCTAATTTTACTTTTTCGAGATTATCTTTTAATTCTTTCAATAAGTTAATAGAATGATTATAATTATCTTTATATTCTTGTGTTTTTGTATTCAATTTAGCATTAATTATATCCATAAATCTCAGTCCTTAATCTTTTAATTTTCAGATTTGTAAAAATACCCAGCAAAAAATGCTTTTAACGAAGTAATTACTTCAGAAAAATTTTGACATTTTAGTAAAAAACTCAATAAATATCCAAAAGGTCTAAGAATTCTGACAATTATATTTCCGTGTAAAACATCAATCGCAATTAGATTTCGCAGTATATAAAAATGTTTCCAATTATGAAATGAATCATTTTCTGGAATATCAATCATTCTATTTAGTTTGGCATCTGTAATAAGTAAATTCTTAAATCCATATTTCGAGGCACGAATAAAATACTCCGAATCATCGCCATAAATAAAAAATTTCTTTTCGGGCAAACCAATTTTAGCAATTAAATCGCGACTCATAAACGGTCCTTCGAAAGTCGGTCCATCAATTTCAAGTTCTGGATTTTTTATATCATTTTCATCTATAATTTTTGTCCAAATACTTTTAAATGGATTAGTCAAATTAAAAATCTTAGTTTCGAGCAGAACGGGATTATTTTGAGATGAAATTCTAATCGGAAAAAGTGTATAATTTTCTCTAATATGCGGAATAAGTTTTTCAAGGCAATCGTTATCGGGAAAAACATCATCGTCCATTGCCCAAATATAGTCAAATCCCATATCATAAGCAGTTTTAAAACTTGTATATTGCCCACCTGAACTGCCTAAATTTGCTTGTTTTACAACCGTTAAATCATCTTGTTCAGACAGCCACTTTTCAGTGCCGTCAGTAGAAGAATTATTTACAACTATGATAGCATCTAACTTGCGAGTCTGATTTCGCAAGCTCGCAATCACTTTTTTGAGCAATTCTAAGCGATTAAAAGTTACTACTACTGCGGCGATTTTAAAATTGTGCATTGAGTTTTTTAAAGTAAAAATATATCAATTTTATAAGTAAAAAATATAGTAAAAAATAAGCATAAAAATCACTTAACAAGCAAAATATTATCAGAAAATATATACCAAGGCGATTTAAGTATCAATCTATAAATTCCCGTATTAAATTTTGATAAATCATAAGTAAACTCATATTCTCTTGTATCTAATTCAGTTCGAATCCACGTGTTTAAGTTTATTTTTTTCCCTAAATTATCAATTAAAAGTAGTTCGAAAGTGCCTTTTTCTTCTGTTCTAATTTTTATCGTTACATAATCTTTTATAGGATTTGGATAAATATTTAATGTAGTTGGTTCGAAAATCTTAATTGGGCGTATTGGAGTTGAGCAACCTTCCACGATAAAATCACCAAGCGAATATTCATTTTTGAATAATGGATTAGACCACTCAATAGTATCAATACTAATCTTAGTTGCTTCCTTTTTTCCAATTAATACTTTTCCAACTAAAAAGAATAATAGGCTTTCATTTTTTGAAAGATTATTTATTGAACCCGAAACGCCAATATATCTTCTATCATTTTGCACATAATTACTATTAATTTTACAATTAATGCAAGAATCAGGGTAAAAATAATCAACGGGAAAAGATAATTTTGAACTATATGTTAAATCAAATTTCGATTTTGTATCAATATTTATTTTTATCCCAAAAGGAATTTTAATTATATCCGCGGGGCTACCCTTAATTTGAGGCATCATAATTTTTACTGGAACATAGATATTTCCTACTATTGGGCAAGAAAAAAATATCGAACAATATGGCGAAGATACCTCGATTACTAATGAATCACTTATAGAAATTGGATTGCTCGAAAATAAATTTAATTCAATAGTTTTCGATTCATTAGTTTTTAGAAACCCTATCGCTTTCTCGGGATTTAATATTTTAATATTTTGAGTTTTATTTTTTATAAATACAGTATTTATATAAATACTATCTTTATCGAAATTTTTAAATTCAAAAATTAATTTTTGATTTGTTTCTATCGGTAAATCTTCGAAAAATCCCACTTTATTATTTACATATTGGGCATTTGTAATTAATCCTTTTACTACGATTGTATCATTTACCGAGCATCCGTCAGGAAAAATTGTTTTTAACGAATACACTCCCGGCGACGATATTACTAATTCATCACCCATTTCACCATTTGACCAAATATAAATCAAGCTATCAGAAACAATACTTGGATTAAGCCTCGCTTTAGTATTTAGGCATATTATAGTATCACCAATAATTTTTACTTTCGGCTTTTCTACAATTATTACCTCGACTGTGTCATAATCTATAAAATCGCGATAAGATACTTCGAGAGTATATTTTCCATTTAACTGTGGATTAGCATTAGGAATAACTAAATTTTTCTCATAAGTAACTTTTCCATTGGGGCTTGTCCATTTATAATTTATATCTTTAAATTCGGAATTAACTACTGAATTTAAGACCAAAGGCTCGCCATAGCAAGTATATTGATAGTCAATTTTTCCTTTAAAATCGTAATAGCTTTGATTAAGATTCGGTAATCCGTGGCGAGACCTAACATCATATTCATTTGCTAAAAAAACTGCTTCGAAAATAAAATTACAAGATTTTCCGATAGAATCGGGTTTTTCGATACAAGCAAGATGTTTTCTTTGATTTAGTGCAAGATATATTTTTCCATTTGGAGCAAGTTGCAAAGCACCAATCGAATGCGAAACTGTATCTTTATAAATCAAAGTTTCAGACTTTTTTATATCGCTTGTATCATAGACAGAAATGTTATATTGATGTAAAGTTTTTTTCTCGTAATCGCTTATATAAATTAATTTTGAATTTGGGGAAAATTCTATTCCATAATTATTAAATCTTTTTCCAGTATTCATTATTATTGGATTTGAAACTTTTCCCGTTTGATTATCAAATTCAGCAATTTCTATATAATTTAATCCTTGAATAGTTGTTGCAATATACTTTCCATTTGGTGAAATTTTCAGATTTCCAATATATCGCTCTATATCTCCGGAGTATAAAATAGCTCCATCGCTTTTAATACCTTGAGAAATACCATTTTCGGTTAATAAAAATGAAATATATTTTTTTGTATCCCATTCGTGTGCTAAAATCCAAATATCTTTTTTATTTTTATGAAAAATACTAGATAATTTTTCTGTAACGGGTTTGGTTAACAAAATATTGAAATCAGTTATTTTACCCAAACTATCATTTAAAGACATATCAACTATTGAATAGTTTAATCCGCGATTTTCATATATTGTAGTGTCAATGTTTTCGACGTATTCGCCAGCGTCAACAGTGAAAATATAATATATATTTTTTGAATGGGGTTTCTGAATAATTAAAGCACTTTGTGCAGAAGAAAAATGTCCAAAAAGCCTTTGTTTTAGGTTCATTATTTGATGATTTTTATTCCAGACTTCGACCCCATCAGTATAAAACAGTAAATTTCCATTTGTATCCGAAATAGACGAACAACCCTCTAATGTGCTTAACATCGAGCCACTGATAGGAATTGGATCACCGTCTTTTGTTTTAAAACTGATAGCCGCCTTATCACCAAAATACCAATTTAATGCTTCATTTCTACCAAATAAGTTAGTAGAAAAAAAAATTAAGAAAATTAATATAATATATGTTTTTTGCACAAAGCTATCAATTTTTTATAATAAAAATATTATTTGTTAGTACAGTCCAAGGAGATTTTAGAACAATTTGATACATACCTTGATTATAATTATGCGTATCAATTCTTAAACTCTGACTATTAATATTTTCAAAATTATTTAATTCAATTTTTTCTAATAAGCGTCCATCAATTGAATAAATTTCGATAAAATGTTTGCCACGCTCTTGCGATAAAATATTTATGTCAAAATAAACATCAGCTGGATTGGGACTAATTGTAACATTTATTGGTTTAAAAATACTTATTCTTCGTATTTCTTGCGAGCAGGCTTCGACTGCTATCGTGCCGTTTTTGAACTTAGAATGAATTTGCTCATTATTCCAATTGGGAGATTGAAATTCAATTAGAGAAACGGGTTTTTGCCCTGCTAATATCAAACCACAAATTTCAATAGTTCTTTTTGTCGAAATTGGAAAAGTCTGTTCATCAACTTTTATATGTAATGTTCTATCAGTTCCATCAGAAATATTACTCAAAATTTGAGCGCCTTTTGAATATAATGGATAAAAATATTCTGATTTTAGCAATAAATCAAATTCGGGTGAATAGATTTGATTCAAATCATCTCCGCACTGTGATGTAATATTTATTATAATACAAACAGAATCGCCCGGCTCTGCTGTAATATCATTTGCTTCAATTAAATATTCAGAATATACTTTTACATAAATTGGTATAGAAAACTGATTAAAACAGGGCTTTTCTATTGTTATTATTATTTCGCCTTGATAAATACCGGGTTTATTTTTTCCAAGTTTAAAATGAATTGAATGTCTATAATTTTCGGAATTTAATTGTTTTAATTCATCTTCTAACGAGAAATTAAAATCATCGCCATTATATACATAATCGCTTAACTCAACTTTATCATTTGATTTATAATTAATTTCAATATGTTCATTTATTTCTATACCTTGACAAATCGAATCAATAAAAATTCTATTTTTATTCATTGTAGATTGAAAATCCACGCCTTTTATCTCTATTTCACTTGTATCTAAACAACCTAAATCATTACTAACTATTACACTATATTTTCCGGGTAAGTACACACGCGTAAAATCATTTGTATCACCATTTGACCATTTATAAGTGTTATATCTCGCGTTTGATGATAAGGTTACAGAATCATTTAGGCAAATAAATAATTTATCAGCATTGATTTGTGAATTAATCTTGTCTGCTATAAACACTTCAAAAGTAGCACTATCCGAGCATAGAGAGGAATTTGTAACATAAAGCGTATAAACTCCCGATTGTTTGATTATCTTTTCGGGATTAGTAGAATTATCATTCCATTTATATAAGTTATCATTATTTATATTTTTGGGCTTAACAATTAATGAATCACCATAACAAAGGCTTAAACCTTTATCAAAAAGCAAATCAATATTGGGTTTTTCATCAAAAATAATCTCAACGCTTGCAGAATCTTTACAAACGCCGCCATTATCAACAATAATTTTGTAAATTCCACTTTCACTAATATGTCTAATATTATCTTGCGTTTTTGTGTCAGCCCAATAATAATTCCAATTTGGATTTTTATCAAGTATTTCTAAACTAATAGTATCGCCAATACATAAATGAATAGTTCCTTCTGCGTTTAATTTAACAGTTGGGTTATCAAGTTCTTCAACAAAAATTGAATCTGTACCGCTACAACCACCTTTTTTTAATACAGTAACCGAGTAAAATCCTTCTTTATTAACAATAGTGGAAAGAGTTGTATCTCCCGTTGACCATTTAATTTGATAATCGCTTAATGGTTCGTAAATTTCTTTAGATAGTGAGATTTCAAGTGATGACCCTTTGCAAAATTTATTTTCACCTTCGAAAGCTATATACAAATTATCATCATTAACGACTTTGAAAAATGTCGAATCATAGCAATTAGCAGGGTTTTTAATTATTAAATAATAGTTGCCTGGACTTGTAATTGTAATTTCGCTACTTGTCTCACTCGTTGACCATTTATAAATATATTCAGGTGATTGATATTTAGAGCTTAATTTTATTGTTTCAGGCGGGCATATACTTCTTGGACCAATGATTTCGGCTTTGGGATTATCATAAACAAATACTTCAGTAGAGTCAATTTTAAATAAACTTCCGTTTAAACTAACTTTGCAAAAGTATTTACCCGATGCTTTATAATCAGCCATTAAAATTTTTGGATTTGCTAAATTAGAGGTAAAACCATTTGGGCCAGTCCATTCGTAAACATAATTATTGTCTTCTGGATATACAATCGAAAACAGCTCAAGAGAGTCATTTTCATTTGCACAAATACTACGCCCATAAATATCAAGACTATAATAAATACCCGTAACTACATTATTCGGCAATCCAAACATAGACAAACGTCTATTAAGCCCAATTCCCATAGGAATATATGAGCAATACGGTGCGGGTACATTTGGTTTATTTATCACAGCTAAGCAAGTATCATAAGACAATGCCATATAAATTTTACCATTCGATGCTAATTGCAATTGTCCAAATTTTTGAAAATCATAATTAAGGCTATCATAAACTAAACGCATACTATTTTTAATTTTTTCTGCATCGAATTTCGATACATCATATTGATAAATTCTACCGTAAAGATTATTTACATACAAAAATTTATTATTTGACGAAAACTCAACTCCATAAAGTGCTGTAACATCTTCATTTATAGGAATTGGTATATATGATGTAACAGAGCCAGTCTCATTATCAAATTTATATAACTCAATATTATTAGCGCCATAAACAACTGTTGCAAGCATATCACCTTTTGGATTAGCTTTTAACTGTCCTAATGCTAATTGTGGGGTCGCGGGATATGGAAAATATGTTGGTCCCATAGAAATTGTTTTTGTGCTAACGACACCACCTTCAGTAAGTAAGGATATGATAAATTTATTATCATTCATTCCACGAGCTATAATCCAAAAATCTTCTCCATTGGCATGCTGAACAGCAGTCAATTTTTCTACAACGGGTTTATAAATTTCAAAATTTTTGAAAAGCACATCGCCAAGACCATTATTCAAATTCATATCAACAATAGATACACAAAAATTATGGTCTGACTCTCCTTCATAAGGTCCTTTATCAGTAGTAAAAATATGATATAAGTTATTAGATTTAGGTCGTTTTACTATTAATGCGGATTGTGTACTTGTATAATGCCCATTTAATCCAGTACCATTAGGCATTATATCTCCATTTTTATCATATACAAAGACACCATTTGTATAAAAAAGTAGTTTTCCATTTGCATCAGAAATCGAAGCACAACCTTCTAATGTATTAATTTGGCTATCATCGAGAGCTTTGGGCAATCTATTATTTGTATTAAAAGTCAGTGCCGCTTTCCTGCCAAAATACCAATTGTCCCAAATCTTATTCTCTATAGAAAAAAGATTACTATAAAGAATAAAAAAAGTTAAAATTATACTAATCCAATAATACATATTTTAATTATTTTATTTTACTATAATTATTTTAGAATTGAGTATATTCCAAGGCGATTTTAATCTAATAGAATACACTCCCGATGATAGATTATTCGTTTCAATCTTTATTTCTTTTTTTATCAAATCCGATTCAAGTCTTGTCCAAGAATAAGAATCAATAATTATCCCTGAATAATCTATCAAGTCAATTACAAATATACCTTTTTCTTGTGAATTTACGGTAATATTTATAAAATCATTTGTTGGAATTGGAGAAACTTGCATTTTTGTAGTTACGAAATATTTAATTTGACTTATATCAATAGCACAATATTCATTACTTAAACTACCATTTATAAAAGTTGTTCTTAATGGATTTGACCACTCAAAATTATCAATCGAAATTATTGCCGCAGTGTCTTTTCCAAGTAAAGAAGTTCCAAATATTGAACATAACTTGCCTTGTTTGCGATTAAAATGATTTTCGTAAAGTACGAATTCTAAATATCTTATTGAATTTTTGATTTCATTTCTAATTATTTTTCCATTTGTAATGCTTTCTGGTAAGAAATAATTAGCGTCAAGCGATATACTCATTTTTGCTGATGACACAAAATCAATTTCGTCAATACATTCAAATTCAAAATTAATAGGAATAGTTAATTTTTCTCCAGAAATCGAGTTTAAATTTGGTATTTTGATAATACTTCCAAAGTTACTTTTTCCAAAGACTTCGAAACTAATCGAATCAATGCAATAATTTTGATATATGATTTTTATTGTCGAGCTAAAATCACCAATTTGATTTGTTTTATATAAAATTGGCAAATAAATCGAACTTTTAGCTGGAATATATGTTCCAATAATATTTTGTAAAATCTCAAAATTAGTTTTATTATCATTTTGAATATTTAGAATCAATAGTTCATTTTCAGAATTATTTTTTAAAATTATTTCCTTTTGTTCTGATTGACCGGGACAAATAATACTAAATTTATAATCGCTTACTTCTAATTTATTTGTATCAGAAAATCTTTTTACTTCAATAAATTTTTTAATTTCGCAGTTATCCTCCGAAAAAGCAGTAGCAGAATATATTCCAGCTTTTTTAACTACAATTTGCGATTTTTTCTCACCATTTGACCAAATTAATGATGAAAAATCGCCTTCGGCAGTCAAAAAAAGTGAGTCATCAGCACATAAAAATGGTTTTGATTCAATAATACTAATATTAGCTTCTTTAGCGGGTGTAATTTGAATACTATCAATAAAATAGCAAGAATTAGAATTAGTTGTTTTAAGATAATACCAAGCCGCTTTATCAACTTCGATTATTTGCTTATTTGAATTTTCGAATGACCACTCATAAATGTAATCGTTTCTAATTTCAGATGGTTTTAAAATAATTTTTTGCCCAATACATAATTTATTATTCGGCTCGGCAATAATCTTAACGTCTGGTTTTTCGACAATGTTTATTGTAAATTCGAGCGTGTCTGAGCATTGAGCTGTATTAAAAACAATTATTCTATATTTGCCTTCTTTTTTTATTATTTTCTCGTCATCATTTGTGCCATCATACCAGAAATAAGTCCATTTAGGGTTTTTATTTTTAGGAAATACAATTATAGAATCACCATCACAAATTGTGATATTAGTATCAATATTAAGTTCAACACTTGGAATTTCGAGAAATTTTATTTCGCAAGAATCGCTACCTTGACAGCCTAAAATATGACTAACAATAACAGAATATTTGCCTTCTTTTTCAACATTAATAGTTTTTTGGGTATCTCCATTCGACCAAATGTATTTTAAATCAGAATTATTTCCATTATAATTTACTTCTGCACTAAGCGAAACTACATCTCCTTGGCAAGCAAGTGTATTACCTACAATTTTAACAGGTAAACCTTTTCCTAATTCAATATCAATTTGTGCAGTATCGCTACAGCCAAATTCATTTGTTACAACAACTATATATTTCCCTGACTTTCGAACTACAACAGAATCGTTATATCCATCTTTAAACCAGTTATATGAGTAATTTTCACCTTGCGGATATGCTCTAATAATTAAAGAATCACTATTGCACAAATTTGAATTTTCATCAATTTTTATTTCTGCTTTTGGGCGCGGTAAATATTTAAGATTTATTGAATATGTGCTTATGCAACCATCTTTATTTTCAGCAATTATTGTGTAATCGCCTTCTTGTCTTAATTTTCTAGGAAATGTATTTATTCCATCGTCCCAATAATATTTGACATCTTTCTGTTTATCAAAAATATCAGCAACAAGAATTTCACCTTCGCATAATTCATTTTTATTATTAGTATTAGTATGAATAGTTGGCTTATTAGAATGCACAACATTAATTGAATCAACATAAGTACAATGATTATCAATTATAACAGTTAATTTATATAGATTTGCTTTATTTATATCAATATATTTTGTAGAGGCTCCATTAGACCACAAATATTCATAATTTAAAGTAGAATCGTAAGGTGTGATTTCAGCTTCGAGCCTCAAATTATCTGGAATACACAATACAGAATCACCAAGAATTTTAATCTTTATATTTGAATTTTTAATAATTCTAATTGAAGATGTATCTTTGCAAGAATTTTTATTTGTTACAATAAGTTTATATTCACCCGGTTTATCAACACTAATTGTAGGACTTGTCTCACCGGTGGACCATAAATATGTCAATTCATCATCTTGATATTCTGATGATAAAACTAATGTTTCATTTTTACAAATAAGTCTATCTCCAATAATATTAGATTTCGGCGCTTCAACAACCGTTAAATCAAATTCAGCACTATCAACACAACCGAAAGGTGATGTAATATACAATACATATCGTCCGGGCTTTGTAGCACTTATTATATGATTAGTCTGACCAGTATTCCATTTATACGAAAAAAATGGATTTACAGTATCCGAGCTTAAATTTGCTTTTGCCCCCATGCAAATTGTATTTTGTCCTTTAATTTTAAAATTAAGATGCTTGCCAATTTTAAGATTAATTGTATATGTTAAAGAAATTGGATTGTTATTAACTATAAATGTTACATTTAATTTATAAAGTCCAGTATCAGAAATTTGAACATTACTAAGAATTGGCTTTGGTAAATTTGATTCCCAAGAATTTGGTCCAGTCCATTTATATGAATATTGATATTTAATAGTATCTTCTAAAAAATTATCAGTATCAAATTCGATTGTAGAGCCTTCACAAATTGAAAAAGCTCTAAAATTATTTGCTTGCTTAAAAACTTGTGGTAAACCAAGTTGCGATGTGCTATCTTCTAATTTTACAGATTTCTCAATATATTTACAACCCGCATTAATAATATTTGGATATTCTATTGAATGTAAATATTTTTCCCCCATAATAGCCACATAAATTTTATTATTTATAGCTCTTTGCAGCGTGCCAATATGTCCAATACTCGAAATTACATTAAATTTAGATTGTGCAATTTTCGTAGCATTATATTCAGCTAAATTAAACTGAAAAAGCGTATATACTCCCAATGCACTTTTGCTACTAGAAACATATAAAACTTTTCCATTAGATGAAAATTCAACTCCATATAAGGTGTGATGCTCGGGTATATCAATTTGTAATCTATTAGAAAATTCTCCACTCTTTGTATCAAATTTATACAATTCGATAAATTCCTCGTCATAAATTGCTGTTGCCGCAATATTTCCATTAGGTGAGAATTTTAAACAGCCAATAGTATGAAAATCAGTACTTCGAGTAAATCCAATCGAAGTAATTACAGTATCACTAATTCCTTGTTTAGTCAATAAATATGCATAAAAATTATTATTTTTCCAACCTCTTGCTATTATCCAAATATCCTTTCCATTAGCGTGATAGACAGCAGACAACTGCTCTGATGCTGGTTTTACAAGTGGTGTATTTATTTCAAGTATTTCACCTTGCCCTGAATTTCCACGAATATCCAAAATTGAATAATTTATCCCTCTATTTTGTGAACCCGTATATTCACCGGCATCGGCGGTAAAAATATAATATAGATTTTCAGAATCTGGTTTAGGCACAATGATTGCTGATTGTGTTGATGATTGATGGCCAAACATTGGGTTACCAATATTTAAATAATTTCCAAATTTATTGACAACAAACTCACCATTGGTATAAAATAGTAAATTGCCAGATTTATCTGAAATTGTTGCAATGCCCTCGAATTGTGATAATTTATTACCTGCTAAATAAACAGGATTAGAATTTGAGGTATTAAAGGTAACACCAGCAAAATTACCGAAATACCAATTAGAATATTCTAATTGAGCGGATAATTCATTTGAAAATATTGTGATTAATAAAATAAATAGTAAAAATAATCTCAATATATTCACCCCCAAAATCAACACATATTGATTACAAAATATATATTATATTGAATATTTAGAACATAATATTTGAATAAATATCAATAAAAAAATACGTATAAATTACAATACGAATTTATTACATATTAATTTAATATACAAATTTTTTAATGAAATATAGCGAATTATTTTCAAAATATTTTTTTCTTAATTAACTATTAAATAAGGATTATAAATAAATAATTTATATTTATAAATTTCATCAAATATTAATATCAAATATTGTATTAGAGAATATAATTTTTTAAATGTACCCTATAAATTGCTTGTCAATATAATTTTAGCGAAGAATCTATTAATAAAAAATAAAAATTATTTATTTCGCTCAGAATGACAATAATGAATAGATTGACAAAAATGTCTATCCAAAAATTAATACTAAATTATATACAAATAGCACGTATTGTTTATCGTATTCTTATGAATAATTTTGGTTTGAAAAAATTATTTTTCTAATTGTTTTATTAAATATTGAGCATTGTTAAGCGATTCTTGAGCAGTTGATTTGCCATATAAAACAGAAACTGTAGCCTCTTCTATAATATTTTCAATATCGAGCCATTTTTTATGAACGGGTGTCATTTTTGAATTTTCTAATTGGCGTGCAAAAACCATTCTATTTGCTTGAGATTTGTAATAATCGTCTTGATAATAATTTTTATCTGCAGGGAAACCCGCTTCGATAACTTCTTTACAAAATTTTAAAGAATTCTCGCCATTTGTCATAAATTTTATAAAATTTTTAGCTAATTCTAAATTATTAGATTTTGAATTTATGGCTAAATATTCACCACCAGCAAATGATATTCCTTTATTTTCCATATATTTAGGCATTTGACAAACACCAAAATCGAGTAGTGGATTTTCATTTTTAATTTTTTCTAAAAGCCAGCCTCCAGATAAGCAAAATGCAATACGTCCTTCAACAAAAGTAGCATCGAGCTGTCTTTGTGTTTCGATAATACCAACTCTACTTAATTCTGCATATTTTTCTAAGGCACGCACATTTTGAGCTGAATTAACTACGGGATTAGAATTTGAATCTAATATATCACCGCCAAAAGTCCAGAAAAAAGGTATTATTTTCTTATATAATCTATGGATATCTGAGCCGTTTGCCCCCCAACCGTATATTCCATCTTTATTAGCTGAAGAAGCGGCAACGTAAAGATCATCAAAATCAAAACTTTCATTTTCAATTTTACTTAAAATATGCTCATTTATAAATTTCTTATTATAAAATAGCACTCTCGTATCAACAACCCAAGGTAAACAATATATTTTATTTTGCCAAAATACGGGCGATAAAGAAAAATCAATATATTTATCTAAATTTGCAGTCTCTTTATCTAATTCGTGTAATACTCCGCTTGAGCTAAATTGAGCAACCCAATCAGAACCTAATTCCAAAACGTCGGGGGCGTTACCAGCATTAAAGGCGGCAAAAAGTTTTGTTTTACCGTCGTTCCAGCTTAATTCGGTTAGTTCAACTTTACAATTATTGTTTTTTTCAAATTCTTCGATTAGAGATTTTATAGCAATCCTTTGATTCGGTTCGCTCCAAAAATGCCAAAATTTTATAGTATTTTCATTAGGTTTATTTTCACTATTTTTATCACAGGAATTAAATAACAAAACAAAAATGAACAAAAATATTATATTAAAATATTGAAATTTAAAAATTCTATTAATCTTATCCAATTTAATAAACCTAAAATATATTGATAAACATTTCTTTTTCAAAAATAATACCTTTTTCAATTATATTATTCTAAATTTAATATAATTGCTAAATACAATGCAAAATTAATTATTTCAAATTAGAAAAATATATAAGCGGCAAGTAAAATTCTATAATTTGTTATCTCTTTAGAGTTAATAACTTTACCAAAATTATCATTAGTACCATAAGCGGCACTCGTGCATTCTAATTCGCCAGCTAATTGTGTTTTATTCATCTTATAAACAATTCTTGGCGATATTCTATAAAGATAATCAATATCTTTTCCACGCGAAAAATAATTAGCAATAATTTCTTTATCTGCACCTAAATTTTTACTATATCCACCGAACAAACCGACACTTAATTTATCGCCATAATTAATATCAAACCAAGTCGAAGCAATATTTATTGGAGTATATTCCCATTTTCCATCATTTTGAGAAATTTCACTAACTCCGTAGCCGCCTAACATCATTAAATTATACGTATTTTGCCCATAAAATGCTGAAACAGTAATAAAGAAATCTTTTGTTTTATATCGAATTAGTGCATTTGTAAGAAAACCCTTTACTCTATTCTCATCTTTAAATCTTTTTTCTGTCATTAATCTTGGTTGAATTTCTTTATACATTACATTCGCTGCAAAATATAGAGTACCATCATCATAATTAGTTCCAAAATTAAATATTGGCAATCCAGAATTTCGTAAATAATTACTTGATTCCCCATCGGGGCCCGGGCTTTGATAGTCTCTTTCGGCTATTGCAGAAATATGAAATCTTATTTTTTCGGGTATATAAGTATATTTAATCATTGGATTACGACTAAACTGCACAAATGGTATCCCCGTATTAAAAGATACTGTTAAAGGATAACAATCATCAATGAAAATTGGATTCCATGTTTGACCGGCAAGCACTTCGTGATTATTCCATTGTAGCTTTAGATATGCATGACGCATACGCATAGCACCAGAAATGCTATTATTAGAACCAAAAAACTCACCTTCAATCAAACCACTCGATTTTGCACCAAGAAATTCGGGTGCAGAGATTTTTATTCCCGCTCTTGATTGAATAGATAAAATATTAAAATTAAGTCCATCGTTTGCATCCTCACCCTGTGCATCTAAAACATTTGTAGGATATAGTAATAAATGTCCCTCGCGTGCAGTAACATTTTGACGAGTATCGTAAATTACGTCTGTTTTTACAAAACCGTATAAACTATAGTCAAATTGAGAAAAAGCAAATTTATTATTAATAGAAAAAATAAATATAATTAAAAATATGTATTTTATTTTCAAAATATTAATCCTTTTATGATTTAAAATAAGTAATTTACAATGAATTTAAAAATAAATAAAATAAGACAAACAGCAAAATTATTAATTAATATATTTTAACCTTTTTATAATAATAATTAAAACTATAATAAATCAAAATAATATTAATTAGTAAAATTATCGCTCCCCAAAACCAATAAGGTAGAAATAAATTTTCAGAAATAACAGCAGTATCGCTTAAATTATGATTACCATCAACTATTGCTCCACTTGAAAATAAGTAACCCATGCTTTGATATACGCTTAAAAATGCTTGTACTGCGATAAACTGTAGTGTAAATATCTTAAATTTATCATTTGCCTTTGTGGCAATTTGTGTAATTAGAATTGAAAAAATTAAAATTATAAAAAAGCCCCAACTAATTATTGGTCTTATCCAAATTATTGATGTGCTAATTAGAAAAATACTAAATAAATACATTACTATTCGTGTTGATTTTTCTTTTACAGAACTCATTACAAAAATTGCTCCAATAACAGAAGGTCCGATTGGTCCAGCTCCTGCAACTATTGATTTCCCAATATTATCAAAGAATAAGCTTGAATATGAGAACTGTGCATAGCCCGAACCATCGGGAAAAATCACAATTTTATGAAAATCCCCTCCCAATAATATTGCAGAAAACCCGTGTGCCAATTCGTGAAACCACGTGCTTAAAATAGTAAATGGATAAAGTAATATTTTACCACCGGGAATATTCCAAATTAAAATTGTAATAGCAACAAAACTAATTAAACTTAAATTTTGTATATTTTTTGAGGTTATGATTTTCATATTTCTTATAAATAATTTAAAATATTATAGACTGAAATATTTATAAAAAATTACTAAATATACTAAAAAAGGGTAGAATAAATCAAATTCTACCCTTTTTAAAAAAATATTTTTCTTATTATTCTTCTTCGCTAATAACCCAAACTTTTATGTTTGCAGTAACTTCAGGGTGAAGTTTTATTTTAGCATCGAAAACTCCAAGAGTCTTTATACTATTATCTACAATAATATTTCTTTTATCAATATTAAATCCTTTAATAGTAAGCTCGTGTGCAATCATAGTAGGGGTTACAGAGCCGTATAATTTACCTTCTTCACCTACTTTCATAGCAACGCTAACCTGCACTTCTGCTAATGAATTAGCTAATGATTCAGCATAAACTTTTTCTTTAGCTAATTTTTTTGCTCTATGCTGTTTTTCAATTTCAAGGCGTTTAATAGCGCTTTCTGATGCATAATAAGCATAGTCTCTTGGGATTAAATAGTTGCGTGCATAGCCATCGCGCACATTAACGATTTCACCCATTTCGCCTAAATTTAATAAATCTTTCCTAAGAATAACTTTCATTTCTATAATTTCCTATTATAATCGTAATTAAGAGCAAATATAAATAAACATTGTATTATACTTCTTCAGCAACTATTTCATCTTTTTCAATGGTAAGTGTAGCTTCTGTTTTAACAATAGTGTCAGTTCCTGAAATTAAATCAACGCCTGATTCTTTACCGTTCGACAAAGCTTTTTCTTTGCGATGCTGACGTAAACTTTCAGGTAAAATCAAAGTAAGGTGTCTTAATATTGTATCTTCGAGGACATAAAACCTTTCCAAAATAGGTAAATTTATTGGTAAAGTCTCAAATACAATATGCACATAGAACCCATTATATTTTTTATTTATTGGGTATGCTAATCTTTTACGTCCCCACTTATCAATTTCAAGAATTGCACCACCGTGATTTTCGATATAATTAGTAATTTTATTAATAATTACATCAATATCGTTATCTTCCAAAGCAGCATTTATTATTACAGTTGACTCATAAACACGGCGAACATTCATTTATTATATCTCCTAATTAAAAATCCTTTATCACATCAAAATAATTTTTTTTATTGATGGTAAATACAGAATACAAAAATAATATAAATTATTAAATTGACAAAATAATTTATATAAATTTACAATTATTTATTAATATTTTGTATCATTTAGTATTAATCCATCACCCATTGTGCAGATTCTATCTGCATAGTTAGCTACATCAATACTATGAGTAGCAACTAAACAAGTCAAATTATATTCTTTACGTATTGATGAAATCAATTCAAGCACAAACTGTGAATTATGTTTATCAAGATTCCCCGTTGGTTCGTCAGCTAATATAATTTTGGGATCATTCATTAAAGCGCGAGCAATTGCAACTCTTTGCTGTTCGCCACCTGATAATTCAGAAGGTTTATTATTTAATCTATGTTGCATTCCTACTTTTTCAAGTAAATAATTTGCTTTTTCAACACACTTTTTTTTAGAAACGCCTTTTATTAGAGCTGGGATAATTACATTTTCTAATGAGGTAAATTCTGGTAATAATTGATGAAATTGAAAAATAAAACCTAACATATTATTTCGTAATTTAGCAAGTTTAAAATCAACTACATTAGTAATATTTATTTGCTCATCTTTACTATTAAATATTATTTCACCAGAATCAGGCTTATCGAGAGTACCTAATAAATATAATAAAGTACTTTTTCCAACACCAGAGGGTCCGACAAGCGCAACAAATTCACCTTCATCAATAGTAAGATTAAGACCATTTAAAACAACAGTCTTTTTCTCTCCAACTATTTGAAAAGACTTTACAATATTTTTTGCTCTAATAATCATTTAAAATTAAAGAAGCCGACCAAATTTTTGATAAATATAATTAATCAAATAATATTTGGTTGGCTTCCTAATCAATTAATCTATGAAAAATTAGGCTTTATTTTCTTCATTAGAAATATTTTCTGATGCATTTTCAATTTCAGTATTTTCTGGTGCATCATTGATATTTTCATCTAAAGAATTTGTAAGTTCTACTTCATTTTCAACTATATCTGCCGCATTTACAATAGTTTCATTTTTTTCAATAATTTCATCTTCAACTATTTTTTTATCTACTGCTTTGATATGCTGAATTTCTTCTGTTTTTGGTTTTGAACTTGTTTTCTTTTTTCTTTTTTTCAAAGCAAATGCTCCGTCTTGAGGAGCAGAGAAGTCAACAAGCTCGATAATAGCAGTGCGTGCAGAATCACCTTGTCTCATTCCAGTCTTAATAACTCTTGAATAACCACCGTTTCTATCAATAACAGCAGGAGCAATTGAATTAAACAATTCTTCTAACACACTTTTTACACGAATATGTTTAGCAACAATTCTTCTACTATGAACATCAATAGTATGTCCATTAGGTAAAGCATTTTCTTTTTCTTTAATCAAAGCAATTTTAGCTTTTGTAATCAAAGATTCAGCATAAGGGCGTAATTCTTTTGCTTTTGCTTCGGTAGTTTTAATACTTTTATGTCTGAAAAGTTCAGTAGCAAGGTTTGCAAGTAGTGCTTTTCTATGACTACTTGTCCTTTTCAACTTTCTTCCCGATACTAAATGTCTCATAATTAGAACTCAATTTCAGTAATAATATTAAAATTAATCAATTAAAGCTTCAGGAGCTATTTTATCATCTTTAAGAAATTGTTCAACACTCATACCAAATTCTAAACCATTAAGTAAAACAACTTCAGTTAATTCTGCTAATGATTTACGTCCAAAGTTACGGAATTTTAATAACTCTGATTCTTGTAGTTGAACTAACTCTGCTAAAGTTTTTATATTTGCGGCTTTAAGGCAATTATGTGCCCTAACCGAAAGCTCAAGGTCTTCAACAGGAGTTAATAATATTTTTCTTAATCTATTTCTTTCAGCTACCTTAACTTCTTCTTCAACGATTTCCTGAACGGGTACTTCTTCTTCAAATTGTTCAAAATTAATGAAATACTTGATATGGTCATTCATAATTTTAGCAGAAGCATGAACTGCTTCTTGTGCAGAAATAGTTCCATCAGTTTTCACGTCAAGAATAAGTTTTTCGTAATCAATTCTTTGACCAACTCTATATGGTTCAATAGTATAAACGACATTCATAATTGGTGTATAAATTGAATCAATTGGTAGCATACCAATTGGAAAATCGGTAATTACTTGCTCTTCGGCTGGCACGTACCCTTTTCCTTTTCCTAATCTAAGTTCTACGTCAAACTCGGCATCATCAGCTAATGTACATATATGATGATTTGGGTCCATAACTTCTAATGTAGGAGCTGCGTCTTGAATATCCTTAGCAGTCCAGCTTCCGGGACCTTTAATTTGCATATTAACTTTTGTCAGTTTTTTATCAGAAGTTTTAATTCTAACTTCTTTTAAATTAAGTATGATTTCAGAGGTATCCTCAAGAACGCCTGGAATAGTCTGAAATTCGTGTAAAACATCAGAAATTTTCAAACCAATAATGGCTGTACCTGGAATAGAAGAAAGCAATATTCTTCTTAAAGTATTACCAATAGTAACCCCAAACCCAGGCTCGAGAGGTTGCATAATAAATCTACCGTGTGATTCGGCAGATGTTTCTTCAATAATAACCCTTTCGGGCATTTGCATTTGAGTATTCATATTAATTTCAATCGTTAATTTATGTGACCAAATATATGAATGCCACGAGTATTACACTCTTCTTCTTTTTGGCGGACGACAACCGTTATGTGGAATTGGGGTTCGGTCAACTATACTATGTATTTCAAGACCGGCTTGTGATAATGCTCTAATAGCCGCTTCTCTTCCCGAGCCTGGTCCTTTTACCATAACGTCAACTTTACGTAATCCCATATCGTATGCTTCTTTTGCTGATTTTTCGGCGGATACTTGTGCCGCATAAGGGGTGTTTTTCTTTGACCCCTTAAAACCATTTTTTCCTGCTGAGGACCAGCATAATGTATTTCCATACATATCGGTTATTGTTACTTGCACATTATTAAAAGTAGCCCTGATAAATGCTTTACCATGAATATCTGAGACGACTTTCTTTTTGACTTTCTTTTTTGCCACGTTATTTTACCTAAATTTAATGTACAAATTATCTCATAGAGATTATTTAGTTGCTTTTTTCTTTCCAGCAACTGTTTTCTTACGACCTTTACGTGTACGAGCATTAGTACGAGTTCTTTGACCTCTAACAGGTAATCCTCTTCTATGTCTTAAACCACGATAACAACCAATATCCATAAGTCGTTTTATATTCATTTGTATTTCGCTTCTCAGATTACCTTCAATTTTGTAATTGTCGAGAATCTGGCGAATTCTTGCGATCTCATCATCAGACCAATCATTAACACGTTTAGATAAATCTATACCAGCTTGGTTTAATACTTTTTCAGAAGTAGTTCGACCAACGCCAAAAATATAAGTTAATCCAACAACACCGCGTTTATTTTTTGGTATGTCTATACCTGCAATACGAGCCACAATTTTACTCCTTTAATTAACCTTGTCTCTGTTTGAAACGTGGATTTTTTTTATTGATGATATAAACTCTTCCTTTTCTTTTCACAATTTTATCATCAGGATTTCTTTTTTTAACAGATGCCTGAACTTTCATGGCTGACTCACTATTTAAATCTATAAACAATTCTACCTTTTGTTAAGTCATAAGGAGACAGTTCTACTGTAACCTTATCACCTTGAAGTATTTTTATAAAGTTCATTCTCATTTTCCCCGAAATATGTGCTAAAATTTTATGTCCATTTTCGAGTTTAACGATGAACTGTGTATTCGGTAATGACTCGTCTATAACACCATCAACTCTTATTAAATCTTGTTTTGCCATATTATATTATAGTAGTAATATTACCGAATAAATTATAATTAAAACCCACCAACACCAGCTCTACCACGCATTTTACCACTTTTCATAAATCCATCGTAATGACGCATTAATAAATGTGATTCAATTTGTTGTAAAGTATCAAGAGCGACACCAACCATAATAAGCAAACTTGTTCCTCCAAAGAATGCAGCAAAATGCATATCAACCTTGAAGAAGTAAGAAATAAATGTTGGTAATATTGCAACAATACCTAAGAAAATTGAACCGGGTAAAGTAATACGTGTAAGTATCGCTTCTATATATTCTGATGTATTATTGCCCGGTCTAATACCAGGAATAAATCCACCTTGTTTTTTCATATTATCAGCAATTTCTTTGGGATTAAATATTATTGCTGTATAAAAATATGTAAATGCTACAATCATTAAGAAATATACTGCTGCATAGAAAAATGATTGATGGTCAAACAATCTTGCAACTGTATTAAAGAATGCACTTTCAGGGAAAAATGTAGCAATAGTATTTGGGATAAACATCAATGATTGAGCAAAGATAATTGGCATTACACCAGCAGTATTAACTCTTAATGGTATATATTGAGTAGTGCCGCCGTAAACTTTATTACCAACTTGGCGTTTAGCATATTGAACAGGTATTCTCCTTGCCCCTAAGGTAACTAATACAATAGATGCAATAATAATTACTAGTAATGCAATCACAATAATTTCAACAGGCCACAATCTTGAACCGGAAACAAGTAAATTCCATTCATTAAATAATGATGCAGGTAAACGTGCAATAATACCGATCATAATGATTAAAGAAATACCATTACCAATACCTCTTTCAGTAATCTGCTCACCTAACCACATCATAAATACTGTACCTGCTGAAAGCAAGATTATCGTTGATGTAATAAACCAAAAGCCTGAATCTGGAACTACTGGAATGCCACTTGCATTTTGAGAAGCAAGTTTAATACTTATACCCCAACCTTGTAACATAGCAATAAATACTGTTAAAAATCTTGTCCATTGATTAATTTTCCTTCTGCCTTCTTCGCCTTCTTTTTGAATTTTTTGTATTTCGGGCACTACTACACCAGCGAGCTGAAATATAATAGAAGAAGTAATATACGGCATAATACCTAATGCAAATATAGCCGCATTAGAAAACGCACCGCCAACGAACAAGTCAAACAAGCCAAATAGAGTGTTAGAATCTTGCGACGCGATAGACATCTTCAATACACCAACATCAACTCCGGGTAAAGTTATATGAGCGCCGATTCGAACAACCACAAGAATCGCAAGTGTAAAAAGTATTCTATCTTTTAATTCTTCGATTTTGAAAATATTTTGTAATGTTTGTACGAATTTACTCATTTACTATTACGGTCCCTCCGACTGTCTCAATCTTTTGTTTTGCAGATTCAGAAAACTTATGGGCAGTTACGTTCAATGCAACGTTCAACTCTCCATTACCTAAAATTTTTAAAGGTAAAGTTTTTTTATTAATAACACCAAGATCTAATAAAGAATTAAAATCAACAATATTATCTTGAATTAAATTTTTATCTACTAATTCTTGAAGAGTGCTTACGTTTACAATTTGATATTCTACTCTAAATCTGTTGAAGAAACCAAATTTAGGCAATCTTCTATTAATAGGCATTTGACCGCCTTCGGTAAATCTTGATATTTTCGCACCTGAACGTGATTTTTGTCCTTTATGTCCACGAGTAGATGTTCCACCGTGTCCCGAGCCTGGTCCGCGTCCAATACGTTTAGATTTCTTTTTTGCACCTTCGGCGTATGATAAATTACCAATATGCTTCATATTATTTATTATCTTATTATTCTGAAACTTCTTCAACTGTAACTAAATGCTTTACTACTTCTATCATTCCTCTTGTTTGTGGATTATCTGGAAGAACATTTGAATATGTGGGTCTTCCGAGTCCAAGAGCTTCGATAGTTTTTTTCTGTTTTAGCATTCTTTTAATTACGCTTTTCGTTTGAGTAATTTTAAGTTTACCCATTTTTGTACCACCTTTATTTAGCTTAATCAATTATATTAGCCTAATAATACTTTTTCTACACTTACGCCACGACGTTCAGCCACACTTGTAGCATCTTCTAATGAAGCGAGCGCAACAACAGTAGCTTTTACGGTATTATGAGGATTTGACGAACCTAGACTTTTAGTTAAAACATCTTGCACCCCAGCTAATTCGAGTACAGCACGAATTCCACCTGATGCAATAACTCCAGTACCAGCAGTAGCTGGACGAACTAAAACCGAAGATGCTCCAAATTTACCAATAGCTTCGTGTGGTATAGTATTATTCGAAAGACGAATTTTTACAATATTCTTTTTTGCGGATTCTGTTGCTTTTGTAACAGCATCTACGACCTCACTTGCTTTACCTAATCCGTATCCGACGTGTCCTTGTCCATCGCCTACAACTACTAATGCAGAAAAATTAAATCTTCTACCGCCTTTTACAACCTTAGCAGTTCTACCGACATAAACAAGTTTGTCTTTTAGGTCAAGTTCTGATACTTTATAATTTGCCACTTACATTCTCTCCTTACAAGTAATTAAAATTCTATACCACCTTGACGAACGGCATCAGCGAAGGCTTTAATCCTACCATGATATATATACCCGTTTCTATCAAAAGAAACTTTATTAATATTTGCTTCGATTGCTTTTTTTGCTAAGGCTTTGCCTACAAAAATACTTTTAGCAGTTTTATTCATATCTTTTGTAATTTGCCCTCTTAAATCTTTGTCAATAGTAGAGGCAGAAACGAGTGTTTTGCCATCAACATCATCAATTAATTGAGCATAAAACTCATTAAGACTTCTAAAAACTGTAAGTCTTGGACGTTCTAATGTGCCATTAATTTTTGCTCTTACGTGAGCTTTACGTTTAGCTCTGCGTTTAGCTTTTAATACTTCAACTTTCATTATTTATCTCTCTAATCTTTTCTGCTATTATAGTTTAAAAATTATTTAGCCGAAGTTTTACCGGCTTTACGACGAATATACTCACCTTGATAACGAACGCCTTTACCTTTATACGGTTCGGGTGGTCTCATTTGTCGTATTTTAGCAGCTATCATACCAACGAGTTGTTTATCAATACCTTTAATTTTAATATTAGTAGCCGAAGGTACCTCAAAACTAATACCTTGAGGTGGTATTATTAATATAGGATGTGAAAATCCTAAAAACATTAATAATCTTCCATTTCTCAATTCGGCTTTAAAACCAACACCTTCAATAATAAGTGTTTTTTCAAATCCTTTAGAAACGCCTTCAATAATATTTGCAATCAAGGCTCTTGATAATCCATGTAATGCTCTTATATGTCTATCTTCACTAGCACGGCTAAAAGTTATAGTGTTATTTTCCATACTTACAGTAATGGATTCAGGCACTTTATATTGTAATTTTCCTAGTGGTCCTGACGCTTCTACTAGTCCTTCATTAAAACTGACATTAACCTTGTCAGGAACTGTTATAGGTTTTTTACCAATTCTCGACACTTTTTGGCTCCTTTAAGAAATTACCATACTGTACATAAAACTTCACCGCCGATATTGTATTTACGAGCTTGTTTAGCAGTCATCACACCTTTCGATGTTGAAATAATTGCAATACCCAAGCCATTATAAACACGCGGCAATCCTTCAACCGTTGAGTAAACTCGTCTTCCGGGTTTACTTACCCTGACAATCTTTTTTATCGCCGGTTTTCTTTTGAAATATCTCAAAGTTACTCTTATAGTACCTTGAGGTCCTTCATCAATTTTTTCAACATCTGTGATATATCCTTGATCTTTTAAGATTTCAGCTATATGAAATCTAATATTAGATAAAGGTGAATCAACTGTTTTATGCCCTGCCTTACCGGCATTGCGAATCCTTGTCAAAAAGTCTGATATTTGATCTGTTACTGGCATATTTCGTTTACCATATTAAATTATTTACCAACTTGCCTTACGAACGCCAGGGATTTTTCCCTCCAACGCCATCTGACGAAAAACATTTCTGCACAATCCAAATTTTTTGTACACGCCTTTACCTTTACCTGTTAGGGTACAGCGACTTCTCAATCTTGTTGGTGCGCTATTACGTGGCAATTTTTGCAAAGCTTCGTAATCACCAATTGATTTTAAATATTCACGTTGTTCTGCATATTTTGCATTTAAGCGTTTTCTTTTTTCGTTTCGTGCTACTACTGATATTTTAGACATAAATGTTATCTACCACTTAATTTAACTTTTTTTACGGAAAGGGAATCCAAATTCTGACATTAGTGAAAACGATTCATCGTCAGACTCAGATTTTATCACAAAAGTAATATCCAATCCGGTTATTCTGTTTACTTTATCAACATCAATTTCCGGAAAAATAATCTGCTCTTTTATACCAACTGTATAATTTCCTCTACCGTCAAAACTTTTATCTGGGAAACCACGAAAGTCTCTAATACGTGGTGACGCAATATTTATAAATCTATCAAGAAATTCATACATACGTGCGCCACGAAGAGTAACCATACATCCGATAGGCATACCTTGACGTAATTTGAAATTCGATATTGCTTTTTTAGCTTTTCTAACTACTGGTCTTTGCCCTGATATCAATTCTAATTCATTAATTGCACTTTGCAATGTCTTTAAATCTTGGGTAGCAATACCTACTCCCATATTTAAGCAAATTTTTTGAAGTTTTGGCACCTGCATTATTGATTTATATTCATATTTTTTCATTAGTGCAGGCACAACAGTACTTTTATAATATTCAGCAAGTCTCGGGTAAGGTAAAGGTCCTGTTTGTTTAACGTCTTCGAGCCTTTTACCTTCCGGGGCGAATTCACCTTTTTTCGAACCTGCCTTACCTGTAGGTTGTTGTACTTTCTGCTTAGCCATTTTAAATTATCACTTAATAAATATTAAATTACTTTGTTATTATTTTTTGATACTCTAACAGTTATTGTTTTAGAACCCTTTGTTTCTTTTCTAAAACCAACTCTTGTTGCTTTTTTATCTGAATCCAAGACTAATACATTAGAATAATGAATAGGAAATTCTTTATTTATTCTTCCGCCTTCTTGATTATTTTGACTTGGTTTTTGGTGTTTAATATGCATATTTACACCTTCGACCAAAACTTTCATTTTTTTATAATCAACAAGTAATACTCTTCCTGTTTTACCTTTATCGTCTCCAGACAAAACTTGAACGATATCATTCTTTTTAATCTTAAATTTCATTATTTATTCCTTAAATTACTTCTGGAGCTAGCGAAACAATTTTCATATAATTTTTTTCACGCAATTCACGAGCAACAGGTCCAAAAATACGTGTTCCTCTCGGTTCGCCTTTATCATTTAAGATAACGGCGGCGTTATCATCAAATCTAATATAAGAGCCATCTCTTCTACCGATTTCTTTTGCTGTTCTTACGATTACAGCTTTACATACTTGACCTTTTTTAACAGTACCATTTGGTATTGCGGATTTAACAGCTACAACAACAATATCTCCTAATGAAGCATATTTTTTGCCATGTCCACCTAATACTCTTATTATCCTTACTCTTTTAGCACCAGAGTTATCTGCTACCGTTAAATTCGCTTCTTCTCTTACCATTTTAATTTTCTCCTAATTGATTATTTGGCTCGAACAATTATTTCAACCAAATTCCAGCGCTTTCTTGCACTTAATGGTCTCGACTCAATAATTTTGACTGTATCACCAATATTACATTGATTATTCTCATCGTGAGCCATAACTCGTTTAGTTCTTTTAAAATACTTCTTATAAAGAGGGTGCATAACCTGTCTTTCAGAAGCTACAATAATTGTTTTATCTGCTTTGTTTGAAATAACTTTACCAGTCAAATATCTTTTATTAACTTTTTGAGTATTATTTTCAATATTTGTCATTATTTCAGCATTATTTGATATTTCAATATTATTATCCATTTTGCTTTGCTCTTAAACGTTCATTTAAAATGGTATTTATTCTCGCAACATCTTGTTTAAGTATCTTAAGATAAGATGTATCATGCAATTGCTTTAAGGCATGTTGAAACGACTGTTTTGATAAAGTTTCAATTGATTCTTTATATAACAGATTTAATTCTTCGTCATTCAATTCTCTTAGGTCTTGAGCTTTACGTGGTTTCATTGTAAACCAAATCAATACGTGATACAAATTTTGTTTTTATTGGTAATTTGTGAGAAGCAAGTCTTAATGCTTCTGCTGCAGCTTCCTTAGATACTCCATCTACTTCAAAAAGTATTCTTCCTGGTCTAATTACAGCTACCCAACCTTCTGGACTACCTTTACCTTTACCCATACGAGTTTCAAGTGGTTTCTTTGTATAAGGTTTATCAGGGAATATTCTTATCCAAACTTTACCGTCGCGTTTGAGATATCTGTTAATGGCAATACGTGCGGCTTCTATTTGTCTATTAGTAATCCAATGTGGTTCGAGTGCTTTTAGTCCATAAGAACCAAATGATATAGTCGAACCTCTGAATGCTTTACCAGTCATTCTGCCGCGAAACGTTTTGCGTCTTTTAACTCTTTTAGGTGATAACATAAATAATTTCCGTTTACTTTTTTCTTATAATTTACTGTTGCTTACCAATTACTTCACCTCTACAAATCCAAACTTTGATACCTATGATACCATAGATTGTAAGTGCTTCGGCGGTTCCGTAATCTATATCAGCTCTTAGAGTATGTAGTGGAATTCTACCTTCTTTATATTGTTCAGTTCTAGCCATTTCAGCACCGCCAAGTCGGCCAGAACACATAATTCTAATACCTTGTGCGCCCATTCTCATAGTTGATGATACAGCTTGTTTCATTGCTCGACGGAATGATATTCTTCCTTCTAATTGTTGAGCTATATTATCAGCAACAAGTAAAGCGTCTATCTCTGGACGTTTAATTTCACTTATTAGAATTTTAACATCTTTTCCAGTTACTTTTTTTAATTCTTCTTCAAGTTGAGTAATATCTTTACCTGAGCGTCCAATAATAACACCGGGTCTTGATGTATTTATTGTTATTCTCATTTGTTTGGCTGTTCTTTCAATAAGAATTCTTGCTATACCAGCTTTTTTCTTACGATTTCTTATATAATTTCTAACTTTAAAATCTTCTGCTAATTTTTCTGACACATTTCTTTCATCGAACCAATTAGCATCCCAACTGCGATTTATACCTAATCTTAAACCTATCGGATTAGTTTTTTGTCCCACCGTATTACTCCTTAATAGAATTTTCGTTTGTCAAAACAGCAGCATCCTCTTCGGGTGTTGCAACTATAATAGTTAAATGATTAGAACGTTTTTTAATTCTATAGGCTCTTCCCATTGGAGCAGGTAATATTCTTTTAGCTGCAGGTCCGCCGTTTACAAAAGCACTTTTTACATAAACTTCTTCTTCATTTATCGAAGTATCATTTTGTTCAGCTTTTAAATTCAAATTAGCTATTGCTGACCTTAATGTTTGTTCAGCTACTTTTGCAGCACTTTTTGGCGAAAATCTTAATATATTTAAGGCTTCTGCAGCATTTTTACCACGTATCAAATCAATGACTAATCTCATTTTCAATGGTGATGATGGTATATATCTTTTTAAAGCTTTAGCTTCCATTTTTTATATCTTCTCCCTAATTATCACTTTTTAGCTGAACGTTGTTCTTTTCTATGACCAGCATGACCTCTGTAGATTCTTGTAGGTGCAAACTCACCAAGTTTATGACCGACCATATTTTCGGTTACATATACTGGAATAAAATTTTTACCATTATGAACTGCAACTGTATGCCCAACAAATTCAGGGGTTATTGTACAAGCACGTGCCCAAGTTTTTACTACTTGTTTTTTCTTTGTTTCATTAAGTGCTTCTACTTTTCTTAAAAGTTTAAAATTGACAAAGATGCCTTTTTTTAGCGAACGCGACATTCTATTTATTTTCCTTGACTATTTTGACTTTCTATTTCTAATTATTAAATTATCAGATGATTTACTTTTTCTTGTCTTAAGACCCTTAGTGTATTTACCCCAAGGTGTTCTTGGATGCTGACGACCACCACCACTCTTTGAGGCTCCTTCGCCACCGCCCATTGGGTGATCAATTGGGTTCATTGCCATACCACGTGTTTGTGGTCTTATTCCAAACCAACGCAAACGCCCTGCTTTACCCCAGAATATATTTTCATAATCTGCATTACTTACTGTACCAAGAGTAGCATAACAATTATTTGGAACTAATCTTATTTCACCAGATGGTAATTTAAGATGAGAATATTTACCTTCGTTAGCAACTAATTGAACAGCCGAACCAGCAGAGCGTGCAAGCTGTCCGCCTTTACCTGGTTTTAATTCAACATTATGAA
Source organism: Bacteroidota bacterium (assembly GCA_029974985.1). Classification (GTDB taxonomy): domain Bacteria; phylum Bacteroidota; class Ignavibacteria; order Kapaibacteriales; family UBA2268; genus JANJTB01. The sequence goes on along the minus strand of JARKQC010000203.1, from coordinate 13,688 downwards.
TAAACAATCCTACAGGAATTTTTTTAAGTGGTAAAGCATTACCATCTTTAAATTCTACGTCAGGTCCTGAAACAATAACATTACCAACTTTGATTTTTGCAGGTGCTAAAATATATCTAAATTCTCCATCTTGATACTCTACTAAAGCTATTCTTGCATTTCTATTTGGATCATATTCAATAGTTTTAATAGTAGCTGGTATTCCGTGCTTATTTCTCTTAAAATCTATAATTCTATAGCGTCTTTTATGCCCGCCACCTCTATGACGAGATGTAATTTTACCGGTATTATTTCTACCACCACTTTTTTTCAAAGGTGCAGTAAGTTTTTTATAGGGTTTATCCGTAGTAATTTCATCAAATTCGCTTACAGAGTAAAACCTTGTTCCTGGTGTAATCGGTTTTAGTGTTCTAATTGCCATTTTTTATAAAACTTATTCAAAATTGATAATAAATTTATTCTGTGTCGCTACCAACACTTGATACTATCTCAATTTGCTGTCCTTCTTTCAGTGTTACATAAGCTTTTTTCTTCAAAGCTGTTTTACCGCGCATTAATCCACGGCGAGTCATACGGATTTTATTTTTTCCTTTAACTCTAACAGTTCTTACGCTTGTAACATCAACATCAAACATTTCTTGAACAGCGCGTTTGATTTCAATTTTATTAGCATTATCTTGTACTTCAAAAACATATTGTCTTTGAGATGACAAATTCATTGCTTTTTCTGTTATAATCGGTTTTTTTATAATTTGATTCATTTTAACATTACCGTCTTAATTACCAAATGTATTTTGTATTTTTTCAATAGCGCCTTTCAAAAGCAATATTTTTCTATGATTTAAAATATCATAAGTTGATATTTTATCTGCTGGTTGAATAGTTACATTTGGAATATTTCTTCCAGACATATAGATTTTATTATCAGTATCACTTAATAAAATCAAAGTTTTGTAATCTTTCAATGCTAAATTTTTTAATACACTTGCCATCTGTTTTGTTTTAATTGTATCAAAAGAAAAGTCTTCTACTACAACTAAATTCTCTTCTAATAATCTTTGAGAATATGCAGATTTGCGTGCAAGGCGACTTACCTTTTTGGGTAGTTTATATACATATTCGTGTGGTTTTGGACCGTGTATAGTTCCACCACCAGACCATAATGGCGAACGTGTAGAACCAGCTCTTGCAGTACCTCTACCTTTTTGCTTCCAAGGTTTTTTACCTCCACCTGAGACTTCGGAGCGAATTTTAGTTTTTGCTGTACCTTGTCTCTGATGTGCCAAATAAGCAACTACTGCTTGATGCATAGCATGTTCATTTGGCTCAATACCGAATATATCTTCAGGTAAATCAACTTTGCCAATTACGGAGCCTTCTTTTGAAAATAAATCTATTTGCATATTCTTGCCTATAACTTTATAATTTCCAACAAAGTATTCTTATGTCCAGGTACACTACCTTTTAATAATATCAAGTTTCTTTCTGGTATAATTTCAAATATCTCAATATTTCTAATAGAGGTACGCTTTCCGCCCATACGTCCAGCCATTCTTATACCTTTAAATACTCTTGATGGATATGATGATGCACCTATTGAACCGGGATGTCTTTGGCGATCGCTCTGACCGTGTGTTCTCATACCGACTCCACCAAAATGATGGCGTTTTACAACACCTTGGAATCCTCGACCTTTACTATTACTACTTACTTTAACTTTATCGCCAGAATTAAATTCCTCGACTGTTATTTGATTACCAATCTCATAATCTTTTGAAAGGTCTCTAAATTCTTTTAGATGTTTAACGGGTTCTACGCCAGCTTTTTTAAATTGCCCAGCAAGTGGCTTATTGACTCTATTAATTTTTATAGAACCAAATCCGAGTTGGATAGCACTATAACCATCTTTTTCTAAAGTTTTGATATTAACAACTGGACAAGGACCAGCTTCGATAACAGTACAAGGTACTGCTACGCCTTGCGAGTCATACATTGTTGTCATTCCAACTTTTTTTCCTAATATAGCAGATTTCATATAGTTAACTCTCCTTTATCACACTTTCACTTCGACATCAATACCTGCTGGCAATTCTAGTCGCATAAGAGCATCAATTGTCTTTTGTGTTGAACTAAAAATGTCTATTAATCTTTTATGAACTCTTGTCTCAAATTGTTCACGGGACTTTTTATCAACGTGTGGCGAACGATTTACAGTATAAACCGAGCGGCGTGTTGGTAAAGGAACCGGTCCTGATACAACAGCACCGGTTTGCTTTACAGTCCTAACAATCTTTTCTGAAGACTTATCAATAAGATTATGGTCGTATGATTTTAATTTTATTCTAATTCTTTGTGTTGACACTTTAATTTCCTTGAGATTTATCCGATCTCTGTTTTATGCAATAACTGATACAACTACACCAGCACCTACTGTTCTACCGCCTTCACGGATAGCGAATCTTAATCCATCTTCCATAGCTACGGGTGTAATAAGTTCGATTTCTATCTCGTCAAGGTTATCACCAGGCATAACCATTTCTACGCCTGCTGGTAATGTCATCGAACCAGTAACGTCAGTTGTTCTAAAATAGAACTGTGGACGGTATCCATTAAAAAACGGTGTATGACGTCCACCTTCTTCTTTTTTCAATACGTAAACCTGAGCTGAAAACTTATAATGTGGTTTTATTGAACCAGGTTTAGCAATAACCATACCGCGTTCTAATTCATTTTTATCAACGCCACGTAATAACAAACCAACGTTATCGCCTGCACGACCTTCATCAAGAAGTTTACGGAACATTTCTACGCCAGTACAAGTTGTTTTCTTCTGAAGACCGAAACCAACTATTTCAACTTCTTCGTTTACTTTTACTATACCACGTTCAATTCTACCTGTTCCTACTGTACCACGTCCAGTGATTGAAAATACGTCTTCTACTGGCATTAAGAATGGTTTATCTACTTCGCGCATTGGAGTTGGGATATAATTATCTACAGCGTCCATAAGATTCCAAATACATTGAAATCTTGGATCATCAAGTGGAGCGTCAGCTGCACCAGCATCTAAAGCGTTTAAAGCAGAACCGGGGATAATTGGAATTTCATCGCCAGGGAATTGATAAGAAGATAATAATTCTCTTAATTCCATTTCTACTAATTCTAATAAATCTGGGTCAGCAATATCAACTTTATTCATAAATACAACTATTCTAGGAACACCTACTTGACGTGCTAAAAGGATATGTTCGCGTGTCTGAGGCATAGGTCCATCAGTTGCGGCACACACTAATATTGCACCGTCCATTTGTGCAGCACCTGTAATCATATTCTTTACATAGTCTGCGTGACCTGGACAGTCAACGTGTGCATAGTGACGATTATCAGTTTGGTATTCAACGTGTGAAGTAGCAATTGTTATTCCACGTGCTTTTTCTTCTGGTGCATTATCAATAGAGTCAAATGATCTTTTTTCTCCACCAGTTTTTTTCGCCAATGCCATTGTTATAGCGGCGGTCAATGTAGTTTTACCATGATCCACGTGACCTATTGTACCAACGTTCACGTGCGGCTTACTGCGATCAAATTTTTCTTTAGCCATTAGTACATTGCTCCTAAATTAATATAGAGTACTATATAATAAATAAAATTAATAATTTTCTAATAAAAACTTTTTATAACTGCAGGTTCATAATGAGAAAATGTCATCGTAAACGCTGCTCTTCCTTGACTTTTACTACGTAATTGAGTTACATATCCAAACAATTCGGATAGAGGTACTTGTGCTTTTATCACTTTCATAGAAAGTACACTTTCTATATCTTCTACTCGCCCTCTTCTTGAGTTAATGTCTGCAATTACATCACCGACATATTCATCTGGCAATGTAATCTCTACTTTGCATACTGGTTCAAGCAGTATTGGATTTGCCTTTCGACAGGCGTCCTTAACCGCTGTTGAAGCCGCAATCTTACATGCAATCTCTGTCGTAGTATCTGCAAGATAATTTGTTTCAAGTATTCTGACTTTTACATCAATCATTGGGTAACCATTTGGACCGATATTTAGAGCCTCGCGAACTCCTTGCTCCAAGGCTTTAACAAAAATTTCCGGGATTTTTGTTTTATCTATCAAATTCTCAACTATCATTCCTTCATTTCTTTCTGTGGGCAATAACTCAATTTTAACATTTCCATATTGATTCTTATTTGCCAATTGTCTTTCGAAAGTATTTTCTTCAATAACTACGGAACTAACTGTTTCTCTATATGAAACTTGGGGCTTACCAACTTTTGAAGGAACTCTAAATTCACGATTAAGACGGTCAACAATAATTTCGAGATGTAATTCACCAACTCCACTTATAATAATTTGCCCGCTTTCATTATCATTACTAAATCTAAATGACGGATCTTCATCAGAAATTTTTTGAAGAGCATCAATTAATTTATCTTGGTCGGCAATAGTTTTTGCTTCTATTGCTTGATTGATAACTGGTTCAGTAAAATTTATTTTTTCATAAAGTAATAAATTATTTATATCGCATAGTGTATCGCCAGTACGAGTAAATTTTAGTCCGGGAATTGCTATTATATCTCCTGCAAATGCTTCTTGAACTTCTTCTCGTTTACTTGCATAAATTTTCATTATTTTTAAAATTTTTTCTTTTTTATCGGCACTTGTATTTTGGACTGTTTGTCCAACTTTCAATGTGCCAGAATAAATTCTAATAAATGTAAGTTTACCAATAAACGGGTCTGTTATTAATTTAAAAGCAAGTGATGAAAACGGTTCCTCATCTTTAGGAAGACGAGTAATTTGTTTTTCACTATCTTTAATATCAAAACCGGGCAAATAGACTACTTCGAGTGGAGAAGGTAAATAGTCAATCACTGCATTTATTAAGGGTTGTACCCCCGTATTTTTTAGTGATGAACCACAAAGGACGGGAACAAATTTTTGTTCAATAGTTCCTTTTCTCAAGGTTGCTTTAATTTCAGATTCGCTTATATCATTTCCAGCAAGGAACTTCTCTAATATATTATCGTCTATATCTGCAAGTGATTCAAGCAAATATGTGCGATACTCCTCTGCCATTTTTAAATATTGCTGAGGTATATCTGATTCAGTGTATTCCAAGCCGAGTGTTTCGATATCAAAGCGTAAGGATTTCATTTTAACTAAGTCCACCACGCCTTCGAATCTGTCTTCAGCGCCCATCGGAAATTGCACAGCTACGGGTTTAGCATTTAATCGTGTTCTCATCATATTAAGAACTCTATCGAAATCAGCACCGATTCTATCCATTTTATTGACAAATGCAATACGAGGAACATGATATTGGTCTGCTTGATGCCAAACTGTTTCAGACTGTGGCTCGACGCCTCCCACTCCGCAAAACAATGCGATAGCTCCATCAAGAATTCGAAGTGATCTTTGCACTTCTGCGGTAAAATCAACATGACCTGGGGTATCAATCAAATTAATTTGATGTTCCTTCCACATTAATGTTGTTGCCGCTGACATTATCGTTATACCTCGCTCTTTTTCCTGCTCCATAAAATCCATAAATGCAGTGCCGTCATCAACAGCGCCCATTTTATGAAGATAGCCAGAAAAAAACAAGATTTTTTCTGTTGTGGTTGTTTTTCCAGCATCAATATGAGCCATAATGCCTATATTGCGGTATTTCGATATATCTACTTGACGAGTCATCTCAAGTCAGGTTTACAAATTTACAAAGAACAATTTTGTGAACTACCATTTGAAATGTGCAAAAGCTTTGTTTGCTTCAGCCATTTTATGAGTATCTTCACGTTTTTTTACTGCCGAGCCTTCACCTTTTGAAGCGGCAAGTATTTCTGCGGCAAGTTTAGAAGACATATTTTTGTCTCTACGAGCCTTCGCATAATTTTTGAGCCAACGAATTGCAAGTGCTAAACGACGTTCTTCGCGAACATCTACGGGAACTTGATACGTTGCACCACCAACACGTCGTGAGCGTACTTCTACAAGTGGGGCCACGTTTGATATTGCTTTTTTAAACACATCAAGTGGTTCTTCCTTAGCCTTTTCCTTTATAATATCGAAAGCATCGTATATTAATTGACGTGCAACATTTTTCTTGCCTTCGTACATAATATTGTTTACGAACTTTGCCACCACATAATCATTGTAGATTGGGTCCAAAACAACGGGTCTTTTTTCTGCTCTTCTTTTTCTCATTTTTTATCTATTTAATTATTTTTTCTTACCTTTTGCCGCTGGTCCTGTTGCTTGACCTGGTTTTGGTCTCTTCGAACCATATTTTGAACGACCTTGACGTCTGCCGTCAACTCCTTGTGTATCCGCAGTTCCTCTAACTATATGATATCTTACACCCGGAAGGTCCTTTACCCTACCACCACGCACAAATACTATTGAGTGCTCTTGCAAATTATGCCCTTCACCTGGAATATAAGCCGAAACTTCAAATCCAGTTGTTAAGCGTACACGAGCTACTTTTCTAAGTGCTGAGTTTGGTTTTTTGGGAGTTGTTGTATATACTCTTGTGCATACACCTCTTCTCTGCGGGCAAGAAACCAAAGCCGCTGACTTACTTTTATATTCAATTCTTTTTCTGCCTTTACGAACTAACTGACATATAGTTGGCACTCTTAAATCTCCAATTTTATAAATTCACTCACTTTACTGCGATAGAGCTTACAAAAGTAATAAATCTTTTTATTGTTACCAAATTATTTTTCCACATTTCCAAAAAATATTTATTTTTTTTAAAAAATATTTTTAAAAATGTTAAAAATTTGCTGAATTTTGAATTTTTTTTCAAATTTTAATATTAAAACCGAATTTTTAACCTATATGGTCAATGTCATTCTTATCAAAATAAAAATAATTAGTTGATAATTGATAGTTAGTAGGATAAACATTCTTGCTTGTCAAAATCAACCTCAACCCCCAGCCCCTTCTCCAATGGAGATGGGGAGAAAATGGATAAGCCCTCGCCTTTGGAGAGGGTTTGGGTGAGGTAATAAAATAAGTTGTCCTACACTTCCGAAAGTGTAGGACAACTGACACGGTGCGACTCTTCGACTACGCTCAGGGTACGATTAAATCTTGCTCATTTAGCTGCCAATTCAGTTATTGTTTAATCTCAATTTCAGCATCTTTTAAAATCCCTGTAAGAGTTCCTTTAGGTATATCACGATTGTGCATTGGCACAACAATAATTTTAGATAAAGGATTTTTAAATATTGCATGCGAACCAGATTGCCGAGCAAAAATATATCCATTCTCATTTAACAATTTGACTAATTCTCTTGGCTTCACGCGTCCATCTCTAATACTTGATTAGCAATTTCTTCCTCCATCAGCACTTCGAGATATAGTTGAATTGCATCTTTTAGGTTAGCTAAGGCTTCTGCAATAGTTTCGCCATGAGTATGACAACCGGGCAATTCAGGCACCCAAGCATGATACTCATTACCATCTTTTTCTATTTTAAATGTAATCATTTATTCACCTTATTTTCAATAATGAAACGAAAATTTATCATATTTCTTTTATATATTTTTGTAAAAAAGAATTTTTTACTTTTCAAACAAAGTATTTCATTCGGTAGTAGAATGGATATTATTAATTATTTTTCGCTAAATAGAGTTACACCTTGCTTTGCCCTTGTTTATTGTATTATGTTGTTTGGGATAGAGCAAGCTCAATCCTTACAATGCATATACCGATTGTAAATATCATTTATTACAGACATTCAACTACTTCGTAGTTTTATTTGGTAATTTTTCATTTTTTTGTAACAAAATCTAAGTTCGTGTACTATTAAATTATATAATAGTGTAAATTTGAAAAAAGTTATTTTGAATCGCTAAATTAAAAAATAATAAAAACAATTTGTCACCTTTTTCTCGTGAAAGCAAATATATATATTAAATGTACTACAAAACTTAAAAAAAACTATTTAATGCAAGGTAGTATTTAATATACTACCAAGCAAATCAAAATAAAAGCACAAAAGATTATTGGTATATTAAAAAAAAATGCGTTTTTATTTAATATTGATTATAAAGATTAGGAGATTTTAATATGAATAAATTGAAAAGAATAATACTTCTGCTTAGTATAATTTCAATAATATTTACTTTTAAGTCAAATACTCAAGCGCAAATGCCAGACTGTCCACCGGGTGTAAATTGGGGTTTACCAAAAAATGCATATATGGAATTAGAACCCTTTAAATATTCGGGCAGCGTTCAATATTACGAAAGAATAGTTGGAGGTAAAGTTGAAATTACTGCGGATTGGAGTACATTATGGAATAACAAGAAACCAATCAGCGATGAAACAATGAAGGAACTTTTTACTATTTTTCTTGCTCAAAGGTATTCGGACGATCCTTGCCAATATCTAGGACAATTAACAACAGTATCCATTATTGACAAAACTGAATGCTATATACCTACAAAATGCAGAGTGAAATTGGATATGGGATTGGAATCTCAATGTTGTGACGACCCAAGTATTAATCCTCCAATATATGAATTCAACGGGCAATGGTATTTGAATTATTATAAAAATCAACCTTGCGGATTTAAATGCTGTGAAAAGATAATAACTTTGTTTTGTCAGTCAGTAGGCACCAATTTGTCTATTAAAGTTGTTCAAAACATAACAAATCAGGATTACCCTGGTTCAGAATGTTCTGGCACAAGTCCATATATTGATTGTTTAACAAATGAACCAATTCATTGCGAAGGGAATTGCGATTAATTTCGGAGAAAAAGAAAATGAAAAGATTTACAATAATATTGATTTTATATTATATAATATCTATTAATAATATATATTCAATTACCATATCAAGTGAAAATTTTGGTTGCTACCAGTTAATTGCAATGGACAAGTTCGCTGATAAGGTTGTAATTTTGGGTATGGAATCTGTTGTTGTAGATAATAAAATAACGAACTATCCCACAATTCAATATATCGAAAATGGAGTAATGACTGTTCTGCCTAATTATATCATTACAGATGAGGGTGAAGTAGCTTTGGAGTTAAGTCCACAATCAAGAATAAGGTTTGATGATCATGGCAACTTATGGTTTACAGGAAAATCACTTTATAAATACGAAGATAGTAAATGGAAGGAATTCTTTATATCGGATAAATATAGCTATGCTCGTTTTTATGAGCATTTAGCAATTGATGCTGAAGATAATGTCTGGCTTACCACTTCCGTTTTTGATAAGTATAATAGTTCTTCTATCAATTTTAGTGAACTATATATGTTCAATGGAATTACATTTGAGAAAATTTTACAAAGAACCCCTTATAGTATATATTCTACATATAATACATTAATTAATTCTGAAAAATTGATCAGACTTAAAGATGGTAGAATTGCTTTTCATAAAACATTAAGTAGGCAAGGTGATGAGATAATTGACTCACTTGATGGTGAATTAGATTTAATTATCTATGAGCCGGGCAATACTGCTTCCGAAGCTCATAGAATAAGAACTTATGATTGGGATTCTTTATTTAATAAGATAGTCAATAATATGTATATTGTTGATGATAAAATATGGTTTGCTCATCAAGGTAACGACATACCCGTTTTAGACGAGAATTTCAAATTTCTTTATTGGATAACTCTACATAGGGGATTATCTATATTTGATATTAAATCTAAAGACTGGCGTATATTTGATGAAAAAGATGGATTCCCATTTCAATCACCCAATCTTCCTAAACCTGTAATGTCTATAACACAATTAAATGATAAACTTATGTTGATGGTTATATTGTCGCAGCCATATTTGATACATCAAGATTATCAATTAGAGAAGACTGATTGGGATCTTATACTTTCAGACGCCACTATTTACAAATCATCAGAGAAGGTGCTTGACGAAGATATTTATCTTGCTTTTGATGAAGCAAAAAAAGATAAATTTTATAATGCGGTATTACGTCCTAAAATACACAAAATGTTCGTAACTCCCGATAATAATCTATGGATGCTAAGTAATAATTTCTTAATAAAAGCACCAATTAAGATGCTTAGTGTATCTGAACAGGATTTGAAGGAACAAGCAATACTATTATTTCCTAACCCAGCAAGTGATTTTATTCAAATCAACAATCCAAATACAGAAATCTCTGATATTGAGCTTACAAATCTCTATGGAAATTTATTGCTTGTATTTAAAGGTCAAACTGACAAACTGAATATTAGTGATTTGCCAGACGGAATTTACTTTCTTAAAGTACAACTTTATAATGGTTCTATATTATACAATAGATTTGTCAAATGTAATTGGTGAGGAAAAATTAAATGAAAAAATATTTGATTTCAATACTATTCACCATAATATGTCTAATAACATTCAAAAATGAACTCGTTTATTGCCAGCCAGATTGTCCACCGGGTACATTACCTAACGAATGGAGTGGTAATCATATTGATGTTGTTTATCGCTACTTTGGGAGCATTGGCAGTGTTGATTATCTTAGCAGAACTAATGGGGCTGGAATGAAAGAAATTTCTATTGATTGGACTACTTTGTCAAATAAAATGCTTGGTTTGTCTGACAAAGCCATTCAGGAAATAGTTGAATACGAAATTCTGTCATCTTTAGCTCCTTGTCCGGGTTATCCTGGTTATGAGGGTCAAACTATAAATGCTCAAATAGCAATTGTTTATAAGACTAAATGTTATGTAAATACAAAATGTGCTTTAAAGTTAGATATAAATCAAGAAATTGAGTGTTGTGACGCCCCAGAAATAAATCCAGACATCTATGAATATAAAAGTTCTCGTTATATTAACTATACTCATCAAATAGAATGTGGGTTTAAATGTTGTCAACGTGTATATACAGTAAAATGTTATTGGGATAGTCTTTATGAACGTTGGTTTACTAATTTAGAACCTACTTTTACTAAAGAAACTTACCCAGGTTCTAATTGTAGTGGAGTTTCTACTTTTATTGATTGTTTGACTAATCAGCCAATACCTTGTCAGGGTAATTGTGATTAAAATTCTATTGTATTGAACTATATCAAATTGCTTATAGCTCACTACGATTAATCTTTTTATATTAGTTCTTGTAATGTAAGTAATTGTCTAAATTAATTTTAGTTTCGTTAAAGTTAAAAATGATGAAGCCGATTGAATTGTATATTATGATTAATACATAAAATATGATATTTGATATACGGCAATAATAATGAGTGATTTTAGTAAATATAATGATGAGTGGCTAATAGCACAAATTTGCTTAGGTGGAGATAATCGAGATAGTGTTTTTAATGAAATATACGTTCGCTATTCAAAACGTCTATATTTGTATTGCCGTTCGAAATGTGAAGATATGTTAGATGCAGAAGATATACATCAAGAAATATGGAAATTTTTTTTTGAGGCAGTTAATCAAGGTAAAGAGAATATCCAATTGCCTCATTATCTTTTTGGTATAGCACGAAATTTAATTTATCAAAATAGCAATAAAAAGCGTAAATCTAATTTATCATTTGTTGAAAATAAACATTTAGATATGATAATATCTAAACATACAAATCTTGAATCATTAATTGAAAATAATGATTTGATTCAATTAGTAAAAAAAGTATCAACGTGTTTAAGTGAAAAACAAAAGGATACATTTTACTTAAAATGGTTTGCAGATTTGTCAAATAGTGAAATTGCTGAAATAACAGGCGATTCAATTGATGCAATTAAACAAAGAAATTATAGAAGTTTGATTAAAATCTTAGAATCATTAGAGCCATTTTTTAAGGAACCCGAACAATAGCTAAAATAATCCTACATTATCATTTTGAGCATAGGAAAAAAGTCAAGAAAATGTAGTCACAACCGTAATTTTTTAGATTAAAGGATTTTCTGGATAAAGATACAACTAAATACAAATAAATTATGCAGCTAAACTTTATATTAGTTTGGCTGCATACTCTATATACATTAAAGAGAATATATACTTTGAGTTACTATTTCTTTTTTAATAAGGAATGAATCTTCAATCCTATTAAAATACCTAAAATGATTATCCACTGCGTATTGGGAATATTATATGATTTTAATACGAATAATAAAATTATTACCGCTACAATAGGAATTAAAAAGAGCGAAGATTTCAGAAACTTTTCTTTGATTTGCTGAACTAATGCAATACATACAAATAGCTCAAGAATAGTATTTGAATAAGGTAATTCAAATATTATTGAAAATTGCCAAATTAAAAGAATCGTAAAATAAATAATAAAGGAGAAGTAGTTATTTAAAAAATTCGAAAATGACTTCAAAAATCCCGAACTTTCCAAAATTTCCTTTTCATCTTTTGTATTATTGGACAAGATATATTTCTTTGCCATATTAAACCATTACCATATTATTAATTCCGTATTAAATACATAGCAGAAGCTACTTGGCTATACCTGCTGTGATACTGATACTGAATTGAGACTGTCTCATAAGTGTTAAAGCCGTATAAAATTGATAAAAACAATCCACTCAAAATGATAACTTTACTTAGAAAATTCAATATAGCAACGATTTATTAAAGTCGTTATTTTGAAAGAATTTTCTAATAATACTTTTGAGATAGCACCATCTGGAGAAAGCTACTCTTCGACTACGCTCAGGGTACGCTTAAATCTTGTTCATTGATCTGTCAACGCCATTCATTGAGCGGAGCCGAAATGAACGAATGTAAGACAGCTGGTAAAAAGGTACATTTGTCTTTCTGATTCTTAACTTAAAATCAAGTATAACTTTATATAGATTAAAAGTATTTTACAGCAGAAAGTATATTTATCAATTTAAAAATTTTAAAAAAGAGTAATTAAGCAACAATTTGTTAAGTTGCCTATAATAAATAAACTATTCGTTATAAAAATGTTTGTATAAATCATCTTCGCTTATAAATTTTGTGCTTTGATTTATTATTGCTTTTAAAGTTCCTTTATCCAACTCGCTATGGTTTGGAATTGTAATAACTTGCTTACTATATTTAGTCTTACGAACCTAATTTAATATGACTTCCTTTCTGCGATGAGATTTCAAATCCAAATAAGAAAAATATTTTAATTACATCATTACCTGATAATACTTTCAATTTAGGCATATATTAACTCACCCAAATCAAAACTAACTGAAACCGCTGGATTGGGCATTATATTCAGTTCCTTCAAATCTTCATTATCAAGATGCAACATCAGAGCTTCTTTCAAATTTGCCATAGTTTCATCAAGTGTCAAACCCTGAATAACAATTGGTAAATCCATACACTCAGCTATATAATATTTCTCACCTTTGTATATTTTAAAATTAATTATTTTTTTCATTATTTACACAGAATATTCATTTTTCAATAATATAATTAGACAATAGAAATCTAATTATATTTTATTTACCTATTTTGATTATACAAAATATTACCTTACTAAAATTATCAATTCGATGTTTTGTCTTTCTGACACGGTGCGTCCCTTCGACTACGCACAGGATACGTGTCAATTCCGTTCATTTAGCGGAGCCGAAATGAACGACCTTTTTATTTTATTGTATAATAAATGAGAAAAATAAAAATATAATTTGGTGGATATGTAAACTTTACTTATATTGGTAATATGTGGGTGGTCTTTTTTTATTTTAC
>JARKQC010000179.1 GCA_029974985.1 Bacteroidota bacterium | reverse complement strand
GAAAATACAGTTAATCGTTGGAGAGATTTATGGGAATTTATGGTAACAAAATATAATGACGGTTTTATTAATGACGTTAATAAAGATAATGGCAGAAGTCCGAAAGGCGTCGGTTATGGCAATGAATTTTTTAGAAAAGTTATTAAAGAAAGACCAAAATATTATGATTTAAGAATGCGTAAAAGTCTTGATGATTAAAAATAATTTTGATATTCTTTTTTGCACCCCAATTATTGATTAAAAAATATTTGGGGTGTTTTTTTATTGAGAGATTTTCAATTCTACAATAAAAGATATTTATTTAAGAAAAATAATTCCAAATAAGTAGCGTTTATAAATTATTATTAGTTAAAGGTATTATATGTTTGATATTTTAAATACAATTAATGAGTTACCAGATTCGGCACGACGTGATTTATATAATTATGCTGAATTTCTCCGAAAAAAATATAATAAAGAAAAAAGATCTAAATCATTTAAATTTGATTGGGTAGGAGATTTATCTAATTTAAATACACAATATTCTTCAGTTGAATTGCAACATAAAATTGTAAATTTATGGCAAAAGTAATGTATTTATTAGACACGAATATATGGCTTGAATTACTTTTAAATAGAGAAAAAGCTAAAAATGTTATTCGATTTCTAAATTTTGCTAAAGATTCAGATATTTATGTATCATCTTTTTCAATGTATTCTATTTGTATATTTTTAAGTAGTATTAAAAAATATGATACTTTGGTCCGTTTTGTTAATGATTTATCAGAGAATAATATTGAAATAATTAATACAAATCTCAATGATATTCATAGTATTGTTGCAATAAAAAAAGTTATGATTTAGATTTTGATGATGCTCTTCAATATTTCATTGCTACTTCCAATAAACTTACTTTAATAAGTTATGATTTAGACTTTGAAAAGACACCATTAGGTAGAATTACTCCCGAAAAGGCAATGAAACAGTAAAATTAAAAATAATTTTTCATATCCATTTTTGCACCCCAATTATTGATTTAAAAATATTTGGGGTGTTTTTTTATATGAATTACACCCTTTGAAGATAGCTTATCTTTTATAAATATATCATTTATTCTCAATTCTAACATATATTTTTACTAATCTATAAATTTACTAATTATCAAGAAATTTGCATTGAAAATGTGCTTGAATTTATTTTATCATAAGTTATGATAAAATATTAATTTAGTAAGTAAAAAAAATTTCTTAATTTTACATTTATTATTTATCCATAATTTTCCAAAGAATGAAACAAGAGAAATTACTTCCATCATTAGGACTTTTTACTACAATTTCAATAGTTGTTGGAGCCGTTATTGGCTCGGGAATTTTTAAAAAACCAGCATTAATGGCTGGCGAATTAGGCTCACCAGAATTACTGCTTTTCGTATGGATTTTAGCAGGTGTTTTAACCCTTTTTGGTGCATTATCAAATAGCGAAGTTGCGGGAATGATTACAGAAACTGGCGGACAATATATATTTTTTGATAAAATGTATGGCCCCTTGACATCGTATTTGTACGGTTGGGCGATTTTAGCAGTAATTCAGACGGGTTCGATAGCCTCGATTACTTATATTTTTTCAGAATATTTTGAATATTATTTTAAATTACCAAGATTTTCGCCTGATGTTGAAAATTCATTTTTCTTATATATGCCTTTTGTAGGAAAAATTTTTCCTTTGAAAGATTTTGGAGTAAAATCTTTAACGATTTTTATAATTTTTCTTCTTACTACGGTTAATTATTTTGGAGTAAAATATGGTGGTAAAGTTGCTGAATTTTTCACGACAGCTAAAGTAATTGCAATATTAATGCTGGTTATTGCTGGTTTTTTATATGGAGGTGGTTCTTTATCAAATTTCACTTACGACACTCCAAATTTTAGTAGTAGTTTGGGTCTTGTTGGAGGCATTGTTGCGGCACTTTCTGCGGCTTTTTGGGCTTTCGATGGCTGGAATAATATTACTTATATTGCTGGTGAAGTAAAAAATCCAATGAAAAACATACCCAAAGCATTAGTTTTTGGTACTTTAATTATAATTTCTGTATATATTTTAATTAATTTAGCTTATCTATTTGTTCTTCCAATTGATGTAATGGCAAAATCCAAATTAGTAGCCGCAGATGTTGCAGATATTGCTATTGGTCCAATTGGTGGCTCTTTGATTGCGGCGCTTGTTATGATTTCTACTTTTGGAACGTCAAACGGAACAATTTTAGTTAGTGCAAGAGTATATTTTGCTATGGCACAAAAGGGTATGCTTTTTTCAACTTTTGGAAAAGTTAATCCAAAATATAACACACCCGCTAATGCTTTATTTCTTCAGGCAATATGGTCTGCTGCGTTAGTTTTAAGCGGTTCTTTCGATGATTTAACCGATATGCTAATTTTTGTAAGCTGGATATTTTATGCTCTCGGCGCTTATGGGGTGATAATATTACGGAAAAAAATGCCCGATGTTCATCGTCCATATAAAGTACCGTTTTATCCATATATTCCGCTAATTTTTGTTATCATTGCTTCGCTTTTTGTAATTTTAACTTTATATAATGATATACAAAATTATATTTCGGGTAATGCTGAAATAATTAACTCAGTATTTGGTTTATTATTAGTGTTGTGCGGTCTGCCTTTGTATTATTATTTTAGAAGAAAAAATAAATGAAAATAGCTGTTTCGATTGGTGATCCAAATGGTATTGGAATAGAAGTTTTTTTAAAAGCTTTAAAAAAAATAAATATTGATAAAAAAATTGAATTTAATCTTTTTTCTCCAAAGAAAATTCTCAATCAGTGGTATGATATTTTAAATTTTGATGCAAATTTTCACAATTTACATAATTCAAATTATAAAATTAATATTATTGATTTTGATTCTGATTATAAAATAAATCTTGGAAAAATTGATTTTGAAGCTGGTAAAATAGCTGTAAAATCGCTCGATTTAGCTTTTTCTGAAACTATAAATAAAAAAAACAATGCTATTTTAACTTTGCCAATATCTAAGGAATCAATGTATATGACGGGTTGGTCATATACGGGGCATACTGAATATTTTGCTGAAAAATGCAATATTCAAAAGCAATTAATGATTTTATTTAAAGATAATTTAAGATGTGCATTAGTAACAACACATAAATCTATAAAAGAAGTTCCAAATTTGATAAAACGAGAAATTATTTTTGAGAAAATACTTGAATTTAACAAGTCATTAAAATATGATTTTGCTATAGAAAATCCAAAAATCGCAGTTTTAGGTTTAAACCCACATTCGGGCGAAAATGGAAATATTGGAAACGAAGAAATTGATGAAATTTTACCTGCTATAAAAAAAGCTAATTATATGGGAATAAACTGTTCAGGTGCCTATCCTTCTGATGGTTTTTTTGCTCACAAAGAATTTAAAAATTTCGATGGATATCTTGCAATGTATCACGACCAAGGATTAATTCCATTAAAATTATTAGCTTGTGGCGGTGGGGTGAATTTCACAGCTGGCTTACCAATTATTAGAACTTCGCCCGACCACGGCACTGCTTTTGCGATTGCTGGAAAAAATATAGGTACGGAGCAAAGCACACTCGATGCAATTTATGCGACTATTGATATATATTGTAATCGTTTAAATTTGAAATAAATATTTTTCTAATTTGGATTAATTGGCAATGTAAAGCTAATTGTTGTGCCAACATTAACTTTGCTTTCTGCCCAAATTATACCGTTATTTTTATTTATAAACTCTTTAACAATTATGAGCCCCAGACCTGTACCTTTTTCACCAAAAGTCCCGATAGATGAGGATTTTTCTGTTAATACAAACAATTCTTGTAATTTATCTTCTGCGATGCCTACTCCCTCGTCCACAATACTAATTTTAATATATTTTTTATTTTCTGAAATATATTCCTCGCTTCTAATATAAATACTTTTTGTTGGAAAAGAGAATTTAATAGAATTAGAAACGAGATTTCGAACAACAGTATAAATCATATTTACATCGAAAAAAGCAAAAGTATGATTTGGAATTTCGTTTATAATTTTAATATTTTTTTCTTCTACTTGAATTTTTGTAATTAACAAAACGGATTTTACAATAAGATTAACATCGTAAATACTTGGCGAATATTCGATTTTATTCCTTTGACTTCTAGACCAAGTAAGAAGATTTTCGAGTAAATCTAAAATATTTTTTGATGAATCTGATAATAATTTTACAAATTCAAATTTTTCATCTTCACTTAAATTATTATAATCACTTTCGAGCATACCCGAAAGATTTTTTAAAGCGCCAATTGGATTTTTTAAATCGTGAGCTATGATAGAAAAAAATTTATCTTTTGAAATATTTAATTCTTCTAATTTTTCATTTTGTATTTTAATAGCTTCGTTAATTCTTTTATGTGCTTTACTTTTATTATAAATTAATATTATTAAAGCAACTGAAAGTAAAACAATAACAATCAAAACTAATATTTGATAAAATATTATGTCTTTTTGTTCAGAAATTTGTTTATCTTTTAATTTAGATTCTACAATAATTTGAGCTTGAATTAATGAACGTTCTTTGTTTTCATTATTTAATTTTTCTTTATATTTATTTTTTTGATATAGATAATAAGTTGCAGAATCAATATTATCGTAATAATTATTAAAAATATTATAAAGTTGCAGAGCAGATTCATAAATAGAACTATTGATTTTTGATTTTATTGACGCTTCATAAGATAAGCGTGAGTAATATAACGCTGAATCACTTAATCCCATTTGTAAATATCTTGTAGCCATATTTCGCAAAATATTTGGCTTTTCAGAGAATTTATCATCATTATTAAAGTAATTTAAAATTTTTTGATATATTTCTAATGCCATAGCAAATTCTTGATGAGCTATATAAAATGTGGCTAAAATATTGTAATTATTTGCTACAATATCATCAAAATTATTTTTTAGAGCGATTTTATTAGATTTTTCAATATATTCAATTACATTAGTTTTATCAGTATTGCGATATTTTTCATAATATACCGAAGCTAATCTATTATAAGTTTTAGCTAAACCATATTTATAATTTACTTTTTTAAATAGAGATTCGGCTTGGCTTAAATATTTTAGTGATAAATCGTATTCTTTTTTTGCTCTTAACGCTTCGCCTATCAAGCGATTGCACTCAGCTAGTGCAGTTAAATCTGTATTATAATTTTGCCTTTTATGAATTTTTAGTTCTTCAAGAAAATAATAATAGGCTCCATCATAGTCACATTCTAAAAGATTATAAATTCCAAGTAAATGTAGCGAATTAATCATTCCATCATCATAATTTAATTTTAATGATAGATAATAAGCTTTGCTTGCAAAATTAATATTAGAATCAGTAAATTCGTCTTGTTTACTTAAATTAATTAACAAATTTACTTTATTTGTATCATCAGGCAGTTTCTCAATATCATCGTTAGAAAACGTTGTAAAATATTGAGTTAAAAATATTAGAAGAAATATATATATTTTTTTTTGCAATTATTTTTTTATAATAAATTTATAAATATTACAATACAAATATATAAAATTATATATATTTAACTTTATAAAAAATGAAAATACCATTATATTAATTTACATTTTATTACTCAAAATTTCATTTTTTCTAATAATAGCTGGTTCATAATTATTAATATATTTCAAAGATTTATCTACATATTCAAGTGCAGAATTAATATTACCGAGTTCTTCCTCTATTCGCGATAATAATAATGCAGTATTTGCATTCAAATGCTTACTTAAATTTCCGCAAATAAGGGCATTGTTTAATATTTCTTTACATTCTTCTCTTCTGCCCATTTGATATAAAGTATTACCGAGGTGATACCAGGCGTATCCATTTTCTGGTTCAGCTGTGATATGTTCTGTGAGTGTTTTTAAATGTACTGCTACTTTTTCAAATATTTCTTTCTGGCTTATTGCATATCCCGTATGTTTTATAACTAAACTGGATTCCTCGTAAATATAGCCACACTCAATAAAAGATGGTGAAATTTGCTCGTGAACTTTTCCAAAAAAATGCAAAATTGGATATCCAATATTCCGAAATAATCTTGGATAATAGCCCGAATGAATTATTGGATTATTATCATCATCAAAGGTGTCGCTTTGAATATCACATATAAAACCGGCAAGGTTTTCATCTGCATTTTTAATTAAATTTCTAATATTTTTTTGGCTTTCTTGGCTTAAGATTTCATCAGCATCGAGATAAATAATCCATTTTGAAGTTGCATATTTTATTGATATATTTCTTGCGGCAGAATAATCATTTATCCAATCGAAATAATATATTTTCGCACCATAACTTTTTGCTATTTCAACGGTATTATCTGTTGAACCAGTATCAACTACAATTATTTCATCAACAACATCTTTTATACTATTAAGTGCATTCGGAAGATTTTCCTCTTCGTTTTTAACTATAAATACGGCAGTGAGATATTTTTCTTCTATATTATATTTTTTAATAGCTTCGTTTACTGAATTTATTGAATTTATTATTCTTTGTGATTGTTTGATTTTATATGCTTCATCTAATAGATATTTTGATTTATAGAAATTCATTTGTTTGAACTCTACATTTGCCAATGCTATTATAAAATCAGTATCTAATAAATCTAATTTAAGACATTCGATAAATATATCTTTTGCCCATTCATAATTTTTACTTTCTAAAAATTCTTTACCTTTGTCTAAATAATATTTTTTTTGCTCGTTATTTAACATATTATTTGTTTATACTCCAATTTTTTTTAATTTTTTCTTCCCATTTATTAATAGCTTCTATTGATTTAAGAACATATTTTTTTGTTCCAAAATCATTTGAAATTTCAATAGAAACTATACCAAGATTTTCTGCATAAGTGATTTTTGACTTTTGTAGAAAAATTTTACCTGTACCGTCGTCATAAAATAAATCTTCTTCTGAAATAATTGCCTTATATAAGCTATCATTATAATTAAAATCTGATGTTTGACCTTTATATTTTGTAATAATTTTGTAAACACATAAGTTTCGCATTTCGGGTCTATTTACAGAAGATTCGAATAAATATTTATCATTTTTTTTATTATTCCATAAAAATAGTGTATCAGAATATACTTTCAAGCGTGTTAAGTTCGTATCTATTAAACGATGAAAGTCTTTAACAAAAATTCCACTATTATTAACATCTAATTGTAAGGTTTCATATTTCTGTAAATTAGAATCAAATTTTTCGATATATAAAAATGAATTTTTCTTTTCTTGTCTTGATAAAATTGAAAAATATATTTTATCATTCTCATTTTGCGAATTTGAATATGTATAAATTTTAGCTTCCAAAAAATTTGAAAACTGAAAATAGTACATTCTATTGTCATTTTCAGTTTGATTGCAATTGACTAGAATAAATGTTAAAACTAAAAAATAGATTTTATACATATTTTCAAGTATTTAATCTAACATTTATATCAAGAAACTTGCCATTCATAAATATTTCTGGGACAATTATTTGGCATTCTACGTATCGGACTCTTACTCCAGACTCGAGAAACATAATTTGAGTTTTTTTATAAGATTCTATCCATTTTCCGTTAGTATGTAAATCATAAAAATCTTGTCCATTTTGATGAATAACAACATCAGAAATTCCCGTTTGTATTATTGCTCTTGCACAATCGGTACAAGGAGTCCACGGCACGTATAATTTACAGCCTTTTAGCGATGTTCCGCGCCTCGCCGCATTATAAATTGCATTGCGTTCTGCATGCTCAATCCAAAAATATTTTTCTCCACCATCTCGAGATAATCTTTTATCTTCTGTATCGCTTTCGATACCTCTTGGTAAAGAGTTATAACCAGTAGAAACAAGCACATTATCATTATCAACAATTACCGAACCTACGTGTGTTGCAGGATCTTTACTTCGCATACCTACTAAATAACACATCGTAAAATATAACTGGTCCCAGTCGGGTCTTTTATTCATATTAGTTTTTTAAAATTATGAAAAAAATATTTATCAAAATTGCTAAAAAAATTTAAATAATCAAATCTTTTTAGAAAATATTAGTCTAATATAATAATTTTTGTAAATATAAATTTTTTATTTTTTTAATAAAAAGGTCA
This sequence comes from Bacteroidota bacterium, assembly GCA_029974985.1. GTDB lineage: Bacteria > Bacteroidota > Ignavibacteria > Kapaibacteriales > UBA2268 > JANJTB01. The sequence continues at coordinate 100,883 of JARKQC010000179.1, read as the reverse complement.
AAATGATAAGATATTACACAACGATTTTAATGCTATTTTTCATTTCAAGCTCTTTGTTATATAATCAAAACCAAAATTATAATGTACCTTCGAAAAAGAAAATCGAAAAGAAGGAAGAAATAGATTTTTCCCCAGAATTTGAATTTTTATTTACATTTTCATATTGTGCGGCATCTGGATTTTATGACAATAATAAGAATTTTATTACAAAATTAAAAGATACAACTAAATTTCCCGGCATTGATAGAGAATTTTCATTTCTTTTAAAAAAATATACTTTCGAGACTGAATTTGTATATAATATTAGTGATGATTGGTCGCTTTCTTTATACGCTCCTTTTACCTCTCACTATCTTGATGAAACATTTATCGAATATCTTGATACGGTTAAAATGGAAAAATATCTAAAAGAAAGAAGAGCAGAATATTCGCTTTCACATCTTGATTATTTAGGGCTTACAGCCACATATTCACTTTTTGATGACGCGTTTATTAATAAATATTTCACTAGTTTTAAAATTCCAACCAGTTCGATTTTCAATACAGATGCAGAGGAAGTATTTTGGGGAAATGAAGCTTTTGAATTTTTCACTGGATTTATAGTAGGATATTCCGGCGAAAAATCAACTATAGAATTAGAAACTCAATATAATTATAGAGATGGTGATTCTGATAGATTAATAGCAAGTTTAATTTTTACACTTCATACAGTTCCAGATACAAAATTTTATGGATTTGTTGAAAGTGCATACAATATTGCAAAAATAGATAAAGATTACAAATTCGATATTCATTTAATGCCTGCTCAAGATGAATATTTTGACGTAGGTTTTGGTTTTGAATTTATTTATGATAATCATTATTTAGGCGATTTTAATTATCGAATTCGACTTGATGGGCGAAATGCGTGGAATGAGATTGTATATTTTATGAAATTTTCATACCGCTTTTAATTTTGGTACAATATTAGATATATAAAAATATATCAGTATATAAATATTTGGATTTTTATTTTATGGAAAAATATCTTAAAAGAAGAAAAAAACTTGCTATCGTAGCTCAATTTGGAGGTCCGACTTCTGTAATTAATAGAACTTTAGTAGGCGTAGCCGATGAATTAAGAAAAAAAGATATCGAAGTATGGGGTCCAATTCGTGGTATAGATGGAATTCTTACAAATGATTTTTTGGTATTAAGTGATTTTTCTGATTTAAAAATTGACCAAATCCGAAAAAAGCCGGGTTCATATTTAGGAACATCAAAGTTTAATGTAAATGATGATAGCGCTCCAATAATAGCAGAGAAATTAAAAAAATACGATGCAAATTACTTTTTTATGATTGGCGGAGATTCTACTGCAACTATTGCTAATCAAATTATGCAAGCATCGAAAGATATTAATCACGAAATTACTTTAATTCATATTCCAAAAACTATTGACAATGATTTAGTAGAGAACGACCACTGCCCTGGTTATGGAAGTTCTGCTCTTATTGTTGCAAAAGTAGCATTTGGTTTAGACCAAGAGAACCGCTCACAAGGCGGAATTCATTTACAAATAATTATGGGACGTGATGCAGGTTTTTTAGCGGCGGCTTCTACTTTATTACGTGGTGATGGCGGTCCGCATTTAGTATATTTACCGGAAAGAACATTTAATTTAGGTTTCTTTTTAAGAGATGTAGAGGATGTACTTTCACGTACATCCAAGCCAAGTAGAGCTTTTATTGTTGTTTCCGAAGGTATCAGACAATATTATGATGAAAACGGCACTACAAAATATAAACTTGTTGCTGATTTAGCAGCCGAAGAAATGCAAGAAAGTGTTGAAAGTGAAATCAATTTAGGTAGCACTAATCTTAGTGTTGGAAGCGGAGTTATGGCTCGATTTCTTTCACAAAGAATTCAAAATGCTTTTCCAAGTGAAAGGGTAAGAACTGATATATTAGGTTATGTTGCACGCTCATATCCTGATGCTTCTTATGTCGATGCTATCGAGGCTGAATTTGTAGGTAAAGAGGCTGTAAGATATGCTATGAAAGATTTGGGAAGTGGAAGTGTTACGATTATTAGGATTGGTCATTTACATACTTACTCAATAACAACTAAGTTTGTTGAAATGGATGTTGTAGCTGGAAAAACGCGTTCTATGCCTCAGAATTTTATCGGTTCTTATGCTAAAGATGTAAGTGAAGACTTTTTAGATTATGCGGGTCCGCTTATCGGGCATGTACAAGGATTTGATTATGACCATCTTTTGCCTCAGGGTTGGAAACACAGAATTGATTCGTATTATCAGTAATTTTAATATGTTTTTTATATATTCATCTATTTAATATCATTTTTATACTCAAATTAGAATATTATTAGATAAATATGAGTTTTTTCTGTCTAAATTGTTGTTTATTAGCTAATATTTGATTAATTTTGTGAAAAATTTATTAGTTAATAATTTTTTAATAAAATAGTGAGGATATTATGCCTTTCTTACAGACAACGAAATTAAAAACTATTTCACAACATATCAACGAAGCTCAAAATATGCACCCTGAAGCTACGGGTGAATTTACTTCTATTCTTAACGATCTTGCTTTTGCAGTTAGAATTATTTCAAGAGACGTTAGGCGTGCAGGTTTAAATGATATTTTAGGTCTTACAAAAGATACAAATTATCATGGTGAACAAGTTCGTAAACTTGATACTTATGCAAATGATGTAATCAAGAGTTCTATGAAAAGAAGTGGTCATATTTGTATTATGGCTTCAGAAGAAGATGATGATATTATTCTCAATCCCGTTCAAAATAAAAAAGCAAAATATGTTTTTGTATTTGACCCCCTCGATGGTTCGTCAAATATTGATGTAAATGTTACAATTGGTACAATCTTCGGATTATACAAAAGAATTGATCCAAATTCAGAGGATCCCGGAACTATTGATGATGTAATTCAAGAAGGATATAAGCAAGTTGCGGCTAGCTATGCTCTTTTCGGAAGCTCGACTATTTTTGCATATACAACTGGACAAGGAGTAGATTTCTTTACTTATGACCCAACTTTGGGTGAGTTTATTTTAACAAAAGAAAATGTAAGAATGCCAACAAAAGGCAAATCATATAGTGCTAATGAAGGGTATTACAATAAATGGTCAAAAGAAATGCAACAATATATTGATTATCTTAAAACTATTGCAAGTGATAAATCACGACCATATTCTTTAAGATATATTGGTACTGCTGTTGCTGACGTTCATCGCACTATTTTAAATGGTGGAATATTTATTTATCCATCAGATAGCTCGATGCCTAAGGGTAAACTTCGTATAGTTTACGAAGCTAATGCACTTGCAATGCTTATTGAACAAGCTGGCGGTAGAGCGACCGACGGCACAAGAAGAATTTTAGATATTAAGCCCGAAGCAATTCATCAACGCACTCCTCTCTTTGCGGGTAGTGTTGAAGATGTTTTGGAATGTGAACAATTTTTACGTGGAGAACATCCTTTTCAAAAATAATTTCCTTAATTATTTATAAAAAAATAGGGACTATATTTGATAATTTCAATTATAGTCCCTTTTTAATTATCTAAAAAAAATTATTTTATTATCATAATTTGCCTAATTGTAGCATAAGGTCCAGATATCATTTTAATAAAATATGTACCCGTTGATAAATTATTTGTAGGAATATTTAATTGATAATCCCCAGCTTTATGATAATCATCATAAATCGTTTGAATAGTTTCACCTGTATAATTAATTAATTCGATTTTTGTATATGTATCGAAACCAATTCCATAAGATAAATTGATTATATTGTTTGCTGGGTTTGGATTTGGCAATGAAATTCCAAATTTTGCATTAGATTTCATTTCGATAATTCTATTATCATTAAAACATACTTCTTCGGTATTTATAATTGTTAAATCATAATAATCGCTCATACAACCATAATCTAATTCGGATTGAATTTGTGTACGTTGTTTATCATTTAAATATGTCATATATTCTAAACTAAATAATTCAACTTTTTGATTATCAGTAAGTGTGCCATTTCCAGAGATTTGATAATAACCATTTCCGAGATATTCTAAATTATTCCATTTCCAATTATTTGTTAGGTTTGTTTTGAATGAATTTTTAACCATACCTGCAACAGTTGGATCGCTATTAAATTTAATAGTTAAATTATTGATTGTTCCCGTTGCAGTTTTAGGTAAATCAGCAAAAATAGCAAAATCAAATTTTTGTCCAACAGAAAGTAGCACTTCGTTTTTGTTAGCCGATAAATTAATACCAAGTGCTTCGCCTTCGAGCGAGACTTTAAAGACTCCACCCATAGAATTTGGTATTGTTAAAACTGTACTAAAATGTCCCTTATTTTGAGGAGAAAAACTAATATCGAACACAAAAGATTGACTTCCTTTTAAGACTTGATCATTTAAATTAGGCAACTCAAAATGTTTAGCATCTTCATTTGAAAATTCTAATTTTGAGAAATACAATGTAATATCAGTATCTTTGCTCCTATTTTCAAATGTTATTGGTAAAGTTCTTTTTGTACATACAATATTGTTTTCAAATTCAATTTTTGTTGGATAAAATACTTCTAATCCATCACAAACGATTGGTTCAATAGTTTTTTTCCATTGTTCATTGAAAGTACCATCGTAATCGTCTGCAAAAATTATAAAATTATCGGAATTATCCCCACCAGAAATTGGTGTAAAAAGCACGGGAATAGTAAGAAAATCTTCTTTATCAATCGTTAAATTATTTAATTTTGTACCAGCGGGAAACTCAAATTCATCATTATTCTCAATAGATATTGAATTAATAATTAATTTAGATGATTTGCTTGGATTTGTTAATGTAATCGAGCCATAAGCGGTTTCTCCAACTTCTACTTTATCACCACAATCCCAAGAAATACTTAATTTAGGTAAAATGCCTATTCCCGTTAAATTTGAAATAAGGGGCTCATCTCTTGATTCAACAAATACTAATATATTTTCAGCATAAGTAATTTCTTGTTTAGGATTAAAACTTACTTTAATTTTTACTTTTCCATTTGCGGGAATATTTAATGGCATTGTTTGGTCTTCGAATTCAAATATGCCGTTTGACATTCCACTTTCAAATTGAATATTATCAATAGTTTCAATGGCATTACTATTATTAATGATTTCGATTTCACCATTATAAATACCATTTAGGCGTCTTTCGCTCCAATCAAATGATGTAACTCCAATATCTGAGGAAATACCATTTCCAATTAATCGTGTGTAAGATGGTTTACACGGTGCTTGAACGAAAAAATTTATTTCTGCTTCGCGTAAACCAAGTGATTTGGGCTCAAATCTAACAATTAAATTTATACATTCATTTGGTTTAACAGTAATTTTTCCATTAATTTCTTTTGCTTTAACGTCATCTGGCAAAATTAAATAAAAATCATTCCAATGTGTGCCTCTAATCTGTGGACTTATCACTGTTGCAGTTTGGCTTAAATTTTTGAAAACGCATTGTAATGTATCATATTTTTGTTTATTCAAATTAACATCACCAAAATCATGCATTTCGGTTGAAACGCCTCCGCAAGTGCCAGTGCCTTTTAAACTTAATGTAATATTATTAGCACATTCTGCATTTATTGTTAATGTTGCTTGTCTTAAATCTAAATATCCGGGTTTAAACCATAATTCTAAATCAATAGAATCACCGGGATTGATTGTCATTCCAACAATTTCAGTTAAAAGCTGAAAATCGGGAACATCTTTTCCAGCTATATCTTTTATTGAGTAATTAATTATAGTATAAGGTAATTTTCCAGAATTATATAGTATTGATTTTGCAATTTGAGTGTCTTCGTATCCATAAACAATTTGACCAAAATCATAAACACTTTGAGAAAAAGTCGCTTCGGGTCTTAGTATTTCAATTTTGTGAGAAATATCTTCGCTAATTGGATTTTTTGCATATCTATAAATCCAAAAATCAGATAATCCTTTTGAATTTAGTTGTTTTCCTTGTATAGTCGTAGTTCCAGTAAAATTACCTACTTCGTATTTAACTCCAAGATTAGTATCTTCATAGATTAAGTTTGAAAATCCTAAATTAGATGGTGAACCAACATATAAATTTACTAAATTTAGATATTCATCAAAAATTGCAGTAAAATCAGTTTCCTTAGTTGCTGGTGGTAAAGTAGCTTTTATATCGGAATTATAATACGAACCAGTATATTTTCCTATTACGGCTATTGTATTAGGTTCGCCCAATTTATTAATTGTTTTTATTTTAATTCCTTCTGCTTGGAAATCGGGATATTGTAGCGTTGCACCTAAGAAAAACGAATTAAAGTATTGTCCCGAAGAGCTATATTTTGATATAAAGAAATATTTTGAATTTGGAAAATCAAGTGGCGGCTGAACTCCATCAATACTTAATCCTTGATAAGTATAGCCAGTAATATATGAGTTACCTCGAACGTCAATAGTTACCCCATTTGCCCTGTCGTCATTAGAGCTAGAACCGCCCGTTTTCACCCAAATTGGATTTCCTTCTATATCAAACTTAGCAAGGAAAAAATCATCTTTTCCGTTTGATACTTTTTTAATTCCACCTATTTCAGTCTCACCATTATAATAACCACTAATATAGTGGAAATTTCCATTTTTGGTAGCTACTATGGAAGTAGCAATTTCATTGCCTTTCCCGCCAAGCGAATTAATATAGTCGTAAGTGTATTGATCGGAAATCCTGACTTTAATTAGTAAATTTGACGTATTAAAATTTGGGAACCATTTATAACTTGTTCCTAAAACTTTATCTTTTATTAAATTCCATTTATCACCACCATTAGTAGAATATAATAAATCAACATAAGTATTTGAAAAAACCCCACTCCACTGAATATCAATAGTATCACAACGTGAGAAAAGTTCTGCATTAGGTTTATCAAGTGAAACTTGCATATATCCACCGAATAAAGGCACTTCAAGTGGGCAAGGAGTTCCGTCAACGAATAATATTGCTTGTCTTAGTTTTCTTATATCTTTAGCTGTAAATCTAACTTTTAATTCTATTGATTTATCCATCGGTATAGTAAAATCATACGTTGGCTTAACTCCTTCACCAAATCCCCAATCAATAATTTTAAAATATTCTGATGGAACAATACTAATATTACTAACTTTAATTGGACTTACTCTTGGTGTTATAGTAATATTCATATCGGTACTTTGATTAAGTGGAGGGTCGCCAAAAATATATACAGTTTTGTCAGTCTCAACTTCTACTTTTCTATCCATTGGAGCAATGTAACTTCTTAATACACTATCGTCATTAATTAAAAAATTAATTTTTACTCGCCTATATAATTCACTAATATCACATATATCAGGGCTTAACCATTCAAGTTGGCATTGTATTGTGCCTTTTAAATCTTCTGCAAAGACTTTATAAATATTTTTCAGTGCTTCTTTTGATGAGATAAAACTATACTTTCCAGCGGTTTGTTTTGCCCATAAATCTAAATCTTTACTTAATCCAATCATCAAAGAAATTCCATAAAATCTAATATTATTTTGGATTAATTTCATAGAAATTTCTTTATCTCGCAGTAATTCGCCAGATTCATGCATTCCATCTGTCAAAAATATTATAGCTCTGCGATGTTGCAACGTTCTTGTTTTAAGTAATGCAATAGCTCCAATTTCACTATCGAGTAATGCCGCATTATAATTTGTTGGACCATAAGCATCTGGTATTTTATTAATTGAATCGAGTAATTCTTTTTTATCATTTGTAAAATTGCAAGTTAGTCGTGAAGAACCAGCAAAAGTAATTACCGCAATTTTTGCACTATCACTAAACGGAAAATTATTGATAAATGTTATTGCACCTTCTATAACCCATTGCCATAGAGTTTCGCCATTATAAAGTTCATTCATCGAACTACTTCTATCTAATACAAGCACCACATTTGTAGGTAAATTTTCAGTACAATATAAATTTATTAAATTGGGAGGAATATTAAAACCATTTTCATTTACGCTAAAATCGCTTGATTGTAAGTTTTTATAGTAGTCTCCCGCACCATTAAATGCTGTGAAATTGACACTTACATTAGGGTAATTTTTTGCATCAATTTCAGATACATTAAACCCTTGTGAAAATGAAATAAACCTAACTATAAAAAACAAAAATAATGAGAAAATAATTCGATTCATAATTAACCTAAAAATAAATACGTATTAATTTTATAAATTTACACTTAATATACACTTTAAAAACATTTTAGTTGCAATAAAGTTACAATTAGAATTTTATTTTATTAAATTACTGTTTTTTCTGTAAATTTTAGTAATTTAGTATTAGTATCTATTTCTGCGATTATTCCAATTGGCATTGTAATTTTGTTAGAAGTGTGTCCAAATGGAAATCCGACCATACAAGGTACTTGTGTAGGCTGAATTAATTGTTGAATAACTTCTAAAATTGAATAACCACGATTTGGATAAAAGGGGCGTCTAATATTAAGATTTTTAAAAGTTCCAAAAATTACTGCACTTGCTGATTGAATTTTATTTGCTAATAATAATTGAGTTAGCATTCTATCAATTTGATAAGCATGCTCGGAAACATCTTCGATAAATAATATCTTGCCAGAAGTATCCATTTCGAATTCAGTCCCAAGCATAGTGCTTAAAATTGTAAGATTGCCGCCAACAAGTTCGCCCGATGCTATGCCTTCATTAATTACTATTGCTTGATTAGAATTATACTGATAATTATTTGTTCCGATGTTGTTAAAAATAACTTTGTTCAAGTTATTAGATGAAAAAGTCTCATAATCCATCGTCGCTACTGGTCCGTGATATGTTACAAGTCCAGTTTTTCGATAAATTGCATTTAACAGAGCAGTTATATCACTAAAGCCTAAAATTATTTTTGGGTTTTGAGAAATCGCATAAAAATCAAGATAAGGTAAAATACGCATTGAACCATACCCACCTCTTCCACAAATTATAGCTTCTACATCTTTATTTAGAATAAATGACATAAATTCTTCAGCTCGCTCTTTATCGGGAGCAGAAAAATAGCGATTTTCATTTTTTTGTTTTGTGATAGTCTCTCCAACAATTACTTTACAACCAAAAGATTGAAAATAACTTTTGCCATATCTTATTTCACCCATACTTGTTGGACTTGCGGGAGCTGTAATCGCAACTGTCGAACCCGGTTTTAAACCTGCTGGTAATTTTCTCGACGGTATTGTATTAATTGGAAAATCTAATTCTGGAAGTTTCTTCACACCTATAAAATCCTTACCTTTGGTTTGTGCCTTTATAAAGCCAAATCCAAGGGCTGACAAACCCGCATAAGTTAAGAATTTTCGCCGTGATGACTTCATATATTAGATTTCCTTAATCTTTAATTTTTCTATTTAGTACAAATTTCATATTTTTGAACATTCAAAAATAACATATTTATTTTTAAAATACACTTACGGAAAGATGCAGGAGTGGTTTAACTGGCACGCCTGGAAAGCGTGTGTACGGGAAACCGTACCGAGGGTTCGAATCCCTCTCTTTCCGCAAATAATTATTAGAAAAAAATGTGCCATTCTAATAATTATCTTCTTTTCTTTTCAATTCTTTTTCAAAAATACTTAGAATCTTCTAATTAAGATAAAAAATTACTAATAAAAATCTAAAAAAATATTCTGAACCAAGATTCACCAAAAAATTTGCTATTGATAAAATTCTCAGTTCAGAATAAAATTTATTAATTTTTCAAATATAAATATTAATTAAAATACTCCTTCGTACATAAAAGTAAGTCTTAAACTTATTCCCGGTTCATATACTTTCAATCCACTCGAAAATGGATTTCTTGCATAAGATAAATGCCTATAATAATTATAATTTAACAAATTATCAACATCTGCTCTTACAATAAAGTCAGAATATTTATATAATACTCTTAATCCTATTGTGTTCCAAGAATTTGACGCGGCCTCGTTAAGTTGTTTGTCAATTCTTGATTGATAATTTTCATAATGATGAATTATCATTGTTTTAATATCATAAATTTCTGGTATTGAGATGATATTTGTAATCGTTAATGGCATTATTTCAGAGAGCGGACTTTTCGTAATAGTATTCTCACCATAAATATATGATATATTACTTTCTAATATACTATATCGAAAACTTGCATTTATACCCAGAATTATTGCATCAATATTATTAAAAGTTTGATTATTTTTATTATCCAGCATAATTGAATTAATATAAACATAATCATAAATTTTATTAATATAGCCTTCAATAGAAAAATATTCGTTATTTATAGTTGCGCGTAAAGAAATCTTTTTTGCATTTTTTAATGTTGGATTTCCATACCAATTCGGATTTGTCGAAGGTCTTTTCACATTAATAAATAACTGTTCAGCTTCGGGGCTTTCCATAGCTATTTCAAAATTAGAGCCAAACACAAAATCTTCTATTAATTCATCTGAATATGCGAAATTTACAGCCCCTACAAAAAATAAACGGCTATCCTCAGCCTCGCTATATAGAGTTTTATAATTAATTATAGCATCTTTTTCTCCAACCGAAAAATGATATAATCCCGCTCTTGCAGAAGCTTTAAAACTATCAAAATTATATTGATAATTTGGAGCAAAATATAATTGATTTATATTGGGCATCATATCATTTTCCATCATTACCATATTATTTTGTTTATTTATTGTTTTATTCTCAACATTCCAATTTCGATAGCTTAGCTCATAAAAATCCCCCACTAAACCAATTGTAAAATTTTTTGCATGTGATGTCATTAAACTATTAGCTACTCTCAAAGAATTGTCCATCAAATGGTCAGTATAATTAAAATATATTTTATGATTTTGATATGAAAAATCAGCATTATAGATTTTTGAATTTTTTTCATCCATTTGTAAATACGGAAAAGATATATTTTCTAATTGATTAAATGAAACTCCATATTTAAAATCATCAATATTTCCTCTATATGCAATTTTCAGATTACTAAACATAAAATTATCCTCGTAAGAATATAATTCTTTAAATGTTTTACTGTCGGAATTCAAATATGGTTTACCTTGTGAATATCTTGCTATCAAAGCCTGCTGTTTTGCACTAATGCTTAATCCACCATCAAAATTCTTTTGAGAGATTAAATCAGCAGTACCGAAGAATCCAAGTTTTAATTCTTCGGGTATTTCTTTTCTATGATATTCAATTTTACCATAAATTCCAGCTCCACGCGAAGTTCCAGATTTTGATATTTCGACTGATGACATTTCCAAAGGATTTATCCTGCTCGCGGGCGCGTCCATACGATTTGGGCAGGCATTATGATATTGCTCACCATCAATTATTATTTTTATATCTCCGCGTTTAAACCCTTCTGAATAAACATCTTGAGTAAAATTCAATCCTCTACGAATTAGTGATACACCATTTTTATCGAATAAATTACTATTATAATCAGTACCAAAATAGAAAAATTCGCCTTCTGGGATTGTTTTATTAGCAATAATTTCAACTTTTTCAGTGGAGAATTTACGAATTGTATCTTGCGATGACGCATTTATAACTGATATTATAAAAATTAGAATTGTAAAATAGAATACTCTCATTTTTTCCCTTTTAAATAAAAATTAAATATATATATATATAAGTAATTAATTCTCAATTAATTACTTACTATTAAAAAAAAATAAATAAATATGATAACAAAGTGATACTTTTAGTAAAAAATAGACTAAAAATACACTTAAAATAAAAAAAACTATAATTTTAAAAGTAATATTCGGGTGGTGGTGTTTCGGGTATGATTCTATTGGAGATGTTAAAATTTTCTGAATAAAAAATCTTTAATACCTTAATTGCAAATAAGATAAAATTACTTTTAATCTTATTTTTTGATATAAATAATTCCAATTCATTAAAATCCAATAATTTTAGTTGATTTGGAATTTCATTTTCATTTATTTCTTTTTTTAATTGGCAACAGCCCATACAAGTATTATTTTCGATTTCTTTTTCTACACAAAGATTTTTTGCAATATACTCTTGATGAATTTTAAAATTTATAAAAATAACAATATTCGATACAGCTGGTATCATCTGTATCGTTATAAAAATAAATAATATAATATTTGTAAAAAGTCGCATAAAAAAAGTAATTTTTTGTTTTCTCTAAATATATAAACACTAATATGCTTTTTTTATTTTTAATTTACCAAAATATTTGTCTTTTTTTATGATTATTATCACAAATAATGTATTAGAGTATATATTAAACTGAATGAAAAATTAAATTTAATTATTCATATTTAGCTTATTTAAGTGATTGAACAAAATATTAAAAACTTCTTAAAAACGTGATATTATCTTTAAATTTGCCAATTTACATTATAATGATTAAATTAGATAAAATTTCAAAAATTTTTACCGAAGGTGTAATTCAACATAGAGTTTTAGTTGATGTTGATTTTGAGTTCGAAAGTGGAAAAATCTATATTATGTATGGAAAAAGCGGTTCGGGTAAGTCCACTTTATTAAATTTAATTAGCGGTATAGATACTCCAACAAGCGGAAAAATAACTATAAACGGCTCGGAAATTAGCTCTTTTAATGAGAATAATAGGACTTTATTTAGAAGAAATAATATTGGATTTATATTTCAATTTTTTAATTTAATACCTACTTTAAATGTTATAGAAAATCTTTTATTACCTATCGAACTTGTAAAAAATTTAGATAAAAATGATTTAATCTTCGCCGAAGATTTATTAAAAAAAATTGGTCTTTCTAATCGTGGTGAGACATATCCCGATAAATTATCGGGCGGTGAACAGCAGCGAGTTGCTATTGCTCGTGCTTTGGTGCATAATCCATCTATTATTCTTGCTGACGAGCCGACTGGAAATCTTGACTACGAAACGGGCAAAAATATTATTGAATTACTTGATAATTTAGTACGAAAACAAAATAAAACAATGTTAATGGCAACCCATAGCCAAGATGTAATCGGTTTAGCCGATTATATAGTACGAGTTAAAGATTCAAAATTATTTATTGATAAAGCGAATTAATTCCGATGAAAAAAATACTTTTTAAATCGGGTATTAATTATTCAATAAAGAATTTTTGGCAAACTCTTTTATCAGTGATTGGTATTGCTCTTGGTGTTGCAGTAGTCATAGCTATTGATATTGCTAATCAAAGTGCATTTACTGCTTTTAATTTATCAATGGAAAGCGTTTCAGGCAAAGCAACTCATCAAATAATTTCAAATCCACCGGGCATTCCAGATAGTATATTTTTTAATTTAAGAAAAAATTTTGCTTTACAAAGGTCTGCTCCTATAATTGAAAAATTTATAAAAATTAAAGGAAAAAACTCATCAATTTTTACTCTAATTGGTATTGATCCTTTATATGAGGAACCTTTTAGAAATTATACGAGTATAATTTCTAAGGGTGAGCGTATTGATTTACCTCAATTTCTTACAATAAAGGGAGCGGCACTCATTTTAGAAAGCACTGCAAAAGATTTAGGCTTATCATTAGGCGATAAATTTGATATAGAAATTGATGGAAATACTAAGTCTTTAATTTTAATTGGTATGCTAAAACCCGAGTCAGAAAATCAAGCTAAACTAATAGAAAATATAATTATTACTGATATATCAAATGCTCAAGAAATATTAAATTACGGAAATTTTATCACTCGAATAGATTTAATTATTGAAAAAGATGATACAAATTCAATTAATTTAATTAATGCTCAATTACCAAAATCACTAAGGATTCAAAAGTCTGAAACGCGATCAAATACTGGTCGGCAAATTACGGAATCTTTTAGAATTAATCTTACTGCTTTGAGTTTGCTTGCTTTAATTGTTGGTATGTTCCTTATTTATAATACAATGACTTTCTCGGTTGTTCAACGAAAGCAATTTATCGGATTACAAAGGTCAATTGGGGTTACTAAAAAAGAGATTTTCACATTAATTATTTTAGAATCTCTCACTGTCGGTATGATTGGGACTGTTTTAGGTATTTTTACGGGAATTATATTAGGTACGGGTATAATAAATCTTGTAACAAAAACAATTAATGATATGTATTTTGTATTACAAGTTCAAAAAATCACAATTTCTTATGAGAGTATATTAAAAGGGATAATTTTAGGTTTATCAGCAACTTTGTTATCAGCATACAAACCAGCCCGTGACGCAACAAACGTTCCACCGAGAGCAGTTCTTACTCGCTCTGAAAGTGAAGATAATATAAAAAATAAAACTAAGAAATATTTATTTGTTGCTATAATTTCAATTATAATTGGAACTTTGATTCTTCTTATTGATAGTAAAAATATATATTTTAGTTATTTAGGAATTGCTCCTATAATTGTTGGATTTGCACTTTTTACCCCATATTTTTTAATAATTTCGATGAAATTATTAACACCTATTATGAAATTTTTATTCGGCTCGATTGGTAAAATGGCAAGTAGAGGAATTTCATCTCAATTAAGCCGAACAACGATTGCAGTTGCCGCATTAAGTATCGCTGTTTCTGCGGCAATTGGGGTTGGCACAATGGTAAGTAGTTTTCGCCAAACAGTAGTAGATTGGTTAAATATGAGGTTAAAAGCAGATATTTATACATCAGTTCCTACAATGGTTTCACGTTTTAACGATGGCTCTTTTGATATGAAAATTGCAGATTCGATATGGACAATAAAAGAAGTAAAAGCAATGAATTATTATCGCGAAAATCAAATAAACGATAACGGCAAAATAAAGCATATTCTTGCGGCAAAAGTTCAGAATTTTGATTATGAATATTTTAAAGATAATAAGATTTCAAATAAAGTGCTATGGAAAGATTATTCAGAAAATGAGGGTGTCTTTGTATCTGAATCCTATGCTTATAAAAATGGTGCAAAGGTGGGTGATACTGTTTCTTTACCCACAAATTATGGTAGAAAATATTTCAGAGTAATTGGTATTTTTATTGATTTTAGCTCGGATATCGGTCTTATTATGATGCATTTACCTACATACCAGAAGTATTTTGATGACTATATGCTTTCGGGGTTAGCAATTTTTGTAAAAGATAAGAGTAAAATTGAAGATGTTATAAATGAAATTAGAGAAAAATCGGACAATAATCTTGATTTTATAGTAAGATCTAATAGAAAATTAATTGATGCTTCTGTAGAAATTTTTGATAGAACATTTTTAATTACTAATATTTTACAATTGCTTGCAATAATTGTGTCATTTATTGGAATTTTAAGTGCTTTAATGGCTTTGCAACTCGAAAAAGCAAGAGAATTAGGGGTTTTACGGGCAATAGGCATGCTCCCTATGCAATTATGGAAAATGATTATTCTCCAAACGGGAATAATGGGTTTGATAGCGGGATTTCTTGCAATACCTTTTGGAAATATTTTAGCATATATATTAATTCATATAATCAATCATCGTTCATTTGGCTGGACTATTGAATATTTTTTCAAAACTGAATATGCAATTCAAGGAATTTTAATTTCGATTTTTGCCGCAATTATAGCTGGAATTTATCCTTCTTATAAAATGAGTAAAACATCTCCGTCGAATGCTTTAAGATTGGAATAAGTTGATTTTATCAATTTTCTTATCTCAAATTTAAAATTTTCAAAATAAAATGAATAAAAACATACATTTATTGGGTTAAATCATTATTTTTTTTTATTATTTCCTAAATCTTTACTAATTTTATTTTTTTTCAAAATACATAAATGAAATAATATTATTTAAAATGTAGGAATCTTATATGTCAGAACAAAAATTTGTACCATTTGTACCTGCCGATTCTAATATGGCAGAAATGACCGTAAGAGCTTTAATACTTGGTTTAATAATGGCTGTAATTCTTGGTGCGGCAAATGCCTATCTTGGATTAAAAGCGGGAATGACGATTGCGGCAACATACCCTGCGGCTGTAATTGGTATGGCATTATTAAAAATTATGAAAGGCTCAGTACTTGAAGAAAACTTTGCCCGTACCGTAGGCTCTATTGGCGAGTCTGTTGCCGCTGGAGCAATATTTACTTTGCCCGCTTTCTTTATAGCTGGAATATGGAATCCATTTTTTACTACATCAAATTACATTGCCGCATCATTAATTTTAATTTTTGGCGGTATTCTTGGAATTATGTTCGTAGCTTTACTTCGTAGAGTAATGGTCGAAGACAAAGAATTACCTTTCCCAGAGTCTGTTGCAGCTGCAGAAATTCATAAAACGGGACGCTCTGGCGGAAGTAATTCAAAATTCTTATTCGGGGCTATGGGATTAGGCGGTTTAATAAAAGCTTTAGCTGAATTTAAAATTTTCCCAGCATTATGGGAAAAATTTGTCGTTTTCGGAAAACAAACTATTACTGGAACTACTTTTACGGGTAAAGGCGGAATTCTTTTAAGTTCGCCCGGTGTCAGCCCCGCGTATATGGGTGTTGGTTATATTATTGGTCCGAAGCTTGCATCACTAAATTTTAGTGGTGGTTTAATAGCTTGGGGACTTCTAACTCCTATAATTTATTATTTTTTATCTCCATTTATTGATTTCGGAGTGTGGGCTCAGCATATTGCAAGTACTAAGGGAATGACAATCGAAGCGGCTACTCAAAGAGTAAACGACCCTATTTTTCAAATGTTTGAAATATGGAAATATATCGTTCGCCCAATAGCTATCGGTGGTATGCTTGTTGGTGCGGGCTTTACTTTATTCAAAATGAGAAAAAGTTTGATTGCTGGTATTGCTCGTTCTGTTGGTGATGTTAAAAAAGCGGCTTCTGGCGAGACTGTCGCGGGTGATAGAACAGAAAAAGATATTCCTTTTAATTGGATAATTCTCGGTATTTTAATTGTTGCAATTGCTACATTTATTATTACCTATTTTATATTCAATACATCAATACTTGTTGCAGTTGTCTCTTCTACTGTTATGATAATACTTGCCTTTTTCTTTGCGGCTGTTTCTGGATATTTGGTAGGTATTATGGGGTCGAGTAATAATCCTATTTCTGGCTTAACACTTACGGCTCTTGTTGTTACTGCTCTCGTTCTTGTAATACTTGGCGTTACTGGTGATGAAGGTGGTGTTGCGGCAGTTCTTGGTGTTGCGGCTATTGTTTGTGTTTCAGCAGCGGTTGCTGGCGAAATGCTACAAGATTTAAAAGCCGGACATATTTTAGGCGGTACACCTTGGAAAATGGAGATTGGAGATATCATAGGAGTTGTACTCTCGGGTCTTGTGATGTTTTTCGTATTGTCATTTTTAAATGATGGTGATATTGCAAAAGGAATGGTCGAAGGCTACGAAGGTGGTTTTGGTAGTAAAGGTTTATCAGCTCCTCAGGCGGGACTTATGGCAATTCTATCTCAAGGTATAGTTGGCGGACAAATGGCGTGGCCACTTATCATTGTTGGAATGCTTATGGGATTTGGCTTTATTCTTATGCAAGTAAAAAGCCCGATGCTTGTTAGCGTCGGTATGTATTTGCCACTCGAAACAACTTTTGCAATTTTTATTGGTGGAATGATTAAAGGCATAGTCGAAATGATTAATGAACGTAATAAATTCAACTCGTTCCAAATGGCACGTATCGAAAATGTTGGCGTTTTGCTTGCTTCGGGATTAATCGCAGGTGAGGCTTTGATGGGATTAATTTTCGCAGGATTTGCTGTATTTGGTATTTTTATGCCCGCAATATTCCCAAATGCTACTTTCTTAATTAGTCTTGTTGTTCTCGCTGTTATTGCATATATTTTAATTAAATTACCTATTAGTAAAGCAGGCGACCCTAACGAACCAGCCGCACCTTCGGGTATGTAATTTTTAATAATAAATTTTCAAATAATTTAAGGCACCTATTAATTAATTTCTAATAGGTGTTTTTTTTTAAAATTAAATGATACAAGCTAAAGGAAAAAAATTAGCAAAATAATATTTATTTCTTTAAACTAATTATTTTGAACTCATTACGAGTAAACTAATACAAATCTATTTATTGAAAAATTGTTAAATCGCTATAAACTAATTAAAAATAAAATATTTCTTTATTATAACCGATATTTTATAATTAATTTTAATGATTTGTTAGAAACTTATATAGTCAAATTCTACAATTTATTTTTTTTTAGAATTTTAATCAAAGGTATTAAAATGAAATGGTATAATCATATTATTTTACCGTTACTTATAATATTTTTATCAAGTAATGCATATTCTCAAAAAGTCGGTTTTATAAACTCTAATACCATTCGTGAAAAATTTCCAGAAGCACAGCAAGCTCAGCAAAGAGTGCAAAGTATGACTGATGAATGGAAACGCGAACTCGATGCAATGCAACAAAAAATTGATAATTTAGAATTTGAAATTAAAAAAAATCGTTTAATTTGGACTGAAACTGAAAGACTTAGCAAAGAATCAGAATGGGGTAATTTAAAGAAAAATCGTGAGGATTATGCGAAATCTATTTTTGGACCTAACGGAAAATATGACGAAGCAGTAAAAACAATTTACACTCCTGTTGAGGAAAAAATTTATGCCGCAGTCCAACAAGTATCTTCTGACCAAGGTTTTGATATTATAATTGACCAAAGCATTCAACCATTACCTTATGTTAATTATAAATATGATATGACGGTTAAGGTCCTTAAAAATCTTGGCGTAAATGTTGATGAATTAGAAAAAGAATTAGCTGAAAGAATTGAAAAAGACCCTCGTAATCAACAAAAAGAATCAAAAATTCCTAAAAGACGTGGACGTGGGCGATCAAGCTCTGATGATAACGAAGACGAACAGCTTATCAATCCTCAGGATAATAAAAATCAGCCAGATAATACTATTCCGCCAGACAAAAATCCTAATTTAATAAAACCAAATGAAGAAAGAAGGATAAAAAGATAATATGAATTTAACTTATTCAGTAGAAGAATTAGCAAAAATTCTAAGTGCTGAAATATCTGGAAAATATAATGGAATAATTTCTAATATTAAGCCGCTTTCGAGTGCGAGGATTGGTGATTTAACTTTTTATTATGATACAAAATATAAAGATTTATTTGAAAAATCATTGTCTTCGTGTATTATAGTAAAATTAGACACTCAAATTGAACCAAAAGAAAATCAAGTCTTTCTAAAAGTTGAAAATCCTTATAAATCATTAATTCAATTATTAAAGATTATTGATAATAATAAACATAAGAAAAAAAGTGAGATACATCATACTTCAATTATTGGAAAAAACTCTAAAATATCTGACAATGTTCATATTTCTGCAAATTGCGTTATAGGTGAGAATTGCATTCTGGCTAATGGTGTTAAATTAATGCCAAATGTCGTTATTTATGATGATGTTACAATCAATTCAAATACTGTAATTAATTCTAATGTAAGTATTTATTCGGATACTGAAATTGGCTCGAATTGTATTATTCATTCTGGTGCTGTTATTGGTTCCGATGGCTTTGGTTATTTAGAGAATAGTAAAACGGGTGAATATGACAAAATTCCGCAACTTGGAAATGTGATAATCGAGGACGATGTCGAAATTGGTGCAAATACTACTATTGATAGAGCTTTGGTTGGCTCTACAATTATTCATAAAGGTTCAAAAATTGATAACCTTGTTCATATTGCTCATAATTGTGAACTAGGTGAAAATACTGGTGTTGCCGCACAAGTTGGGATTTCTGGAAGTGTAACAAGTGGTAAAAATTGTAGATTTGGAGGACAGGTTGGTATAGCAGGTCATCTTGAAATTACAGAAAATGTTACTATTTATGCTCAATCTGGTGTATCTAAATCTATTGATAAAAGTGGAGTGTATTTTGGCTCTCCCGTTAAAGAACATTTAAGAGCTTTTAAAATCGAAGCAGTTCAAAGAAAACTACCCGAAATTTATGAAAATATTGGTAAATTAGAACAAAAAATTAATGAAATAAATAGTAAAATTGGTGATTAAATGGTAGAACGTTATACTTTGCCCAAAATGGGTGCTATTTGGAGTGATGAAAATAAATATAAAATTTGGCTCGAAATCGAAATTTTAGCTACTGAAGCTCAATCCGAGCTTGGTTTGGTTCCAAAAGAAGATTTAAAAATCATTAGAGAAAAAGCAAATTTTAATGTTAAAAGAATTTTAGAAATCGAAGAAACTACTAAACACGATGTAATTGCTTTTTTAACAAATGTAGAAGAATACGTTGGTGAGTCATCGCGATTCATTCATCTTGGAATGACATCAAGCGATGTTCTCGATACTTGTCTATCGGTACAAATCAAGCAAGCAGGTGAGATTCTTCTCGATGATATGATTAGATTGCGTGAATCTCTTAGAAAAAAAGCGATAGAACATAAATATACTGTATGCGTTGGGCGTAGTCATGGTATTCACGCTGAAGCTATGACTTTTGGAATGAAATTTGCCTTGTGGTTTGATGAATGTAATCGCAATATTAAAAGATTACAATCCGCTCTCGAAGACTGTTCAATCGGAATGATTAGCGGCGCTGTTGGTACTTACGAGCATTTATCTCCAAAAGTCGAGGAATATGTTTGTGAAAAATTAGGTTTGATAGCAGCTAAAACTTCTACTCAGGTTATCTCGCGTGATAATCATGCATATTTTTTATCTGTTATTGGTATAATTGGCTCAATGATAGAAAAAATTGGTATAGAAATTAGGCATTTACAGAGAACAGAGGTTCGTGAAGCAGAAGAATATTTCTCAAAAGGTCAGAAAGGTAGTTCTGCTATGCCACACAAGAGAAATCCAATTTCATCTGAGAATATTAGTGGTCAAGCAAGGCTTTTAAGAACTAATGCACTTGCCGGAGTAGAGAATAATGCCCTATGGCACGAGAGAGATATTTCTCATAGTAGCGTAGAAAGGGTGGTTTTCCCCGATTCAACGATTTCACTCGATTATATTCTTAATAGAACTATTAAATTAATAGATAATTTAGTAGTTTATCCCGAAAAAATGATTGAAAATCTTAATTTAACTTTTGGATTAATTCACTCACAAAAAGTATTATTAGAATTAGCAAAAAGAGGAGTCCAAAGGCAAGCGGCTTATGTTATAGTTCAGCGTAATGCAATGAAAACTTGGGACGAAAAGAAAGATTTTCTCGAATCATTATGCGAAGATAATGAGCTTTTAACATATATAAGCAAAAGCGAGTTAGAAGAATTATTTAGTTATAAAAAAATATTTGAAAGTGTAGATTATATTTTTAATAAATGTGAAATAGAATAATTGAAAGCAATAATAATAAATAAACACGGAGGCAAAGATGTACTTGAATATGTTACAGATATGCCTATTCCAACTATTAAAGAAAACGAAGTTTTAGTCAAAGTTGGTGCAACTAGTCTTAATAGAATAGATACTGTTGTTAGAAATGGTTACCCCGGTTTAAATATTCCTTTGCCACATATTTTGGGTGGCGATATTGCGGGAACTATTACCGAACTTGGTGCTAATGTAAATGGTTTTAATATTAATGATAGAGTGGTAGTTTATCCCGTCTATTTACCTGAAATTAGAGATGAAAAATACGATAATTTAGAGCATTTGAATGATGGTTGGCATTTTTTCGGTATGCAGCGAAAGGGTGCTTATTGTGAATATATTGCAGTGCCAGCGGAAAATTTATTCAAATTGTCTGATAATATTAGCTTCGAAGAAGCGGCGGCTTTACCTATTGCGGGTTTAACTGCGTATCATGCAGTAAACGGCATCGTAGAGCTTAAAAAAGGTGATTTTTTCTTTATTTGGGGTGGTAGCGGTGGATTAGCAAGTTTTGCAATTCAAATGGCTAAATTAAAAGGTGCTACTGTAATTGCTACAGTAGGTAAAAATGAGAAAAAACAAGCTGTTTACGAGTTCGGCGCTGATTATGTTTTTAATCATTATGAAGATGACATCGTAAACGAAATAAAGAAAATCGCACCAAAAGGATTAGATGTAATTATTGATTATGTCGGTCCAGCAACTTTCGATAGAAGTTTTGCTATGTTAAGAAAAAATGGTCATATAATTTTCTGCGGAATAATTTCGGGTACAGAAACTAAACTTAGTATTCATCAGACATATTTCAGACATCTTAATTTGCACGGTATTTATCTTGGTTCGAAAAATGAATTTGCTGAATTTTTAAATTTAGTAAATTTGGGTAAAATTAAAGCAAAAATTCATAAGATTTTTAGTTTAAAAGATGCTAAAGATGCTCACACTTTATTAGAAAGTGGAGATTATTCGGGTAAAATTGTTTTGAAAATTGATTAATTTTCTTTTTAATTTTGAAGTGCTAAATTATAAATTGCTTTTAATTTAGCACTTTTTTTATTTATCAATTTGAAATATTGAAATTTTATAAAAAAGTTTTTTATTTTGTAAATAAAATTTTCTTACATTTGTAATGATATATTATCCTATTTTTTAACCTCATAATAAAATAAGTATGAATCAAATTATTACCTTATACAGCGAGTCGAAAGTTGCTCGTTGGACTGCATTGATTGTAGTTGCATTTACAATGTTCGCTGGTTATTTTATAGCCGATGTTATGGCACCACTAAAAGGTCTTTTAGAAAATGAATTGACATGGACAAGTACCGAATATGGATTTTTTACAAGTGCTTATGGCTGGTTTAACGTATTTTTACTTTTTCTAATCATTGGTGGAATTATCCTTGATAAAATGGGCGTTAGATTTACGGGGCTTTCAGCCGCTGTTGTAATGCTGCTGGGTACTGCTATTAAATATTGGGCAATTTCTACTGATTCTCTTGCTGGCTCTACTTTATTCGGATGGAAATCACAAGTAATGATTGCCGCTTTGGGCTTTGCTATTTTTGGCGTTGGAGTAGAAATAGCGGGAATAACCGTAACAAAAATCATTGTAAAATGGTTTAAAGGTAAAGAATTAGCTTTGGCAATGGGGCTTCAATTATCTGTTGCAAGATTAGGTACGGCACTTGCAATTTCAACATCTTTACCAATAGGCTTATATTTTGGCAGTGTATCAACTCCCGTATTATTTGGATTAATAATGCTTTGTATAGGTTTATTAGCATTTTTTGCATATACATTTATGGATAAAAAATTAGATGCTACGATTAAAGCTAAGAATTTAGAAAGTGATTCATCTAATGATGAAGAATTTAAAATTAAAGATATTTGGTCAATTTTAATAAATAAAGGTTGGTGGTATATTGCTATTTTATGCGTGCTATTTTATTCAGCAGTATTTCCATTTCTAAAATATGCTACTGATTTAATGATAAATAAATTTGGAGTAGATTCTTATTGGGCTGGCGTAATTCCCGGACTTCTTCCATTTGGTACAATTTTATTAACTCCAGTATTTGGTACGATTTACGACCGTAAGGGTAAGGGAGCTATAATTATGATGATTGGCTCATTACTAATAATTTTAGTTCACTTATTATTTTCGATACCATTTATAAATAATTGGATTTTTGCAATTATTCTAATATTAATACTTGGTATCGGTTTTTCATTAGTTCCTTCAGCAATGTGGCCATCGGTACCAAAATTAATTCCCGAAAATCAATTAGGCACGGCTTATGCGTTAATTTTTTGGGTACAGAATTGGGGTCTTATGGGCGTACCTTTATTAATAGGTTGGGTTTTAGAGAAATATTGTGTAACGGGAACTATTGTTAATAATGGTGTTACAACAACAACTTATAATTATACTTTACCAATGATAATTTTTACAATATTTGGTGTTTTAGCATTAATATTTGCTTTTTTATTAAAAATTGAAGATAAGAAAAAGGGCTACGGTTTAGAGTTACCAAATATAAAAAAATAAATTTTAAGATATTTTTAAATTAAAATATTTTTTATAAAATTAGAAATAGTAATTTACTTATTTTATAATATTTATTATTATAATCAAAAAAATTACTATATTAGTAATATTATTTATATCAATTTCGCAAAACTTTCTATAAATACTACCATGGCATCATTAAAATTGAGAAGAGCTGTTAATACTATGCTCAAAGATTTTATTGGTTTATATAAAGATGAGTCTGTTCTAATAATTTCTGATGAAATTAGATTTGATTTAGGAAGAACATTTTTTGATTTAGCCAAAAAAATCTGTGAAGACGTTTTTTATTTGGAGATAAAAGCAAAGGACAATTATACTTATGAACCGCCTGATATTGTCAAAGAATCTATGCGTGCAGTTGATGTAGTGATAAATGCTTCAGAAATGAATTTTTTTGATACTCATGCTTTATATGAAGTATCAAAACTTGGTGTAAGAGTTGGTTTAGTACCAAATATTAATGAGGAATCTTTTTTGAGATGTCTTGGTATAGATCAAGAAAAAATTACTCAATCAAGTGAAAAAATAAAGGATATTTTAGCAAAAGCTAGTTCTATTAGAGTAGAAACTCGTATGGGAACAAATTTAGTTATTCCAATAAATGATAGAGACATAATCACTACAACAGGTTTATTAAAGAAAATTGGAGATACGGGTTTTGTGCCTTCGGGCAAAGTATTTCTTGCACCTGAGCATCAAAAAATGAATGGAATACTAAATATTGATGGTAGTATCGAGGGTATTGGATTAATTAAAAAACCATTTAAAATAGAAATTGAAAATGGTTTGATAAAAAATATTATTGGTGATTCTGCTGAAGCTAATGAATTTAAGAAATTATTAAATAAAACAAACGACGATGGCAAAACAATTGGCGAATTTGGCATAGGAACAAACTACAAGGCAATTCTTTCAGGCGAATACTACGAAGATGAAATTACTACTGGAACAGCATATATTGGAATAGGTAGAAATATTCATATAGGTGGGCGAATTGATGTACCATTTAGAGTAGGTTGTGTATTTAATAAACCAAATATTTTTATTGATGATGAATTAGTATTTCACAATGGGAAATTTATCTCTAATTAATAATTAAAAATTATTTTTATTCATTAAATTTCTGGTCATTTTTCAAATCCATAGTTTCATTTATTTGATTAATAATGGGTTTTGTTTGTTTTTGAATCTCATTATTAACATCAGTAAGTTGCTCAGTAAACGTACTTTGGGCTTTTTTTATCTCATAAATTCCTTTTTTTATCATTTTGGCAACTTCAGGTATTTTCTTAGGTCCGAAAAGTACAAGAATTGCCAAAATAATAAAAATAAGTTCTCCGCCACCAACATCAAACATTTAGAAGCTCCGTTTTTTAACTTTGAATTTGTTTTTGATTTTTATCATTATCATCTTCATCTAAACTTGATGCTTTTTTAAATTCTTTGATACCGCTACCGAGTCCTTTCATTAATTCAGGTATTTTCTTTCCTCCGAATAGAAGAACTATAACAAGTATTATCAAGACAAATTCCATACCGCCGGGCATTCCGAACATAGCTAAATACATTTTATCACCATTGAAATTATTTATTTAATAAATTTTTCTGCAATTGAATGAAAAACATTAATTCCAACATTAGACCCAAGTACTGCATCACAATATCTTTCTGGGTGTGGCATCATTCCTAATACCCTACTATTTTCAGAAATAATACCAGCAATATTATTTATAGAGCCATTTGGGTTTGAATTTTCATTTTCATTACCATTTTCATCTGTATATCTAAATACAACGCGTCCACTATCTTCTAATTCTTTTATTACATTTTTATCTGCATAATAATTTCCTTCGCCGTGAGCAATTGGAATACTTATTACTTCATTCAAAGCAAATTTATTTGTAAAAATAGTATTGACGTTTTCAACTCTAAGATTAATGTTTTTAGATATAAATTTATGATTTTTATTTTGTAATAAGGTGCCGGGTAAAAGTCGTGTTTCTGTTAAAATCTGAAAACCATTACAAATTCCTATTACATATCCGCCACGCTCAGAAAATTTTACTACTTCGTTCATTACGGGCGAAAACCTTGCAATAGCACCGCAACGAAGATAATCACCATAAGAAAAACCTCCTGGCAAAATAATACAATCAATATCATTATGTATTTTATTTTCTTTATGCCAAATATATTCAGCTTGATACCCTGCATTTTTGCTAACTGCATAAAAAGCATCGTGATCGCAGTTAGAGCCGGGAAAAACAACAACGCCAAATTTCATCATTCACCTTTTTAATTAGTAATTTCTTTAATAGTAACGAAATAATCCTCAATAATCGGATTTGCTATTAACTGCTCACAAGCTTTATTAACACGTTCTAAAGCAGAATTTTCATTTTCTGCATTAATATTAAGCTCGACATATTTACCAATACGAATTTGATTAATATCATTGTATTCTAATGAATGAAGTGCATTTTCGACTGTTTTACCCTGTACATCGAGAATATTTTCTCTTAATGTAATTTTGATACTGGCTTTAAATAATTTCATAATTAATCTACCTATTTTAAATTTTATAATATATATTTAATATTTAGAAAAAGGTGTCGGTTCGGATTCTTCCTCGTCGTCAATTTCTTCTTCGGGTTCTTTTGATTCTTTAATAAATAAAAAAAGTTGTCTAATATTACTTCCAATAATATAAATCATCATAAATGGAAATATTAGTTTACCGAGCGAAACAATAATAGAAATAAATCCAATGATAAATAAAATTGAAACAAGTGGTCTTTGTTTAAATGATTTTTTGGTAAATCTTGGAATATTATCAAATTTTACGGTAGATATCATTGAATAAGATACGATTAAAGTAACAATAAAATATGTATAATATTGGCAAAGGTTATTATCAAAACAAAGAAAATCAGCAAATAAAACATAAGAAATAATAGTTAAAGCCGCTGATGGAATTGGCAATCCTTTAAAATAAATTTTATCGTCAAAACTTGTTAATTGAATATTAAATCGAGCTAATCGCGAAGCTCCTGCAAGTGCAGGCAAAGCGGCTAATAGTATTCCAAATTCATTAAACTGATAAAAAAATACTTTATATAATAAATAAGACGGTGCAACTCCAAACGAGACTACATCACATAGGGAATCAAGTTCGGCACCAAATTCACTTGCGGCATTAATTAATCTTGCAACCATACCGTCGAGCATATCAAAAATTGCCGCAATTAAGATAAATAAAGCGCCACGCTCGAAATCAGATTCGGCAAAATAGACTATTGCTGTAAATCCAGAGAACAGATTTACAAGAGTAAGTAAATTTGGAACAAGTGATTTAGTTAGCTTTATTTTTTTCATTAAATTTTTTTGTAAATTTTATTATTCAAAAATAAACTAATTTGAACAAATCATCAAACTATTTCATTATTGCTATAATAGTTTCGCCAGCTACGGTATTATCACCAATTTTTACTTTAAATTGAGTATCCAAAGGTAAATAAATATCCATACGAGAACCGAATTTCATCATACCAATTTTCTCACCACAAGTTAAAGTATCTCCAACTTGTACAGTACATACTATTCGACGTGCTAATATGCCAACAATTTGTTTAAACAATACTTTTCCTTTCGAGGTACGAACTCCAATTTTTGAATGTTCGTTTAATTCTGAAGATTTAGGGTGATAAGCTACTAAATATTCTCCGGGATAATAGTCATAAAACTCAACATTTCCAGATATTGGGCTTCTATTAACGTGAACATTAAGCGGAGAAAGAAAAATACTTAAGCGTATGGCTTTGCCTTTTATATAATATTTTTCTTCTTCTTCAACGATTTCTACTATCTTGCCATCAGCAGGCGCCAAGACATAAGCATCATTTACTAAAGCTTCTTTTGGTATAGTCCTCTCGGGGTCTCTAAAAAACACAAAAGCAAAAATTAATAGTATAATACCAATCGTAAGAGGTATAGAACTAATCATTGTTATCCGCGGATATACTCCTAAACCAATCAAAATTATAGCTATTGAGATAATTATTAAAAAGTTATCCACACCATATTTAGTTATTAACATCATCAACTCTACTATAAAAAAATGTATAAATATTTTTGTTATAAAAAACTAAATTTGTAAATTTAACATCTTATAATATGCAAAATAATAAAATGTTTTTTAATAACATATAATAGGCAAAAAAAATGGAATTTACCGTTATGCTTTCGGACTTGCAAAAGGTATTACAAAAAGTATTACCAGCTATACCTCCGAAATCTACTGTACCAGTATTGGAACATATTTACTTAAAATTAAATGCAGATAAATTGCAATTAATTGCTACTGACCAAAACATTATTTTAATGTCGAAACTAAATGTTGAAAGCACAGACTCTGGCGAAATACTTGTACCAGCAAGAACTCTTAATGATATAGTTAAAGCTCTTGGCAATACTGGAAGCATTCGATTTGTAGCCGATTTTGACAATTACGAAATTACTCTCCATTCATCTAAGGGCATTTATGAGATGAAGGGATTAGATGCCGATGAATATATTGATATGCCTCAGCTTTTTGATTATTCTATGCCAGAACTTACTGATAACGAAGGCTTAGCATCGTCAACTAATAATAGTGCTACTTTGACAAAAGAACAAGTTTTATATTTATGCGATAAAACTCTTTATAGCGTTTCGACAGATGAATATAGAGTATCAATGACGGGAGTTTTATTCCAATTCCACGAAACTTTCGTAAATGCGGTTTCTACCGATAGTTTTAGATTATCAAAAGCTGTTGTACATTCTGACACACCTAGTTTTCCACAGAATTTCGAGGTGTTATTACCAGCACGCTCTGTTGAAATTCTAAAAAAAGTAGATGCAGATGTGTTTATGACCACGATTGAAAATTTTGGAAAAGTTTCTCATATTCGTTTTGATATTGGTGATACAACTTTTATTACAAGAATTATTAACGAAAAATTCCCTCCTTATGAGAACGTTATACCAACTGCAAACGAAAAAAATCTAACTGTTGATATTGACGAGTTTTTATCATCTTTAAGAAGAGTGTCGCTTTTTGCAAATGAAAAGTCTAAACAAGTAAAATTATTGATTGATGAAAATCAATTAAAATTCTATGCTGAAGATGATGAAACAGGTAAAAGTGGCGAAGAGATTATAAGCTGTGAGTTTAATGCAGAGCATTACGAAATTATATTTAATTATAAATATCTTATCGAGGCAGTTGAGCATATTACAGCTCGCGATACTACTGAAAATTTACTACATATTTCTTTTGCTGAGCCAAGCAGGCCCGTTTTGATTGTTCCTAATAATGATAAAAATGAATTGTTATTATTAGTAATGCCAATAAGAAATCCAAGCTATTAATTGTTTATTAGAAATATAAACTCCTTGAAATATTTAATTTTTTCAAGGAGTTTTTTTTATTTTTCGTATTTACTAAACATATATAATGTAATAAAATTAAATAATTTATTTAATTTTATTGATGAGTCTATTATTATTTCTTCTTCTTTTTTATCTAATTCTTTTGTGCGAAAATCTAAATAAATCTTTTGTATTAATTTATATAAATGTATTAAAAATCGTCCGCGTTTGCCATATTTTTGTTCAAAAATCAAATCTATTGATTGTTTTTTACTATAAATAAAATTTTGACATTCTTTAATTTTTGCTTTATCATTACTATATTTTTCATTCATAATACGAGCTATAGCGTCTTCATAAAGTAAGCCACTTGAGACTAAATTAAAGTATTTATCTGATATTTCTATCGTAAATTTATTTAATTCAGTTCCAAAAATCTTTAAAATAGAAATTTTAATAAAAGAAAAACTTTTATATAGAAAATCTGGCATCATAGTCATTCACTTTTATTACAATTAATTTTTCTTCTACTAAATCATTTATCGAATATTTTACCCCTCCTACTCTAAAGCCAGATTCCATTGCTCCACCAAATGGCATCCAATCTACTCTAAACGCAGTAGAATCATTAATTACAACAGTCTTTGAATTTATTTTTCGTGCAAAAGTAAAAGCGGTGTCAATATGCTTTGTATAGATTGCATTTTGGAACGAAAATGGTGTTTTATTGCATATTTCTATTAATTCATTAAGATTTTTATATTTATTAATATTTATTACTGGTCCGAAAACTTCGCTATTCATAACTTGCATTTCGTAGTTTGTATTGATTAAAATAGTCGGCTCAATGCAAGTATCTAATATTTTATTTGAGCCTATTAAACATTCAGCTCCTAAATCTATTGCTTGCTTAATTTGATTTAATATTCTATTTCTTTCCCATTCGTTAATTATTGGACCAATGTCTGTATTTTCATTATTCGGGTCGCAAGTATTGAGTTTTTTTGCTTTTTCAATAATTAGATTTATAAAATCATCATAGACTTCCTCATTTAAAAATACATTTTGTGTTGAGACACAAACTTGTCCTGCATGATAAAATCCACCTTTGAGAATGCTCGAACTTGCAAAATCTAAATCAGCGGATTTATCAACAACTGCAACAGCAGTTCCGCCGTGTTCTAAACTATACCCTGTTCCGTTTGCAACAAGTTTTGGGATTTTCCAGCCAACTTCTGCCGAGCCTATGAAACTAACAAATCTAATTCTTCGGTCGCTAATATGTTTTTCTGCTTCAGCACCTGGAATAGGCAAAACATTAATAACTCCCTCTTCTAATCCAGCTTCGAGAAAATAACTACATATCTTTAAGCAAGATAGAGGTGTTTGCGATGCGGGCTTTACAAGTGCGGAATTTCCAGCGGCAAATGCAGTTGCTAATTGATGACATATTAGATTAACAGGATGATTAAAGGCAGAAATAACATATACAATTCCCAATCCTTGTTTTATAGTAAATGCTAAATGATTTTCGCTTCCTGCGGCTCGATCCATAGTAATTTGCTCACCATTAAGTTGGAGTGCTTCATCGCCCGACATTTTCACGGTATTAGCGGCTCTTGTAACTTCTATTCTTGCATCTTTGAGTGGTTTTCCACCTTCTGCGGCAATAGTTTGTGCTAATAATTCTTTGTCTCGCTTAATAAATTCAGATACTTTATATAGAATTTCTGCCCGTTTCCAGCTTGGCATATTTTTCATTATATTTTCATAAGAATTTTGTGCATTTTGTATAGCAATTTCCTGCTGCGAAATTGTAGGTATTTCTATTTTTCCAACTATTCGATTATCAAAAGGGCTAAGTATATTTTTGAAATTTCCTTCGGATTTTGTTCCTTTAATTTGAAGTCCAAAATTCAACATAATAAAGCTCCATTTTTTATTTAGAATTCATTTTTATTATTTATAAATTATTTGTTCGATTATTCCTTGTATTTCTTCGGGTACGTTCGTAAGAAAATTATAACCCGAAGAATTTTCGATATGAGACACAGAAACAGCATATTTTTGCCATTTATCACGCCGTATTCCATTAATATTTGGTATCATAACAGCATAAATCATAGTATTATATTCAACGCATTCAAGACCTTCACCTCGATTAAGAACCACAGCAATTTTATAACAGCTATCGGGAATTCTTATTTTCTCGTTTATAGTATTATTGGAATTATAAATTCCCCCAGCAAAAATATAAAGTTCTTTATTCTGTTTTTTTGCAAGATTTTCGATAAATCTTTCGAAATCCAGCCAAACTCCTCGATTTAAATCTGGTGTTTGTGCAAAAATATTTGTCATTAAAAATGTTGATTTATTAGCTTCATCGTTCGAACTTCTATCATAAGAGCGAACTATATGCCCTCTGTCATAGCCCGTATTTGTATAATCATTATGAGTAATATGCTCAAAATCCTCGGGTAAAGTGTTATCAGTAATGAATTTGCCTTTATATCTATCAGTCGAGCCAATCCAAGTAGAGTTTAAATTCCAAGCCGCCCAATTAGCAGAATTAAAATTTTGATTATAGCTAATTACATATTCGGTTTTACACAAAATATAATCATCACTTTGGTCATCATCTATTGGTATGCCGAGACAAATATGTATCGAGCAGCTATCAAAATTGTTATCAAGATAATTTTTTGTATTATTCTGAGCAATTATATTTGAATAGTTTAATAGAAATACTAAAACTAAAAATATATTAAATGCTCTATTTAATACAAGTTTCATTTCACAATTTTAGATATTTTTTTAAATTCTTCCGTTCCTGAAACTTTTGTAAGTTCGAATAAAATAGCTTCATAGGTTGTTATAATCGCACCTTCCCTTCTTGCACGCTCAATTGCATAGTATTTATCATTCAAATTCCTTGATGAAACGCAATCTTCTACTAAAACGGGTATAAGACCCATTGCAATTGTATCAATTACAGTCTGCAAAACACATACGTGTGATTCGATACCAAAAATAATCAATGTATCTTTTGACAATCCAAGAAAATTTGCTTGAAAATCTACATTATCCATACAGCTAAATTGCATTTTTTCTATTGGATTAAAATCATCAGTAAAAATTGATTTTATACTATCAATAGTCGAGCCGAGCCCTTTTGTATATTGCTCAGTAACAAGTATCGGAATATCAAGAACTTTTAAACCGTTAATTAATCTTAAAATATTCTTTTCAATTTTTTCATTTTCTGAAATAAATGGGAAAAGTTTAGATTGAACATCAATCACAACAGCTGCAGTTTTTTCTCTTAAAATTCTCATAAAAATTCCTAAATAAATTAATGTGCAAATAAAATTGTTGCTGCGCCCACACGCGAAGCGCCGTATTTTACTAATATTTCAGCCGCATTATTTAATGTCGAGCCAGTTGTCAAAACATCATCAATCAAAAGTAATGATTTATTATAAATATCCGCATTATTTTTTATAGAAAATACGTTTTCTACGTTTTTTATTCTTTCGCTTTTACTTAATAAAGTCTGAGTAATCGTATATTTATTTCGATATAAAATATTATCAGCAAATTTAAGATTTAATTCATTAGAAATTGTTTTTGCAATAATATCAGATTGATTAAATCCCCGTTCTCTATTTTTAGCAAAATGGATTGGAATTGGCACAATATAATCATAATTTTGCATATTGTCGTAAATAATTCTCTGAGATAATAATTTAGAAAACTCAATGCCAATTGATTGAAATCTTAAATATTTAAAACTATGAATAATTTCTAAATAATTGATATTATTTTTTAAGCTAATTAGTGATGTTGCTTCTGAAATAAAACACTTATCTTGTGGAAAATTTTGTAATATTTTATTTAAAATAAGTTCTTTTTCAATAGCAAAATTCAAATTATCATAACAAGCGTTGCAAATGAATTTACTTTTTTTTATCTCATAATTGTAATATTTTTTACAAACGATACAATGAGCAGGTGCAATAAAATCGAGCAATGAATTAAAATAATTCTTAATATATTGAATTTTTTTATATTTTAAAATATTATTTTTCAATTAAACTTTCAAAAGAGAATTTATTATTATTTGAGAAATAAATATAAATAGAACTAATTAGTAAACCAATATTTTCCATTAATTTAGGAAATCCAACTTTTTGAGGAGAAGTACTCGAACATCCACAATTTATATCAAGCCCCAATGACATTGCCCAAACAACAGAAAGAGTAAAAATTATCATCATCGTAGCAATTATTACAGAGTTTGACTTTAATCTAATTCCAAAAGTTATAAAAATGCCAGAAGTAAGCTCAATCCAAGGTAATATTAGTGCGATTAAATTTAATGTAAATTCGGGGAATAATTTATAATTTATTATTTCACTTACAAATTTTTCAGGATTTGCTATTTTACCAATACCATAGCTTATAAAAATATATCCGATAATTAATCTAAATATCAGCACTAAAATAGAATTATTTAATAATTTTGTCATCGTTACTTTAAAGAATAAATACAAACATTTTAAAAAGTAATAAACTAAAATATGACAACAATATTTTAAAATTTCATTTCTCCAATATAATTATTTATTTAAAAAAGAATTATAAAAATATCTTAAAATTAAATCGTTTATATTTTTTTATATAGTATAATAATTATTTTTAATCAAAGATTATTTAATTAATATGGCAAATAAACTTACTTTTGATTTTGAAAAACCAATTTTTGATTTAGAGCAAAAAATTGCTGAAATGCGTGAGCTTGGTCAGCAAATTGATATATCCAAAGAAATAAGCGATTTAGAAGGTAAAATTGAGGATCTAAAAAAAGATATTTATAAAAATCTTAATCGTTGGCAAAAAGTGCAAATTGCTCGCCATCCAGATAGACCATTTTCACTTGATTATATAAAGAATTGTTTTCAAGATTTTGTTGAAATTTTTGGTGATAGAAAATTTAAAGATGACCCTGCTATAATTGGTGGTTTTGCAACAATTAATAATCAGTCTGTGATGGTTGTTGGTCATCAAAAAGGTCGCGACACGAAATCAAATGTTTATAGAAATTTTGGAATGCCAAATCCCGAAGGTTATCGAAAGGCGGCAAGATTATTCAAATTAGCAGAAAAATTTAAAAAGCCAATTATTACTTTTCTCG
Source organism: Bacteroidota bacterium (assembly GCA_029974985.1). Lineage (GTDB taxonomy): Bacteria > Bacteroidota > Ignavibacteria > Kapaibacteriales > UBA2268 > JANJTB01. The sequence continues at coordinate 66,307 of JARKQC010000179.1, read as the reverse complement.
ATACTCCAGGCGCTTTTCCCGGTCTCGAAGCAGAAGAAAGAGGGCAAGCCGAAGCAATAGCTTCGAATTTATTATTAATGAATCAATTAAGAGTACCTATAATTGTTGTTGTTATTGGTGAAGGTGCATCAGGTGGTGCTATTGGTATTGGGGTTGGGGATAGAATTCTTATGCTTGAAAATGCTTGGTATTCTGTGATTTCACCCGAATCTTGCTCGTCAATATTATGGCGTAGTTGGGATTATAAGGAAAAAGCGGCTGAAGCACTGAAACTTACAGCAGACGATTTAAAATCTCTAAATGTAATTGATGAAATTATACCCGAGCCTTTGGGCGGGGCGCATTATAACCATGAACAAATGTTCGATACTTTAAAAAATTCTCTTATTAAAGAATTAGAGCGATTTAAGAAATATAATCCAGATGATTTGATTAAAAAACGTCATAATAAGTTTTTCGAAATGGGTGTTTGGTCTGAATAGTAAAAAAATAATATTTAAAGATATTAGTAATTAAAAATCTCTTTTAAAAAAAAGGGATTTTTTTTTATTTTTATTAATAATTTTTACCGAATAAATCAATATTAAATGTATATTTGTAACAACTAAAATTTATTATAAATAAAATGAAATATATTTTTAGTTAAATGAGAATTTATTAATTTTCTTTTATATTTGTTTAATTATTTTTGGAGTTTTTTATGGAAAAGATTTTTGCTTACTATTTAAGTGTTCTAAAAAATTATACAAAATTTGATGGTAGAGCAAGACGTGCTGAATTTTGGTACTTTACACTTATAAATATGATTATTTATTATATTTTAGGATATATAAATGGTTTCTTATCAATTATATATTATTTAGGTATATTGATACCATCAATAGCAGTGGCTATTCGTAGAATGCATGATGTTGGTAAAAGTGGCTGGTTTATGCTCATTCCCATTTATAATATTGTTTTAGCGGCTACAGCTGGAGAAACGGGCGATAACCAATATGGTTCTGACCCAAAAGATACTATTAACGAAGCTATTGATTTCAATTAATTCCAACAATTATGTAAAAAATGGTATTAAGCATTAAATTTTAACGCTTGATACCATTTTCATTTATAAAAAATATTATTTTCTTAATTTTTCTGCAGATTGCTTAATAAAATCCATTTTAAAGAGTGATTTTAATTTGATATTTTCTTTTGCAAGAGCTTCTTCACCACCAGATTGTCTATCTATTACACAAATCGCTTCCTCTATTATCGCACCAGTTTTACGCAAATCATTTGCACTTATGATAATTTGTCCGCCACTTGTTACAACGTCTTCAATAATTAGAATTTTTTTACCTTCGTAATTGGGTCCTTCTGCAAATTTACAAGTTCCATATTCTTTTGCTTTTTTTCTAACAAAAAGTATGGGTTTTCCTGTTTTTAGTGCAAGTAAAGTAGCTATGGGAATCCCCCCCATTTCTAATGCACCAAACATATCAAAATCTTTTGGTAATAATTCGAGCATATTATCAGTAATTTGGGATAAAAGTGTAGTATCACTTTCAAATTGATATTTATCAAAATATTCGTTACTAATTTTTCCAGAACGTAAAAGAAATTCACCTATAATATATGCGGCATTATATACTGAAGCCGCTAATTCTTCAAATTTACTCATAAATTATCCATTTTTTTTTAAATTAATTAAACAAATCACTTGGCAAATCAGAATATATGTAAATTGCAATTGCTATTGCGGCAATACAATCGTTTAAATCTTCTTTTTTAATTTTATCAACTGTATCGGTTGAGCTATGATGATAATAAAAATATTTTCCATCATCGTTTGTTTCAAGGCTCATTGCGGGGACTCCCGTCTTAACCATTGGAGTAATATCAACTCCTCCCCCACCTTTTGATATATTAAAATCAGCTATTTTTTCATATAATTTTGATGTGTTTTTTAAAATTGATAGTATAGTATCATTACCTGAAAATCTAATACCCGTTGGTGGAAATATACCTGAATCGTGTTCGAACATCAAAATGTGTTTTTCATTTTGGTGTGTATCTTTATAAGCATTGCCTCCTCTAACTCCGTTTTCCTCATTTGTCCATTGTACAACTCGGATAGTTCTTTTGGGTTTTAAACCTATTTTTTTAAATAAATTTATAGCTTCCCAAGTTACAATACAACCGCTTGCATTATCGTGCGATCCCGTACCAAGATCCCAAGAATCTGTATGCCCGCCGATTGCTATTATTTCATTTGGATATTCTGAACCTATAATTTCGCCAATAACATTATGAGATAATGCATCGGGCAATGTTTCCACATCAATAAAAAGTTCCAATTCGGGAGTTTTACCATAAGAAATTAATCGTTCTAAAAGCATCGCATCTTCTGGACTAATTGCGGCGTGGGGAATTTTTGGAATTGTATCTTCGTATATCATCATTCCCGTATGTAAGTTTTGTGATATTTTAGGGCTTACTGATCTTATTAATGACGCTACAGCACCATATTTAGCAGCAATAACAGCTCCATAAAAACGATATTTTACACCTTTTCCATAGCCTTGATAATCATAATTATAAAGAACTATTTTTCCTTTAACTTCATCTTTTCTTTTTTCGAGTTCCTCAAAACTTTTAACTGAAATTACTTGTGCTTTTATTCCATTTTTTGGAGTTGCTATACTACCACCTAATGTAACTATTGGAATATCAGTTTTTCGAGGATATATCATATTACATTTTTCGTTTCTACGTACCCAATGCGGAACAAATACTTCCTCGCCACGAACATTTTCAAATCCGTCTTTTTTCATCTCATCAATTAGCCATTCTATAGTTTTTTCTAAATTTTCCGAACCGCTTAATCTCGGACCAAATACATCGCACATATATTGAAGTCTGGAATATGGCTGTTCGTTTTGTTTAGAATAATTTATAATTTTTTCGGCTATTTGAGAGTATTTTTTGTTAAAATAAGATTCATCAAAATCCATAGCAAAGGTATAAATAGTATTAATGGATAAAATAATACATATAAAAAATAATAAATTTTTCATAAATTTTTATTTAGCTATAATAATAAATTCTGTTCTTCGATTTTTTGCTCGCCCTACTTCTGTATCGTTAGGAGCTATTGGCTTAGACATACCGAAACCTCTATAACGAAGTCTGCGTTCTTCGATACCTCTTGAAACTAATGCTTCGAAAACTGCTTCGGCACGTTTTTCTGAAAGAATTTGATTATACTCGATTGTGCCAACATTATCTGTATGCCCTTGAATATCAAATTTAAGATTAGGCCAAGTCATCATTAAATCAACGAGTTCATCAATAGTTTGATAAGATTCGGGTTTTATAATAGCTTTGTCAAAATCGAAATTTATTGGCCTAACAACTGTATCAGACAATGCTAACCAGCCCGTAGTGTCATAAAATCCTTCGGCAACGAGCGAATCTGTTCTTCCATCAACACTAATTGCCGCAAATACTTTATGATACCCCCAATATGTTGGCGGAACATAATAGATTTTATAAAAATGTCTCAAACTCATATAAATATCTTTAAAAATCGCTATTAATTGCTCCTTGGTGTGTGCTTTATAAAATTTTCCACCAGTATATTCAGCAATAGTTTTCAAAGATTCATCTTTTGAGTATCCGAATGCAACGCAAAAAATATGTGCCTCGATAGCATTTGCTCTTTTTATTAGCGAGTCAATATTCTTTTTTGAATAGTTATCATCGCCATCAGTAAGAATAACTACAACTTTTGGATTATCTTTTGGTGAATCTTTTAAGAGTTCCATACTTCCATACATTGCATCATAAACTCCCGAAAATAATCCGAAGCCTTGATTTCTATTTGCACGGTATTGGTTTAATATTACAGATGTATCTTTACTTAATGGCACTTTAATATCGAGGGTTCTATTAAATGTTCCCAACGCTATTCTATCTTGTGGAAATTTCATTTTTACAAATATTTCTGTTCCTTCGAAAATTGCACTTTTAATCGCTTCCATTGAGCCACTATAATCAACAGTAAAAACAATATCGTATGCTATTGAGTCATCTGCTCCATATTCACGGACATTAAATTTATCAACAGCGGCTTGTCTAATATTATAAGTTTTACCAAGTTCCTCGCGAACGGATGTAAAATAATTTTTTGATTTATCTTTTTTATATGGGTCTGCCATATTTGTTACAAAATTACCAAGCGAATCGTAAACTCGTGCAAACAGCCTTATTTCTTTTGGATAATCGAGTGGCTCTAATCTATACATATCGAATATTAACTGATTTACATCAACTGAATCAATTGGTTTAGTATCAGATAGATAAATTTCTTTGGGTGGCTCACTATCACCATATTTTAGTTTTTGCTCTTCTTCCCATATCTCTTTTTGTAATGCAAATCCCGTTTTTCGCGGTGTTGAACAGGAACTAATCAGCAATGAGAAAAGTATTGCTATAATAAAAATAAATTTTATATTTCTATTTAAATTCATAAATTTTTATTTAATTTTAACTCCCATAATCAATCCATCTCCAACTGGCACCATACATACAGAATATTGCTCGTGATTACGAAAATAATTATTAAATCCAGTGATAGATTTCACATCAGTAGTTCTTTTTTCGGGTTTAGAAGCAGTAACAAATCCAAAAGCAAAGGCATTATCTGCAGCAAAAATACCACCAATTCTTAATTTTGGTGTAAGTATATCGAGATATTTTGCATAATTTGGTTTATCGGCATCAACAAATATAAAATCCAAAGGTTCATCATCTTGATATACTTTTAAAAATTCTATTGCATCACTATTTTGAATAGAAATAATATGAGATAAGCCCGCTTCTTGAATTTTTCTTTCTGCAAAAATTGCGTGTTTATATTCAGTTTCTATAGTAAGTAATTTGGAATTTTGCGGCATTGCTCTTGCCATAGTAATAGCTGAATATCCAGCAAGAGTACCCACTTCTAATACATTTTTTGCATTAATTGTTTTAATTATAAACTGCATAAAAAGCCCTTGCTCGGGTGAAATTGAGATGTTAGGAATCTCATTTTCTTTCGCTTCGACTAATAAGTTTTGTAAGAATAAATCCTCCGAAGAGAAATTATTTTTCAAATATTCAAACAATTCATCATTTACTGGAGTTGGTTTAAGCGACATTATTCTTTCCTTTTTGTAAATTTAATATTATGGTCTTGAGCCTAATCTTACGTTTACATTAACTCCATAGTTCTTAATCATAAAAATCAAATCACTAAGATATATAAAAGTGCTATCTAATTTTTGGTTTAAATCTTTATCATAAATTAATTTATTTACAAGACCATTTCCATCTTTAATTTCGTTTGTTATCATATTAAGATTAGAAACTAATTTATTTGCATCTACGATAGTAGAATCAGCATTTGTTAGTAAAATTCTTGCATCTTTTAGCGCAAATTCGACATCATTTAATATTCGTCCAACGCTTGGTTCGTGTTTATCAATTGCATTTTTTAAATTTTTTGTCAAAATATCTAAATTATTTAATGTTTGATTTAATTTCAGTTTATTATCATTAAAAAATAGATTTACATTTGTTGCTAATTCGGAAGCATTATTAGCAGAATATTTTAAATCTTGAACAAATTTTCCATCAGCAAAAAGCTCTGTTCCAGCGGCGGCAATAGTATCGAGACGTCTAACTAATGTAATAGCATCGCCAGAGACTTCGCCAACTAATGATACTAATTCAGCAATATCTGGTGGAGTAATACCAATCATCTCATTTTTTAAAGAAAACTTTTCTTTTTCAATGCCAGGGAAAATTTCAATTTTCTTTCCACCAGTAATTTCGAGTAAAGTAATTTTTGCTTTTGCATCAATTTTTATATCATTATAATTATCTAATTCAATAGTAACTAATACCGAGCTATTATCATTTTTAACACCGATAACGGAACCGCGTTTAACTCCATTTACAACAACGGGTTCACTTACTTGTATTCCGCCAGAATTTGGAAATCGAATTTTTAATAGTTTATCATTAGTGCTTACTTTCATTCCTTTTCCGAGAATGATTCCAATGAATAATAAAGCAATTGCTAAAAATGAAACTATCCCAACTATTATTTCTTTATTTTTTTGATTTTCCATTATTAAAATTATTAATATATAAAATTGTATTTTTTAGTATAATAGTTCATCTTTATCAAAAGAATCATCAAATTTATCAAAATCAATATCATCTGACTTGGATAGAGTTTTATCAAATTGATTATCAAATCCAACGGAATAAAAATCATCATCTAAGTCTTCATTAGAAAAATCAAAAGTTTTGAAATCATCATTAGATTCAGTATTATTCAGCTTTTTATTATCTAATAAAAGAATATTATCTGCAAGAATTTCTACATAGAATTTTCTAATATTATTTTTATCATCATATTTTCTTGTTCTTAGTTTACCCTCGACATATACTCTTGTGCCTTTTTTAACAATTTTATTTACAACATCAGCCAAACCACGCCACGCTACTATATTATGCCAATCAGTATGCTCTTGGACTGAGCCATCTTTATCTTTCCAAGACTCAGAAGTAGCTATTCTAAATGAAGCTACGGGAATTCCACTTGGTGTGTGTTTCAATTCTGGACTTTTTCCAACATTACCAATCAACATAACTTTGTTTAATGTCCTCGACATAAAAAATACCTCCCTTAAATACACTATCTAAATTTGAAACAACAAATATTATTAGACGTTTTTTTATTATTAAATTTCATTATAAACAAAAAAATTTCCATTTAATAATGGAAATCTTTCAATATAACTACAAAAATACTAATTTTTTATATTTCTTGATATTCAATTAAACGTTTTGCTATCTCTTTGATAACATCATTATTGTTGTAATAATTACTTTTTAATTTTGATTGAATAAGATTTATTTTTTTTACATCACCGGAAATTTCAAGAGTATCAGATTTAGATGTTTTTTCCTCTGTTTCTAAATCATTCATAGAATTAGATTTACGAGAATTTTTTGTAATTTTTAAGCCATAAGCTTTTTCGATATTATTAATTATATCTATATTCATAATGAACTCTTGCTATAAAGTAATACGGATTTTTTTTTCTGAATTTCTTTTAAAGTTTTTTTTGTAATTTGTACTTTTTTATCAATAAAATCAAGGTTTTTGTTATCAATTTCAATTATTTCTTTTACTAACTCATTAATAATTTCATTTTCTCTTTGAGAAAAATTTTTTATTGATTTTGAATCAAAGAAATTTTGTAAAACATCAAGATGGATTTTTCTTGATGAATATAGTGCAACAATATCTTCATAATTATCATTTAAAGAATCAACTAAACTACCATTAATATTATAAGTAATTTCTTTAGTTCTATTTAATAATGATAATACTTCATCATACTTTAGCATCAGCCAAAGCTCCACCATCAATTTGACTTGATATCATCTTAGCAATTTTCAGCATAAATTCGGGTGGTACTTGGCGTACTACTTCTTTGGTACTGCTATCAATTAATTTCATAACTAATTGATTAGCATCTTTTTCAAACATAAACTCAGCATTTAATTTATTGCCACGAAGGAAATTCCCTAACTCTTTATTAAGTTCATCAATAGATTCTTGATTGAATTTTTTTTCTTTTGTTTGTTGTTGATTTTCTTCTACGCTTTTTTGATTATTAGAGTTTTTATTTGATGTATTACCTAAACGTCCTGCATTTGATTCAATATCAATATGCACGTCATTTTGTCTATCAATCATTAATTCAGGTAAACCTGTTACTGCACTTATCATTTTAAGCCTCACAATTTTTTGTTTATATTAACAATCCAGAAGTATCAGTTGAGAAACCGCTCAAATAGGTACTTTGGTTTTGTGCTTGATAAAATAATTTTAAATAATTTTGATATTGTTTTTTTAGAGCATCTGCTTGAAAATCAATTTTTTCTTGCGTACTCTCAATTTTTTTCATTGAATTATTAATTTGCTCATTCAAAGATGCTGATCGTGATGCAACTAATCCACCCGAACCTTTGTATGGAGCGATTAACTTATCAACTTTTTTTGCTAATCCATTTGAACCAACAAACATATTTGCAAATTTCTGCGGATCTTTTTCTAATTCTTTTTTAAATAAATCTTCATCTGAAATTGCGATAAAACCATTTTTGTCAAATTTTATCCCAATTTCAGTTAAATATCTAAGTTCACCATCTCCACTATCGCCAAATTTTTCGAGCAAAATATTTTTTATCCCTTGGAATAATGACGTCATAGCTGGATCATTTCGTTTTATATCAGTATTAGAACTAATATTTGATATTATATCATTAATTGATGTAAGTAGTCCTTTAACAAAGTTTTGAACTGAACTACTATCAACTTCGGTTTTTAAATTCACGGGGGCGCTATCTAAATCTTGTGTTTTAAGAAGATTTAAAGTAACTCCATCGAGAACGTCATCAATTTTATTAGTACTACGAGTGATGGTTATGCCATTAAGTTGGAATTTTGAATCAAGATTAACAAATTCATCTTCTAAATAACCAGCTTGTGTGTTTGTTGATACAACTCTCGAATTTGTATTACTAAACAATGCATCGGGATCTAATCCAATTTTTGATAAAGCAGAGTTATTAGAAAAGAGAATTTTATTCTCTGAACCGGGATTTTTTGCAGTTAAAGAAATTCGTCCCGTAGAATTTGTATCTTTAACAAACGATGCATTTACTTCGATATCACTTGTTCTATTAATAGCAACAACAATTTTTTTCATTGCTTGTTCATAAGTTTCAGTACCGTCAAAATCAACTGAAACTTCTTTTGTTTTGTCGCCTATAGTAATATTAAATGTTTGATTTCCAGCAGACTCGTTAAACGCGTCAGTTAAATTTGCTCTATTGGATATTAAAACATCATTTTTTGCAAGTTTTTCTACTTTAATAGAATTATCACCTAAAATTGCATTTCCTTTTGCAGAAGCAGAGACAATTTTTGAATCAGAAGAAGTGATTGATTTTGCAGAAAATTTATCAATAGCAGAACTACGAGTAAGTTTATCAATTTCACTAACTAAGCTATCTATTCTTGATTTAAAAGTCGAATAAAATGATTTTCTCGTCTGAAGAAGAGATTTTTTAGCATTCAATTCATCTAATTTTTTTTGTTGAGTTTGTTTATAAGCATCAACAAGTGAGTCCATTTGATTAGAACTTCCTAAAAGACCAGATAAACCATTCATTATTAAACCTTTTTATTCATTATAAATTATTCAATATTAAATGCTTGCGCCCAAGTTACACGCAATTCTTTAATAATAAGATAAGCATCATTGTATTTACGCTGAACTATCAATCTTTGGCAATATTCATATAATCTATAAAGCCTTGATGATACTTCTTCGTATTCAAAGTTTAAGGAACTCATTAGTTCAATAAGAACACGATTCATTTTTGAAACGTCTCCTTTTTTAGCACTAACGAGAAATAAATCATACATCTTAAGTATAATTTTTTCTTTACTCCAAGTTAGAACTTCTTGTTCTAAATATGAAGGTATTTTTCCTTTATCTCCGCCGTAAACTTTACTTGCGGCAATTTGTTGAGCGATATTCGACATAATAATTTTCTTCCAATTTTTATTTTTTTTATTTACAATAGGCGGTTTTAATTTTTCCGCCTATTGCATTTATAAAATTCATCCCTGAACTACAATCAGTCCATTACTCTTTATTATCTAAAAAGTTGGAGGAAAGATTGCGGATTTTGATTCGCCTGCGATAATGATATAATTGAAGTATTTTGTAAGAATTGAGCTTTAATCAACTCTAATTGTTCTTCAGCAACATCAGCATCTTCGATACGTGAAACAGCGGCATTATAGTTAGTGATTTGAGAAGTTAATAATTTCTCTTGTGATGACAAACGAGCGTCAACACCACCCACATAAGAAGCAACTTTATTCACGTTGTTAATAGCATTAGATAAACTCTCTAATGTTTTAGCAATATTTTTATCAGAGAAAATACCAAGATCTGAATCATTAATTGAATCTAAGTCTTTTAATTTAAGACCTTCAACAGCGGCAAAGTTTGCAGCCTCAGATGCTTTAGAACCAATTTTTGTACCAACTGAATTCAAATTAAAGTCATTACTTGTTGCACCAGTAATATTAAAATCTTTGATATTGTCTTTTTTCAAATTAACGCCAATTGTAATTAACTCACTCTTTGAACTAAATCCAATATTCCAATCACCCGAGAACGTTCCACTTAATAATTCACGTCCACCGAATACTGTAGAATCTACAATAGTTTGGATTTGTTGACTTAATCTGAAAGCACCTTTTGCTAAAGCAACTTTTTCATCAGTACCTAAAGCACCAGAAGCGGCACTAGAAGCTAATTGTTTAATATCGTTTAATAATCCTTGAATATTATCAAGTGAGTCTTGAACAATAGCTGTAACGTTCTTTGCTTCACCAACAGATTTAAGAGCTGATTTTAAAGAAGTATTACGTGCTTGCAATGCTCTCGAAGTAATATAACCAGCAACGTCGTCAGATGCGGCATTAATTCTTTTACCAGTTGAAATTCTCAACTGACGTAATGCAATATTATCATTTGATGCTCTTAATGCGTTATAAGCATTTTCAGCAGGTGTGTTTGTGCGGATTCTGGATCCACCGGATATAGCCGTAGCCATAATAAACCTCCATGTAAAAAAGTTAAATTATTTCCGGGCATCCTGCCATTTATTAAAAAAAATCTCCTCCACCCTTTATATCGTCAGCTTAATAAAAAACTTTAGGAAAAATTTTAATAATAAATTTTTTTTGAATAATTTTCTATAATTTGTTCGTATTCTAAACCAGAAATCAATATTTTACTATTTTTTAAAGATTGAATAAATAAATAATCAGTTGCGGGAATATTTGATTTTACTGTAAATTTTTCGCAATCTTGAGTAAAATGAATAATATTACCGATATTACGAATATTTATATAGCGAGTTTGATTATTTTTTGTTATTATTTCTTTTATTTCATTTATTAATTTTTTATTTTCAAAGATTTTTGTTGAATTTTTATCAATTATAATTTTAATACCATTTTCATTATCGTATTTTTTTTCTACTGTTCTTAAAACAAATATAATTGTATCGCCAGAAATTAAATCATAATTAAAACTAATATCATTTTGAGTTTGTAGATAAGTTCGAATTGCTACTCTCCCTTCACTCAATATAAAAGTATTATAATTAATTTGTTCAAAACTATCAAGGCCATCTAAAATTTTCCCAAATATCGTATTTTGAGATTTAGTATTAATTATAAATCTATCTGGATTACAAGATGATAAAAATAGTAATAATATTATAATTGTAATTATTTTCATTTCGAATATCTCAATTGTTGCGGATAAAATATCCTATCAATAATACCAACATTTATTCCTAAATAAAATTGTGAAAATTCCTGCGAGAACCCAAATTCTCTATTCAAATCATTAGGTAAATTTGCTTGATTAAAACAATTTACATATCCAACGAGAAATCCCAAGTTAAATGCTTCATTTATTACTAAATTCATTTTTGCCCCGAGATTGAAAAAACTCGAGGGATAATAACCATATTCCAAGAATGGTTCTAATGATAATTCATCATCTATTAAAACATTCCAATAACCAAATCTAAATGGTAAAACTGCCATTGCAAAATTATTATCTCCTACGACCATTAAATTTATCAATGATGTTCCTAAAAAGAATTTATAATCATCTATTGGTAGAGCAACAAAAGAATTTGCAATTTTCAATTGAAATCCCGAAAATAGTTTATTATCTTTATAAATTGAGTTGTCTGCTGTACTTCGCAAAATACTAAATTGCAATAAACCAATATCCCAAGCTGAATGTTCGTGGTCTTTCCATTCAATTTCAGTTTCTTTTACTAAATTATGAAAATCAAGCATTGAAATACCAATCCCAAAATATGGAAATATAACTGTATTGCCTGTTTGATTTTTAACAAAATCATTATCTTTTATTTGCAAAGACGATGGCGAGTTATATCCCGCCGCTAATCCCAAATATGCTCTTAAATTTAAACCAGCTATTGAACCAAACTCAAGACTTGCACCCAAATTTGCATAATATGATGGCAAATATCCTAATCCTAAATATGGTGTAAATGATATATATGGAATTTCTTCTCTTAAATAATATCTTTTGCGTAAATATAGTGGTAATATGCTTATTAGGGCATTTTCCCCTCTTGCATCGGGCAAAATAAACTCTATTAAATTAGTTCCAATAGTCCAATTTTTTGAATCTCTAAACCATCTTAAACGGTATTCAGTAACGCCTAATCTATAAATACCTCCAGAAAAAATATAATTATCAGCTCCGCGATAATTTTCACTTAATTTCTCAAAATCCGGAAATATTCCAAAAAGTCCGGTACCTATTCCATAATCTTGACTTCCTCCAATCGTAGCAATGCTTTCAAAAAATCCTAATCTGATAAAATCGGGATAATATCTTTCAACAATGGAATCGCGTTGAACTATTTCTCTTTCAGGCAAAACTACTTTTGACGATGGATAAATAACGCCATTATCTCTATTACCTGGGTGATTAGTAATATGATAATTTATCAAAGTATCTTTATCTGTTATTGTATAAACATCTCTTTCTGTTCTTGTAATAGAGCTACACGATGCTAAAAAAGACGCTACGATAAATAACAGAAATAATAAATAAGCTATCTTATTCATTATTTAACTCCGACATATAATTTTGAAAATCCAGTTAATTCAGCTTCAATTTTATCACCAGTTTTAATTTGACCAACACCAGCGGGTGTTCCAGTAAAAATTAAATCTCCTTTTCGTAAACTAAATACATTTGCTAAATATTTTATTAAATTAGCAACTGTTCTTTCCATTTCTTTTGTCGAGCCATATTGTTTTAATTCATTATTAACATATAATTTTAAATCAAAAAAAGGTATTTTAGAACCAAAAACATTTTGCTTAATAAATTTAGATATTGGTGCAGATGAAAAAAATCCTTTTGCTACAGCCCATGGTTTACCTTCTTTTTTGGCTTGATTTTGAATATCTCTTAATGTAACATCTATGCCAACGGCATATCCAGCGATATATTCCCAAGCCAAATTTTCATCAATTTCTTTGCAATCCTTACCAATTAAAACGACTAATTCAACTTCATAATGTACATTTGAAGAAAAATCTGGCAAAACTATCATTTCATTATCTTCGATAAAAGCCGATGGTGGCTTGATAAATATTGTAGGATTTTCTGCAACAGTAGAACCCATTTCTAATGCGTGTTTAGCATAATTCTGACCAATACAATAAATAGTACCGACTGGATACTCAGTGCCGTCGGTAAATTTCAATTTTTTATAATTATCCATTATGTTTTCTCTCAATAGAATTTTTTTTAATTTGGTAATTGTGGCAAAATTTGATTGTTATTATTGTTTCGTGAATTAATCGAATCTTCTATTCTTTTAATAATTTCTGGATTTTTTTCTAATTGCTCGTTTGTTAAAATATATGGTAAATATTGAGTGTCAGTACTATCACTTTTCGCTGTTGAAAAGCTTTTTTGCTTATATGGCAAGGTCAAATCTTTATAGATTTTATCCATCAAAATTCCCCAAATTGGAGCGGCAGAGCGTCCGCCATAACCTTCTGAACCTAATACATCAAAAGTAATTCTTTTATCATCAAAACCAAGCCAAATTCCGCATACTAATTGCGGCGTATATCCAATGAACCAAGCATCAGCGGCATCATTTGTAGTACCGGTTTTTCCAGCGGCTTCTATGTTTTGAAATTTTGAACGTATTGCGCGTGCGGCAGTTCCACCATCAACAACGCGTCTCATCATATAAACCATTTGTGAATTTATTTTAGAGTTCAGAGCTTCGTTTGCATTTATAATTCTTTTCTTTTCTTTAATAATACTGCCTAATTTATCTTCAATTCTCGTTAAATAATATGGTGGAACATAAATTCCATTATTAGCAAATGTGCCATAAGCAGAGGTCATTTCATAAGGGCTTACATCACCTCCAGCTCCTAATGATAATGCTGGCACGGCTGATAAAGTTGATTGTATTCCCATTTTTCGAGCTAAATTTACAACATCACTTGGATTTGTTACCATAGTTATTAATCGAGCAGAAACAGTATTAATAGATATTCTTAGAGCATTGGTGAGAGTAGTGGTCTCTCCTTCTTGGCAATCAGCCGCACCTCTTGGAGTCCAAGTTTCTCCTGTTGGCAAAGTATAAGAAAACGGTCCGCACTCAATTATTGATTCGGGTGTTAATCCTTTAGATAATGCACTTGCATAAACGAAAGGTTTAAAAGATGAACCTGGCTGACGTCTTATTTGAAAAGCATGGTTTAAAGAATATTTTGCTTCTCTATGTTCACTCATAAATTTTGGTGAAGAGCCAACCATGGCAAGTACCGAACCAGTACTCGGCTCGATAACAACCAATCCGACTTGTATAGTTGTTGCAATATTTTTGATAGAATCAACAAAAGACTTATTTGAATATAATTTATCAAAAATAGCTTTTTGTTTAGATTTTTCTGCCGCTTTATATTCTGGATTAGAATTGATAGCTTTTTTTAATAAATTATCAAGTAAATCTTTTTTTCTATTCCAACTCCACTTTCTATCAAATAATTTTTGTAATTCGGCTAAATGTTCTGCAACGGATTCATTAGCATATTTTTGAATTTTTGAATTTAAAGTAGTATAAATTGATAATCCGTCCCTATAAAGATTATAATCAATCATTGAGTTGTCGCTCGATATATCTTGACGTATCATTTCAATAAAATGAGGTGCTATTTGATTATCCATAAATCGCCTTGATTTATTTTTATCACTTGAAAATACAGTTATAGGCGAATTTACTGCTTCGGTGTATTCATTTTGATTTAAAAATTCTTGTTCGTACATCATTTTTAGAATTAGATTTCGCCTATTCAAAGCTTTATCTTCATTTTTAAAAGGATTATAACCCTCTGGTGATTTCAATAGACCAACAAGCATTGCTGACTCAGCTGTCGAAAGTTCTAAAGGAGATTTGTCAAAATATACTTGCGAGGCAACTTGAATGCCATAAGCTCCTTTTCCGAAATATACTGTATTAGCATACATTTCTAGAATTTCTTTTTTAGTATAAGTTTTTTCTATTTGAATAGAAAGAAACGCTTCTCGAATTTTTCGTTTCCAAGATACTTCTTGCGATAAAAATAAATTTCGAGATAATTGCATTGTAATTGTGCTTGCACCTTCTTTGTTGCCAAGAAAATTTTTTATCGCTGCATTTATTACTCTGCCAGTATGCACTCCCCAATGGTTCCAAAATTTTCTATCTTCTGTTGCTATCAGAGCATTTAAAAAAGATTTTGGAATACTATCATAAACTAAATTTACTCTTCTTTCGCTGAAAAAATGGTCAATTAATTTTCCGTCTGCACTATAAATTCTCGAAGCGAGGTTAGTTCTCGGATTTTCAAGTTGTTCTAAACTTGGCATACCATAAGAAATAACGTTATTAATATAAAAAGCTGTTGTTATAGCTATTAATAAAGTAAGTCCGCAAAGTATTATTAATAAATGTAATGGTTTCATTTTTGTATTTTCTAAAGCTAAATCACAAAAAAATATAATAATTCATTTTTCTAATAAAACTAAAATACTAACTTATTTGCATAAATAAAATTTTATCTTATTTTTTTATTTGTTTGTTAATTATTATTTATATACTTTTTTGTTGTATTTTTGAATATTGATATTGTTGAATTTTTAATTGGTATTTTGATTATGAAAAAATATGCTATTCTAATTTTAATCATCAATTTTGTATTTCTTTCTTCTTGTAGAGAAGAAATTGACTTACCCAAAGAAAATCAAGAAAATCCAAAAACAGAAGTAAATATTGGTGAATATACTAATACAGTGTTGCCGTCATTAATTGCTTATGCTGATGAAACTTATAATGGAATCGAAAAAATTATAAGTTATGAGTTAAAAAGTGATAACAAATCTCAATTTATTGCTATGATTTTTAAAAAAACAAACGGTGATATTCAAGCTATTAATTTTCATTTCGATGGCGAATATAATGGTTCAAAACTTTCTGTAAATCATCCTTTTATAGTTATATGTGAAAGTGATGGTAAATGTAAAGATTGCGGATTTAAAACTACTGACGTGGGTGTTGTGTGCGGCTGTAATGACCCTAAAATAGAAAGCCCTTGCATATTAACTATTGACCATATTGATGATATTGATTTTTATGCAAATTTTCACGAAAAAGGTTTAGAATTAATTAATAAATTTGGAATTAAATAATTTATTTCTATTTTAATTGATTTAATTTCTCTAAAATTAAATTATGATTATATTCATTATTTTTCCAATTTAAAAAATATATCATTAAAACAACGTGTTTAAAAGTCTTATATTAGATATTAATTATTCGCAATATTATAGAATTTACATTAAATAATATATTATTTTAGAAGACGTTTATATAAATAAAAATTGGAGTTAGATAATGAACTCAATATTATTAAAAAGCGATTCAAGTTCGGACTTGGATTTGATAGTTGCATTAGCTAAGAAATTAGGCATAAAAATAGAAAGACTAAGTGAAAATTATCATTCAGATAGTTCAAAACAATTACAAAAAGCAACATCTAATCATAATTTTTTTGATTCGGCTGGATTATGGAAAGATAGAAATATAGATGCTAAATCACTTAGGCGAGAGTCATGGCAGATACAGGATTAATACTATGCGATACTGATGTAATTATTGAGTTTTATAAGGGTAATTCGGTAATTTCAAATGAACTAAGAATAATAGGTTTAGATAGAATGGCTTTAAGTGTAATATCAGCAGCAGAACTTATTTATGGTGCTTTAAATAAAAAGGAACTTAAAAGAATATGTAATGATATAGATAGCCTAAATTTACTCCAGATTAATCAATCAATTAATACAAAATTTATTGAATTGATGAAACAATATAGTTTGAGTCATAAGTTGAAAATACCTGATTGTTTAATAGCTGCTACTGCTATTGAATATAATATTCAATTATTTACGCTAAATAAAAAGGACTTTAACTTTATTAACAGTTTAGAATTATATTGATAATTTTTTGAGAAAACACCAACCAATATTAAGAAATATATAAATTAATAATCAAATTGATTTTATAATTTTTAAAATTACTTCTGTTTAAACTGTTCGAAATATTTTTTAGTAAATTCAGAAAGAACTAAGCGACCACTAATTTCTGCTTGTTTTTCGAGTAAAATATCCCAATCAACAGTATCTTTCCAAAACATTTTTTTCAATTCATAAGTTGCGTCTATACTAAGATTTGCTGATTTTTCGGCAAAAGAATGAACAAATTCGTTTAATTCTTCTATTGTATCGAAAATTTTAGAATACAAACCTCTAGAAAAAGCCCAATTTGAATCGCGCCACTCTGTGTCAATAGACATTTGTGAAAAAGCAGTTTTTCCAATTTTTCGTTCGACTGCGGGACCTATAACAAAGGGACCGATACCAAGAGAAAATTCGCTTAATTTTATTGATGATTCTTTATAAGCCATAGCATAATCCGATGCCGCAATAATCCCAACGCCTCCACCAACGGCTTTTCCTTGAATTTTTGTAATTACAAATTTTGGAGCTTTTCGAATGGCATTTATTACATTAGCAAAACCCATAAAAAACTTTTTGCCCGTATCGAAATCATTAATATTTATAAGCTCATCGAAAGAAGCACCTGCACAGAATGATTTTTCGCCATAACTTTGCAAAATTATTACTTTGATTTCACTATTATTTCCAGCTTCTTCGATGGTATTAGCTAATTTTTCTAATAAATCGCTTGGTAAAGAATTACTTTTAATATGATAAAATGTAATTATCGCAATTTTATTTCTAATTTCCAAATTTACATATCCTGTGTCTTGCATATTTATACTATTATTTTAATGTAAAAAATAATGTTTACGCATCTTATAAAAATATATTGATAGGTTGATAAAAATAATTTTTGAAGAATAAAAAAATATTTTTAATTTTAGTTAAAATAATATTTGATTAATTAAAGTCTTTTATATAAATTTGTAAATTAAATTATATTTATTATTGATTGGAGTTTATTATGAAGAAAAGAATATTCTATTTAGCATTTAGTTTATTAACTGTAATAAGTATAAATGCAGTTGTTAGCACAAGCCAAGAAAAAGATGCAGATGAAGAAAAAGCAACTAATTTAAAAGTTCTTCCTAACGATATTAGTAACGACCATTTGGAAGCAATTATGGATGCTTTTAATGAGTCATTAGGCGTTAAATGCGGTTTTTGCCATGCTCCACGAAAAGATGGCGGTAGGGGGCTTGATTTTGCGAGCGATGATAATCCTAAAAAAGAAGCGGCAAGATTTATGCTTAAAATGACTAATGAAATCAATGAAAATTATTTCAAAGATTATAAAAGAGATGGTATGCACTTACAAGTTAGCTGCGCAACTTGCCATAATGGACAAGTTCATCCCAAAATGCGTGAAATTAAATAAATATTAATTTTATATTTATAAAAAATAGCTCAAATTTTGATTATTAATTTGGGCTATTTTTTTGATAATTAATTTTTATTGATTCATATCTATTTCGTATCTTTGTAAATTATTCTATTTTTAAATTATAAATAAAAGTGCAAGCAAGTAATAAATATATTGAAGCGTTAAAAGACATTGATTTTATACAAGCTTCTGAACTTTCGTTAAGAACTAATTTTGAAAATTATATTAATGAATTTATTGATGAGGCGAATTTACAGAAATTCAATGTTCTACACGAGGGAAAACGTATTTCGAGTTTTGGAGTTCCCGATTTTCGTATTTCTTTCAATGATATGATGGTCGGCTATATCGAAACAAAAAATATCACAGAAAATCTTGATAAAATCTTAAAAACAGAACAAATCAAAAAATATCGCGAATTATCTAATAACCTTATAATTACAAATTATCTTGAGTTTATTTGGCTAAAAGACGATATTATTCTTCGAGAAACATTGTGTTATTTATCTGATTTAGAAAATAAAAAATTCAAATTAGATAGCCAAAAAGCAGAAAATGTTGAAAAACTTTTTAATAACTTTTTTTCGCAAGTACCCGAAAAAATTGCACTTCCAAAAGATTTAGCACATTCTTTAGCAGTACGCTGTAAAAATTTGAAGGATTTTTTATACGACGAGCTTATTAGACAAGACGAGCAGAAAAAGCAAGATATTCTATACGAACTTTATGAAGCATTTAGAGATAATATCTTTTCCGAATTAACCATTTCAGAATTTTCTGACGCTTTTTCACAAATGATTATTTTCGGTTTGTATTTAGCGGGTTTAAATGCAGATTCAAAATTTATTTCTATAAAAAATGCAAAAGATTTTATTCCATCAAATTTTCAATTAATAAAAGAGTTATATAAGTTTTTTGAAGTATTAGAAAAAAGTGAGTATAAAGCAACAAAATGGATAATTGACGAAATAATTTCAATTATAAATCATATACAATGGTTTGATTTAAAGCAAAACTTAAGTTTTAATAAAAAAGTAAAAGATAGCGATAATATCGAAACTGACGCTTATATTTATTTTTATGAAACTTTTCTTGCAACCTACGATTATAATTTACGCAAATCGAAAGGCGTATATTATACTCCACCGCAAATTGTAAATTTTATTGTTCGCTCAATTGATGAAATTTTAGTAGATAAATTTGGATTACAAAGCGGTTTAGCAGATAGAAAACAAGTTACTGTTTTGGATTTTGCTACGGGTACGGGAACATTTTTGTTAGAAGTATTTAAAATTATTTTAGAAAATTTACCGAAAGGGAGTCCCGAAAAACGTAAATTAATGATTGAAGACCATATTTTACAAAATTTATATGGTTTTGAGTATCTTATTGCACCTTATACGATTGCTCATTTAAAACTTTCACAGTATTTAAATGAAAATGGCTATGAATTTCAGGATAATGACCGTTTACAAGTTTATTTAACAAATACATTAGAACCCGTAGATAAGCAAATTAAAGTTCCATTTATGCCGCAATTGACAAAGGAAACTCAAACAGCTCAAGAAATAAAAGACAAACCAATTTTAGTTATAACGGGTAATCCGCCATATTCGGGGCATTCAAAAAATACAAGTGAATGGATAAAAAATGAAATTAAAAAATACTTTTTTGTTGATGGTAAGCCTCTTGGCGAGCGAAATCCAAAGTGGTTACAAGATGATTATGTAAAATTTATTCGCTTTGCACAAGATAAAATGGAAAAAGTAGAACAAGGAATTGTCGGAATAATTACAAATCATTCGTTTTTAGATAATCCAACATTTCGAGGTATGCGGCAGAGTTTGATGAATACTTTTGACCAAATGTATTTCATTGATTTACACGGAAACGCAAAGAAAAAAGAAAAAACCCCCGAAGGCAAAAAGGACGAAAATATTTTTGATATTCAACAAGGAGTTTGTATTTCTATTCTAATAAAAAAGAATGGACTTAAAAAAGGAATTTTCCATACAGATTTTTGGGGAAAGAGAAAAATAAAATATAAAACTTGTTTAGAAAACTCTTTAAAAACCGTTGATTTTAGAGAACTAAAACCAAATTCACCATTTTATCTTTTTGTACCTCAAAATCAAGAATTAAGAAAACAATATGAAGAATTTTGGGGATTAAAAGATATTTTTCATATTAATGGAGTTGGTATTACAACAGCACATGATGAATTTGTAATAAATGAGGGAAAAGAAGTTTTATTTAAGCGTTTTATTGACTTTAAAAATTCAGAAAGAAGCTCTTCTTTATTACATAAAAAATTTAATGTAAAGAAAAAGTCTGGATGGGATATTCTTAATGGATGGGATAATTTACAAAATGAAAAAGATTTAAAAAAATTTATTGTTCCTATTAATTATCGAATCTTTGATAAACGTTATATATTTTATGAGGATAAATTAGTTTGGAGAACAGTTAAAAATTTAATGTTACATTTTCAAAACAACAATATTGCATTAATTTCCAATAGGCAAGTTTCTACAGGAAATTTTTATCATTCTTTTGTATCTGATTATATAATAGAATCTTCTTTTCTATCTAATAAAACAAGAGAAATTTCTTATGCTTTTCCCCTTTATATACTAAAAAATGGTATTGAAAAAACTTTTTTTGGTGAAGATGTTAATAAATATCAAACTTCTTTTGATTATACTAAAATAGACAATTTCAAACCAGCATTCCAGAAATTCATTAAATCGAAATACAAAGCAAGCCCCGTTGATAATAAGAAAATTACAGATATTTTACAATTTATAAAAGAACTCGAACAACAACTGAAACTAATTGAAAAATCAATTATTTCATTGCAAAAGAATAATATAAATGGTGAAATAAAAAATGCATACGTTCAATTAAAAGAAGTTATTAAATCAAGAATTGAGCAAAAACAAAAAGAATTAAACATAATAAATGATTCGCAAAACACGGATTACGATACTAATCCCGATGAAATATTTTATTATATTTATGCAATTTTGCATAGTCCAACATTCAGAGAAAAATATGCTGAATTTTTAAAAATGGATTTTCCACGCATTCCGTTTGTTGATGATTTAAAAATGTTTCAAAATATCTCAAAATTAGGAAAAGAACTGTCCGATGCACATTTATTGAAAAATACATTTCAAACAAAAGAGTACTCACATCTTGGTAATTTTAAAGGTGAAGGCGATAAGATTGTAATCAAACCCGATTTTAGAATTGTTAAAACTGATGAAGGAATTCATTATAAACTATATATTAACAAAACTCAGTATTTTGAAACTGTTCCCGAAAATGTTTATAATTTTCAAATTGGCGGTTATCAGGTTTTAGATAAATACATTAAAGACCGTAAAAATAGAGAATTATCACACGATGAAATAGACAATATTACAAATATCGTAAAAGCATTAACATTCACAATAAAACAAATGGAATTAATTGATAAAGAAACCAAAGAATGGATATAAACAAATACTAGAAATTTTAAAAGCAATCATTTTTTACTACAAAAAGATAATATAAATTTACTGCTGTTTAGATTTATTTCCAATTTTTTAAAATTTTAGTCGGTTAGTAGAGTTTTTTTCAAAAAAATCGAACAAAATCTACAAATTTCAGAGAATTTGATTATTTTTGACTATAACAACATTGAAAATTTAATGATAGATTTTAAACAATATATAAAAGAATTACAAAGCGTTCCAATTGATGAAATTACAGAACATTCAAAACGATTTGCACTTGAAACAATTTTAAGAGAATTGGCAAACGGCTGCGCCACTGCGAACAAAAAAATTAATGTTTTACACGAGCCAAAACGTAAAGATAATTATGGTTCGCCTGATTTTAAAATCTATAAAGAAAATTCAATAATCGGATATGTTGAGAATAAGAAAATCACAGAAAATCTTGACAAAATCTTAAAAACAGAACAAATCAAAAAATATCGCGAATTATCACAAAATCTTTTAATTACAAATTATATTGAGTTCGTTTGGATAAAAGGAGAAATGATACAACGTGAAACGCTGTGCTATTTATCTGATATTGAAAATAAAAAATTCAAATTAGATAAAGAGAAAGCCGAAAAAGTAGAAAAACTTTTATTAAACTTTTTTTCACAAGCGCCCGAAAAAATTGCACTTCCAAAAGATTTAGCTCTTGCTTTGGCTGTCCGTTGTAAAAACTTGAAAGATTTCATTAACGATGAGCTTACAAGACAAAATGAGCAAAATTTAGAAGAAAGTCGTTTATTTCAACTTTACAAAGCGTTTAAAGATAATATATTTACGGAACTTACAATTTCTGAATTTTCTGATGCTTTTGCTCAAATGCTTGTTTATGGATTTTTCCTCGCTGGACTAAATGCCGATACAAAGAAAATTACAATTAGAGATACGAAATATTATATTCCTGCAAGTTTCCAACTAATTAAAGAACTATTAAATTTTCTTGACGAATTAGAACAGCCTGAATATCAGGAAACTAAATGGATAATTGATGAAACTTTATCAATTATTAATAACATACAATGGTTTGATTTAAAGCAAAATTTGAGTTTTAATAAAAAAGTTAAAGACAACGAAAATATTGAAACCGACCCGTATATTTATTTTTACGAAACATTTCTTGCAACCTACGATTATAATTTACGAAAATCAAAAGGTGTTTATTATACTCCGCCACAAGTTGTAAATTTCATAGTCCGTGCAATTGATGAAATTTTAATCAATACGTTTAAACTTTCAAATGGTTTTGCAGACCGCAACAAAGTAACAGTTTTAGATTTTGCTACGGGGACGGGAACTTTCTTATTGGAAGTTTTTAAAATCGTTTTAGAAAATATTCCAAAAGAAAGTCCCGAAAAACGAAAAATGATTATTAAAGACCATATTTTACAAAATTTATTTGGTTTTGAATATTTGATTGCACCTTATACAATTGCGCATTTAAAACTTTCTCAATTTCTAAAAGAAAATGGTTACGAATTTCAAGAAAAAGACCGTTTACAAATTTATTTAACCAACACATTAGAGCCAGTAGATAAGCAAATAAAAGTTCCGTTTATGCCGCAACTTTCAAAAGAAACGCAATCGGCACAGGAAATAAAAGACAAACCAATTTTAGTTATAACTGGAAATCCACCTTATTCAGGAATTTCAAAAAATAATGGAACGTGGATAAGTAAGCAGATAAATAAATATAAGTTTGTTGACGGCAAACCCTTTGGCGAGAAGAAACATTGGTTAAATGATGATTATGTAAAATTTATTCGTTTTGCACAAGATAAAATGGACAAAGCAGAACACGGAATTGTTGGAATTATTACAAATCATTCATTTTTAGATAATCCTACTTTTCGCGGAATGCGACAAAGTTTGATGAATACTTTTGACCAACTTTATTTTATTGATTTACACGGAAATGCAAAGAAAAAAGAAAAAACGCCCGAAGGCGAAAAAGACGAAAATGTTTTTGATATTGAACAAGGTGTCGCTATTTCAATTTTGATAAAAAAGACTGGACTTAAAAAAGGTATTTTTCATACAGATTTTTATGGTTTACGTAACCAAAAATATGAAAACTGTTTAAATAATTCATTAAATACATTAGATTTTCAAGAACTTACGCCGAATAAACCGTTTTACTTTTTTGTTCAAAAAGATGAAACGCATAGAAACGATTATGAAAACGGTTGGAAAGTTGAAAACATACTTAATTTAAGTAGCACAGGCATATGTTCTCAAAGGGATTGTATATCAATTCAATCTACTGAAAATGAACTAAAAACAGTATTAAATGATTTTCAAAATTTAAGCGAACACAGTATTAGAGAAAAGTATCAATTAGAGAAGGACGGTAGAGATTGGCAGGTTTTAACCGCCAAAAAAAATATAATTGATTTCGGCATGAAGCCTGAATTTATTCAACAAATTGTTTACAGACCGTTTGATTTTCGTTATACTTATTTTACAAATAAATCAAAAGGTTTTATTGCTTATCCAAGATACAACGTTTTACAACATTTAGTAAAAGGTGAAAATTTTGCGTTAATGGTTGGTAGAGCAGGTCATAATGTTGGTATTTCGTTTTTATGGAATTTGGTATATATTGCAAATAAACTGATTGATTTAAATATATATTATCGTGGTGGTGAGTTAATTTATCCGCTTTATCTGTATTCAAAAGATGATGGACTTTACAAAGAAAATGACAATAACCAATTAAAAAAGGAAGTAAATTTTACGCCAGATTTTAAAAAATTTATAAAGGAAAAATACGAAAAGGAATTTACCCCCGAACAGATTTTAGGTTATATTTATGCAATTCTGCATAGTGAAACATACCGCAAAAAATATTCAGAATTTTTAAAATCAGATTTTCCACGTATTTTATTCACCGACAGTGAGCAAGTATTTGAAAAAATATCCGTTTTAGGTTTTGAACTTATTCAAAAACATTTGCTTAAAGAAATACCAAACGACAAAAATTATAAACATCTTGGTATTTACAAAGGCGAAGGCGATAATATTGTAATCAAACCCGAATTTAGAATTGTTAAAACTAATGAAGAAATATCTTACAAACTATATATTAATAAAACTCAGTATTTTGAAACTGTTCCCGAAAATGTTTATAATTTTCAAATTGGCGGTTATCAGGTATTAGATAAATATCTGAAAGACCGTAAAAATAGAGAATTATCACACGATGAAATAGACAATATTACAAATATCGTAAAAGCATTAACATTCACAATAAAACAAATGAAACTAATTGATAAAGAAACCAAAGAATGGATATAATTTTTTTTAAATATTCTTTGCTTCGTCCCAAATTTTATCCATTTCTTCGAGTGTCATATCTTCGAGATTTTTAGATAGTTCTAAAGCACGTTTTTCGATATATTGAAATCGTTTTTTAAATTTATTATTTGTTAAGTGAAGCGCCTCTTCTGCAATAATATCTTCGTGCCGAGCGGCATTGACAATAGCAAATAGAAAATCTCCAAGTTCTTGCCTTGCTTTTTCTTTATTATTATCGCTTAATTCTTTGCGTAGTTCAGCAAGTTCTTCATACACTTTATTCCAAACATCATTTTTATCATCCCAATCAAATCCGACGCGTGCCGCTTTATACTGCATTCTTTGTGCTCGCAATAGTGCGGGCAAATTATTGGGTACGCCTTCGAGAGTAGATTTTAATTCATCTTTATCTTCTTTTTCGAGTTTTTTTAACTGTTCCCAATTTTGCAAAACATCATTTTCGTCTTTTGCAATAGTATCGCCAAAAACGTGAGGATGGCGGTGAATCATTTTGGCACTTATTCTTTTTATAACATCAGTTAGGGAAAATTTATAAGTTTCTTCTGCAATAATTGAATGAAGTACGATATGAAGCAGAAGGTCGCCAAGCTCTTTCGAAAATTCTTGATAATCATTTTCGTAAACACTATCAATAGCCTCATAAACTTCTTCAACCATTAGAGGTGCAATCGTTTCGTTTGTTTGTTTACTATCCCAAGGGCATTCTTTTCTTAGTATTTTTACTATTTCGACAAAATTTTCAAATTGTGATATGGGGGAGTTTTCATCTTTCGGTACGGGTATTTTATTAAGATTATTTTTCATAATTAATATATATTTGTTTAAAATTTTTATGACGATTTGTTAATCTTTGAATTATTTTTTTTAAATTATTTTCTCAATAATGATTAAGTTTTATCAAAAAATAAAAAAATATAAAATATAATTCGTAAAAATTTATTAAATTGCAAGTTAATTTGTTCTAATTGAAAAAATAATCTTTTTAAAAAAAATATATGAAAATATCTCTAAATTGGCTGAAGGAATTAATTGATTTTGATATGACTCCACGAGAGCTTGATGAGTCGCTTACAATGCTTGGAATTGAAGTAGAAAGTATTGAAAATTTATCAGAAAAACTAAATGGCTTTTTTGTAGCAGAAGTAACAGAATGTGAAAAGCACCCCGATGCAGATAAATTATCTGTATGTAAAGTAAATATGGGGGCTAACGATTTACAAGTAATTTGTGGGGCGCCCAATGTTCAAAAGGGGCAACGTGTTGTATTGGGCGTTTCTGGTGCAACGGTGCCGAGTGCGGGTTTTAAACTTGAAAAAAGGAAAATTCGCGGAATAGAGTCTAATGGTATGATTTGTAGCCAGAGCGAGCTTGAATTGGGCGATGATTCGAGCGGAATTTGGGTGTTGCCCGAAGGTGCTACAATTGGAATGCCAATTGCTGAATATTTAAAAATAAATGATGTAATTTTTGAAATTTCTGTAACTCCTAACCGCGCTGATTGCCTTAGTCATATAGGTATATCACGTGAAATTTCTGCTTTAACGGGTAATCCGATACGTTATCCAAAATATGAGCAAACAAGTTCTCAATTAAATGTAAATGACTTTGTAAAAGTAATCATCGAAGATAGCGAGAAATGCCCTCGATATACAGCAAAATTAGTAAAAAATTGTAAAATTACAGAATCGCCAGATTGGTTAAAAATTAGATTGCAAAATATTGGTTTGCGTCCCATAAATGTTGCCGTTGATGTTACAAATTTAGTTTTTATGGAAACGGGACAACCTCTTCACGGATTTGATTTTAACAAAATCAATTCGGGAACAATAGTTGTAAAAAGTGCAAAAGATAATGATAAATTCACAACTTTAGATGATAAAGAGCGGCAACTCGATAGTTCTATGCTGATGATTGCAGACCCCGAAAAATATATTGCAATTGGTGGAGTAATGGGTGGGCAAAATTCAGAAATAACCGATGATACAAAAGATATTTTAATCGAATCAGCATATTTTCTTCCAACATCAGTAAGAAAAACATCAAAAAAACTATCTTTACAAAGTGATTCTTCTTATAGGTTCGAGCGTGGTGTTGATTTTGAAAATGTTCCGAATGTATGTGAAAGAGCGGCTCATCTAATTGCTGAATTAACGGGTGGCGAGCTTTGCGAAGGCATCATTGATGTTTATCCAAATCCATTAAAAAGAGCGGAACTTGTTTTTAGATACGATAGAGCAAGAAAAATTATTGGTGCTGATATTGATAATGCTACAATGTTAAAAATTATTAAACAGCTTAATTTTGATATTCTTAGCGAAAGTGAAGAAAGTTTGACATTGCTTGCTCCATCATATCGCGTTGATATACAGCTCGAAATTGATGTAATCGAAGAAATTGCTCGTTTGTATAATTATAACAATATAAATTCAGATTTTAGCTCGAATATTGATTTTGGTTTTCAAAAAATTGATAAAAATCTTACTGCACCAATTTTAAGAAATAATATTAGACAATTTTTTGTTAATCAAGGATTTACAGAAATTCTAACTCAAAATCAAACCGATCCTAAAAGTATTTCATTACGCAAACTCGATGCTGTAAAAATTTCTAATCCTCTTGGAGAAGAATTATCTCTTATGCGTACTTCTTTGATTAATTCAAGCCTTAAAGTAATTAGTCATAATATTCGTAATGGTATTAGCGATATTAAATTATTTGAAATTGGAAAAATCTTTTTAAAAGAAAATTCAGATAATAATTTTATTTCTGGAATAAGCGAAAACGAAAATCTAATTATTGCTCTAACGGGAAATTTTGCTCCTAATCAATGGGGAATAAAATCACGCGAATTTGATTTTTATGATATAAAAGGGATTTTCGAGGGTTTTGCTGAATTTTTCTCTTTACAAAAAATTAAATTTTCCAAAGATAATAATTTAGAGCTTTTATCGAGTGATTTTTTGAATATATCTTCTAATGAAAAATTAATTGCTACGATTGGCGAGATTAAAAAAAATATTTTAAAACATTATGATATAGAGCAAAAAGTATATATAGCTGAAATTAATTTAAGCCAATTATATTCATTAAAATTAGCTAATAAAACTTATCAAGCAATATCGCTTTTCCCTGCTATAAATCGTGATTTAGCATTTTTATTACCGAAGGATATTCAAGCAGGCGATGTATTAGACACTATTAAAAAAATTGATAATAAGTATTTGAAAGAAGTTGTATTATTTGATGTTTACGACGGCGATAAATTAGGCAATAATCAGAAAAGTCTTGCTTTTGCACTTACTTTTAGAGCTTTAGACCATACTTTGAAAGAGTCTGAAATTGAATTAATAATTAATAAAATCATTAATAAAATCGAAACTCAATTTTCAGCACAATTAAGAAAAAATTAATGTAATTTATGGTATATAGATATGTCAGAAAATAATAATAATTTGATTTCTAATGATGAAATCAAAAATTTGTTGAAAAAAAATTCTGAATTAGTGAATAATTTGCTTGATTCCTATATTAGAATGAAACAACAAAATAATGAACTTGTTAGAAGAAATTCTACACTCGAACAATCTTTAGGCGATAAAGATAGCAGTTTTTATGATATTGTAAATCAAAAATCCGAACTTGAATTAAAAGTTCATAGCTTTGAAAAAAAATATTCTGATATTGAAAATATCCTAAAAGAAAAAGAAGGAAAAATTGCTCAATTACATAATACAGAAAATGAATTACTCGATATAAAATCCAAATATAATAATTTAGAAAATCAATATTTGATTGCTATTGAAAAAGCAAATGTCGTGAATTTACTTAATGAAGAAATTGATTTATTAAAACAAAAAAATACAGAAATTACAAATGAAAAAAATAAATTAATTGAGAAAGTTAAAAATCAAATAGAACTCGAAAAAAATCTTACACTCGTTAGCAAAGAATTATCTCATAAAAATTTACTTCTAAACGATAGAGCAGTAGAAATTGAAAAGCTAAAAGGTCAAATTGCCGAACTCGATAATTCTGTTTATAAATATAAAAATTTAGAAAGCGAATTGGATAAGCAAATTAAGCAAAATCAATCAATTTATTCAGAATTTGAAGAATATAAAACTACTCATAATTCTGAATATTCAAATATTGCCAATATCAATACTGAATTAAAAATGCAAATTGCTGAATTTGAAAATATAAATAATGAGCTTAACAATAAAATTAATCTTAAAAATGATGAATTGCATCTTATTAATTTAAAAATTGCTGATTTTCAAAATACAATTATTGATTTGAATAATGAGATTTCGAAAATTAATCAAATCATTGATGAAAAGAATAATAAAATTTTTGAACTCGAAAATTATAAAAAAAATATTCAAGATGATAATTATAATAATGAACTTGCAATTAAAGAAATTGAGATACGAGCATTAATTGCAAAAGTGGAAGAACTTGAAAATATTTCAAAAAATAAACAAGAAGACTTAGGACTATTTAATAATTTAGAAATTGAATTT
The DNA here is from genome assembly GCA_029974985.1 of Bacteroidota bacterium. Taxonomy (GTDB): domain Bacteria; phylum Bacteroidota; class Ignavibacteria; order Kapaibacteriales; family UBA2268; genus JANJTB01. Next base: position 36,219 of record JARKQC010000179.1, on the reverse strand, counting down.
GACAATCTAAAAAATGAATATAATTCATTAAAAATTAGATTTAGTGAATTATTAAATAGTAATGAAAATAATGATGAAAAACTCCAGAATATTCAAAACGAATACAAAAATTCTTCTGAAAAATTAAATTTAGAAATCATGGAGTTAAATTTAGAAATTAATAATTTACGAAATGAAAACGAGAATAAAAGCAATTTAATTAACGACAACAACAATAAAATTAATGAATTAAAGCAAATCATTAAAAATATTTCTGAAGAAGCAATTAAAAAAGATACAATTATTTCTGATTTAAAATTAGAATTAGATAATAGTACGAATTATGGTAATGAAACTGTTGAAAAATTAAATTATGAAAAGAATATTCTAAAAAATGAAATTTCAATAAAAAACGATTATAACAATGATTTAGAAGAAAAAATTCGTGATTTAACCGAGCAAAATATAAAACTTGATTTTGATTATAAAAATTCAAATATTAAAATTCAAGACCTTGAAAATTTATTAAGATCACGCTATGAGCAAATTGATTTTCTTGAAAATCAAATTAATCATTTAATTGATGAAAAATCAAAAAATAAAAAGATTAACGAGGGGCTTGTTTTTAGAATTGATGAATATATTAAGCTAATTGATAGTAAAATTAGTTAAGTTATATATTGATATTAAATTTTATTTTTAATTTACATTTATTAATTTTTTTTAAAGAAGATTTATGCAAAAATATTTTAGATTATTAGTTATTATTGTTATTTCAATTATTAGTATTTCTTGTTCATCTATTGATTTAAACGAAAAAAGATGCACAGAATTCAAATCTAATCAAGATGTCGAATTGTTTTATATGTCGGTGCCTCAATTGCTCGAGAGCAATGGTTATAGTGTCGAGTCTATTGATGTAGAAGCGGGCAAATTAGAGTCAAAATTCGAGGGAAAAGATTTTTCTATCGAAATAAATATCACATTTGATAAGGAAACAAGAAATGTTAAAATTATTACAAAAAATACAATAATATTCAATAATAGTACTATTATTGAATATTATAATCTTGATGATTATAATAGTGATTATGAAAAGTATTTTTATCTTACTCTTAGTTCAATACGTAGTAATGCTACTAAAACATCTTTTCCTAATCGTTAAAAAAATATTATAAATATTTTCTTTAAATAAGAAAAATATTTGCAATTTTGTATTCTATTAAAAAAATATTTTGAGATTTATGTATTCAAAGATAAATTCGGCTTCGATTGTTGGTATTAATGCTTTTTCTGTTGAAATAGAAACTCATCTCGATAATCAACTACCAAGTTTTACGGTTGTTGGTTTGCCCGATTCTGCTGTAAAAGAGTCGCGTGAGCGTGTTACTGCCGCAATAAAAAATTCAGATTTAATTTTTCCAAATAAAAAAATTACTGTAAACTTGGCGCCCGCTGATGTCCGCAAAGAAGGTAGTGGTTTTGATTTACCTATCGCTCTTGGCATTTTAGCGGCAATTGGTACTTTCGATTATGCTTTGTCGCAAGATATGATGGCATTAGGTGAGCTTTCATTAGAGGGTTTATTAAGACCAATTCACGGTGCTTTGTCTATTGCTATGGAGGCAAAAGAAAAAGGTTTCCGAAGGCTATTATTACCCGAAGAAAACGCACCCGAAGCCTCGATGGTGAATGGTATTGATATTATTCCATTAAAAAGTTTACGCGATGCGATTGATTATCTTAATAATGAAATTCAAATAGAGCCATTTTATACTGATGTTTATAAATATTTCGAAAGTGATGATTTTGCAATTTTTTTTGATATGAAAGATGTCAAAGGGCAAGAAATCGTTAAACGAGCATTAGAAGTTTCTGCGGCGGGAGGTCATAATTTGCTAATGATTGGTCCGCCCGGCTCAGGAAAAACAATGCTTGCAAAAAGAATTACTTCGATTTTACCACCTTTGACTATTGATGAATCGCTCGAAACTACGCGTATTCACTCTGTTTCGGGATTTATGCAAAGCGATTTACCATTGATTAAGACTCGCCCTTTCCGCTCGCCACATCATACTATATCTGATGCGGCACTTGTGGGTGGTGGAATGAATAGAATTAGACCGGGCGAAATCTCTCTCGCTCATCATGGTGTATTATTTCTTGATGAATTACCAGAATTTGCTCGAAATGTTTTAGAAGTACTTAGACAACCACTTGAAGATAAAAAAATCATTATTTCAAGGACAAAATCTACTATTGAGTATCCAGCTAATTTTATGTTGATTTGCTCGATGAATCCTTGTCCTTGCGGTAATTTTGGCGATCCAACGAAGGATTGTTCATGCTCGCCACCAAAAATTCAGAGTTATTTAGGAAAAATTTCTGGCCCATTATTAGATAGAATTGATATTCATGTCGAAGTTCCCGCTGTTAAATATGAAGAATTATCTTCAAAAAGAGTTGGAGAAAGTTCTAAAACAATTCGTGAAAGGGTTGTAAAAGCAAGGCAAGTTCAACAAAAAAGATTTGAAAATTCTCATTCTTTTAAAAATGCTGATATGAGTTCGCAAGAAATAAAAACTTTTTGTGAATTAGATGAAAAATCACAAAATCTTATGAAAATGGCAATGACAAAATTAGGATTATCTGCGCGTGCTTATGATAGAATTTTAAAAGTTTCGCGTACAATTGCTGATTTAGAAGCATCAGACAAAATTCAAATTACTCACATAAGCGAGGCTATTCAATATCGCAGTCTCGACCGCGAGTATTGGAAATAGTTTTTTTTAATCATTCTTTAATTAAGATATTTATGTTAAAATATATAAAATTCAAATTTATTTTTCTCTTATCGTTACTTTTTATCACAAATTCAATATTTGCAAAAAATAATGATAAACCCGAAACATTAATGTGGGAAATAAGTTCACAAAATGGTGGAAAAGTGTTTTTACTCGGTTCTATCCATTTAGCAGATAGTACAATTTATCCGCTTAATCCAAAAATTGAAAAGGCATTCGAGCAGTCCGATGCGCTCGTTCTTGAAATTTTAATTGATAAAATTTCACCTTTCGACGTTATGAATTATCTGACTTATAAAGATGATAAAACATTGGAATCCGAACTTGAACCCGAATTATATTTAAAAATTTCTGAAAAATTTGAAAAAAATAATATTCCAAAATTAGTTTATAATAAATTCAAGCCTTGGTTTGCTTTAATGTATTTACAATCTGATCAATTTAAAGATATGGGAATGATCGCAAGCGAAGGTATTGATATGTATTTTCTGCACAAAGCAAGAAATTTGAATAAAGAAGTTTTGGAAATCGAATCAATTCAAAGTCAAATGCAAGTACTTGACGAACTTGGTGAATATACAGGCGATTATCTAAAATATATGCTCGAAGAAAATGAACAGCAAAATAATTCAATTAATGATTTAATCACTGCTTGGAAAAATGGTGATGATAAAAAAATCGAGGAATTTACTAATCAAGGAAGCGATAAAAAAGAATTTGCTCAAGTAATGGAGAAATTAAATTATAAAAGAAATGAAAAAATGTTGGTTAAAATCGAGGATTATTTGAAATCTTTTAAAACATATTTTGTCGTCGTTGGTGCCGCTCATCTCGTTGGCAAAAGAGGGATAATTGATTTAATCACAAATAAAAATACTTACACTATAAAAAGATATTAATTTTTTAAATAAATATAAATTGTTGAACAAAAGAAATTTTTTAAAATGAAATTAAAAGGAAAAATTACATTAGTTACAGGTGCTTCAGCGGGTATTGGGTATTCAATTGCAAAAATCTTTGCCGAAGCGGGTTCAGATTTAATTCTCACTGCACGTAGAAAACATCTTATTGATAAACTTGCCGAAGAATTAACTCAAAAATATAATATTAGAGTTATGACATTCGAAAATGATGTTCGCAACTATGATTCTAATAAAGAAATTATTGCATCACTATCTACCGAATGGAAAAATATTGATATTTTAGTTAATAACGCGGGTCTTGCTCGTGGATTTAGTACAATTCAAGATGGCGAGCTTAGCGATTGGGAAGAAATGATTGATACAAATATCAAAGGTTTGCTCTATATGTCGAGATTAGTTCTGCCCGGTATGGTTGAGCGTCAAAAAGGTTTGGTAATAAACATTGCTTCTATTGCGGGAATTGCGGCATATCCAAAAGGTAATGTATATTGTGCAACAAAATCAGCTGTTAAGACAATTTCCGATGCTATGGCGATTGACCTAAACGGTACGGGTGTAAAAATTTGTAATATTGATCCCGGATTAGTAGAAACTGAATTTTCATTAGTTAGATATCATGGCGATTCAGAGCGAGCTTCGAAAGTTTATCAAAATTTTACTCCATTAATTGCTGATGATATTGCAGAAATTGCATTATTTGCTGCTACACGCCCGCAACACGTTATGATACAAGAAATTATGGTAACACCAACAGACCAAGCTAATGCAATGGTTGTAAATAGAAAATAATTTTTTGTATATTTAGAAAAAAGTATTACTTTTGTACTTCTAAACTTTCCTATTTGGAGAGGTGGCAGAGTGGCTGAATGCACCGGTTTGCTAAACCGACGTAGTGGTAACCCGCTACCGAGGGTTCGAATCCCTCCCTCTCCGCAGATATTAATTTTCAAATATCCTGTAAGTATATAAAAATAAAATACTTACAGGATTTTTTTATTTAAGATAAAACAGCACCCTAACAGTTTTCCTAACACGTTTTTCATTATTATTAAAATTATGAATATTTTCAAATTTAAAAAGGGAAAGCACCGTTGCTCTTCATTTTGTTTTTTTTTAATATTCTTATACCATTCATATTAAAAAATTTTCATAAGATAATTTTTGATATTATTTAGCTAATATTATATACAATAATGTCTTAAAATTTTAAAATTTCAGCTATAATAATTATTTTTTTGTAATTTTAATTTTATATTAATTAAAAACATTGCATATTTGTATTTGCAAAAATTGGCAGTTTTGTTAATTTACATTTACTTAGGTGATAAAAATGTCTTTTACGAGTAAATTACTTGATATTTTCAGAAAGAAAAAAAGTATAACTGAAGAAACTGAAACGATGTCGAAAGCCAAACAGCAAAAACTTGGCAAAAAGACAGCACGTGAAAGAATCGAAGCTATACTCGACCCAAATACTTTCTATGAATACGATTTATTTGTCGAACACAAAGCCGAAGATTTCGGTATGGATAAAAAACTTCTTCCTCGTGATGGAGTAATAATAGGTACAGGCGATATTATTGGTCATCCCGTTTGTATTTATGCACAAGATTTTACAGTTGCTGGCGGTTCTTTAGGGCTTGCTCATGCTCGAAAAATCACCAAAATTATGGACCATGCTATTAAATTGGGCATTCCAATAATTGGTATTAACGATTCGGGTGGTGCAAGAATTCAAGAAGGCGTCAATTCCTTAGCTGGTTATGGTGAAATTTTTTATCGTAATACTATTGCGTCGGGTGTTGTTCCTCAAATTTCTGTTATTCTTGGTCCTTGTGCAGGTGGAGCGGTTTATTCGCCTGCTTTAACGGATTTTGTTTTTGTAGTAGATAAGATTTCTAAAATGTTTATTACTGGCCCCGAAGTAATAAAAACCGTTTTAGGCGAGGAAATTAGTATGGAAGATCTTGGTGGTGCAAGAGTTCATTCCGAAATTTCGGGTAATGCTCATTTCTTTGCTGAAAGTGAGGAGGAATGTTTTGAACAAATTACAAAACTTGTTTCCTACATACCTTGGAATAATAGTAAAAAAGCTGAAAAATTCCCAGCTAAACCACCGAAACCAGAATATCAAATATCGAAAATTATTCCTAAAGAATCAACAATGCCTTATGATATTAGAGATATTATAAGAAGTATTGCTGATGATTCCGATTTTTTAGAAGTTCAAGAGTTATTTGCGGCTAATATTGTAATTGGTTTTGCAAGATTAAATGGTGAAACAGTTGGTATTGTTGGAAATCAACCAATGGTACTTGCTGGTGTTCTCGATGTAGATTCATCTGATAAAGCGGCGCGTTTTATTAGATTCTGCGATGCTTTCCAAATTCCATTGATTACATTAGTAGATTTACCCGGTTACTTACCGGGTATTGATCAAGAGCATTCGGGAGTTATTAGGCACGGAGCTAAAATATTATATGCTTATAGCGAAGCAACTATTCCCAAAATTACGGTTGTACTGCGAAAAGCTTATGGTGGTGGTTATATTGCGATGTGTTCTAAGCACCTTTCAGCTGATTTTGTATTTGCTTTACCGAGTGCGGAAATTGCGGTTATGGGTCCCGAAGGTGCGGCTAATATAATTTTCAAAAAAGAAATTACAGAAGCAGAAGACCCCGATGAAATGAGAAAACAAAAAGTGGACGAATATACTCAAAAATTTGCAAATCCATATAAAGCGGCTGCCGCGGGATATATTGATGCCGTAATCGAAGCAGAAGAAGTTCGTAATCATTTATTACATTCGCTACATATATCTTCGAATAAAACGGAAAATCGTCCTAACAAAAAGCATGGAATTCCACCATTTTAATGAATAAGGAGAAGATTTTGATGAGTAATGAATTAAATGATTTTATTCTTGATGATACTATGTATGCGACTCAAATAAATAAAAAATTTGCAAATCGCAAAAAATTTGAGGGTTTTAATTTAGGAAAAATTCATTCATTTATCCCTGGTACAATTAGGGTTATTTATGTAAAAAATGGACAAAATGTAAAAAAAGGCGATACTCTTCTTGTGCTCGAAGCTATGAAAATGAAAAATAATGTTATTAGCACGATTGATGGTATCGTCAAAAATATATATGTAAAGACGGGTGATTTAGTACCTAAAAATCATCTTTTAGTCGAAATTGATGTTTCTTAACAAAGTAAATAAAGGTTGTATAAAATGATTGTAAACGAATTAATCAACCCCAAAAGTATTGTTGTTGTTGGTGGATCTAATGATATAGAAAAGCCGGGTGGAAAAATATTAAAAAATATTATTGATGGTGTTTACAGCGGTAATTTATCAGTTGTAAATCCTAAGGAATCATTGGTACAAGGCATAAAATGCTATAATTCCGTCAAAGATATTCCTCAAACTGAATTGGCAATTATTGCAATTTCTGCAAAGTTTGCACTCGAAACTGTAGAAATCCTTGCTTATGAAAAAGGTACTAAAGCATTTATTATTCTATCTGCGGGTTTTAGTGAATTTGATGATGCGGGTAAAATTCTCGAAAGAAAAATTGTAGAAGTAATTAATAGTGTTGGTGGAAGTTTAATTGGTCCTAATTGTATTGGTGTTCTTACACAAAGTTATAAGGGTGTATTTGCGGGATTAGTACCTCAATTAACAAGTAAAGGATGTGATTTAGTTTCTGGCTCGGGTGCTACGATTTGCTTTATTCTCGAAATGGCTATACCGCGTGGATTAGCTTTCAATAACGTTTTTTCTGTCGGAAATAGCGCTCAAATTGGTGTCGAAGAGGTTCTCGAATATTGGGATACTACATTTAATTACGAAACATCTTCACTGGTAAAACTATTTTATATCGAACAAATTGATAATCCCGAGAAATTGCTCAAACATTGCCGCTCTTTAATTAAAAAAGGTTGTAAAATAGCCGCAATTAAAGCTGGAACAACAGAAGCTGGCTCAAGAGCAGTGAGTTCTCATACTGGTGCTATTGCTGGTTCTGATACCGCCGTTGATGCTCTTTTCAAAAAAGCGGGTATTATTCGTTGTTATTCGCGTCAAGAACTTGTTTATGTAGCAGGTATTCTTCAACATAAAGAGTTAACAGGTAAAAATATAGCTGTAATTACTCATGCGGGTGGCTCGGGCGTTATGCTTACGGATACTTTAGCGAAAGGTGGATTAAATGTTCCAAAAATCGAGGGCGATGCCGCAGATGAATTATTATCTCAATTACATTACGGCTCGTCAGTATCTAATCCTATTGATTTTCTTGCTACGGGAAATAGCAAACAATTAGGTATAATACTTGATTATGTGGACAATAAATTTGATAATATTGACGCGTCGGCTGTGATTTTTGGTACTACGGGTATGTTTGATGTTACAGACGTTTACGAAGTTTTACACGAAAAAATGAATACTTGTAAAAAGCCAATTTATCCCTGTCTCCCCTCTCCTATTCAAGCAGAAAATGCTGTAAAACATTTCCACTTTCTTGGACGAATTGGTTTTACTGACGAGGTAGCAATGGGTTCGGCTATTGCAAAAGTTTATAATACTCCTTCGCCCGCAGAAGAATTTGAATTGCCTAAAGTTGATATAAAAGCAATTAGAAATGTAATAGATAATTCTCTTTCAGGATATTTACCTCCAGATAAAATTCAAATTTTACTCGATGCAGTTGGAATCCCTCGTGTTCAAGAATTAATTGCAGAAACTAAAGAAGATGCGATAAAATTTGCAGAAACACTTGGTTTCCCACTTGTAATGAAAGTTGTGGGTCCACTACATAAGACAGATGTCGGTGGTGTCGCTTTAAATATCAAACAAATTGAAATAGTTTCGCAAGAATATGATAGAATGATGAAAATCCCAGATGCAACTGGAGTTTTATTACAACAAATGCTTAGCGGGACTGAACTATTTGCTGGAGTTAAGAAAGAAGATAATTTAGGTCATATAATTTTACTTGGGCTTGGAGGTATTTTTATTGAGATTTTAAAAGATGTTTCTTATGCGATGGCACCAGTAAGTAAAGCTGAATCTTATACGATGATGTCTGAATTAAGGTCTCATAAATTGCTTGACGGTGTGCGTAAGCAATCTGGAATTGATAAAGAGAAATTTGCAAATATTATTGTTAGTTTATCTGCATTGGTAAATGCCGCACCAGAGATTACAGAGCTTGATTTAAATCCTCTTTTAGGAAAAGAAGATTCGGTAGTTGCTGTTGATGTAAGGATTGCAATAGAAAAATAATTGAGTATTTCAAAATTTTGAAGCGAGTGTATATTTTGATTTTTAAGAATACATTCGCTTTTTTTTATACGTATATTTAATTTTTGAATTATATTTGCTTTTTCTTAATACGTTAATTTTACAATTAATAATTATTTTATCCTTCGTTTAAATGGTGTTTTGATTTTTTTAATTGATTTTTTAAAATGAACATAACTAATAATACTTATTTGAAAATTATAATATTTATATTGATAAATGTTATCAGTTACAATTTTTGTTTTTCAAATCAATTTTATCCTTTGAAAATCAATACTAATAATTATCCTAAAATTGAATTTGAAGGTATTTTCCTTGATAATAATAATCAACTTATTAAAAATTCAAATATTAAGATTACAGAAAATAATGGACAGGTTGAAAATTTAATTATAACAAATACAAATAATCAAGATAATTTTCAGAAAAATGATGTTCTTTTTCTGATAGATTTGTCAAATTCTAATTATAATAAATTTAATAATATTATTAAGCCGACATTAAGTGATTTTTTCAAAAAATTTGATTTTGATAAAAGTGAATTTGCTGTTGTTGGTTTTAATAATAATTTATTTTTATTACAAGATTTTACTAATAATGCTCAAAATTTAATTCAATCGCTTGATAATACTGAATTTTTTGGCTCAAATGATTTTGAAAATTTATTTTTTAATAAAAATTTTAATTTAACTAATATCATTAATTCTTCAAGGAATAGATTATCTATAATTCTTATTTCATCTGGTTCAGAATTAGGAAATGAAAATTTAATTATTTCTGAACTTAATAAATATAATTTAAGATTTCACTCTATAACACTCGATTTTTTACCAAGTGTTTTTATTGATAAGATATGCTCTGCAACAATGGGTTTTAGTAAATATGCAAACAATCTTGAAAGTTTTAAAAATTCACTTTTTGGACTTGCTTATTTTGAAAAATTCAATAATAATTTAAAAGTTGAATATAATTCTTTTACTTGCTCTTTAAATAATAATATTAATATTGAATTTTCAGATTTTAATTATAATTATATTCTTAATTATGAGTTGAAAAAATCTAAATTGCCTTTTTTACTAATCGAGCCTCCCTATTATGATTATGGAATTGTATCGCAAGCGGGTGAAAATCATACTTTTAAAATTACTGCAAAAAATGGAAATATAAACATTAGTGGATTTGAGAATACTCAGCGTTTTAAAGTAATTAGCGAGCCAAAATCTTTTACATTACTAAATGGTCAAAGTCGTGATATTACAATTCGTTACGAACCTATTGATAGTAATTACATTTTCAATGAAATTAAAATCAATTCTAATAGTTGCGAAAATCCTAAGATTTATCTTTCGGGTGGCTCGGATAAAGCAAGCTCTATTGATAAGAATTTAAAAATTATTAAGCCCAATGGTGGTGAATTTTTAGCGGCTAATAGCCAGTATCTTATTGAGTGGAGAGGCGTTTTACCAAGCGATACAGTACAAATTGATTTTTCAACAAATAATGGTTCAAGTTGGCAAAATATTACAAATTCTGCAACGGGTCTTAAATATCTTTGGAAAAATATTCCTCAGACTGCAAGCTCTAATTGTCTGCTCAAAATCAGCCATTTTTCAAAATATGATTCAAAAAAAAATATTATTTCACTAAAAGGGCTTCAAGGCAATATTGTAAATATGTTTTGGAAAAATTCTAATAATGAATTATATACTGCGAGTACTGATGGATTTATTAGAATATGGAATGCTCAAACGGGCGAGCCAATAAAAACAATTTCTAATAAAATTTCTAATTTGAATAATTTTAGCATAAATTATAATTTTCAATATTTTGCATATTTAACAAATAATAAAAATAAGATTTTCATCAAAAGCATAGATAATGAATTTGAGGAATATATTATCGAATTAGCAAATGAGAAAATTAATAATATTGAATGGAATAAAAAAAATAATTTTCTTGCGGCTTCAACAGAAAATGGAAATATTTATATTTGGAATTTTCCTAATCAAACTCCTATTACAAAATTAGAAAATGATATTTCGATAAGCTCTTTTAAATGGGATTTTTCTGGTGAAAGATTAGCTGTAGGATATGAAAATGGGATTATAAGAATATGGAAAAGCGATGGTACGATGGAGCAGGAAATTAAGGCATACGACCAAAAAATCAATTCCTTAGATTTTAATCCGACTTCAAAAGTATTAGTTTCATCATCAATGAACGAACTAATTAAGGTGTGGGATATCGCAACAAATACAAATGTTATAAGTTTTTTAAATGATGATAAACCCGTAAATGTTGTTTCATGGGACCCTTTGGCAAGATATATTTCGTCTGCTTCGATTGATTCAAGTGTTATTTTGTGGAATCCAGCCGATGGTAATAAGTTTTATACTTTTAAGGGGCATAATAATTTTGTAAATAGAATAATTTGGCGAGAAGACGGTGAGAAAATTGCAAGTTCGACAGTTCAAGGCGAGGTTCTTATATGGTCGGTCAAAGATATACCTTTTTCACGAATTTTATTACAAGAGGACGTTTCCGAAAGTAATTGGAATATCGTAAATCCAAATATTAAGACAAAAAATATAATTTTTCCTTATTTAATTGTTGGTCATAATCGCGATACGATTATAAATCAAGTTATTTATAATAATTCTAATGTGGATATAGTACTTGATTCAATATTTTTAAAAAATTCGAGTAAATCTTTTAAAATTATTAATAAACTGCCCGAATTTCCATTTATTTTAGTGCGAAATTCTGGTTTAGATTTAAAAATCAAATTTTCACCACAATCAGAAAATAATAAAATTGATACATTGATATTTTTTACTGGCTCGAAGGAATATCACTCTAATTTGATGGGTTTTGTTGATAAACCAATGATAGAGATAGAGCCGAAAGAGTTTGATTTTGGAAACGTTAGGATTGGCGACTCTTCTAATGATTTAAAAGTTAGAATAAAAAATCTAAGCGAATCGCAAATTTTTATAGAAAAAATTAATGAAGTTTATAATTCAAACTCTCAATTTGAAATTAAAGATTTCACTGCGAAATTTATTGACGCAAATGAATATTATGATTTCTCGATTGTTTTTAAACCGAATCAATTATTTGTATCAAGTGCTTGTTTCGACGTAATTTATGATGGAAAGATGGATTATGATATAATAAATTTGATTGGTGCGAGTGCGGCACCACAAATTTTAGTAAAAAATAAAATTGAATTTAATCATTTAGTTTGTGAAAAATCTTTATCCGATACGATTCGATTTTATAATAAAGGAAACGATACTCTGCGAGTAAAATCAATAAAAATAATTTCACAAAATCGCGATAATTTTGATTTTGATTTTAATAATACAAAATTTGATTTAAATATAAATGATAGTAGCAATTTTATTCTTACTTTTAGCCCCAAATATGCGGGAGTTTTTACTGATACTTTAGAAATCGAAACGAATATTAATTCAGACAAATCAACAAAAAATTATATTTTAGTTCAATCACAAAAAGATTTTTCTAATTTTACTTTATCAAGTGAATATTTACCATTTTATTTATATGATAAGAATACAAAAGAAGAAAAAACAATTTATATTTATAACAAGGGTTCTATTCCAATTAAATGGAGTTCGGAAATTGATTTTGAGAAGTTTAAAATTAAATCTATAGTTCCGCAAATAACACAAATAGGCGATTCATCATTAGTTACAATCGAGTTCAAGGGTGCAAATGATTTTGGGCTTTATAAGCAATATCATATATTCGAGGATTCCTGTTCTAATAAAATTTTATTTACAATGAGTGCTTATATTGGTCCGAATCTTGCACAAATTGAATGTGATTCAATAGTAGATTTCCCGGAAATTATATGTGATAAAAATAAAATTTCATATAAATATAAGATAAAAAATATTGGGGAAACTCCGCTTTTTATTTCAAAATTTCATATAAAAAATTCATCAAGCCCGTATAATTTTGAAAATAATTTTCAGAATATTAGCATACCGAAAGGTGAAAATTATGAGTTAATTATTAGTTTTTTCCCTGAAATGATAGGCGCTTATACTGATACAATTCAAATTTTTTCAAATGCTAATAATGTTGAAAATGGCACAAAAAATATTGTTTTAAACGGCGCTTGGAATAATACAGAATTTTCGATTTCACCAAAATTTTTAACTTTTGAAAATATTTTGGATAAAGAAATTTTTCATAATCATTTTGAAATTATTAATACAGGAAATATGGATTTAGTTTGGAATGATTTTCCCAAATTTAATTTTTTTGAAATTGATTCAATTTCTTCTAAACGCATAAAACCAAAAGAAAAAGCAATAGTTTATTTTACATTTTTGGGTGGTAATTATAATAAAAGTTATTCAGAAAATTTGATATTTAATAATTTATGTAATTCTTCTGACTCTATTTCAATTTCAGTAATAGTAAATGGTAATGCGCAAATAGCAATTAAAACGGGTAAATTTATTGGGAAACCTGGGGATACCCTCGAAATTCCAATAATAATTTATTCAATAGATGGAAATAAGTTCCCTAAATCATATATTTTTAATACAAATTTTAGTTTCAATTCTACCATTATGGTCCCAATTGATGAAAATAAGGGTTATGTCAATAAAGGTGAGCGAAGAATAAATTACACAATAAATTCTGAATCATATTTAGATAGCATTGTGATGAACCCTCGTTTTCTCATAACATTAGGAAATAGTGATAGTACAATTCTAAATTTTAATAATACTTTTGCAATTTCTGACAATACAATAAGAATTCTTGAAATTGATGGATTACTAATACTGGATAGCATTAGCACAGAAAATGGTCTGAAATTGGTAGGAAATTCAGGTTTATTACGTCTCTATCAAAACGCTCCAAATCCAGCTGATGAGTTTACAAAAATCAAATTTTCAATAATTGAAAATGGTTTACATCAAATTATACTATATGATTTACTTGGCTATACAACTCAAATTATTTTTGAAGGAAATATTAGTGCAGGCGATTACGAAGTCTCTATAAATACAAGTCATTTACCAATTGGAAATTATATTTATAGATTAATATCGCCTTCGCAACAATTATTACGCAAACTTACTATAACTCGATAATATTTAATGAAAATTATTGAAATCACAAGCCCAAATGACGAAAGAATAATTGATTATAAATCAATGAAAGATAATTTAATTGATTCGTTAGGAAATTCAATATTTGTTGCAGAAGGTGAAAAAGTTGTATTAAAATTATTAAAATATAATTTAAAAATAGTATCAGTTTTTGCAAAAAGAAGTTTTTACTCAGAACATTTTAATTGTTTTGAAAATTTTCACTCCACTAATCTATTTACAGCAAATGATGAATTATTAAAAAATATAATTGGTTTTAAGATGCATACTGGCGTTATGGCAATTGCTCATAAGCCAGAAATGAGCGATATTAATCAATTATCAGATACAATTGTATGCTTAAATGGAATTGTTGATTCAGAAAATATTGGCTCTATTGTTAGAAATTGTGTAGCTTTTGGAGTTGATTCATTAATTTATGATAAAACAACAAGTTCACCATATATGCGTCGAGCTGTAAGAGTATCATTAGGAACAATTTTTACAATGAAAATTTATCAATCTTTTTCATTAATAAATGATTTGAATTTTTTAAAAAGAAATAATTATAAAATTATTTGTGCAGAAATAACTCCAAATGCAAAATCAATTTATAATTATCATTTTCATTCAAAAAAAATTATTATTTTTGGTAGCGAAGCTAATGGTATAAATAAAGAAATATTAGATATGAGTGATGATATAATTTATATACCAATTAACGAAAAAATCGAATCTTTGAATGTAGCTTCGAGTTCAGCAATTTTCTTATCAAGAATTTTTATTTGAATATAAGAAATAAAATTTATATTTTTAAGTTTATTTTATTTTACATTTTTTTTAAACTAAATGAATAATTTACCTAAAAATTGGAATATCAACGATATACTAACACTAACGATGATAAAAGGTATTACATCGAATAGTATTCGAGGTATTGTCGAAAAATTTAATTCGCTTGAAAGGTTTCTTGAATCTTCTGAAATTCGCAAATATCCAAAATTACAAGAAGATTTTTTTAATATTTTTGATAAATATCAATTTGAAGCTGAAGAATGTTTAGAAGAATGTTCAAAAAATAAAATTAGAATTATATCAATTTGGGATAACGATTATCCTTCGTTATTAAAAAACATCAGTTATCCTCCTCTTTTATTATATGTAAAAGGCACAGTTCAACCGCCAGATGCGATATGTATTGCTCTTGTAGGAACAAGAAATTCTACGGTATATGGAAAATTAATTGCTGAAAGATTTGCTGAATACTTTGCGGCTAATGAAATCGTTGTTGTAAGTGGGCTTGCTCATGGTATTGACACTTATGCTCACAATGCAACAGTAAGATCACAAGGTATTACTTATGCAGTAGTAGCTTCGGGTATAAACCAAATAAGTCCAAGCATATCTAAGAAAAATGCTGAAAGAATCGTGGATTCTGGTGGCTGTATTATTAGTGAATATAAATGCGGATATGTAGCAAATTTGGGCTCGTTTCCACAAAGAAATAGAATTATAGCTGGTATTTCGCGTGCTGTTGTTGTAGTTGAAAGTGGTTCAAAAGGTGGTTCTTTAATTACTGCAAGGTTAGCAGCAAATGAATCGCGTGAGGTTTTTGCTATTCCGGGTAATATTAATTCAGAAAAAAGTGATGGAACAAATATGCTAATTAGAACAAATGCGGCAAGTTTAGTTACATCTCCCGCCCAAGTCCTCGAAGATTTGGGTTTGTCCTCTCTTGATATTATGAAAAAGAGTTCCTTCCAAAGAGATATTTCTTTTTCTCATCCTAATGAAGAGCTTATTTATAAAAATTTAAGTTTTGAGCCTATTCATATAGATAAAATCATAGAAGAATCTGGAATTGAAGTGTCTGATGGTTTAGTAAGATTACTCGAACTTGAGTTTCGCGGTATTATCAAACAACTTCCTGGCAAGTATTACGTTAAATGTTAATTATTGAATTTCCATAAATTACTTTTTTAGAAAATAAGCAGTATGAATTATAAAGACAAATATTCAGAATTAGTTAGGATTGTAGAAAATAGAATTATCGAAGTAATACCTAATATTAAACCCTTCGAATTATATGAGCCATTTAGATATATAATGAAAGAGGGTGGCAAAAGACTTCGTCCTGTTTTAGCAATGATTTGTACGGGTGCAGTTGGTCAAGATCCAATACTTGCATTAGATAGTGCAGTTGCATTAGAAATTTTACATAATTTCACATTAGTTCACGATGATATTATGGATAATTCATCTATGCGTCGAGGTCGAGCAACAATTCACGAAAAATGGGATTCGGCTACTGCTATATTAACAGGCGACGTTATGATTGGCTATGCTTATAATTTATTACCAAATTCTAAACAAAGTAGTCGTTCTGATGAAATATTAAAAATTTTCACAAAAGAATTAATCGAAGTATGCGAAGGTCAAGTTCTCGATATGACATTTAACGAGAGAAAAAATGTTACGATAGATGATTATATTGAAATGATTGATAAAAAAACAGCAAGATTAATTGAAACATCTGCTATTATTGGGGCTCATATTGGCGAGGCAAGTAGCGAAGAAATCGAAGCAATTCGCAATATTTCAAGAAATATTGGGCTTGCTTTTCAGATTCAAGACGACTTACTCGATATGACTTCTACGGAAAGTAATTTTGGAAAGCCAATCGGAAACGACATTATCGAAGGAAAAAAAACATTTCTTGTAATAAATGCTCAAAAGAAAGTTGATGATAAAAACGATAAATTATTAATCGAAAAATTCATAAATCAAAATGGTCTAAGTAAAGATGAAGTTCCAATAATTGATGAATTATTTAAAAGAAATAATATTTATCTCGATGCACAAAAAGAAATTGATTTATATTTCGAAAAAGCATTAATCAACTTGGAGTTTTTAAAGAAAAATGATTATACTGATATGCTTTTACAACTTATTCAATCATTAAATAAAAGATTAATATAATCATATATACATATATTTATATTTTATATTAATTCAAAAATAAATAATTTTTTATTTAATATAATTATTTTTTTTACGTCGTAAAGCATTAATTATCAAATAATTCAATATATTAATTTTTAATATTTAAGGAATTTCAAATTATGAATAGTTCTTTGATTGAACAATTGGATCTCGGCATTTATGGTATTACTAATGTTGATGAAATTTTTTACAACTCATCTTATGATGAACTTTACGAACATGAAACAAATCCTAATTTAAATGGTTATGAACGCGGAATTGTTACTAATTTGGGCGCTGTTTCTGTTGATACTGGTATATTTACAGGACGCTCGCCAAAAGATAAATATATTGTTCGCGATAGTACAACAGAAAATACTGTATGGTGGGCAAATGGAGTGCATGGTAAAAAAAGTTCAGACAATAAACCAATTAATACAGAAATTTGGAATAAACTTAAAAATTTAGCATCGAAACAGTTAACGGGTAAAAAACTTTATGTTGTTGATGGATATGCGGGTGCTAATCCAGAAACGAGATTAAATGTTAGATTTGTTATGGAAGTAGCTTGGCAAGCTCATTTCGTAAAAAATATGTTTATCCGCCCAACAGAAGAGAAATTAAAAAACTTCAAACCAGATTTTATTGTTTTGAACGCCTCGAAAGCCATTAATCCAGATTGGAAAGAAGATGGTCTTAATAGTGAAGTATTTGTTGCTTTTAATTTAACGGAAAGAATGGCAGTTATTGGTGGCACATGGTATGGCGGCGAAATGAAAAAAGGTATTTTCTCAATAATGAATTATTACCTTCCGCTTCAAGGTATTGCCTCGATGCACTGCTCTGCAAATATGGGTAAAAATGGTGATACAGCTGTATTTTTTGGTCTTTCTGGAACGGGTAAGACTACTTTATCAACAGACCCCGATAGAGAATTAATCGGTGATGATGAGCATGGCTGGGACGATAACGGAGTATTTAATTTTGAAGGCGGTTGCTATGCAAAATGTATCAATCTCGACCCCGAAAAAGAACCTGATATCTATGGCGCTATTCGTAGAGATGCACTTTTAGAAAATTTAGTAGTTAATAAAGAAAATGGCGAAATAGATTTTTCAAGTGCGGCAAAAACAGAAAATACAAGAGTATCTTATCCACTGTATCATATTCATAATATTGTTAAACCAGTATCAAAGGGTGGTCATCCAAAGAAAGTAATTTTCTTAACTGCTGATGCATTCGGCGTATTGCCACCAGTATCAAAATTGACAAAACAGCAGACCGAATATCATTTTTTAAGCGGTTATACTGCAAAATTAGCAGGTACTGAACGCGGAGTAACAGAGCCACAGCCATCGTTTTCATCTTGTTTTGGTAATGCTTTTTTAACATTACATCCAACTCAATATGCTTATGAATTAACTAAAAAAATGGAACAACATAATTCATCTGCTTATTTAGTAAATACGGGCTGGATCGGTGGAGCGGCTGGTGTAGGCAAAAGAATTGATATTCCATCAACAAGAGCTATTATTGACGCTATTTTAGATGGCTCGATTGATGAAATGGAATTCGAAGAGCTTCCAATTTTTGGTTTATTTATTCCTAAATCTTTGCCAAAAGTTAATACTAAATTACTCAATCCTCGTAATTTATGGGAAAATCCAAGCGATTGGGACGCGCAAGCAAGAAAACTAGCTGAAAAATTCATTAAGAATTTCGAAAACTTTATTGATAACGAGCATGGTAAAAGTCTTGTAGCGGCTGGCCCTAAATTATAATTCTTTTAAATTTTTTTTAAATTTTTAGGTGTTATTTAATTAAAAAATAACACCTTTTTTGTTTTTATCAATAATTATTGATATATTTAAAATTAAATTTTATAAAGAAAAAATAAATTAAATTGAGATTTCTTATTTTTTACAATTTTTTATGTTTCAAATAGTTATTAGTATAAAAAATATTAAATATATGTGATATAAAATTGAATATTCCTAATACACATATTTTATCTAATCGCATTTCTCAAATAATTCTTCATTTGAGTTTATTTTCTATATTTTTCTTTTTAAATATAAATTCAATTTATTCAAAAGATACAGTTGATGTAATAAGACCTTTGGTTATAAAAAACAATTATTGTGCTGATTTTACTATTAATGTTAGTGATAATCGCAGTTATGATATTAATAATGATACTTTTCAGCTTGACCTTGGTATTATTGATCCACCAAATATTTACACTTCTTTGTCATACAATTTTTCAGAAATGTATGCAAGCACTTTTAAACAAGGTAAGATAAATTACGAATTTTCTTTTAGAATGAGTGTTTTAGACCCTTTTCAAGATGCAAAAGCTGTTTTTGTTGTTTACGATGCTACAAAAAATAATAAAACATTTGATTCATTGATTTATAAAGCAGAAAAGCTACAAATTATTCCTTCAAGTATTTCTTTTGGTAATACTTATATTGGTATGAGTTCCGAGCTTAATTCGAATATTTTGAATATTCATAATAATTCTGCAATTTTTATAAAATCTATAAAACTTAAATATGGCGATGTATTCTCTTTAAAAAATACTCCACAAAATATATTTTTAGATACAAATGAGAATTTAAAAATATTTATAAATTATACTCCAAAAACAGACCAATATACAAATAACTCTTTTGATTCTGATAGTTTAATTATCGAAACAAATTGTTTAAGATATGTTATACCGATTAGTGGACGAGGTGTTAAAGCGGGAATTATTGTTGAAGATTTTGATTTTGGTGCAGTTGAAATTAATTCTACTAACTGCACGGGAACAGAGTCTTATAAGGGTTTACGAATTTTTAATTCGGGTACGGGGCGTTTATTAGTTAATGGTTATTATCCATTAACAGTAAATAGTCCATTTTATTTAAAAAAGCCAACTACTCCTGATGTTAATAACTTGATAATTAATCCAAATAGTGATAATTTAATAGAAGGAATTTGCTTTAAGCCAAATCAAGTAGGTGAATTTATTGAGCCTTTGGTGTTTAAAAGTAATGCTGATGGTACAGATAGTATTGCTTATTTAAGGGGTATTGCTTATTTACCCGGTCCACATTTAAGTATGATAGATTTCGGTCGAGTTCGGCTTGGTAATTCAGTTAAAAAAAATATAATAGTTAAAAATAGTGGCTCGTATCCAGTTTCGATAAATGATTTTATTTTAGAAAATGATAATTCAGATTTTAAAATTATTTATGATGACTGTATTCCGCCAATTAATAGACATAATCCAATAGTTTTATATCCCGATAAAGAAAATTTTGCTGGAAATTTACAAAGTATTGTTTTAGTGATTGAATTTTCACCCAAGAAGGAATTTTATCAAGAAATTCGAGTTATGCCAGTATTTGATAATAATTCTGAATATAAAACGGGTACAGTTTTCAATTATGCTCGAGCTTACGGTTTTTTACCAAAAATTAAAGCCAATGGATACACTTTTTTAGGAAAAACGCAAGTAAATAATAAGCATAATGAAACGGGATATATTTCAATAAGCTCTATATCTAATTCTGCTAATTTATATTTAAAATCAATAAAAATTATGCCAATACACCCAACAACAAATATTGACTTTATCTTAAAATCTAAATTAGCTAATGATACAATTATTCAAACTAATACCGAGCCTTTAAAAATACCTTTCATTTTTATTCCACGCGAAGCAGGAGAGAGAATTGCGAAAGTAGAAATTATTAGTGATGCTTATCGTGCAGTAGAAGGCTCAACTTGGGATACAACTATTGTTTATCTAAAAGGTATTGGCTATAATAAAGTGTTATTTGTCGAGGCTATGGCTCTCGATAGTTTATCGCAATGCGACGAACATAATACAAAAATTAAAATAAAAAATTTATCATATGAAAAGGAAGCATATATTTTTGATATTATCAAAATTTATGGTGATACAAATGCTTTCAAAATAAATACCGATACTATTGATAATAATTTTGTGATTATCCCGCCTAATGATAGTCTTTATATTGACGTAACTTTTAATGCAACAAGTTTTTTACAAAATAATTTTGATTTAGCATTTAAAGTTTTTAGTGATGTTGATACAAGTATTGGTACGATTAAAGCAACGACAAAAAGATATAACACAAGTATTAGTTTGCCAATTTTACGTTCAATTTCGCCTGGTATAATTTTGCAGTATGCTCCACCAAAATATTATGGACCGGATTTTAATATTGAGGCAGATTTTTCAAAAGTGAAAAATATTGGGCTAAATTCATTTATTTTAGAAATCAAATTTAATAAAAAAGAGCTTATGTATCTAAATAATATAAATAAGGGTGAGCTTTTAAAAAATTGGGATAATATAAGTTCTTATGTATATAATTTAGATAATAAATATTCAATTTTACAAATTAAAGCAAGTGGCACTGAATTTCTTGATGGAAAAATTGGCACGCTAATTAAGCCCGTGTTCGTACTTTTATTAAATGATTCAAGCGTCATAAATATTAATTTACATTCCATATCTTTTACTAATTACGATAATTGTGTAAATATTCAAAAAAATGATGGGCAAATTCATTTATCATATTGTGGAGAGCAGATTAGAAATATAGTAATATCGCAAAATTCTTTCAATTTAAGTAGCATTAGTGCAAATCCAAATTATGAATCAAATACGATTTTATCATATAGAGTGCCTTATGAAGTTTTTACAAATATCGAAATTTATAACAGTTTTGGAGAAAAAATAGCGTCTATCGTTAGCGAGCAAATTAGAGAAGGTGAGTATTTTTATAATTTCGATACAAGACTAATTAGCTCGGGCGTTTATTATGTTAAGATGATTTCTGGTCCTTTTACTAAGACCTTACCAATAAATATTATTAAATAATAAAAAATTATTTTGCAAATAAATCATTGATTTCATTTTTAATATTTAATAATTTATGACCTTTTAAATTTAGTATATCAATCAAATTTTTATCATCATAAAGTTGTTTACACAATAAAACATTATTCTGAATTAATATAGATTTTTGTGTTTTATTTATTGATGCAAGCATAGTAATTGGATAGAATTTATATTTTTCAATTAGCTCACGAAGGCTATTTCCATTTGGATAATTCCAACTTAATAATAACAAATCCGAGCAAACTCCGTAATTTATAGCATCTAAAGTAAATCTTGTATTGGTAACAATACAAGCACGAAAATCATATCCTTCGTATTCTTTCATTGCACTACGTTTACGAATAATATCATTAACACGTGAATGAATATAAAGCGGCACCTGAACATTCACTTGTTTAGAATTATCATTGTGAAATTTACATTCAATTAAGTATTGTATATTTTTTTTTGTTGCTATTACATCAACTTCGTGCTGAATACAGTACCCATCAACAATCTGCCCTACTTTTGTTTGATAATCTTGTTGTTTTAATAGTTCACCAATAAATTTTTCGAAAGGAAAGCCAGATGGACCTAAATCAATAATTGCTTTTTTTAAGCTATATCTTGCTGCGCTACTAATTCTTTCTTTTAAAAGCAACTTAAATGCAATTTTATAAACTTCATCAGTGCTAATACCATCATAAAGATAAGATGATATTTTATTAATAACAATCTGTATAGTATCTTCGTCGGCACCTGAGCGTTTTAGTGAATTTTCTAATTTGTTTTTGTCAAAAGCTACGCTATCACCGCTTGATTTTTGAATATTAAACTTTTTATCAATCATAAATTTCTTTTAAAAATATAGATAGCAAAACAAAAAAACATTATTTAATAATTTAAAGATTATTTTTCATATATAATAGGGTCGCAACCGCATTGAATACTTACAATTTTTTTCCCCTCTTCAGCAGATTCGATTGATGAGTAATGCCCTATTACTACGGCATACATTGTTGCTCCATTAACTTGTTTTTCGACTACACTAGTTCGCAATCTTTTAACAAGAAATTTATTTTTTTCGGATTCTGCCGCATTTATATCTCTATATATACCAACTTGTAATCCCCAAAAAGTCGGTTCGTTACTCAGTTTTTTTACATTTTCATCTTTATTAACGAGCTTAGAATCTGTTTTCTCACTTGTAGTTTTTTCGGTCAAAGCTTTTTCAGTATTTTGTTTAGGTGGAATAATTTGCGGCTTAATTTGTGATAAATCAGTAGTTTGTGCATTTCTATCGGGATCAATCGTAATTTCTTTCAATTTAGTTGCTTGATTATTCGTTTGATTTTTTGAATTATCTTTATTTACTAATATTGAACTATTATCAACAGTATTTTGTGTTGTAGGCAAAGAAACAACATTTTTCAAATTTTTTCTTGCTAATGCTATTGAAGACCTAACTATATCAGCAGATTGTGATATAAATGGTGAGGTTGGATAGCGACTTATAAAATTATTAAGTTCGGTTTGAGCTTTGGCAGTATCGCCTAAAATAGCATAAAATTGTATTATTCTCCAATAAGCATGGTCTGCCCATTCGCTTTCGGGATAATTTTTTAAAATAGATTGATACACATCTAATGCAAGAAAAGCATCATCTAATATTGTGCCGTGTAAAAGTTTTACACCTGGGTCATTTGGATATTTTGCAAGTAAATCAGGGATAATAGATTTTACTTCATCAATTTTTCCATAAGCAACTAATCGAAGATATTTTTTCACTTCTTCTTTTTGAGCAAATAAAGTAGTGAATTGAAATAAACAAATAACTATTATTATAATTTTTTTCATAATACTAACCAAAATATTTTCTTTATGCTGAAATATCGCTGTTTAAGACGATTCAATAGATAAATCAGTTGGAAATTTAGTAATTCTTTCTCTAAATAAATAAATTCCACCGACAGATAATTGTATAAAAAATGATATTGCATGATTAATTGTTGCATAGGCAAGTGCCATTTCTTCAGAAATACCATATAATCCAATCATTGCATACATAATTAAAGAGTGCATTACTCCGAGACCACTTGGGGTTGGAGCAATAGTTACCCCTATCCCACTTACAATAACCAAAAATAATGCATCGCCTAATGAAACATGCATTGTTTGACTAAATGGAAAGCAATAAAATGTTAAATACATAGGCAAAGCATAACAAAACCATATTAAAAAAGATTCAAAAATCAATCTTAAATATGATCTTTTTTGTTTAATTACAGAAAAACCTATTCTAAATTTTTCAAAAATATCAGAAGCTTTTTCATAAATTTTTGTGGAAAAAGGTTTTATTAAGTAAGTTAATAATTTTTGAGTGATAGGTGGATAAAAGCTAAAAAATAATATAGCTAAAACAAGTGCTGAAAAAACGACAATTTTTTCGGCGTCAACGCCCGGCAACATATTAGCAATTTTATTTCTTGCTATAAAAAATGCGATTGCAAATAAAAAACCAAGTGTAAAAACGTCTATAACACGTTCTACTATAATAGTAGCAAATACGCTTGAACGTGATAATTTCTCACGTTTAGCATAAACTACTGGGCGAATTATTTCACCAAGTCTTGGATAAAGTGCATTAAAAAAGTAGCCTACCATTACTGCAGAAAATAAATTTGTCGTTGATTTAGCTGGACTTATTGGTTTTAATATCGTTCTCCAACGCAATGCACGGACATAATGAGATAATATAATTATTGGCATAGACATTATTGCCCAAATATAATTTGCAGATTTTATTGAATGCCATAATTTATTTAGGTCAATATTTTTAAGAGCAAAATAAAATGATATAATTACAAATAAAAGTGTAATTAGCCACGAAAAAGTTGTTTTTATGCTTTTGTGCATTAAAATTATTTTAAATTTTAAAAAATATTATAAAAATTATTGCAATGTTTCTGGATCAATACCAAAAATAGTCATTGCTTCTTCGAAACTATTTGTAATAGTCAATAGTTTATCAACTCTTACTAATTTTAAGCTATCATATAAATATGTCTTTGGTCTCCAAAGCACAATTTTACCATTTGCATTCATTACAGTATTATAAATGCTCATCAGTGCGCCAATTGCATTAGAAGCCATATAATCAACATTTCTAAGGTCTATTAGTATTTTAATATTGCCTTCTTTACATAATTCTGTAACTGTTGATTTAACTAATTCAGCAATTTCGGGTTCGTTGCCCGGTACTAATCTACCAATTAATTCTAATTTAGTATAACCGTGGTCAGTTTTGTGTACTACTAATTGCTCATTCATAAGAACTCCCTAAATTTTTTATATTAAATACTTATTTTTAAAACAATTATTGTTTTTTATATAAATCAATTCCTAATTCATAAAGTTGCGACAATTCTACTTCAGATGGCGAACCGTCCATTAGAGAAAGTCCGCTTGTAGTTTTTGGAAAAGCAATTACATCACGAATATTATCTGTTCCCGTAATTATCATTGCAATTCTATCAAGCCCTAAGGCTATCCCACCGTGAGGAGGCGCTCCAAATTTAAGTGCTTTTATCAAAAATCCAAATTTTTCTTCAATTTCTTGCTCTGTCAAACCGAGTTTGTCGAACATTTTTTGTTGGATTTCATTATCATAAATTCTTATACTTCCGCCACCAATTTCAGCTCCATTACATACTATATCATAAGCTTTAGCTCTAACTTTACTTGGTTGGCTATCTAAATATTTTAAATCTTCTTCGTGTGGCGATGTAAACGGATGATGCATAGCAAAATATCTACCGAGTTCTTCATCATATTCAAATAATGGAAAATCAACAACCCATAGGAACTCAAATTTATTTTTTACTTGTTCTAAAATGCCCATCCTTTTTGCAATTTCGAGCCTTAAAGCACCAAGAATAGTTAAAGCACGCATTTTATTATCAGATGAGATTAATATTAAATCACCATCACTTGCATTATTAGTTTCTTTAATAAATTGAATTTCATCATTAGTTAAAAACTTTGCAATTGGTGAATTACATTCACCATCAACAAATTTTAACCAAGCTAAGCCTTTTGCACCATATTTTTTTGCAAATTCAGTTAGTTCATCAATAATTTTTCGTGAAAGTGAAGCTCCACCTTTAACATTAATTGAGCCTATTAATCCATCATTAGAAATCACATCTTGAAAAACTTTAAATTCTGAATTTTTCACTACTTGATTAAGATGATTAATTTGCATATCAAATCTTAAATCAGGCTTATCAGAGCCATATTTATTCATAGCATCTGAATAAGTCATTCGTTTTATTGGTAATGGAATTTTTATACCAAGAAGCTCATCCCAAATTGTGGCGAATAATCCTTCTGTAATTTCTAATATATCATCACGCTCGATAAACGACATTTCCACATCAACTTGAGTAAATTCGGGCTGACGGTCAGAACGTAAATCCTCGTCTCTAAAGCATTTAACGATTTGCATATACCGGTCGAAACCAGAAATCATCAAAATTTGTTTAAAAATCTGCGGTGATTGTGGCAAAGCATAGAATTTCCCTTTATTTATCCTACTCGGTACAAGAAAATCTCTCGCTCCTTCAGGTGTTGATTTCATTAAAACAGGCGTTTCTATTTCTATAAAGTTATTATTTTTATAATATTTATGAATTATTTGATATAGTGAATTTCTTACAATTAATTTTTTTTGTAATTCGGGGCGTCTTAAATCAAGATAACGATATTTTAATTTTGTTTCTTCATTTGTTTCGATACCATCTTCAATTGGAAATGGTGGTAATTCAGATTTATTAATAATAGCAAAATCTTCTGCTAAAATTTCAATTAATCCAGTAGGAATGTTCTTATTTGGATTTGATCTAAGCCTTACTTTACCAGATATCCATACAACATATTCTGATTTAATTTCTTTTGCACGTTCTGCAAGTTCGGGATTATTTTCTGGTTCAAAAACTACTTGTGTAATGCCAAATCTATCGCGAACATCAATAAATATCAAACCACCAAGATTACGAACTGTCGCTGCCCAACCATTCAAAACAACAAAATTTCCAACATTTTTTTCATTTAATTCGCCACAATTAACAGTTCTTTTTTTAAAACTCATTTTTTATTACTCCAATTTCAAAATATTAATTTTTAGGGTCTCTTTTAATAACAACCAGAGTGCGGTCATCATTATAATTACCATGTGCTGCAAATTTTTGTACATCTTCGATAATATGCAGAACAATATCTTTTGCAGATAAATTTTTATGTTTTTTTAATAATTCAATTACTCTTTTCTCTGTGTAAGGATTGCCGTCTCTATCTTGTGCTTCGCTTATTCCATCGGTAAATATTGCAAGTATATCACCCTCACGCATAACAATATTTTCAACTTTAAATTTCTGATGTTGCACTAATCCTAAAAGCCCACCAGTTGGATTTAATGCGAATGCTTCATCTTTTGCAACCCTATAATAAATCGGAGAGGTATGCCCCGCATTTGCGTATAAAACTAAATGATTAGTCGTGGGTAATAACTCGCAATAAAACAAAGTTACAAATCTTTCATAAGGAAAAGTATCAAATATAAGCGTATTTAATCTTGAAAAAAGTGTAGTAATCTTTGGGCTAAATGCTTGTGCCATTCTCATTGCGCCAGAAACAAAAAGGGCTTGGATTGCCGCTGGCAAACCCTTGCTTGCGGCATCGCAGACAACAATTCCAACTCTTTCATCTTCATCATCATTATTTATAAAATAATCAAAATAATCACCACCCACGGCACTATCAGGGATACACACTCCATAAATTTTATAATCATAAAATTCAGTATAATGGTCTGGCAATAAATTTCGTTGAATTTCAGAGGCTTTTATTAAATCTTTTTGCATCTTTTTTTGTTCTTCTGAACTAAAACTTCTTAATGTAATCGAGGCTACACTACTAATAATATTAAGTGTTTCATAAAAAGATTGCAAAATTTCGTTTGCATTAAAGCCCATCACGTATTTATAAAATTTACCATCGGGAATTTTTACAATTTCGCCAGCGCCAGTAACTGAATAAACAAAAATTCCTTTTGATTTTAAGAGTGGATCATTTTCGTGATTTAGCGATGTTCTTTTTTCATGTAATGTTTTTAAAATTGGTTGGTCGGCTATAAAAAGCTTATAATTTTCGGGAATTTCATTAACATTTCCGTATTGAAAACGTATGATATAAGAGGCATCGTCTGGGCTTAATTCCCACACTCTACCGCCAGTTATCTTAAAATCTTCATAATCAACAACTTCTTTTACTAAATTTAAAAGAAAATCAAGCTCACTTTCATACGAGCCAGAAGTAATTCTTTCTACTATTTTATATGTTTCTCTTTGAGAAAGAGTATCAAGTCCGAACATTTAGAATCCAAAATTAGGGTTATTTAATCAATCCAGCATTTAATAAGGCTTCTTTAATTTTTGCATTATTAATATCAGTAATTGGTGTTAAAGGCAATCGAACATAGTTCTCTAACATATTCATTAGTGATAAAGCGGCTTTTGCAGGTACGGGATTTGATTCTATAAAATTTAATTTCATCAAATCGAGTAGTTTATAATAAATTTGTCGTGCGTTATCAAAATCACCATTTAAGGCTTTACGAATACTTTCAGAAAATTCGAATGGTGCATAATTAGAAATTACAGAAATAACACCAATAGCACCGAGAGAAATAGCTGGCATTGCCAGAGCATCATCGCCACAATAAAGTTCAAATCCTTTAGGAGCGTATTTTATAATTGTTGCCATTTGTTCTAAATTGCCTGATGCTTCTTTCGTAGCAACAACATTCTCACAATTTTCAGCAATCATTAATTGAGTTTCAGCACTTATATTTATACCCGACCTTCCCGGAACATTATAAATAATTTGAGGAATATCAACTGATTCAGAAATTGTAAGATAATGATGATATAAACCTTCTTGTGATGGTTTATTATAATAAGGCGCTACAAGAAGCACAGCGTTTGCGCCATGCTCTTTAGCAAGTAAAGTCATATCAATACTATCACTTGTACTATTTGTACCTGTACCTGCGATAATAGGCACTCTTCCAGCAGAAATCTCAACTGCTTTTATTATTAGAGATAATTTTTCTTTTGGGCTTAAAGTAGCGGATTCACCAGTTGATCCACAAACTAAAATCCCTTCGACATTTGATTCAATTTGATAAGTAATTAATTTTTCGAAAGCAACAAAGTCAATAGATAAATCACTTTTGAAAGGAGTTACTAATGCAGTAATTGTACCTTTAATATTAGATTTTGACATAATGTATCCCTAATAATTTAACTCTTAAAAAGTTTTTTAAAAAATGGCAAATTTAATAAAGCAATTTAATAGTTTTCAAGTTATTTAAAAAGAATTTATTTCATTATATCAAAAAAAAAGAGGGTTAAGTATTCCATATCACCCTAAGAACATGCTAACCGCTGCTTCCTTCCGGACCTGACGGAGTTGGGCTGTCTTAGCCGTATGGGACTTAACCCCCAAAATTATTTTACAAAAGTAAGCATTTTTTTTTAATTAGCAAATTTATTTTAAATATAATTTGTATGATATTGTAAAAAGTATTACTTTTGTAATCCTATCAAATGCGCTCGTAGCTCAGTTGGATAGAGCATCAGCCTTCTAAGCTGAGGGTCAGTGGTTCGAATCCACTCGGGCGTGCAAAGAATAACCAAGCTAAGTATTAGTAAAATAAATACTTAGCTTTTTTTATAAAATTTTATTTAAAAATATTTTAAAAATAAAATTGTAATTCTATTGATATATATCAAAAATTTTCCTATTTTTGTTTTTTTGAAAAATCTTATATAGTAATTAATGTGAACTGTTTATAAACTAATTCTAAAAGTGCTATGAGTAAATTCAACCCGTTTAACTCCACGATTTTTAACAAAGTGATTATGGCAATTACAGGCGGAATACTTGTTTTGTTCTTGTTAGGTCATATGATGGGAAATCTTTTGATTTTTTTAGGTCGTGATGTATTCAACAGTTATGCTCATTTTCTTCAATCCACTGGTGAATTGTTGTGGATTATAAGAATTGTATTATTAACTTCGGTTATTCTCCACGTTATTACAGCTCTTAGATTGAAATTTTTAAATAATGCTTCTAAGCCCGAAAATTACAAAATTAAGAGCTATGTAAAATCAACACTTTATTCACGAACAATGATATATACGGGCATAATGATATTTTTGCTTGTTACTTATCATTTATTGCATTATACAATATATGTAACGAATCCAGAATTTAGTGAGTTTCACGAGCAGTACGGTCCAAAAATTAATACTGAAGCTGTTGTTGAAACAAATGGTGTTGAGATGACTGTTAATGCTGGCGAAGGAATTTTTAATCGCCATGATGCTTATAAAATGGTTATCACTGGTTTTAGCCAACCTTTGATTGTTGTTGTATATGTTTTGTTTGTGTTTTTTGTCGGAATGCATTTAATACATGCAATTCAAAGTATGTTTCAAACACTTGGGGTAAATGGTCCGAGAATAACACCAATTTTAATTAATTGTAGTAAAATTTTAGGATGGGGACTATTTCTTGGATTTAGTTCAGTTCCATTATCAGTATTGATTTTTGGATTAGGTAAAGGAGTAATTGGATTATGAAATTAGATTCAAAAGTACCTTCAGGACCCTTGGCTCAATCTTGGGATAAACATCGTTTTGAGCTAAAACTTGTTAATCCTGCAAATAAAAGAAAGTTTAAAGTTTTAGTTGTCGGTACGGGATTAGCAGGCGCTTCTGCGGCGGCTACATTAGCTGAGCTTGGTTATGTTGTAGAAGTTTTTACTTATAGCGATAGCGCCCGTCGTGCTCATAGTATTGCGGCACAGGGCGGTATAAATGCGGCTAAAAATTACCAAAATGATGGTGATAGTATTTGGAGATTATTCTATGATACTGTCAAAGGTGGTGATTTTAGAGCAAGAGAACAAAATGTTTATCGCTTAGCACAAGTAAGTAATAATATTATTGACCAATGCGTTGCTCAAGGCGTGCCTTTTGCTCGTGAGTATGGCGGCACTCTTACTAATCGCTCTTTTGGTGGGGCACAAGTATCGAGAACTTTTTACGCTCGTGGGCAGACGGGGCAACAATTATTATTAGGAGCATATTCTGCATTAATGAGAATGGCGGGAGCGGGTAAAGTAAAAATTCATACAAGAAAGGAGATGCTCGATTTAATTACAATTGATGGAGTTGCTCGTGGTATCGTAACTCGTGATTTGGTAAGTGGCAAAGTTGAATCTTTCTCTGGCGATGCCGTTGTTCTTGCTACCGGTGGCTATGGAAATATATTTTACTTATCTACAAATGCACAATATTGTAATGTAACTGCTACTTATCGTGCTTATAAAAAAGGTGCGGCTTTTGCTAATCCGTGTTTTACTCAAATTCACCCTACTTGTATTCCTGTTAGTGGTGATTATCAATCTAAACTTACATTAATGTCCGAATCTTTAAGAAATGACGGTAGAATTTGGGTTTCAAAAAACAAAGGCGATAAAAGACGTCCCGAAGATATTCCCGAAAATGAAAGAGATTATTACTTAGAAAGAAAATATCCAAGTTTCGGTAACTTAGCTCCACGCGATATTTCATCAAGAGCGGCTAAACAAGTATGCGACGACGGAAGAGGCATAGGAGCTACCGGTTATGGAGTTTATCTTGATTTTGCAGATGCTATAAAAAGACTTGGAAAAGACCAAATCGAAGAGCGTTATGGTAATTTATTCGAAATGTACGAAAGAATTTCAGGCGACGATCCTTATACAACTCCTATGAAAATTTATCCAGCATCACACTATACAATGGGTGGGCTATGGGTTGATTATAATCTTATGAGTAATATTCCCGGATTGCATGTCATTGGCGAAGCTAATTTCTCTGACCACGGTGCGAATAGACTCGGAGCTAGTGCATTAATGCAAGGTTTAGCTGATGGTTATTTCGTATTGCCTTATACTATTGGTAATTATTTTGCAAGTACTTCTTTAGATAAAACTGTCGATACAAGTCATATTGAATTCAAAAAAGCTGAAGATGAAGCAAAAACAAAAATATCTAAATTATTATCCATAAAAGGTAAACGCACTCCAACTTCATTCCATAGAGAATTAGGCAAATTAATATGGGATAAGGCGGGTATGGGAAGAAATGAAGCGGGCTTGAAAGAAGCTTTAGAAAAAATTCCGCATATTCGTGAGGAATTTTGGGAAAATGTAAATGTTACGGGTGAATCTAATGACTTGAATATTGCATTAGAAAAAGCTTTAAGAGTTGCTGATTATCTCGAATTTGCTGACTTATTAGTTTGGGATGCTCTCGAAAGAGATGAATCTTGTGGGGCGCATTTCCGCGAAGAACACCAAACCGAAGACGGAGAAGCAATTCGTAATGACGAAAAATTTGCTCACGTTGCGGCTTGGGAATATCAAGGCGTTGGTACCAAACCAATTAGACATATAGAACCACTTAATTTTGAAAATGTTCAGTTATCTGTCAGGAGTTATAAATAATGAAATTAACTTTGAATGTATGGAGACAAAAAGTAAATAGCTCAAAAGGTGATTTTGTCAAATATGATGTAAACGATATAGATGAACACATGTCATTCCTCGAAATGCTTGATGTTCTTAATGAGGATATTATCACAAAAGGTGAAGACCCGATCGCTTATGACCACGATTGTAGAGAAGGTATTTGCGGTTGCTGTTCACTTACAATAAATGGTCGCCCTCATGGTGAAGAAAAAAATACTACTACTTGCCAGCTACATATGAGAAAATTCAAAGATGGCGAGACTATCTATATTGAACCGTTCAGAGCTAAGGCTTTCCCTGTTGTCAAGGACTTAGTTGTTGACCGTAGCGCTTTTGATAGGATTCAACAAGCTGGTGGTTTTGTAAGTATTGCTACGGGGCACGCTCCCGATGCTAATGCTTTGCCCGTTCCAAAAGAAAAAGCTGATAAATCTATGGATGCGGCACAATGTATTGGATGTGGAGCATGCGTTGCGGCATGCCCAAATGGTGCGGCTATGTTATTTGTTGGTGCAAAAGTCAGCCAATATGCACTTTTACCTCAGGGACAGGCAGAACGTAAAAGACGTGCTTTAGCTATGGTTTCACAAATGGATAAAGAAGGTTTTGGAGCTTGTTCAAATCATTATGAATGCGAAGCGGCATGCCCAAAAAGCATTTCTGTTAATTTTATTGCGATGCTGAATAGAGAGTTAGTTGGAGCAGCAATATCAAAATAATTTTTTTTATAAATTATTAAAAAGCTCAGTAAATTGTTTGCTGAGCTTTTTTTTTATACTTTTTAATAATTTAATTCTAAAGTAAAATTGTTATTTTAATATACATTAATTTATATATTGATAAGGCTAATTTTCATTATAGCAACTATAAACTTATATTTTTATAAATATTAAAAAAAAAACGATATAAGTAAAAAAATGTATATAATAAAAGTAAAAAAATACTTATTTTTAAAATACAATTTTTATGTTTTATATTATATAAGGTTTGAGTTATGAAAAGTATATATTACATTGTTGCATTATTGCTTATTGCAATAAGTTCTGTTACCTTTTCGCAAGATTTTATTGATAGCAAAAATTTGCGAATGAAGAATTATGAATCAAATGAATTAATTATAAAACTCAAGTCAAATGTTGACTTGTCGGCTGTTGATAATTTTAAAGGCCGTGAAAAAACTCCATCAAGTTATTTTGGATTACGGTCTCTCGATGCGTCTTTACAGCCTAATGGGGCTTTAGTAGCGTCAAAAATGTTTCCAAACGCAACAAAAGTGATGAAGAACAAAATGCCAATGAGTAATGAGCGTATAATTTCATCTAATAATTTAGAGCACTATTATAAAGTAAAATTTGATGGAAATACGCCCATAGAAAAGATAAAAGCAATTATAGAGAAAGACCCTAATGTAGAATTTGTAGAATACTCACTTATTCGCGAGGCTTGTGCTATTCCAAATGATTATTATTATAATCAACAACCTCATTTACCAAAAATCAAAGCACCTGATGCATGGAATATTCACAAGGGTGAGAATGGTCCAGAGGTGGTAATCGGTATTTGTGATACTGGAATTGATTGGGATCATCCAGATCTATTTAAAAATTTAAAAATAAATTACAATGAGTGGACAAATAGAGACGCCCCTTTATTTATTGAAAAAAATGGTCGTTTATATGTTAATCCAGATGCTGTTGATGGAAAAGATAGCGATGGCAACGGCTACGTAGATGACGTGATTGGTATGAATTTCCAAACTGCTGATGGTACAGCCGCAAATGATCCACATGGTAGTCAAATAAATTATCATGGAACTGCTGTTACAGGTGTTGCCGCCGGGGTAACAAATAATAATGAAGGGATTTCATCAATCAGTTGGAATGTTAAGTTTGTTCCTACCAAACACTCGTTAAACAACGATCCAGACACTCGATTATATAACTTAGAACAAGGTTTGTGGTATTTAATAACAAATGGAGTTGATATTATCAACGCAAGCTGGGGATCTGACTCATATTCTCAAACTGAAAGTGACATTATTCAATATATACAAAATATGGGAATAATATTTATAACTGCAGCTGGCAATAATACTAATAATAATGAATTAGATTTTCCATCATCTTTTCCAGGCGTTGTAAGCGTTGCAGCGGTAAATACAAATGATATGAGAACCTCATATACATTATTCGGCGATTATGTTGATATAAGCGCTCCGGGTGGTGATAGAGATGTAGATGGTGGCATAATTTCTACAGGCTCATTAGAAATGGGATATTCAAGAAACCAAGGTACTTCATTATCTGCACCATTAGTATCCGGCTTAGCCGCTCTTATTAAATCATACAAGCCAAATTGGTGTGCCAATAGAATTATCAAACAAATTATTGGTACTGCCGATCCAATTGATGCACTAAATCCCGGATATGAAGGAAAACTCGGTTCTGGCCGTATTAACGCTTATAGAGCATTGATAGAAGAAAATGTAACTGTTTCAAATGCTACGAGAGTTGGATTAGTAAATTATGAATATAGAGATCAGAATAATACTAAGATTATATCTCCTGGCGATGATATTAATTTCAATTTCGTATTTACAAATTTCAATAAATTTTACGATTCACCAACACTATACTTTATACTATCCTTCGACTCACCTGATATTGTATTAAAAAATGGCAGTGTAGCTCAATCACTCAAAGCTGATGCTTTCAATACAATAAATGGATTAAGTGCAACTGTAAATCCAACTGCTAAGCCTAAAATAGTAAACGGAAAGATAAGTGTTTACAATTATGAAGGTAAAAAAGTTACAGAGCGTAGTTTCCAAATAAATATTGCTGGCGGTATTTTAGTTTATGAATATCAAAAGGGTAGCTCTAATCAAAGTGGATCTTTCATAGCACAAGATTTAATTAACAAAGGTTATGATGTTATTTATACTAATGAGATTCCAAATTCACTTATGGGATTTACTTCTATCTTTCTGACATTAGGTTCTTATGCAGATAGACCATTCTTCAATTTATATCCAAGAATGCTCGAAATATTCCAAGAATATTTACAAAATCAAGGGAAGGTATATTTTGAATCTGCTACCCTATTTTCTTCTCAAATCTTACCTGGTATAGGCGCTCAAAATGCAGGTTATCTATTTGGTATTACTAACGCTTACTATGATGCTATGTTTCCACCTTTCAATTCTACGAAAGGAGCGGCTGGTTCATTAGCACAAGGTCTCGAATTTAATAGTACTAAGCAAATGAGTTATTTACAAGATAAGTTTTTCCCCAATCCATATCTTGGTGGTAGAGCTATGCTTAACGAGGCAACTTATGGAACGATCGGAGTGCAGACTCAAGGTGTCTTCGGTCAAAAAGTTATTGTTTCATCTTTTGCACTAGGACAATTTAATGATAATACTTGTCCTTCTACAAGATCTGTATTACTCGATAGAATTTTAAATTTCTTTGGCGAAAAAGTGCCTTTAAAGATTTCTATGCCGTCTGAATTCTTTATGTGCAAAAATGATGGTTCGGTTCAATTA
>JARKQC010000096.1 GCA_029974985.1 Bacteroidota bacterium | reverse complement strand
ATTTAAGGGGGCGACTATTGAATTCTTTAACACGTACTGGTCCCGGTGTCCATGGACATCTACACAGAAATTGTAATTTTTACTGGTTATATCTGGCACTGCAAATTTTTGGGCGACTAACTGGCCGTTCATCCTGCTTTTGTCAAAATCATCCTTGTCCTGGGTAACATCAACTATATAAACATAGTAGGAGTTGTTTAAGGAGTTATTATATTGTTTCAAATATTTTAAAAAGGAGTTGTGTGATTTGAA
Organism: Bacteroidota bacterium; assembly: GCA_029974985.1. Taxonomy (GTDB): domain Bacteria; phylum Bacteroidota; class Ignavibacteria; order Kapaibacteriales; family UBA2268; genus JANJTB01. The sequence continues at coordinate 2,678 of JARKQC010000096.1, read as the reverse complement.
TTCGAATGGATGGACTCCCACAATAATAGCTATTTTATTTGCCGAATCAGGGTTTCCATAGGGCCCTTCAAGGGTAACACTGCCCAGTTCATCTGATCCTATAATTTCGGACTTGAAACTGGTTTCAGAGTGATTGTTAGAATTATTTGAACTGTCGCCAGTATTTTTACTAAAGACAAGGTCTTCTAGAATAAAAATGCCGGCTGTTATAATAAAGAAAACCACAAAAATTGTTAAAATTTTATTTATTTTTTTCATTGTAATCTATCCTTATCTGTGTGGGGTACTTTAAGCTTTTTTACTGGGGGTATTGTTTTAAGGTTTTGAGTGTTCCCTGTTTGTTTTTTTGCAGATTGTTATTTATATTTTAAAAAATAATCCTTATTAAATTGCCTATCTATCTACATAATTAAAAACTCATCTTTGATATTAATAGACTCCAATAATCCAATTTAAACTTTAACAACCCCTATTTTCAGATATAAGTGACTTCACAATGATATTAAGTGAAAATATTTCTGTAGATTAATTTTTATAATTAATACAAGATCACCAGGGTCATGAAAAATTAAATAATAGAGCTTTATCAGTCGAAATACGTTTAATAAATGGTGAGTTTTTTAAAATGCATTCGTAGGTTTATTATTCTGAAATTGATATATAGAAACGATAGTAAACGGTTTTAAATCCTAAAAAACATTCTTAAGTCCTTTATTTTTGTAAAATAAACCATAATCTTTATATGTGATGTAATATTAATTAACCCTATTAATGTAGGAGGATGATAAAATTCCGAGAGGCGGTAAATTGTTAAAGACCATGGCTGTGATGTTTACATTACTGGTCTTTGTGTCTGCATCTTATGCAGCAAATTCTACAGTGGGAAATGATCCTACTGGTGAAGTTATTGAAACCGGTGAACCGGTGGATGAAGTAACTGACGTTTATACAGATCCCGATGATCCAGGTACAGATCCCGATATTGAAAATCTGGATGATAATGGTTATTTAGATGAAGGAACGGAACCTGAGGATAATGGAATTGAATTTGAGGATTATCTGGATGATGAGTTAGATTATTTAGATTATCTGGATGATGATGGATTTGATTATCTAGAAGGATTAGACTATTTAGATGATGAGTTAAATTACGGAGAAGATGAATTAGACTTCATAGTTGACGACGTAGAATCGCTAGATGATACTTTATATAATGATGAAATAGTCAACGACTATGGTTCTACTGATCCAGAAGATCCTACTGATCCAGAAGAGTACTTCGACTATGATGTATTTCCCAGCGACTTTGAAGATATCCTTCCAGATTTAAGCACAGAATTAGAAGATGGAATGGACACCAGTAACGATGTTGATTGGGATAACCAGGGAACTATCAGCGGTGAAGAATTAACAGATGGATATTATTTGAGTAATGATGAAATAAATTATCTATTAAAGGTTTATGGTTTAATAAATATGAATAGGGAGTTAGATCAGGGAAATAAGAATGATTCAGATAGCAATCTGAATATTGCAGAAATCTTATATTCAACACCTACTTTAAAAACCATTAAAACCAGTAACTCTGAAAATAAAGACAACCCCATCAATACGGGGTTAAACAGTGTAAATGGATTAAATACAAACAGTTTAAACGAATTAAATTCATTTTCCGAGTCAAATGAAATTTCCCAACCAGGTTCTGATGATACTCAGGATCCTACAAGTATTCAAACAAATAATGCAGGGGTAACTACTGAAAATAAAGGAATACTAGCTTTAATTATTGAAATCCTGACTAGTTTAGGTTTAATTTCAAATAATTAAAATTTCTTCTTCTTTTTTTAATTAAGTAGGAAAATTTATGAGTTTTAGGTCTTAAATAAACTTTTAATATTATATTGTAAATACTGGTCTCATTTATATCGAAATATTACAGAAATAAAATTAGATGGTGATTTTAATGGCCGAAAAGACTAATACGCCTGAAGCAACAAATCAGGAAGCGAATATACAACTAAAAAGGATCGAAGCCCTAATAGAGGATGACATATTTAAATTAAAGTACGAACTGATTTTTGCATATATTGATACCATCAACAACATCCGAAAAAAACTCTCTAAGAAATTAGAGGATGAATTTACATTTGACTTTAAATATAAACATGATATAGTTGATTCCAGGCGTCAAACCAGTTTAACTATAGAAGTTCACCGATCTGGCGATTACCTGTCAACCGACGATATCAACACCATACTCGATACCCTGGGTGAAATATTTAAAGAAGAGGGTATAGAGCAAGGAAAGGACTCTCCTTCTGTTTTTCCTTTTATAGATTCACTTAATGATCGTTTTAAGTAGAAAGAGTGTTTTTAAATTTCTTTACCTTTTTTGCTGAAGTCGCAAGTGTTTTAGTACACCTAGCCATCTAGTTAAAAAAACCGGAAACATCAATGCCGAACTAATTGTACAGTATGCCTAGATCGCAACCTTTATAACGATCCTCCCCTATATAGTTCGTATAGGTACGAATCATTTATAGGAGAAAAAAAATGGATGCAAAAGCAAATAAAATCAAAGATGGAATATACTGGGTAGGTGTTTTAGACTGGGATATAAGAACTTATCACGGTTACACATTAAACGGGACAAGTTACAATGCCTATTTAGTGTTTGG
>JARKQC010000081.1 GCA_029974985.1 Bacteroidota bacterium | reverse complement strand
GATTACAAAAAAAGAGAAAAAAAGAGAGGGTTTACTGGTTATTCTCTTAAAACAAAGTTTTAAATTATAAATTTTTAATTTCCTGCGCCAGTTTCTGTCCCATCACGAAGCACTGTTTCAATTCGTCCTCATCTGGAACGTAATAGACTTCTTCGGTGTTTTTAACAGAGAACCCACAGTCTTTCAATTCGTCTGCCAGTTTCTCAGGGGCACCACCTTGGCCGCCCATGGAACCGAAGGTAACTGCCAGTCTATCCCTTCCAGTTCTATCGAATTTCAGACCCCGCAGATAAAACAGTAAGTCTCCGACAGAGGGGTATGGTTCATCATAGATTGTTGGTGCGCCCAGCGCAATTGCCTTGCTGTCCAAGATGTCCTTTACTATTTCACTGCGCTCATCTTCATGCAGGTAGTAAACCTTCACATCGACCCCCTCACTGATTATACCCTCGGCGAGGCTGTGTGCCAGTTTCTTAGTAGAACCGTGCATTGTATCATAGACGATGGTTACTTTGTCTTTACATTCGCCTGTGGCCCAGCTGCTGTAGGCACCAATTACTTTCATGGGGTCGGTCCATATCTGCCCATGGGAAGGGGCTATCATCTTGATCTGTTCCAGTAGGCCTAAATCTGTGACTTCCTGGAATTTCTTTAACACCAGCTTGGATAAGGGGGTGATGAGGTTTGCGTAGAACTTTTGAGTGCCGTCCATGAGAACGTTTTCCGGGATTTCATGGTCGTAGCGACTGGCAAAGCACAGGTGCTGTCCAAAGGCATCGTTTGGAAACAGGATCCCCTCTTCTACCTGGAACGTGAACATGCTATCCGGCCAGTGGAGTAAAAATGCATCCAGAAATGCCAGGGTTTTTCCGCCGAGATCCAGTGTATCCCCCGTAGTTACCACCTGGAAATCAGCGCCTTCCAGTGAGGGGAAATGTTTCAAGAGCCCTTTTACTGCAATTTCCGTGCAGTATATGGGGGAATCTGGGAATTTTTTATGAATTTCCGTTAAAGCTCCGCTATGATCCTTTTCCACGTGGTTTTGAACTATCACATCTATATTTAGATCCCTACCTTCCTGTTGGAAGGCATCCTCAATTCTACCCCACAACTGGTCAGAACTGCCTGGGTATGTGTTGTCGATTAGGGCTACTTTATCGTCTCCAAACACTAAATAGGCATTGTAACTTGTCCCGTTTAATGTATAACCGTGATAAGTTCTTATATCCCAGTCTAAAACACCTACCCAGTATATTCCATCTTTGATTTTAGTTGCTTTTGCATCCATTTTTTTTCTCCTATAAATGATTCGTACCTATACGAACTATATAGGGGAGGATCGTTATAAAGGTTGCGATTTGCAGGAGCCCGTGGTATTAACTTGCCATCGATGTTTTCCGGATTTTTATTACTAATGCCGGATTTACAAACATAGCCCCGTAACATCAACAAAAAAAAGGTTAAGAAATTTAAAATAGTAAATCACCCTACTTTAGACGTTCATTGAGCGAATCTAAAAAGGGAAAAGCAGAAGAGGAGTTCTTTTCTTGCTCTATACCCTCTTCTTTAAATATTTTACCCAGGGTATCGAGTATGGTGTTGATATCTTCGGTTGACAGGTAATCGCCAGATCGGTGAACTTCTATAGTTAAACTGGTTTGACGCCTGGAATCAACTATATCATGTTTATATTTAAAGTCAAATGCAAATTCGTCCCCTAACCTCTTAGAGAGTTTTTTTCGGATGTTGTTGATGGTATCAATATATGCAAAAATCAGTTCGTACTTCAATTTAAATATGTCATCCTCTATTAGGGCTTCGATCCTTTTTAGTTGTATATTCGCTTCCTGCTTTATTGTTTCAGGCGTGTTAGTCTTTTCGGCCATTAAAATCACCATCTAATTTTTTGTAAAATCTAAAATGAAATTATGATATATACATATATACAAAGCAACATATAATTTAAATCATGAAATATACCATAATCCTCGAAAAGGAAAAGGAAGGAGGTTATTCTGCTCAATGCCTCGAACTTCCAGGTGCTATTAGTCAGGGAGAATCTAAAGAAGAAACCATAGAAAATATAAAAGTAGCAATAGAACTCATACTGGAAACACTTGATCAGGAAGCAAAAAAATTGAGCAAAACCACCGAGATATCAAAGGTGGAGTTGAGTGTCTAAAAAACTTCCTACAACTTCAGGGAGACGCGCCGTTAAGGCGTTTGTAAAACTAGGTTTTACAGTTCGGTTGGGTAAGGGCGACCACCTGGTGTTACAAAAAGAACACATCATATTTTCTGTTCCCTTACACAAAACCCTAAAGAAAGGAACGCTTCGAAAAATTCTTAAAATAGCAGATGTAACTGTTGAAGAATTTAATAATGCACTATAAAAAATCAATTTTTATTGGATCCTTACCATTCTAGTTCAACAGCGTCAGTTTTTCTTTTGTAGTTACTTAGCCAAATTACATCTTCTAATCTTACCATTTTCCTGAATTGAACTTTAATTTCCCCAACTCTTCATACCATTCCACAATATCGCCAAGTTGTACATTGTATTTCTTTCTCAAATTTAGATAAGTTCATATGATTATTTATGGATCATATAATAATTTGAAAGAATTTTGGTTGCTTAACTAAATTTTTAAAAGGATTCTATAACACAAATAACAATCTGCAAAAAAACAAATCGGGAGATCCAAAAAAGTCAAAACATACACCCCCATGTAAAGGCTTAATAAGTACACTTCACAAACAAGGGATAGATTACATGAAAATAATGAGTAAAATTTTATCAGTTTTAGTTGTTCTCCTAATTATAATAGCTGGTTTGTTTATGGTACAGGACCTTGTGTTCAGTAAAAATACTGGCGACCATTATAATTCCGGCCCTAAAAATAACTCTGAAACTAGTTTTCAAACCCAGATTTTAGGAACAGATGAACTGGGCAGTGTTACCCTTGAAGGGCCTTATGGAAATCCTGATTCGGCGAATAAAATAGCTATTATTGTGGGAGTCCATCCATTCGAGTTCAAATCACATAACTCCTTTATAAAATACTTGAAACAATATAATAACTCCTTAAACAACTCGTATTATCTTTATATAGTTAATGTAGCCCAGGATAGGGATGATTTTGATAAAAGCAGGATGAACGGCCAATTACTCGCCCAAAAATTCGCAGCCCCCGATATAACCAGTAAACATTATAATTTCTGTGTAGATGTCCATGGACATAGAAACCAGTATGCATTAAATAATGCTATAGTCACTCCCTTAAATGATGCAGAATCCCTGAAGATTGCAAAAGAAATAAGCAAAAAGACCACAGGTGTAGGAATCTTAAATTACGTCCCTGCCAGTGACGGGCATCCAACCAGCCCCGATTACGTGTCCATCCCCATATTAAAAAGTGGAACACCCACCATAATCTATGAAACATCCATCTACCAATCCCCGGATATCATCGACAAATATATGGAAGAATTTTTATTGGGTTTGGATAGTGTGAGGTTTTAGGTTTTCTTGTGATGAAAGTATTAGATTCCACTTATTAATACTAGATTATTTTAAAGTTTCATTTTTAATTTTATCATATTTCTTTTATACCAACTTTAGGATCTTCAATATCAAAGAAAAAGTTTTTTTATCTGTAAAGTATATAATGTATGATTAAGTAGGATTAGGTGTATAAAAGGTGAATTGCATATAATCATATAAAAAATTTTAAGGAGTGTTATATTTTGAAAAGTAAAAATAGGTTAAGAACTACTTTGAACATTGATAAGGACGTTATTAAGAGTATTAAAGTAATTGCTTTAAACCGGGATTCCACACAAACCGAAATAATAAATGAGTATCTAAAAAAGGGTTTAGAATCAGAAGAAGGCCTAAATAAAATACCTGGTTATTTAATAGCTAATAAAAAAACTTATAAACCAGATAAAGCACGTAAAAAGGAATTAGCAGGTTTTATTAAGGTTAAAACTCCCTTTGATGCGGTGAAATTAATAGAGGATTCACGAAAAGGAGAAACGGAATGATATTTCTCGATACAAATTACATAGTCTCATATTACGTTGAATCCGAAAAACACCACCCAAGAAGTCTAGAAATAGCCCGGATAATAGAGGATAGAGAGCAAATAATCAGTAGACTAGTAATAGGTGAAACAATTAACATTTTAAATGATAAACTGAAATTAGATAAAAATATCATCAAAGAAATTTACAATGAATTATTCAGCAACTACACCGTTATAGAAGATCATTATTTCTACGACAACGCACTAAAAGATACAGTAAATTCTGAAAGAAGAATCCCCTTTTTTGATCATATCTACCTGGTTTTAATGAAAGAACTAAACATAAAAGAAATAGCCTCCTTTAATAAACATTTCAACAACACCAAAGGAATTAAAAGACTACATTAAGACACCTAAAAATATAATTTCTACAATCAAATTATCTATTTACTATCTCCTGTACCCTGCCTACCCGCCCATCTTCCAGCCTTACTTTAAATTCCATGAGGATGATACGATGAACGTGTTATATCTTTAACTGTTCCTAAGGTTCGTTTTCCTGTGCACATCTTTCTTTAATATTATATAAAATTTGAGCCTTCAATAGTGATAATTATGAACAATAACGAAAATATAGAAAAAATAGAGGACCTCTAGAAAAATTCAGAAAGGATAAGCTTTTAAGTGTCTTGAATATTAGGAAACCTAAAATAAATTAAGTTCATATTTGACACAATATCAGTTTGGTTAAAAAATACTAAACTGTATATATTATGATTTACTAATAATCATTATGGCTAGTGTCGATGCAGTCGAACTCAGCAAATATGGAAAGAGGGTGTATATCAATATATCGCGTCGTGGTTGGGCGATAGTTATAATGCCTGATGAAATAAGGATAGATAATTATCATAAAGAGCCTCACATTCACTTTAAACTAAAAGGCATACACATACCAATAAAATATAAAGACTTGGAAGATGTCGCATTAGTAGTAGAGCTTCATCTTGACAGAAATAGGGGTATTGATAAAAAAACACTGGTTGAGGAATTATTATGATTAAGATAAAGTTAATAAGGAAAATAAGTGGGAAAAAATTAATTCAAGAATTTGAAGAAAAATATGGCTCCATAGACAACCTTAAAAAAATATTTAAAGAAGGGAAAGGAGATATGAAAATGGAACTAGACCTAGAAGACTGGGAGTATTTCCAAAAACACCCTGAAGAAGAAATGGAACAAAGAGTATTGTTATATGATGACCCATCATTTTCCATGACCGACCTAAAAATACTTGATTTTATTAAAAACGAAAAACCAGAATCAATCAGTGAACTTGCGAAATTAATGAACAAAGATGTTGGAAACATTGCTAAAAAAATAAATAACCTCAAAGAAAAAGGATTTATTGAACTAGAAGAAAAAAAGTTGAACAACACCAAAACTCCAACATTCAACTACGACAAAATAGAAATAGAAATTTAAAACACTCTCTTTCTACTCTTTCATTCCATAAACAAATCAAACTTCGCAAATTAACGCTTGAAAAATATGCATAAACTTATAACACTTCTGAAAACCTATTTGGAGAAATGTGGCCGCATAACTTCGCAATATCTTATTCAATATTACCCATAATTAAGACAATATTTAATATTAACAGGGTTATCAGCTCTGCATTTATTTATAAATTATTAATATACCCATATAAACTAAATTAATATATTTAGAATCAAATTATTTATTTATTATCTCCTGTACTCTACCTACCCGTCCATCTTCCAGCCTTACTTTAATTCCATGAGGATGATAGGATGAGCGTGTAAGTATATCTTTAACTGTTCCTAAGGTCCGTTTTCCTGTGCGCTGATCTTTCTTTAATATTATATAAACTCTTGAACCTCGTTTAATATCGTCCCGGTACTTGCCCGTTCATAATGAAAATCCTCCAATACGTTTTGAAAATTTAAAAAAAATGTATCCAAATAAGAAAGAAGTGAATGAACTAAGCAGTTGCCAGTCTGGCATCCATAAAAGGAATGTTGATATCGTTGGTCGTAGTTGCATTGGTAGCTTTGATTTCTTCATGATCTTTTACAGGTAAAGTGAATATGGAGTTGATAAATATCTGATAATCATTTACTTTAACGGTTAAATCAATATTAGTGATATTTTCTAAACTTTTTGGTGTTGTGCCCAATACATGGGAAGCATTTAATATTTCTAATGCTATAAATTCACCCTTTTCATTCAAATCCATGATAATATCATCAGTTAGAGGTACGCTTGTTTCATGCTCATATTTATCTACTTTAATCATTAAAGCATCAACCGTAATATCATATTTATAATTTATGGGGATTGTTTCGGTAATCATAAATATTTTCCTCCTTTACTTAGTTTTGTTGGGAACGTTGTTACTAATCTAATTTCATCAAGGTTCCTAATAAAAATAACAACAACGATATAATATCTATAGTTTGAAGATGGTTATGAACTATTTCTGGGTATTCTCTAAAAAGTGCTCTGAATCAGTTATAACCACGAAATCTTTGTTTTTTATTCTTTTAAGAATTTTAATTAGTCATTTGAAGAATATTTCTAATTTATATCACCCCTCAGCTCAGTAACAATATTACTTATATTTAATTATTTATATTACTTTTATTATATTTAGTATTAATAATAAAAACGGATACAATACTTATGGAACATGCTCTTTCAAAAAATGGTATATCAATACGTTTGACCAACGAAAGATGGATCCATATTATAATAGGTCATCCCGAGCTCATAGGATATCATATCGAAGTTTTAGAAACTATAAAAGACCCTGAAGCAATATATGCCGGTAAATCTGGAGAATATATTGCAATAAAAAATATAAAGAATAAAAAATACATGGTAGTTATATATAAAGAGTTAAATAATGATGGTTTCGTGATTACTGCATTTAAAACAAACAATATAAAAAAATTCAAAAAAAGGCGAGTGATATGGGGGAATTAAAGGTAAAAAAGATACTAAACATCGTCCCTGAATTACTGGACTTACCATCTTCAAGGATATGGACAAATTACGATAGGGAAGCAGATGTACTATATATTAATTTCAAAGAATCCCACAAAGCAGATGACTCCGAGATCACAGAAGACGACGTTATCATCCGGTATAAAAAAGGGAATATAATAGGTCTAACAATCACAAACGCAAGTAAAAGAGGCATCTAATAGAAATCTAAAATATTAAGTAAAAGCCATAAATTAATTAAAATAAATAATTTGACGCATATTAAAAAAATCTCTGTTATCTTAGGTTCTGCATCATCAGATTTTTAATTCTTCGACTTTTCTTCAAATTCTTCAATCGTTCCCTACCAAATATATAATTTCCTTGACTGCTGAGTGTGGCATTATAATTTCATGATTACATCTCGCATTAACGTAATTACTCCAGGTTTACCAGTTCGTCAACAGTTTTTTTCATTTTGTAGTCATTTCCTGTTTAAAAACTTCCCAAAATAAGAGAATATATAAATATGTATAAGCATATAAGATATGTATAAACATATCATTATTTTTTTTTGGGAGTGACTTATATGGGTTCCGAAAAGGTTAGAACTACTTTAAACATTGAGAAATATTTAATGAAAGCTATTAAATTAGCTGCAATTGAGGAAGAAAAAACTCAGACAGAAATTATTAACGAAGCGCTTAAAAAAGAATTTATTGACACTCAAAAACCTAAAAATAAAGCTAGAAAGCCATTATCTCTGGTAGCCGGACTTTTTAAAGCAAAAGAACCATTTGATAGTGTTAAACTAGTAAAAAAAATAGAAGATGGTGATGATCATTGATATTTTTAGACAGTAGCTTTATAATAGGTTTATTTGTAGAAAATGACCAGTGGCATGACGATGCCTTAAAGTTATCTAGATATGTTGACACCAAAGATGAATTAGTCATTTCAAATCTAGTTTTAAGCGAAACACTAACTGGAATAAACAAAAAAATAGGTGTTGAAGCTTGTAAAATCGTTTTTAACTATATTACGCGCAACTTTACCATA
>JARKQC010000066.1 GCA_029974985.1 Bacteroidota bacterium | reverse complement strand
TTATTTTTAATTCAATCATTTCCAAATTTATTATATTCTGATTCACAATTTTTAAAAATATTTTTTAAAATTTTATTAAATTCAGTTATAATTTCATCTTCTAAATTTAAGTATATATCTAATTCGCATGAATTTCCTACTATTTCATCAGAAGGATAACCTTTTACTAAAAAATTCCATTCTATGGATATTCTAGACTTTTCTATATATTCTTTTTTATGTTTAAAAATAGACAATCCATATCTTTTTTCATTATTTATTTTATTTTCGGAATCATGCTCAATTTCTTCAGGCTGAAATCTTTTTTTACCAGATTCAAATTGTTTAAATAATGAATCGGAATTTTTTTTTCTACTAATTATATGTTGAGTATAAAATCTAATGTCTTGATAATTTGCAATATATGAATTTATATTATCTCTAATTTCTTTTTTCAAGTAGTTGAAAACCATTGGCTTATTTTTTAGTTCTACAAAATAATAAAATAGCTTTGATTTTGTGTTAATATCAAAAAATAATTTATTATTCCAATGTTTATCTAATGATTTATACAATTCGTCAGTTGTTGATATTTTTAATCCTCTTTTTTTTGATTTATAGAGAAATATATCATCTATTTTAGTTTTAAATGTAAAAATTGAATTTTCTTTTTTATCATGTTTCAGTTGCTTATCTAATTGTAAATTGTTTTGTAAAAGGGTAAAAATTGCAATGGATATACTAATCATACCCACGAAAAATGCTATTGAATTTCCCCAATCCCAACCAAATTCTTCAATTGTTGGTAACTGAATGGAAAAATATATGGCCATTATAATAATAACCATAATCAATAGACTTGTTATTATTGTATATCCATGCTTTCCAAAAAACTTTTTAATATTAAACATATTTATAATTATGCTATTTTTCTATTAATGTTTTTTCTTTTAAACTTACTTATAATATAATTTAAAACTTTTCCTTGCTTATTTATAATGAAATAATAATTAATTTTTGTAATGATTTTCAATATATTATTTTTTCTTCATTTTTTTCAGATGTTTTATAATAGCTTGTTAGTGTATTTTCTTTAATTATATTGGGACTGGTATTAAGTTTTTTAGAAATTTAGGGCCTTTCCGTAAGTTTTTATACGAGTAGAATGAATATGTTATTATGATTTCGAGTGATATTAAACTTAAGCAGATGTTTTTGAGAAAGAACTTGTCTGAGTCTAGGGAGCATCATTATATTAAGACTTTAACTGAAGTGTATGAGATTACGGGTAAAACTCCATCTGAGCTTATTGTTGAAGCTAAAGAAGAAGAACAACCATACTTAGTTAATAATGTGCCTCGTATTAGGGATATTGATGATAGGAAAATTACTTCTTATCTTTATAATTATTATGAGTCTTTATTGAAGAAGAATATTATTGATTCTACTATTAATTATAAATTG
>JARKQC010000060.1 GCA_029974985.1 Bacteroidota bacterium | reverse complement strand
CCGCAATTTCCTCGCCCTTAATGGACTTACCTTCCGACTGACGATATAAATTTATCAGACTCTGCAAAATTTCTTTCTGTACAGACGTGAGCAAAGAGACACCCCTAAAAATTTCATGAATATTTCAGTTATTTCTTAATTATTTATAATTATAATTATTTATCACAAAGGGTTATATAAAATTATCCATACATTTATTATCTAAAATTTGGTGGTTTATTTGGACTTAATTTTAGGACTGTTTTCTTGGGTTTGTTCTAATTTATATTTTAGTTCTTGATTTTCTTGGTAAGTCCATTCATAGGCATCTTTTAGATTTTTATTTTCTTGAAGTAATTCGGTATCTGGGTGGACATCATTTTTTATTAGTTCAACTGCTTCTTCAATTTGGTCTAACAGTTTTTTATTTTCAGTTTCCAGGTTTTCAAAGCCTACTTTAAGTTCACTAAATTCATCCATGGTTATTGGTGGTTTTTCTGATATAGTAACGTTTTCCATATACTGGATATAGACCTTTTTAAGATCTTCAGGATTGGGTAGGAAATATGCTCCACGTACTTTATCATTATATTTATGTCCCATGAAATGTTCTCTTATTTCCTCTGGCATTCCTGCATTTATTAGTTGGGTATTGAAGAACTTCCTCATCATATGGCTGGTTGCTTTCCTAAAACTCCCTTTTTCTCCATGCTCCCACTTTAAAATTTCGTTTAATGTTCTGTAATTGGTTTGTAATGCACTGTCTGACATTTTCAAGCTATTTGTTTTATAAGCTGTAAATAATGCTTCATCTGGTTGTGGATTTTTCCTTTCTAATTTAAGATACTTTTCAACTGATTCTACGGCTTCTTCACTTAAAAAAGTGGTAAATTCTATATCTGTTTTAGTTCTAGCCAAGCTTAACTGACATATTTTCCTTTTACTTTTGGTTACTTGGTCATATACTTCAATTATGCCCCCTTGAAAGTCGTTGACTTTTAAATTTAGCAGATCTACTGAGGATAAACCTGAACTGCATTGGGCTAATATCATTGCTCTCATTTTATAACTTTTACAGGCACTTAAAAGTTCATTAATATCTTCTCTAGTTAAATGCTCTCTCTTATTGGGTTCTTTTAGGCCTTCAATTTTTCTCCTTCCTCCCGGCTGTGAATATTTTGGTAATCCATGAAAACTGATAAACCCATTAACTATAGTTCTTCTAATATCCCTAGTATTTTTGGAACGGTTTTGTTCCTTACAATATTCATCGTAATCATTAAACCACTGGTTTATTGACCTCTTCCAAGCAGGTAACCTTTCATCTTCTTCTTGATATATAGCTTCAAGCATTTTATCAGGTTTTAAATCGTTGACCATGCAAAATTCTGCAAGTGCACTGAGGTAGCTTGCTTTTGAATTTGGACTCAAATCTTTTAGCCAAGAGTTAACAACCTTAATATCTCTTATTTGATTAATAGACTCCTTTATGCTCACCATTTCTTCCACCAATTAATAATTATCCTTTTCATACTATATAAACCTTTTGTATTAACTATTATTATAGGGCTCTATTTTCCAAATAAATAACTATCGGGCTTTTAATATGCATAAAAGACATTATACAACCAATTTAATTTGTTTCGTTTTTTATAAAAAATTTTAAATCGCTTATTGGAATTTGATTATAATAATAAGAAAATATACTTATTATTATTAGAATTCAGGCTTTTAGAACCATAAAATTTATATATAGGGTTTTTATATTAATTTATATAGGAAGACATAATCTCATAAGCATTTTTTAATGGAGAATTTCAATAAAGAAGGATGAATTTGAATGGAAATCAAAATTGGTTCGAAAAAATCGGGTTCTTATATTGACTTCATGAAACATAACTCGGCTTATATTTTTGAACTACTTGCTCGTGGTTCTAACACATCCAAAGCAATTTACATTTCTGCAGTAATGAAGGAGTTAGGTTATAATATCATTGATTTTAACATTAGTACTATGGATATAGGAAAAAAAGAACCTTTAGCTGTTTTGAAAATTATATTGAGGGCTGAAAATGGTAACGTGGATAAAGGAGAATTTAGGAAATGACCTAGAAACTGTTCGGGTAAATAATAAAAGGATTTTCAAAGATCCTTTAAAATCTGATGTTACAGTTTTGGCCCAGCAACCGGGTATTGGAAAAACCAAGACGATCATTGATTTTCTTAAAGACACTGAGCTTAAATGTGCTGTAATAGTTCCTTATCATAAATTAGTCAAATCAGAATATACTAAACTTAATAATATAGTTCATTGGCAAGGTTTTAAATATAAATGTAAGAAATTTACGCAATTAAAAAAGAAATATAGTGATATTTTAGAAAAGTTACCTAAAAAGAGTTTTTTATGCCCCCGAGAATGTGGTAGTGCTATGGAATCGTGTGCTTATCATTCTCAATTCAATGAAGTCAAACAACATCTAATAACCGTTCCTGAATATTTAAATTCTAATAATTTTAAAAATTTCGATTTAATAATCCTTGATGAAAGTATAGGGAGAGGAGAAGACTT
>JARKQC010000017.1 GCA_029974985.1 Bacteroidota bacterium | reverse complement strand
ATCAATTAATCGGGGTGTTTTGCCAATTAAAAGTCTTTTTGGTGAAGTTTCCATAAGTACAGGTACTTGTTCATCTTGATCAACATTTAATATACTTTTTGCAAATTGCTTTGCTGATTCTGTTTTTCCACAGGCTTTAGGGCCTCGTATAAGCACTGCTCCAGAGGCATCTAATTTTCTTTTAAGCTCTTTATCTGATATTCGATTTACATATTGCATAATTTTCATCTTACATATTTTAAGTATTTTATTTTACATATTTAAGTTTATTTATTTTACATATTTTAAGTATTTTATTTTACACATTTAAGATTTTTTGGTTTCATTAGTATATTAATATTTCGACTCAGATATCACAAAAGTATGTTGTTTTTATTAAATTTTATATTGTTTATTATTTTAATATATTTATGAGGTTGTAAATTTTTATAAGTTCTAATAATTGTAAAAAATAAAGAAACCATCTGGGACTCCAGTTGTCTTTGAATAAAATAAACGCGTAACTGACTGTATGATGATCAACATCGTATCGTATGATGATCGATTGGAGTACTGAGACATGAGAAATCCTAAGATTGGGGTTCAAATCCTTGTGGCTCTATTTTCTATTATTTTCTTAGCTAGTTACTTGTAATGATTATAATTTTTACTTTAATAGTTTTTAATATTTTAAACATTATTTATTTTAAACATCCAATTGGTAATATTTTAACTCCATCTGGCCTTGTATAAGCTAATTCTCCACCTGTAATGATAGCTAAAAAACTTGGTTCTTTTATATTTAATTTATCTTCTTTTATACGTTCTCTTATTAAATTATCAAGTTTTATTAAATTTTTTGCACCTTGTTCAATTCCACTACTACCTAATTTAAATTCAATAAGAGCATATTTTCCATCTTTTAAATGTAACACACAATCTGCTTCAAGACCATATCTGTCTCTATAATATGATATTTTTCCATCTACTGAACTAGAATAGACAGCTAAATCTCTTATGCACAAATTTTCAAATATAAATCCAAATGTGTTTAAATCATGTAATAATGTTTTTGGAGTCAAACCTAATGAAGCTACTGCAATTGATGGATCTATGAATTCTTTTTTTGAGATTGATCTAATAGCTGTAGCTGATCTTATATTAGGGTTCCAAGCAGGGATATTATTTATAACAAATAATCTAGTTAATGCATCAATATAAGAATAATATGTTGGTTTACTTATATTTGCAAAATTAGCTTGAATATCTTTCATTATAGTTTTATCTGATGCAGGTGTTGATATGTTTCTTGCATAAGATTGCATAATATTTCTAACTCTTTGTGGATCTCTTTTAACTCCATCAACATTAGATGCATCACTTTCACAAATATTATCAATATAATTGGATACAACGAAAAGTTGTGCTTTTTTAGTTTTTTTATTTAAGCTATCTGGCCATCCTCCACGGCAACTAGCAAAAATCAATTCTTCAATTGATAATTCTGATTTAATACCATCGATATTCATATTTGGTGAATTAAATAGATCAATGATAGATATTTTACCATTTGATTCTTCGCTTTCAAATAAACTCATTGTTCTCATAGTTAATCTATTTATCCTACCAGTTCCTGAATGCATTATTTCGCTTTCATCTACTGACGTTGAACCTGTTAAAATATATAATCCAACTTCATTTAAATTATCAACACTAGTTCGAACAGCGTCCCATAATACTGGTGCCATTTGCCATTCATCAATTAATCTTGGAGTTTCTCCCTCTAAAAGTGCAGATGGTTTAATTTCAGCTAATTCTAAATAGGATTTTGATTTATCAGGATCTTGTAATTTTAATGTGCTGTTTGCATGTTGTTCGGCTGTTGTTGTCTTACCGCACCATTTAGGACCAACAATCACAATTGCTCCAATCATTTCTAAACTTTCTTCTAATATATCATCAATTATACGTTTTAAATATTTTTTCATATAAATAACCATATTAATTTCATTAATTATTTTATTTGTAATATCTTATTTAACTATTTTGTGGTATTTTACTTTACTATTTTGTGGTATCTCATTTTACTATTTTGTGATATTTTTATTTAAATTTCTTATTTATTTTTTTATTTCAAAGATACTAAAAGTGGATTAATTCTTCAACCTTACGAAATTTTCTAATGCTTGATTTTTTAATTTTTTTAAATCGTTTCAATATCTATTATGGGTTTTAATAGATAAAAAATATCAGACCTTTTGGGCAAGTTAACAGAGAATTATAAAGATTTTTAAACCAATCATTTAAATATTAATCAATATATCCCTAATTTCTTCCAGAAAAAGAGAATTAATTGAAAATAAAGTAGTTATATCTTCTAAAATCTTATTTAAAGGCCAATCTGAGTTTAGAAAGGAATCCTTTATAAATTCTAAAAAGAGAGTTAGGCCTGAAAATGTTATAATCTTGATGCAATCATATCAATAGGATATAGTGTGAACTCTAAACGAACAACACAGTTTAAAATATAGGTTGCAAGTGTTTTAAAAGAATATATGGTAAAAGGCTTTGTTCTTGATGATGAACTCTTAAAAATGGAACAAGATTTGGCAAAGATTACTTTGATGAATTACTCGAAAGAATAAGGGAAATAAGAGTATCTGAAAGAAGAGCATATTAAAAAGTAACTGATTTATACGCAATCAGCCATGATTATAATGATAATCCAGGGATAGCAAGAGATTTCTTTGTAAAAGTTCAAAATAAAGTATTATACGCAGTTTAAAGTAAAACAACTCCTGAATAATTGTTGAAAGAGCAGATTCGAATGAAATAAATATGGGATTAGTAACATGGGAAGGCTCTACAAAAACTAAAATCCATGCTTCTGATATAATAATTTCTAAAAACTATCTTAATGAAGATGAATTAAAAATAGCTGATAGATTAGTTGATGGTTTCTTAACAACAGCAGAAATGAGAGTAGAAACTCATAGAAAAAGAGAAAAACCTTTGCTATTGAAAGATTGGTCTGAATTATTAGACAACTATATAAATCTTAATGATTTTGAAATATTAAATAATAAAGGGAAAATTAGCAAAAAATATGCTGATGAAATAGCTAAAAAAGAATATAAAAAATATAGGTCATTATAAGATGAAATATACAAATCAGACTATGATAAAAGAATTAAAGAAGTCGAAAAAGCTATAAAAAAAATAGAAAATAATAATAATCAATAAATATTTTTTTTTAAACGCATATTATATAATTCATATGAATACAGATAAAACTATCCTTAAAAATTGTAATTTCTTCTTAAATTAAGAAAGACAGAAATTAAAATTTATAAAAATTGCTTTTCTTTCAATAAAAATGTTCCTAAAACTATAATTATCGGAACAAAATTTTCCTTATATTAACATTCTTTTCTTAATATTGGTGTGAATAGTATAGTTTTATGTTCCAAAATGTTAATATTTATATATAATAAGGAGCAATATTAATATAGCTAATCAAAATTTCATATCAAAAAGAGGAACAAAATTATGATAAATTTAAACAAAGAAGAAATTTCATTATTCCTACACAAAATAAAAGAAGACCCTAAACACTTTAACAAATATCTTTTCTATAAATTACAGTATTTTTATGGTCGTAGAAGTAAAGAAATAGCTGAATTAAAAATGAGTGACATTGATTTTGATAAAAAAGAAATTACATTTGATTTAGCTAAGAAAAAAGAAACTACAAAATTAACTTTAATATTGCCTATTGATATAGCTAAAGAAATAGCTAAGCAAATTGATGAAAATAATAAAACTAATGATAATTACTTATTTGTTGAAAACGATGCAAAAATCGATGGATTTTTAAGAAATATGAGGACATATTTAGAAAGAAATAGTAGCAAATTAATAAAAAGTTTAGCTGATAAAGATATAACTTTAAATACACATGATTTTCGCCGATTGAGAGGTCAACACTTATATTTAGCTGGAAATGATTTAGAAATAATTCAAAGTTTATATGCTCATAATTCTCTTGACCAAACTATTGAATATTTGCAGATTAAAGAAATAGAAGTAAATAAAATGTTATTGGGTGATATTTGTTGAATATTAAAAGAGGTATGGGCAGGATAGATAAATATATAAAAAAAATATTTATGAGAATATTCATGATTAACTTTTCGAATATATTATATAATGGAATTAACATATTTTGTTTATGAAAGATTTATCTCTAAACCATGTTGCTTCAGAACAATCGTTTGGCTATAGATATCAAGATATTTTTGCTTTAAATAAAAGTTTAGAAAAACTCACAGAGATAACAGATTTTCGAGTGTTCATTGAACATTTGGACGATGTTGATTTTCAAGAAGAAAAAGGACAATCTTTGAACCAGTTAAAACATAAAAATAAGAAACACGATTTAGCTTGGTATTCACCAGATTTTTGGAAGACAGTAGGTATCTGGCTTAAATTTTTTGATATAAACAGTCCTGATGCTTATGATTTTTATTTGATCACTACTCAAAAAATAAAAGTAAATGATCCACTACAATATTTGACTTTTACCCATAAAAATATTGATAAAGCAATATCTGCTTTAAATAAAAAAACATCTAGATATAAAAATGTTGATAAATCAATATCTGCTCCGAATAAAAAAAAGAAGGATAAGGGTAATAAAGAACACATTAAACAATTCGACCGCCTCTCAGCTGATGAAAAGAGAATTTTTTTAGATAAAATTATTATTTTGGATAATTCAAAAGATATTCATGGGTTTATGGATGAAATTAATGAAAAATTAAGACCTTTTGTTCAAGAAGATAGTCAGATTGAGGATATCTCTGAGAGACTTATTGGGTGGTGGGAAAAAAAGATAATTGAAAATAAAAATGGCATATCTAAAGAAGAGTTACTTAATAAATTAAGAAAACTAAGTATTCAATATTCTCCCCTTGATTTGCCAGAATATTCTGATGATTGTATTTGGGATGAAAGTCCGAATTATAATAACTTTACATTTGTAAAACAATTAAAATTACTGGGATATAAAAGTTCATTGAATAATGCAATAACAGATTTTCATAAAGCTTCTTTTCATAGGTCACAATGGATATCTAAACAAGTTATAGGTCCTTCAGTTCTAAAAAAATATGATTTGGACCTTTATAATGAATGGGAAAGATTGTACAATTTAATGAAAGATGAATCTGATGAAAATATTGATGAATATTTACAAAAAGGTAGAGATTTGTATAATCATATTATGTCTCTCAATTTATATCCTAAACCTAGATTCACCAGACCATATTTTATGAGAGGATCTTATCATTCGCTTTCAGATAAAAAAAAAGTAGGGTGGCATTTAAAATATAAGGAGTTGTTAAATGATGATGGAAATGATTGAATGGAAAAATGAACCTATTGAATTGATCAACTTACTAAATCCTCCATTTATTTCTTTAATTATCGCTGTTTCAATAAATAGCTATAAAAAACATTCTAAAAATAATTTTCCTTTGATTTTTTGTTTTTTGCTTGTTCCACTTATTTTAGATAATAAAATGAGAAAAAGGTTACCCAGATCTATTTCAAAAAAGATGGCTGTATGGCTAGATCAAGAAGAAAATAGAAAAACCTTTTTAAAAATTGATATTTTAGATTATAAACCTTATGTCAAAGAGGGGATAATGTTTGGAATTAGAAATAATTTTTTAAAGCTTGATAAAAATTCAAATTTAATTTCTAATAACTCCACAAATAAAATACTCAAGTTTTTTAATAAAGAAGATGAAGCAAGAGAAATTTTGGACAAATCTAACTTTTTTGGTCGATGGTTAGCAGATTCTGGAGAAATTCATAATATATTAAGTTTATGGGGTATTCAACCATGAAATTACAAATTGAAAAATTATTGATTTTTAACCATGATGGCAAAAAAAGAAGTATAACTTTTGAGACAGGAAATCTTAATATAATAATAGGTTCAGGTTCTACAGGTAAATCTGCTCTGATACCTTTAATTGAGTATTGTATGGGAAGTAATCATTATAATGCTCCGAAGGGAGAAAAGTTAAACTTAATCGAATGGGTTGGAGTGATTTTTAAAATTAAAGGAGGAAATTTATTTATAGCTAGAAAAATAGGCCCTAAAAGAGGAGCAACTGAAGATATTTATATTGATATTCAAGAATGTATTGAAACTAAAAATTATAATGATTTAAAGAAAAATCGTAATTTAGAATCTTTAAAATTACTTTTATCAAAAATACTTAATATTAATTGGGAATTTAAGCAAGTTTCGCCCAAATTTGAAGAGAAAGCTATCAAAACTAATGTAAAACATGCAAAATATTTTAATTTTTTGGAACAAGAAGAACTTATAAGTAAAAAAGTTTTATTTCACAACCAAACAGATTATTTTGAAGTAAAAGCCCTTAAAGATAATTTACCTTATTTTTTAGGAGCTCCAAATGAAGATTATTTAAAATATAAACAAAAAAAGAAGTATTTAACAAAAAAATTAAATAACTTAATGAATACTTGTAATGAACTAGAACTTCTAAAAAATAACAGCCAAAAACTTGTTAATGAGATTATTAATGAATTTGACAGTTCTAAAGCTCTAAATGATGCATTAATTACTCAATCTCATGAAAAAAATATTGAATTTCTAGAAGATCTTTATATTAAATTTGCAAAAGATGAATTTAATGAGGAGTTAGATATAAATTTAAATTATAACAAGATCACGGAATTAAAAATTAAAAAAGATCAGATTTTGGATGAAATTGATGAAAAATGCATTAAATTAGATTCTATTAAAAATTTTTTGCATGAGCAAAATAATTATGAGGGAGAGAGCAAAAAACAATTTTTTAGACTTAAAAGTATTGATTTATTTGAAAATTCTGCGAGTGAAGATTGTCCTTTTTGTAATTCAAAATTAAACTCTCAAAATAATTTATTAAATATATTAAAATCTTCTATGGATCAAATTGAATTTCAACTAAGAAATTATGAAGAGATTAAACCTGAAATTCATGAACAAATTAATTTATATGAAAAAGATATAGAAATTAATAAAAATTCTATTAAAAGTATTGATAAAGAAATTGAAAGAATAATCTATAATAATAGGGATCTTAAAAAAATGAAAGATCGATCTAATCAAAAATCATATTTATTAGGAAAACTTAGCTTTTTCATTGATAGTTTAAAACAACATGATTATGCTGATTATGAATCAACAAAAAAAGATATCATTAATACTAAGAAAGAAATTTCTGAGATTTCTGAGATTTTTAATAAAAAGACTATTAAGAAAGAACTTGACTTAATTAATTCAAAAATTAGTTCTTATATTTCTATATTCTCGAATCGTTTTGATTATGAACATCGTTATACTCCTTTTATATTTGATCCAGATAACTTAACAATATGGGCAGATATGGACTTTAAAACTCCTTTTAAAGATATTGGGAGTGCAGAAAATGCAACTATTGTTCATTTAATTTTCTTTTTTGCTTTACATAAAATATTCATTGAAAATAATAGCCCAGTCCCTGATTTTTTATTTATAGATCAGCCTTCTACTGCTTTTTTTGGTACTAATGATGATAAATTTGAAAAAAGCGACAACGAAAAAGTTTTAGAGATATTTGAACAGATAAATAGATTTTCAAAGGAAATGGGCTCAAATTTACAAATTATTGTAACTGATCATGCATATTATAATGAGTGTAAAGATAAAGTAGTTGAATTTTGGGATAGGGAAAAAGAGACAGGGTTAATCCCTAAATCTTGGTTAATATAAAGATGATTTTATAACTAATTTTTATTTCAAATTTATTAATTTGCTATGCTTTTATTTTTAGTAATTTTTATATTGTTCTGGTGTTTATGTAGTTTTGTTAATCTATGGTTGTTAAATAAGAATATCTATATGCTATACTTTTCAAAAATATTGTTATTGATATATTATACTAGATGAGATATTGTCTAAAACTTAAGATTTTTGTAATAGTAATCAAGCTGAGTTTGAAAATGAAAGACTTTCTATAAAGCAGAAGTGAGCTTTAATCCTAACGATTCAACTAATAGTAGAATCGTTATTATTAACTCTAAAGCAAAAACACACCCAATACTTTACAATTTGGGTGCAATTATCTCTGTAGGATATCATGTGAATTTAAAAGAAGTAACACACTTTTAAAATGGTTTAAAATAATATTTATGAACCATATTATCGAAAGATTTGCAATAGACACTGAGTTATTGAAAAATGGTACAAGAATATGAATAGCGATCTAATATATAATAACATGAATATTAATTATTACTTTTCATTAGCTCTTGGATAATTTATATTAATATTATTATAAATATTTTATATTATATATTTAGAAATTTAACTATAAGGAGTGATATTTGTGGTAAAATGGGCTGATTATGGTATATCTCATGTTAGATATGATAATCGTAAAAAACATATCGAAGAGCTTAAGGTCATGAAAGATTTGGGAGATGAGTTTGGAATTTCTGAAACTTGGAAAAGAACTAAAGTTATAGACTATTTAATAAATGGGAAAACTTTTTGCACAGTTATTAAGGGAGAAAATGGGTGGAAAAAAGGAGCTAATGTTATCAAAACTAGGATAAATGGAAAAGATTATATTAAAACTCAAAAGGATTCAATTGAAGCAGATAATTTAGGTAAATTGCCTACTTTTTGAGCAGAACTTAAAATATTAAATAACTTTTTCTATTTTTTATTCTTTTTTTATTAGATTAATGTTTTAATTTAAATTAAACGTGAAAAAATAGATATTTTCATTGATAGATGGGATGGTTAATTAATCCTTATTATAAATCATTTTTTCTAATTTGGAATAGATGTTAGAGCATATGAATATAAATATGTATATCATACATAAATTATATTATAATTTATTTATAAGGATGTTTGCAATGTTTTCATTATTAGATGATTTTAAAAAATTTATCAATATAGTTAATAACTATCGTGGTGGAGAAGTAATAGATTTAACTAATTATCCTTTTTTAGGTGCTGCTACATTGTTACCATTGTTAGGATATATGAAAAAGAATGATATTAATAAATATCGTCCTAATGTCCGAACTGCTGACTATTGTGCGAGAGTTTTAGGGAAAATACCTCATACTAATACAACTCTTCCCTTTGAAGAATTACCTAAAAATATGGGAGAAGATGAATTTGCAGATTTTGCTGAAAATATAAGGAAAAGATTGTTATCAAACATTTATGTAGAACCTCAGTCCTTTGAATTTTTAGTGACAGAAGTACTAAATAATATTTATGACCACTCGAATTTTCAAAAAGCATATTCTATGTCTCAACAATATCCTGCTAGTAATGTTACAGATATTTGTCTTATTGATGATGGAATTTCTATCCCTGGAAACTTTGAAAATGCAGGATTTGACTTTAAAGATGATGCAGAAGCAATCTTAGGGGCAATAAATGGGACATCTACCGATATTTATGAAACAGGTTTTAGTGGAAGAGGACTTAATACTAGTACACAAGTAGCAACACTAGGATTCAAAGAACACATGTTAATTGCTTCAAGAAGAGGAGTATGTTATGTTGATGAAATAGGAGCAAATTTGTATAAAATTGATGAAAAATTTATTAAGGGAACTTATGTAAGTATAAGGATTAATGAAGAAAAATTAGGCGATGATCTAACGAAGAAATATTCTAAAAAAGTTAGAGAAATTAAGAAAATTAAAAAAGAAAGATTATAAATATATATTAAAACATATTATAATATAATAAAGAGGTGAAACAATGACAAGTGATAAAGTAAAAATTGAACAAGAACTTAATAAAAAATTAAGTAGAAGATCAACAGCTAGATCATTTTTCAAAAATTTAGATATAAGTTTCCCTAAAATAATAATAGACTTTACTAATGTAGAATTTATTAGTAGATCTTTTGCTCAAGAATATATCTACCAAAAAAATAATATAGATACAGAAATAATCGAAACAAATATGGTTAATTTTGTTGAAAATATGATGAATGTTGTTGAAGAAGACTATGCTGAAACGTTCAAATAGTTAAATTCATTAATGGATTTATTCCATAATTAATTTTTTTTATTTATTTTAATAAATATTTCTTTTTTATAATATTAAAAACTTTTTTTAACAGCTAAAATAATCTCATTTTGTATTAAAAAGGGGCCTTATCATTCATATTTTGATTAATATATTTAAACATTTTAAAATTAAGAAAATATCAATATTTAGAAATAAAAAATGTCATGAAGCTATCAAATAATAATTTAAAGTAATATAATAATGGTTTATTCTTTTACTCATTATCCTTTTTTTGTTTTTAGTAAATTTTATATTGTTTATTATTTTAATATATTTATGAGGTTGTGAATTTTTGTAAGTTCTAAAAATTGTAAAAAAAATGAAAAAAATTATCTTGGGGTTATAGTGTAATCTGGCATCATCTGGGACTCCAGTTGTCTTTGAAGAAAAAACGCGTAACTGACAGTATGATGATCAACATCGTATCGTATGATGATCGATTGGAGTACTGAGACATGAGAAATCTCAGGGTTGGGGTTAAAATCTTTTTTTGATCTTATTTATTTTTGTTTTTATCAAATAGTTATATTAATAGCTTTAGAGAGTTATTCTAATTGATTATATTGCTAATGAAATACTATATAGAACATCTCAAATTTATACTAAAATTTTTTTTATCATTATTCTTATTACTATTATATCAATTTGATGTTATAAGTAAACTTTATAATTTTATAGCTTTATACATACTTAAGTTTGTAATTTTGATGATTGGATATAAATATGCTTATATCGACATTAAAAGATCGGTGAAACGGTCAACCTATAGTATGCAAAGGTAAAACTGCTGATAATCCTCCGTGGTAGGTAAAGTAGTCTGCGTAGATGAATACTGTATAAAACAGAAAATGCGTTACTTTTAGCATGCTATAAATACTCTTTATTTCTTTTTTTCCGTATTTTATTTTTTCTTTTATATATAAGTATTATTTTATAATATAATTAGAGGATGAATCATTATAGAGTAAATAATTTCATGATACAATTATATATTTCATTTATTATTAGAATATTTAGTTATTAATTATTATGCATTAATTAAATTTATTAATGATGAGGTAATTATGATAATATAATAATAACTATTGTTATATATAGATATAATATGTTTTACATAATATTTTTTTGGAGGTATGTTGAAAATGCTTGATTTGAAAGGAACAAAGACAGAGAAGAATCTAATGGGTTCTTTTTCAGGAGAGTCACGGTCTAGGAATAAATATACTTTTTATGCAGCTAAAGCAAAAGAGGAAGGTTATGAGCAAATTGCTGCTTTATTTCTTGAAACAGCAGAAAAAGAAAAGGAGCATGCGAAAATATGGTTTAAATTTTTACATGATGAGAAAATTCCTGATACAGTAAGTAATTTATAAGATGCTGCTGATTTTGAACATTATGGATGGACTATGAATGATAAATTTGGAAAGGAAGCAGAAGAGGAAGGTTTTGATGAAATTGCTTATGTTTTTGAAATGGTAGGTCAAATTGAAAAAGAGCATGAAGCAAAGTATAAGAAATTATTAGCTAATTTAAAAAATGATGAAGTATTTAAAAAAGAAAACACAGTAGTTTGGGAATGTAGGAACTGTGAATATATTGTTGAAGGAAAATCTGCCCCAGAAATTTGTCCAGTATGCAAATATCCAAAAGCATACTTTCAAATAAAAGCAAAAAACTATTAAAAATTTATTTATAATAATAGAATATTATGGTATTATATTAAGTGTTGAAATTTTCTAATTTATGATTATATCATTGATTATGGATATTTTTTTGAGGAAGAAGTTTAATAATATTTTGTTTACTGTAAAGTAATAAAATAAACAAAAAAGAATAAAAACAACTAATTTAAAATTTTGCGAATAATCATCATGTTAATGTTGTTAAAACATCTAATGAGTTAACTATGGGAAATCCTATAGAAGAAATTTTTACAAAAATTATTTATATGAAAAAATGATAAAATTGTCTTTAAACTTGTAATTTCTTCTTAAATTAATAAAAAAAGGCAGAAATTAAGTAAACAAGGTGTTCCACTAGATAAATATTGTAGAAACAGAAGATGGGTTAGTTTTAGCATTTTTGATTCATTATTATATCTTAAATATTACTTTTTTATGGTTTGTATTAAAAATAGGATTCTGTGTGTAATATTTTTTTTGTATGTTGTGTATTTGTTAGGTTTTTAATGTATATTGGTGTTGTTTTTTGTGGGATTTTTTTTGTTGTAACTGCTGTATGCATACATATAAACACCATAGTCTGTTCCTGTGATATTTTGTAATCTTGGTTATATGTGGTATTTTTGCTGCTGGATGCAGACAGATAAACACCATCGTATGTTCCTGTGATATTGTGAAATCTCGGTTTTTTGGGTTGTTATCGCTGTCTGCATACAGATAAACACCATTGCTTGATGTTCCTGTGATGTTGTTGTAGTTTTGGTTATATGTGGCATTGTTATCAGTTGTATGCAGACAGATAAACACCATATGTTCCTGTGAATTGTTGTGTAGTTTTGGTTATATTGGTGTTGTTGCTGCTGGATGCAGACAGATAAACACCATTGCTTGATGTTCCTGTGATGTTGTTGTTGGCGAAGGTTATATGTGGTATTTTTGCTGCTGTCTGCATACAGATAAACACCATAGTATGTTCCTGTGAATTGTTGTGTAATCTTGGTTATATGTGGCGTTGTTATCGCTGTATGCATCCAGATAAACACCTCGTGATGTTCCTGTGATGTTGTTGTGTTTTGGTTATATGTGGTATTTTTGCTGCTGGATGCATACAGCTCAACACCAGAGTATGTTCCTGTGATGTCGTTGGCTTGT
>JARKQC010000355.1 GCA_029974985.1 Bacteroidota bacterium | reverse complement strand
ATTTACCCCACAACGACTCCATTCCAGATTTCTTTAGCCTTAGACGGACTCCTTAAAGCTGCTGGAATTATTTTATTCTCAGTTGGATTTTGGTACTGGAGAGGCCAATAATTTAATATATAGTCATACTTCTTAAGTAATCTAGAATAATCTTTTTTGAATAAAACTAAAGGCTTTAAAAAATGGCTCCCAATTCTGAAGTGTTAAGAGAAAAAATTTTAAGCTCATTAAAAAGCCAGGGATTCCACATAACCACTTATTTACGGCCGAATATAAAAGATAAAAATAACCTAAGGAAAATTCATATTCAAAAAAGAGAAGAAGGATTAAAATCTCATAAAAAAACTTTAATTAGAAATTTGGATCATGTTAGTAGCCATTTAATTGATGGTAAAGATATCAATCCTCATAAAATAAGTTTAAAATTAATTCACGTTAGAAACAAGAATACGTTTGAATCGAAACTGTTTTTCTGGTGGAATCTAATCTGGTGGTCTTTACCGTATGATAGGCCTGTAGGAAGACAATTAAGGTTCATATTGTGGGATGAGTATCATAATGCTCCATTTGGTTTAATTGGTTTACAAAGCCCTCCTATGATTTCTTCCATAAGAGATGACTATCTTTCATTGGGTAAGGACAATAAAGATTATTGGATAAATCAATCAATGTACGGCCAAAGAATAGGTGCATTACCCCCTTATAATAATTTATTGGGTGGTAAAATGGTAGCATTATCCTTAGTCGCTAATGAAATCAGGGCGATATACAAGGATAAATATAAAAATAGGGAAACTTTAACCAAAAGAAAACTTCCTAATAGGTTATTGTTTACCACAACCACAAGTGCTTATGGAAAAAGTAGTATGTATGATAGGATAAACTACAAAAATAATCCAATCGTTAAATTTTTAGGTTTTACTAAGGGTGCAGGTACATTCCACATATCACAAGAGCTATACAAAGAACTACTTCAGTTTTTGGCCAATGAAGGAGTAGATATCGGCAGAGGTTTTGAAAAGGGCCCTTCAAGAAAGTTAAGACTAATTGATCTGGGATTTAATAAAATAGGGTTAAATTCGCATCTATATTCATATATTTTCCATAATATTAAGAGAGGATATTATCTTTTTTCAAATGTTAAAAATTTAAAAGAGATCATACATAAAAATATGGAGCCTCTGTGGTATGATTATGTGTTTGATGAATTATTTGACTTTTGGTTCGAAAGGTGGTGTATACCGAGGAGCCAAAGGGTGAAATCATGGAAATTATTCAATTCAGCTAAATTTATTAATGAAGCTTCTATGATGTTGGATAAATTGTAGAGCCCAAATTTAACTAAGTTGATGTCCTAAAGCATTTGATCATTTTTAATCACGAATTGGGAAAGCTATTACGAAATTAATTTTCATTTTAAAATAAGCGCCGGGACAGGGATTTGAACCCTGGAGGAGCAAAGTTGCATAGGATCTCAAGTAAGTTTAAAATATTTGCTTTACCCTATCCGATACCAACCTACTTTTAAGAACTCTGTTCAGATAGCAAATCTTATAAATCTTAAGATATTAACCATTTTTGGGGGATTTTTATGACTGAAATAGAAGTTCTATTTGGTATGTATAAGTTCTTACGTGAAGAGATCCGACAGAGCATAGACGCACAGAATAAAATTATTTTAGGCGGTGGAATTCTCATAGGTTTGTTTTATGGACTTCAATTGAATGGAATTAATAGTAGCAGTTATTATAGCTTTTTGATATTTGCTATTGCCCCAATATCAATTATCTCAATAATATTATGGACTATTGAACAATCAAGAATTATGCGGGCTGGAATGTATCTTGAATTTTTAGAAGATAAAATCAACAATAACATTGGTGAGGTTATTCTAACATGGGAAAATTGGTTGAGAAGAGGAGAAATGGGAAAATTAGATCCTCATACAATCCATCATTTTGCACAATATCTAGTTTTTATATTATTCTTTCCAATAATAGGATTTTTTTCAATTTTTATTATTTATACGGATTATAAAGCAATTTTAAGTTCAAAATTATTCCTATATACACTCTTTAATTCTATAGGCCTTTTAATTGTTATAATTATGGCGATATTAGTTATAAACCATAAAAAGGTAGCAAAAGAAGAATATAGG
>JARKQC010000133.1 GCA_029974985.1 Bacteroidota bacterium | reverse complement strand
ATCCTATTGGGTTTCCTTTATTAAATTTAGTTTCAAAAAATTCTAAATATGCCACCTGCATATCACTAGTTAATTCATAAGGTATTAATAATTGCTCAAATCTACCATCTTCTAATTCACTAAATAATTCTGTTAATTTTTCCAATGTTAAATTGTAATTATCATTACCAGAATTTAAATTAGCTAATACAACTTGATTATTACCATTTGACTTAATTTTATTTAACATATTAAGACCAATAGCTACATCACCAGTAGCTCCAATTTCTTGAGCTATAGCATCATCAATATCATTAAACGGTTTAACTAAATAATCAGAATCTTTAAAAGCAGCAACTAAAACAATTAAACCCTCTCTTTTAATACTCGTATCAAATGGAGTGTCTGTTTGAATAACATTTATTGTTGGATAACCTTTCATTCTACTTTTCCTCCTCTTTAGTTATTTTTGTTGTTTTAGTGCTTTTAATAAAAGCTTCATAATCTTTCTGAATATTTTTACTTTTTTCATAAAATTCTGAAGCTTTAAATGAAGCTTTAAGATACCTATTCACTTTTAGAGTATCTATATCATATTCATTTTCACTATTTGTTTTCATTATTCTACCTCTAATTTATAACCTTCCAAGAGTATTTTATACTCTTCATCTGAATAATTAAAATCATAATCCTCACGGAAACCAAACCTTACAATCCTACTAGTTGGATCATAATACTGTTTAATTTCAATCTTATCATTTAGCATTTTAGGCTGCTTAGGAGCTAATTTATCACTACTCAGAACTAATTTTAGCACGTATTTTATAGCTGCATCCATTAATGGTTTGAGTTCTTTATAGTCTTTTAGTTTAGTTTTGAATTTAAGGGTTGTAATGCTATTATAAATTAGGCCATCAGTTGATTGCCCCTGTCTATCACTATTGCTAAAAGCTAATTCAATACTCCAATTATTTTTACTAACATCTTTTTTTGGATAAGCAATATGCCAATCTTTTAATAAACTATTTGGATTATTATTTTTATCCTCAACTAGTAATTCTAATAATTGAATATCTGATGAATATAAATTGTCTTGTCCTTCTATCATGCAAATATCTCCTCAATTTGAGCCTCAAAAGCTTCTTGTGCAGGTTCTACAAAAGGTGTAGGAATGATTCCAGGGTGTTCAACACTTTTAACTGGATGATCTGCACCATCCCAGTATAAATAAGGATTTCCCTCTATAACCCATTTATGATCAACACCTAATTCTAATCCTTCTGGATAAGAATAACCATTCTCTGTAGCTGCAACATCTACAAAAATACTAAAATCATCAACTTGATAACTGTAAACACTACCTAACATATTGCCTGTATCAATTAACTGTTGTGTGTTGATTTCAAAACGAATCCAATCTTCTAAACCTTTACCAAGATTAGGAACGGCAGTTTTAGCTGTATCTTCTAATTCTTTATAAATTTCATCTATTTCTTCTTGATCTATAAAATCAAAAGAAGCTAAATCTAATAAAGTATTCTCATCAACTTCAACTAGTATTCTTGTTTCTAATTCAGTCATAATGCATACAAGCCCTCAGCTTTAAAATTATTAATAACTTTCATAGCTTCAGATTCTAATTCTCTTGACCAATCAAGTCGAGACCCTGCTTCATTAGTTGATTTTTCAATGAAATTAATAGCTGTTAATTTGTAAATAGCTGTTTCCACTGATTTTTTATCATTATTTTTTAATTCAGATAAAGGGCGATACATAATTGATTCAACATAACTAACAACATCCTCATAAAAATTATTAACAGCTTCTAGACTAACAGTACTTGTAGTATCATCATAAGGTTTAGTTTCCTCTGTATCTAATTTTATTCCATCTGTATATTTTAATATTTGTTTAGCTGTTGTTTCATCAATCATAAATATCACTATTTTTTATATTCATATCCTTTTGTGTTTTTAGCAAATTCTATAAAAGCAGGGTCTTTTGAAGAAATGATAATATTATCATTATCTTCAACTTCCTTATTTTTACTATTTTTAGCCATAATAAACCACACACTTAACTATTCACGATAGTTTTAAATGCTTCAGCATCTAATTTACCAACAGCAACAAAGTTACCAAGTAAACCCTCACGAGAGAAACTATTAGTTGCAACTTCTTTAAAGTAACTATTTTTAAGTTGTTTAAAACCAATAGCTTCACTACTTCCAATAAGAACACCATTAGGGCCAGGAGTTCCAAGTCTAGCATTAAAATTTTTAGAAACAATTAAAGGTACTGGTCCTGATGGAGTATCATAAGCTTTTGACCATCTCCCAACATAATTACCAGTTTCACTAGCATTAAATACTTTAGTAGCTTCAGGATCAGAATTAATAATTTGTCTAATAGCTGTTTGAGAACCAACAATAAAATCAGCTTCAACACTTGAATTTTGACTTATAGCATCAATAGCAACATCAACAACAGCTGTAGTAATATTAGTGGCTGTGGTAGGTGTTGCTTGGTTAAGGTTATCCATTTTATTAGGAACGCTAGTTGCACCATTTTTAATCATCTGTTCTTCAATTGCAGACAATACGTCAGGATAAGCATCCTCCATATCATCTTTGAAAGGATCAATATAAGTGTTCCCTTCAATAGCTAAATCAGTAGCTTTAATCCTTTTAGCAACAGTAGCCATAATATAAGGCAAATCATCCCAATTAACATCTGCACCAGTTACATCACTTGCATCTTCATTAGTAGCTATTTTTGCACGATTAGCATCTTCAACTTTTTTAACTGGGAATGTAACTTTACTACTTCTACTACCTTTCAATACTCCTTTACTTCTAAGGAAATCTAAGAATGGTGATTTACCAAGACTGGTTTTATATACTTTGTCATTAAACTCAATAGGGATAATATCATTGGTAGATGTAGTATCTTGACCTTTGAATATATCTAATCCATTTGGAATGACTTCCGCCATGTTATACATATTTTTTAACCTCACTATATTTTTAATATTAATTTTATATTTTTACAACTTCTAAACCGAAAATGTCTTTTTTAATGTCTGGTTTAGCTTTTTTAATGTCTACTTTGTCTTTACTGTCTTCAGTAACATTTTTTGTTTCTGTAGAAGTTTCATCTTTTTTATCTTCTTCAGATGTTTTATTTTCTTCTTCAGATTTTTCAATATTCAAATTAGAAATAGCCTCTGTAACTGGCTTAATAGCTTCTGCGAATAATGCAGCTATTTCTTTTTTAGCTTCGTCTGAAAGTTCTGATTTTTTAATATCTTCAGAACCTTCTTTTTTTTCTTCAGTTTTATTTTCTTCAACCATTTTATCCTCTTCCATAATTTCTATGCTAAACCCATTACAAGGAGTTTTCTTTCCACCAATAAGGCTGAGATATTTAGGAATAAGGCATTCTTTATTCTCAGTATTATTAAAAGTCTTATCCTCTGGGTTTTCTTCTATCTCACAAGCACAAACATCTGATTCATCAGGATTAAAACGAGTATAAATACTAACTCCTTTAATATTCCCATTTTGAACACATTCATTAACTTGATCATTGGTAGATTCAATAGTTCCAATAAGACTGCCTTTTTTAGCTATCTTATCTCCCCATTCTTGCGACATATTTAATATTTCAGTATCTATTAATTCAACATTCTTTAATTCATTCTCTTCATGATTAAAATCAATTAATAAATTAGTGTCAATTTTTTCACTTATTTTTAATACTCCCGATCCAGTTAATATGTCATCATTACATTCATCATGAACATATGGACATAATATTACAACTTTAAATTTCATCTTTTATTACACCTCAAAGTACAACCACAATTATAAGTATTTCCTGGACTGCAATTATTCACATCACCTGGAAATTTTAACTTATCATCCTCCCAAGTTTGACTATTAGTTACAGTAAATTCATCATCATTACCTACAGTTTGACCGTCCTTATCTTCATGTCTTGTATTTTCTAATTCGGACCATTCCCAAGTCTTATCAGGATATATTATATCTAATCCTTGTTCTTCAGCTATTGCGTTCATAGCTTGAGCATCTTCAAGAGTAGCTAATTGATTTCCATAATGAACTAATTGTTTATTTAAACTTTCAACTTGTTTGTATGATAATTCTGT
>JARKQC010000117.1 GCA_029974985.1 Bacteroidota bacterium | reverse complement strand
ATATTTAGAATTTTATCAATAATAAAGTGGACGTTAAAAGGAAAAGCTAATATTGCAAAAATACAACTAGGGGCAATTATTAAAAGATAAGATAAGGTTTTATCAAATAACAAAGAAATACTGATACTGACATTTTAACGTGTTTATTATGAGAATAAAAAAATTAAAACTTGAAAATTTTAGAACATACAAGGAAGAAACTGTTTTTGAGTTTGGCAATTTAACAACATTTGTAGGCAAAAATGACATTGGTAAGTCATCAATATTAGAAGCTTTAGATATATTTTTTAATGAAGGAAAGGGTGTAGTTAAAATCGACGCAAATGATGTGAATAAATCAGCCAGAAGTGAAGGAAATGATGAAATAAAAATAACTGTAGTTTTTGATGATTTACCGCAGAACTTAATAATTGATGCAACAAATCCAACAAATTTAAAAGATGAGTATCTTCTTAATTATGAAGGAGATTTAGAAATAATAAAAAAATATCCTAATGGAGGGAAAGAAAAGGTTTTTATTAAAGCAAACCAACCAACTAATCCTAATTGTTCTGATTTATTATTAAAGAAAAATAGTGATCTTAAAAAGATTTTTGAATCAAATAACATAACATGTGAGGACAAAACAAAAAACTCAGTAATCCGAAAATCAATTTGGAAACATTTTGCTAATGAATTGGAGTTAAAAGAAATAGAAATTGATGCCTCAAGAGAGGATGCTCATAATATTTGGGACCAGCTTAAAAACTATATGCCTCTTTATGCTCTCTTTCAATCTGATCGAAAAAATAGTGATACAGATAATGAGGTACAGGATCCATTAAAGGAAGCAGTAAAACAGATACTAAGCGATGCGAACATTAAGAAGAAATTTAATGAAATAGCAAGAGAAGTAGAGAATAAATTAAAAGATGTTTCTCAAAGAACGTTAGAGAAACTGAAAGAAATGAACTCTGAAGTTGCTAATAGTTTAAATCCTGTAATACCACAAGCAGAAACCCTAAAATGGGCTGATGTATTTAAAAATGTTTCAATTTCTGGAGATGAAGATATCCCTATAAATAAACGAGGAAGTGGAATAAAACGTCTTGTACTACTTAATTTTTTTAGAGCCGAAGCTGAACGCAGGCAACAAGAAATGAATGTACCAAATATAATTTATGCAATTGAGGAACCAGAAACATCTCAGCATCCAAAACATCAAAGAATGTTGATAGAGGCTTTTAAAACATTGTCAAATTTAAATAACACCCAAATTATATTAACTACTCACAGTCCTACAATTGTAAAAATATTAGACTTTGAACAATTAAGACTGCTTAAGACTGAAAACGGAAAGGTTAATGTGTTAAATATTGAAAGAAATGAATTACCCTATCCATCATTAAATGAGGTTAATTTTTTAGCATTTGGAGAAGCAGATGAAGAATACCACAATGAACTTTATGGATATATAGAAAGTGAAGATAAATTGGCTGAATATAGGAATGGTAAAGGAACTCTAAAATATAAACGTTATAAAAATGGAAAAGTGATAGAAGAAAACATAATACTAAGTGAATATATACGACATCAAATTCATCATCCTGAAAATACTTTAAATAGTCGTTTTACTTTTGATCAACTTCAGGAATCGATACGGTTAATGAGAGAGTTTATTAAAACTTTAAATGTACTTTCACTCAAAGAGAAAAAGTAAGATTTAAGGAAAGTATGAAATATATTTTAATATGTTCCTAATTTTTATTTTAGAATAAACCGTGGAACAAAATAATTTGTAGTAGCAAATATTTAATCAGACATTCCAAAAACATCTGAACTAATATTTAAGGAGAAATGTCCTTTGTCGAGAGAACAAAAGATTATCAAAAACAAGCTTGGTTTGCTAAATTTAGCACGGGAGCTTGGCAGTGTATAGGCATGTAAAATAATAGGATTTTCGCGGGATATACCAGGAAACATTTATCGACACATATTCCAAAGTTGCTATTGCAAAACTCTATGATCGCAAGAATGCTCTTGTGGCTGCTGATATGCGCAATGACAGGGTATTACCGTTTTTTGAGAAGCATGGGATTTCGCTTATGCCTGTTTTTACAGATCGAGGAAGCGAATATTGTGGGAATATGGAGCATCATGAATATGAACTGTATCTGGCCATTGAGAATATTGACCACAGTAAAACTAAGGTTAGAGGCCCATAGAGTAATGGAATTTGTGAGCGCTTTCATAGAACTATTCTTAATGAGTTTTATCGTGTTGCTTTTAGGAAAAAGCTTTACAATTCACTTGAAGAACTGCAAGCTGATTCAGACCAGTGGCTTATGGAGTATAAGAAACATCGCACTTTATGCTGAGCCCTGAATTTTGGACAATATTTTGAGTGAAATACGGTGGATGAAGCTCTTCCTGAACATAAGGGAGGAGGTATAAGATACCACTATGAGAAAGCGATACGATAAGGCATTCAAGGCAAAAGTTGCTATCGAG
>JARKQC010000246.1 GCA_029974985.1 Bacteroidota bacterium | reverse complement strand
GGTTATTGATGTATGTGAAAAAGTTACAGGATTTGAAATTAAAAAAGAAGTGGTTGATAGAAGAGAAGGAGACCCAGATATATTAATAGCTGATTCTAAAAAAGCTTTTGATGTTTTAGGTTGGACTCCTAAATTTTCAGACTTAGAAAAAATAGTTGAAACCTCTTGGAACTGGCATAAAAATAGAGATTAATATATGTATCTTAGTTTTAGTTCTATTATGGTTCCATTTTGAATTTTTAATATTATTTTTATCTTTAATCTTAGCTTTAATTTTAGTTTTTAGTTTTATTTTAGTTTCATTTTATTTTTATTACTTTTAGTTTTTTTGTATTAGTAATTCAATCTTGATTTTTTTATCTTTTAAGCATTAGATCCATAACACTATATTTCTTTTTTTGATTTTGATTGGAATTTCCCATTAGTGGGGGCATAGATGATTTTAAGAAGTCTTTGTTAGCTCTATCACTTACTTCTTTAAATATCATTTTATATGCTGTACATTGAGGGTCTACTGATTTAGCTGTTCCAGTAGCTACAATTCCATTATAAGGACAACCTCCTCTACAAAACTTTATATATGTACATTCTGCACAATCTTCATCTACAAAGCTTTTAAATTCTTCAAGTTTTTTCCAAGCTTTGCTTTTGGTTAAATCTTCCATACTAGGATTATCTGAAACATTTCCCATTACCCATTCCTCCATACCATTAAAACGATAGCATGGATAAATGTTTCCATCATGCCCAATAGCTAGAGTATCTCCCATACAGTCTGCAAATGTACAGAGAGTTCCTCTTCTCATAAATGAACTTTTACATATATGGTCAAAGTCTTTTATTTCAATCTTATCAAGATCATTTAAGTATCTATCAAGAAGACTGATTAATAATTTTCCATGGTCTTCTTGTGATAATGCCCAAGGATCTGCATTATTTCCTCTCATTGATGGTAATGCTGCGTGGAGTTTAATATTATAACCATTTTCTAAAAAGAAATTATAAACTTCTTTTTCATAATCTTTAGAATATGAGGTAAATGTACATATAAAGCTTACTCTGACTCCATTGTCAGTAGCTATTTTATATCCTTTCATAGTTTTATCAAAATATCCTTTTCCACGTTGATGGTCATTAATTTCTAGGGGTCC
>JARKQC010000242.1 GCA_029974985.1 Bacteroidota bacterium | reverse complement strand
TTTTAGTTTGCCGCTATGTGATATATTAAATTCATAAGTGAAAGTATTATCGCTTAAAATTGGATTTGGATATATTTTACTAGGGCTAATAGAAATATTTTCTGCTACTGAAGAAATTCCATATACAAACTCTATATTTAGTAATTGGCGGGGCCAATTTGCCATAAGAAAATATAAGCCTTTATCAATTTCTCTAATACTTTCATAAAATCTACTTCCAAAGAAAGCCTTGCCGTAATATTCAATATCAGGTCTGAACCAGGTCTCACCTTCATCTGTAGATAAAAGTAGCAAATTTGATTCACCCGTAGCTACTAATAAACTGTCATTAATATAATTGATTGACAATATATTGATATATGGAAATGTTGATCTATATTTATAATTCCAAGTTATGCCTCCATCTGTTGTTTTGGCAAGAAATACAGTATCCGTCATTGCACTACCACCGCCAGGTGCCGTAAGCTTTCCGCCACCAATTATTGTATTATTATCAATAAAGCATAGATTTCTATTCCTATCAGAAGTTTCTAAATGTAAAAAGTCTTTTAGATTTTTATCTGTAATTACATGGTTAGTTATCCCCTTTTTATCATTAGTAAAATACCATAAATCAAACATATTTTCTCTAAGAGGAGTAATATAAATCATTGTGCTAAGAGGGATATATTCTGGCAATTCAAGGGTTTTCCACGTATTACATCCATCGGTAGATATTAGTCGTTGCCACTTCGCATCAGGATAGAATTCCCAAGCAGTTGATGTTAATATAGCAAAATCTTTATCAATCATAATAAATGACTGCGATGAGATATTAGGTATTTCGTACTCTGTAAATGTCTTACCAAAGTCTGTTGATTTAATTACTTTTCCAAAGTTTGTAATAGCAATAATAGTACCATCTGAAAAGTATTTTATAAACTGAACAGAATGTCTTGGTATATAAATAGAATCACCTTGCATATATACAGTATCACAATAAATAAGTTGCCAATTCTTACCGCCATCGTTAGTTATTGACATTATTGTACCATTCATAGTATGATCAAGTGCGGAAATAACACCATTATTTGAATCAAAAAACGAATAATCTCTAATACCTTCAAGACCACCTTTAGAATCATAATCTATAACAGAAGTAAGCTTAACATATATATCATTACTATAAGAGTTATATAAGGAAATCATAAAAATTAAAATAAATATTTTTTTCATATAATTAAAATCCTAAATATTTTAGTATAATCTACTTAACAATAATAAAAGATTTAGTTTGAATAAATCCATCATTATTATAAATTATTAAATTATATTTTCCAGTTGGTAATTCTTTAATATCAAAATTCTTTATAATTGAATTTGCTGATTGTATTTGAATTTCTGTTGAAATAAATGAATTGCCAATATTATCATATATTTTTAAAGTGTAGTTACCTTCTTTAATATTAGAAATTGTTAAATTTAAATTATCATTTACTACGTTAGGTGATAAGAGTAATTGTCCAACTTCAATATCATTATTAACATTTTGTTTTGGATAGAAAACAAAAGTGGAACCGTTGTCTTGTCTGGAGGGCCCTTCAATAAAATTGGGTGAAGTACTTTCGCAGTCTGTAAATTGACAAGGTAATATGCAATTATGACTAATAGGTGAACTGATACCTATTCTTTGTATTTGAATATTTGGGCTGACAATGGTACCTTCAACTAAACAAATTCTATATGTAGAAATACAGCACTCACTTTCACATGCTATATATTGCATTAGGGCTGAAGGGTTTGTATTTGGTTCCCAACATGTTGCAATCCTATAAGTGAAATTATCATAACAATCACCTACATTATTTAACCCCATATTTTTCTGATACAATACTGAAAGCATCCATAATGCGGTTGGAAACGCATTAGCATAGCAACCCGAGCCACAAGTACCAGAAAATGAAATACTTTTCACTGCTACTTCAAATCCCCAGCTTGTTACTCTTTTATAATAAACAATGGTAACTACACAACCAGGCTCATTACAACCCAATATTGAAGATGGTATATTAAAAGTTAATGCAGTAAGAGGTCCCTCCCAATAAGTCGAATCTCCATTATTACAAATTACAGGTTCACTTGGTGGTTGTGAATATGTGGTATAGTTAATAAATAGTAAAAGTGAAGTAATAAAAGTAAGTAAAGTGAGCATTTTCACTATCCTTGAATTAGAATAGTTGATATTAGATGAGTTGCGATGCTGCGATGCTGCGATGCTGCGATGCTGCGAGGCTGCGATGCTGCGATGCTGCGAGAATTCGAAATACTTTTTCATAGTATTTTTCCTTACAATTATTTATTAATTTCCTGTTTATTACAGGTAAAATTTTCTAAAAATAAAATCCAGCAAATAAACTTTCACGAATTTAATAACTTTTTAAGTCATTTGCAAATATTATTTTAATATTCTCATATTTTATCTAAAAATCATTTTTTTTATTTAGATTAGAATGACTGAGACCTCACCCAAACCCACTCAATAAAAGGAAATTAGGAATTTTAGGAACAAACAGAATGCTTTACTACCCACGATTTCTACAGCTGTCCTACACTTTCGAAAGTGTAGGATAGCTTATTTATTACCTCACCCAAGCCCTCTCCAATGGCGAGGGCTTATCTTTTTTCTTCCCCATCTCCATTGGAGAATGAGCTGGGGGTTGAGGTAATTTTCGACAAGCAAGATGCTTATACTACACAAATATTAATCCATTAAAAAAGGCAACGGAGCATGCCACGTTGTCTCCAATCGTTTAATATTTTGGGGACAAGCAAGAATGCTTATACTAACAATTATTAATTATCAGCTATCTAAAATTTAGAGATAAAAAAAAGCCCCATTTATTTAAACAGGGCTTTTCAATTATTTTTTATTTGATTTAGATTTATTCTTATTGCTTGGATAATTGCTCTGATTCTTGTGTTTAATATTGCTTTGAGAACTGGCAATTTCTTGAGCTTCTTTCATTTTCTTTTGTAGCCAGCCTTCTTTTTTAGGTTGTTTTTTCAAAGTTTCGAGAGTTGGTCTATTTTTGGAATATTTATTTATATAAATTTGCTGTCCAACGCTTAAAAGGTTAAACATAAAGTAGTATAAATTTAATCCAGATGGAAAATATGAGAACATTAATGTAAACATAATAGGCATCATATAAACAAGAGTTTTTTGTTTAGGGTCAGTAATAGTAAGTTTTTGTTGGAAAAACATTGTAACGCCCATAGCAAATGCAAGTCCCGAAATATGAGTAAGTCCTAATATTGGGAAACCGAAATCAACTAGTTTATCGGGAACGGATAAATCCGTTATCCATAATGCAAACGGTGCTTGCCTTAAATCAATAGAATTTCGGAGTAATTGCCATAATGCAATCAATATCGGCATTTGTAAAAGCATTGGTAAGCAGCCGCCAGCGGGATTTATTCCATATTGAGAATATAGATTCATAGTCTCCTGC
Organism: Bacteroidota bacterium; assembly: GCA_029974985.1. Classification (GTDB taxonomy): domain Bacteria; phylum Bacteroidota; class Ignavibacteria; order Kapaibacteriales; family UBA2268; genus JANJTB01. Next base: position 14,249 of record JARKQC010000242.1, on the reverse strand, counting down.
TGTTGCTTCATTTGGTCATCTTTAAATTTTTCTCTTATTTTTGCCATCTCAGGGGCTAATAATTGCATTTTTTGTGCAGAACGCATTTGTTGAATAGTAAGCGGATATAAGAGAAATTTCATTAAAATTGAAAATATAATAATAGAGATACCATAATTGGGTACAAATTTATGAATAAATGATAAAATTGGTCTCATAAAATATTCAGCAATTTGCCTAATACCATATTTCCAACCAAGATTAACCATTGGCTCAATACCATATTCTTTGACAATGTCATAGTTAAGCGGTCCAATATAAACGGTAAAAGTTCTTTCATCTAATCCCGTTTTTATAGGCACTCTTAAAGATACATTATATCTTTCGACGACTCCATTTCGTTTAGCAGATTTTTTCCAACCATATAAATCCACAGTTCCATCAAAACTTTGCCAGGGTTGTGGAATAATTGCCATTCCAAAATATCTTGTTTTTATACCGATATAATCTATAATCCCTGTTTCTTTACTTTCTACGGGTTCATCTTTATCTGCATTTAATTCAGCTAAACTACCATTTAATTGAGCAAGAGCGTGAGCATCGTTTGATTCTTCGACACTATTGCCCTCTTGATATCTAATTCCCTCACCCCAAACATAATTATAGCCACGATTCGATGGAATTATATCATCAAGGTTCTGTGTAATAATTTTATTCGTAAAAGCGTATTTATCACCATAAAATGTATAAACTCTTTTTAGAAATTTACCAGATTCTATATCGAGCGTCATTTCGAAAGTAATAGAGTCTCGTCCACTTATTTTAATATAATCATTATCTAAGTTTTTTATATCAAAAAACAAGTCTCTTGTATCAATTCTATTTCCTTCGAAAGTAGTAAATGTAAGGTATGCTTCGCCATTATCATTCCAAATAAGGTCAGCTTTTTTACCATTCCATTTTTTGAATTTTTTTAGTGTCCACGCTTTAACGGCGCCGCCTTTATTAGAAATCTGAGCAATTAATATATCATTTTCGAGAGTGATAATTCTTTCATTTGCTTCTGAAAATTTTGAAAATTTAGAGCCAAATTTTGAAATATTAATAGTACTATCATTTTCCAAAGTTTGATCAACAGAATTAGTATCTAATTCGTTGCTAATTTCATTATTAGTACTATCAATTGTGTTAGAAGTAACTTCTTTGGGTTTAGGCTCTTGCATTGTTGATTGTTGCCACATCATCCAGCCAACAACAACCACAAAAATCATTACATAACCGAGAAGAGTTCTTTTATCCATAATTATTTATTATTATTTAATACATTTTTTACATTCTGGAACAGGATCGAAGCCACCTTTATGAAATGGCTGACACTTAGCAATTCTTTTAATAGCTAACCACGACCCTGAAAAAAAACCAAATCTTTCGATAGCAGTATAAGCGTACTCTGAACAAGTAGGATAAAATCTACAAGATTGTGGCAAAGCTGGTGAGATAAATTTCTTATAAAATTTTATAATATTTAATGCTAAAAACTTCATTTTTCGGATTTTTTCTTATTAATATAATGATTTTCGGCAATCAAAAATAAATTTTCAATCGTTGGATAAACATCTGATAATTTTATTAGCGAACTTTTTTGAATAGGTCTTTTCCAATTAAAAATAATATATTTAAAAAATTCCTTATCTTTATCAGAGTATCTTTTAGCAACAATTTGTCTTATGCTTTCTCTCATTAATCTTTTTATACGATTACGTATTGTAGATTTTTTAATAATTTTTTTTCCAACAGCAACGCCAAAATAACATATATTTATATCCAGACACTTATTTAATTCAATTTTATCAATTTCAGTATCGCTAAATACAAATACACACAAGCAGTTATTGTCATAAAACTTTTTCCCATAATTAAATACTTTTGTGAAAGAATCACGACCTTTAAGAGGCATAAGCTTTATCAAAATAACTCCAGCTTTTTTTTTATCAAAATACAAAAAAGGGTGAAATATTACCATAAAAATTATTATAGGTAAATATTAGCACCCATGAGCAGAGTAAATACTATTGGTCGCTAACTGTTAGTCTGTGTCTTCCTTTTGCGCGACGACGTGCTAAAACTTTACGACCATTTTTTGTTGCCATACGCGCACGGAAACCGTGTTTGTTTGCACGTTTGCGTTTGCTGGGCTGATAAGTTCTTTTCATTTTTTTTATACCTTATTTACAATCAATTATTTTGAATTTTCAATTTTTCGAACTACAAAGATAAGAATAATTTTTCAATTCAAAAAATAGTATTTTATTATTTGAATTGAATAGCTTTTAATGGTGTGATTTTTGAGGCTATAAATGCTGGAATTGTTGTAGCAATAATTGTAAGAAATAATGATATAAGCCCAACAATTAAATAATGTTCTGGAACAATTTCAATAGGCAAAACATCAAGAAAATAAATTTCTCCTTTTAATCTTATAAAGCCATATTTTTGCTGTAATATACAGAAAATATATGCCAAACTTAATCCAGATATTATACCTTTTATTCCAATACTAAGACCTTTGAATAAAAAAACTGTTATAATTTTTCGATTATCTAATCCTAATGCACGCAAAATTCCAATAGTATTAGTTTTTTCAAGAATTGTAATTAATAATGATGTGATTATATTCAAAACTGCAACAATAGAAATCAATCCTAATACAATCGGTATCGGCTCTTTTTGAATTTCTATCCAAGAAAAAATTGAGCCATGATAATTAAAAATAGTAAGAGCAAAATATGGATAGCGTAAAAATGCTTCAATTGAATCAACTAATTTAGGTGCTTCATTCATATCATCAAGTATAATTTGATAATTCGAGGCAGAATAATCTGGCATCTCAAACAATTTAAGTGCTTTATTATATGGAATAAATACGAGTATATCATCATATTGTACCATTCCACTATTATATAATGCAATAATTTTAAATTTTTCTACTTTGGGTTCGGGCAATCCAGTAAGTGATGCAGTTTTTATTGTCAATAATACGATTTCTTGATTAATATCAACATTAAGTTTATTTGCAAGTCGTTTACTAATGATAATTTCTTTTGCTAATGTATCTGAAAAATTAAATTCACCTTCTACAATAAAACTTTTCAAATTAGAAACATTCATCTCGGGTATTATTCCTCGAATCGAAACCCCATCGGTCAATTCACTTGATTTAATCAATCCTTCTCTTTCACAAACGGGTTCGACAGAGCTAACTTGTGGAAATTTTTCTTTAATTTTATTTATAGTTCCATAATAATCTGGCAAAGGCTCTTTATTAAAAGAGGTTATAGTGATATGAGAAGTAAATTTTATCGCACTCTGATGAAGCGTTTTATCAAATCCTTCTAATATAGATAAAGAAATAATAAGCGCCATACAACCAAGCATAACACTTATTATTGAAACATACAAAGTAAAATTCAAAAATTTCTGTTTACGAGATGTTTTTGTTAAACGTGTGGAAATAAATCTCAATACAGAAAAATTCATTATCTTAATTATTTACGGCTATATCTGAAACAATCATTTTTTCACTTGTACTTAAAATTTTCTCAAGATCTAATAGTATTAAAATTCTATCTTCGAGCTTACCAATAGCCGTAATATAATCTGAATTTATACCAGAAATCACTTCTGGTGGAGGTTCGGTAATATTTCTTGAAATTCTCAAAACCTCATTTACACAATCAACAAGAAAGCCAACAATTTTATTTTCAATTTCCACAACAATAATGCGTGTTTCGATATTTGAAGCAATACTAGGTAATCCCATTCTTTTGCGTAAATCAATTACGGGAATTACTTTTCCGCGAAGATTAATCACACCTTCAACAAAACTCGGTGCATTCGGTACTTTTGTTATTTCTACCAATCTTATAATTTCTTGGACTTTAAGAATATCAACACCAAATTCTTCTTCGCCGATATTAAAGCTTACAAGCTGTAAAATATCATCTTTGGAGTTTCTTTTAAGGTCATCGTTAATATTAGCCATAATTAATTCATCTCAATAATTTGACATATTTAAAAATACTCTATTTAAACGAAATATCAAAATAATTTCTTACAATATTTCTTAAATTTTAAAAAAAGCTCTGTAAAAAAAATTACAGAGCTTAATATTTTTAATAAAAAATTAACAATTACATCGCTTCAATTAAATTCATAATAAAGATATTCAATCCATCAACGACTTTTGCTTTTCCTATTAAACCAACTTTATCATTGTTAGCAAATCCCGCTAAACGTTTTCCAGCAAAACTACCATCTTCGTTATAAACAAAAAATAATCTACCGTCAACAGTTTTTAACACAATCATATTGCCTTTTGATACCAAATCTAATGCTTTTTGCTTATTAACTTTTCCACTTCCCCCAATCATTAAATCATCAAAACTAACAACTGTGCCTTGAAGTGGCTTTTTAGAATAATCATTTGATGTAGTTTGCTCTACTTGATTAACTGCTTCATTATTAGTATTTTGATCTGTTGGAGCAGGTTCTTCTGGAGCTGGTGAAATTGAAATAGTATCAATAGCCATATTATTATCTTTTGCCGAATCCATATCTTCAATTAATTCATCAATTGAATCAACTTTTTCAAGTTCAGCTTGTTTCTCATCTTCTCCACAAGAACTAATAAAAATCATAGTAGAGATAACAAACAAACTTAAAAATATTTTTAATTTCATAATAAACCTTCAATTTTTCGAAAATTACATCGCGTCTATCAAGGTCATAATTATTATATCAATACCTTGAACTTTTTTTGTCTTACCAACAATACCAACTTTTTCCGCATTAGCAAAATTAGCAAGTTTTTTGCCAGCATAACTTCCATCTTCATTGTAAACAAAATAAATTTTCTTACCAGATTTGAATACTAATGGATTTCCTTTCTCAACTAATTTTGTTGCTTCTTCTTTTGACACTTTACCTTTGCCACCTATCACCAAATCATTCAAACTTAAAACTTGGCCTTGAATTGGTTTTTGTGCTTGTGCATCATAAACGAATGTAATCGCGAAAGCAACAACGAGTGTTAATGCAAAAATTGATAATCTGTTAAACATATTTACTTCCTAAAATATTAGTTTGAAGAATTGTTATTTGAAACTTTAGCATAAGGAACATCAACAGTTTTTTGATATGATATTTCAAATTCAATATATCTATTTGGTGATGTACCTTGTAAGAAACTTCCGCCGCCTGCTGGTCTTTTCATCATTATTTTTGCATAATTATAACGTGTTTGACCGGGTTGATATTTTCTAACGTAGAAAACAACATTCTTTGGATCAGTTTCTTTTGTTAAATCAAAAGTAATTTCCTTATATGTTGAGTCTGGTCTTGATAAATTGTCATTCATTGCTTTGCTATCAAAAACCTTGTCAAGTGATTCTGCTAAGAAATAATCTTTAAAGAAAAATGTTGCTTCGGGTTTTTGTCCAGCGGGATAGTTATAAGCAAGTTTAGTTGCTGAACCAATTTCTATTTTGTTATCACTTGTACGGATACCAAAATCCCAATCTTTTCCATTAGCTACTTTTCTTACGCGAGGACCTTCTTCATTTGCATAAAACATTTGAATTCCACTACCTAAATCAGAAGCAGTTTCATAAGCGCGAATTGGTGAACTATTAACAGTTTCAACGAATCTTGTTGCTGGTGACCATTTTACAGAAATTGCAGAGCTAACTTGGTCATTAGTAAAACGTGCTACTAGTGTAAATTCATATACTTTACCTTCTGTTAAATTTGTAACTTCAAAAGGATTTGTACCTTTTAAAATAACTTTTTCTTCGCCTGCTGTTGGACCATTTGCTTCTTTCCAAGTTAAAAGATAATCTTTAAACAAGGTATTAGTTTCTGATGGTGAAATTTCATAAGTAAGCAAAATTGTAGTTGCATTTAAAGAAGTAGCTTGCAAATTAGAAGCTGGACTTGGTTTTGGTTTATCGCCTGGATCTGGTCCAACTACATCTTCCTCACAAGATACTAAAAATAATACTGCAAATACTGTCAATGAAAGAAAAGCAAAAAATTTGTTTTTAAACATAAATAACCTCAAAAATTAAAAAATAACAATTACTTATTCAATATTTAAACGATTTAATAACTTAATATTGTAATCTATAATTCTATAATAGTAAAACGAAAATATTTTAAAAAGGTAAAAAAAAAATCTAAAATAGTTCATTTTGTCCTTCGACTTTTAATTTCCAACTATCTTCACCTATACGCTCTGCTATATCTTCTAATACGCTGAGTATTGTTTGATTCTCGGGGGTATTTCCATTTTTCAGTAATGGTAAGATAGCTAATACTATCTCATCAAAATGAGGGACTATATTCTCTCGCTCTTTTCTGCGTAAATAACTTATTAAATAATAACGCACTCGGAGCTTTTCATCTATTTGGGTCTTAAATTTTGAATCTTGCTTTAAAGTAAATATTTCTGTTTCATCATTATAATCAAAATTTCCAAGTAATATTGGAGTTAAATCCGAATATTCCTTTTTTAGCAAATCTAAAAAACCTAATTCTAATCCCTTGATTATTAATTCATCATTTATTTGTTCTAAAGTTGCACCGTTATTCTTTGCTATTATTCCTTCGATTGTCTGCATTACTATATCTGCTATATCCATTCCTAAATTAGCTTTCATTATTGCTCTTGGGTTGCGAACTTTCCTGAAATTTATTATTAATTGACCAGATAAGACTGTAAATGGATTTTGACGCTTCTTGAAACTTGTTTGACCGTTTTTCTGAGGTACTGCTCCGATATATTCAAAGCCGCATGCTTCGGCAGTATCAATAATAAGATGCCAAAATTCAGGATCTTTGTGTGCAAAAACAAATGATAACCATCTATCAAATTTAAGAACGCGATACATTTCTTGAATACTCTTAGATATTAATTCATTATATTCGTTTTTTGTTTTATCGTGTTCACCACCTTCGATAGCCTCTAAATCATAATCTTCTTCGCTTACATCTAAATCCAGCCAAGCATTCCACATTACAGACAAATCAAGATATGGTATTTTATTGCCATAAGGAGGGTCTGTATATATATAATCAACGCTTTCTTTAGGTAAAAATTTTAAATTCGTTGCGGTACCCTTCATTACTTGAATATCCTGAATACTATCTTCATTGATGTAATACTCCATCTCTTTTTTTGCAGATAGTATCTTTTTATATCTTAAATCAAAACAATCAGCAACATCTACATTAGTATTTTTAGGAGCTATCCTATAACGATAATAACGAAAAGCTGCTGCGTCACCGCCAAATCCAGATTTTGACTTGACTGAATTACTAATATGATATGTAAGATTAACACGTGTAACAACACCCGAGAACATTAATAATAATGTTTTTCTTATATTTCCTTTTGAATTTTTTAAAATCAAATGCTTCAGAAATCCTAATTGTGCTAATTGTTTTCTGCTAAATAGCTTATTTACAGTCTTCACATCAGAGCCTTTCGGCAATTTAAGAGGTGCAGGCTGTGGATATTTTGATATTGCTTTATTAATTTCTTCCTTTGTCTTTGGTTCACTCTTCTTGTATTTTTCTACTATTTTATCATAAGTGTCAGTAAACTCTTCATAATTTATCGGAGCGATCAATGATTCTACTAAAAATACTGCTAATGGATTTAAATCTATATTTATCGCTTTACGATTATTCATCATTGCTTCGATAGCTGTTATTCCACTTCCACCGAAGGGATCTAATACCAAATCGCCCGGCTTTGTAAAATTCTTTATATAGTCTGCTACTACGTTCCAAGTTTGTTTAGTAAAATAGCCATGAACTCCGTAATGTCTTCGTGTTGCTTGTTTTCTAACTGATATTTCCTCTAGTAATGGTCGTGTTGAATAATCAAATTCAGACTTAGATTTCAAGGTTGCGTTTGTTGTGCCATAATTAAAATTCTTTCCTACTTGAAAACTACTCGGTGATAAGAACATTTTTAGTTTATCCCAATAATATTCAATCTCACTTACAGAAAATTGCAATATGGGTTTATTAGTATATTCTCTACGATATAAAGCAAATTCTAATCCATTACATAATGCAAAATAGGTGCTTCGTATCTCGGGATGTGAAGCATAACTATAGACTTGCTCTACATTATCATAATCATTTATTTTTTGACCAGGCGCCTTCGCATCTAATACCCAAGCATAGTTATTTTCAATTTTTAACAAATAATCCGGTATTAGCTTTATTTCTCGCTTCTTATTACTTCCTATTTTTAGATATGGATGCTTTAAAGTCTTACTTCTTACTATGTTTTCTTGTCTATAACCAAGTCCAAATAGTATTGGAAGTATAATGATTTCTCTTACACTATCTTCTTTAAAGTCTGGATTATCAATTAAATGCTTGAAATCCAATCCATTAAATAATTCTTTCTTACTTACTTGTTCTAATGTCATTTTTTTGATTTTGTTTGAGTAATTTATTTTTATATTAACACATTAACAACATAAATATTATTATTGAATATTTAAATTTTTTAAAAATAAGCTAAAATATTTAAAAAGAATCGTAAATCTTCATAAATGATATAAATACATGGAGAATAAAAAAATAGAGAGTAAAAAATGATTACTCTCTATTTTATTAAGTTAAAACTATAAAAATCAATAATTTTTTAATGTTCCTTGACGTTGTTTAGCTTTTTCATCCCAGCTTTTTACTACAGTTTCAAGTAGTTTCATTTTATCAGATTTTTCTTTTTCAATATCAATACCAAGATATTTTTGTGCTTTTTCTTTTGTAGAAATATCTGGTAATTGAACAGGAATTGATTTTCCAAGTTTAGTAAGAATTACATTAATCAAACCGCGTGCTTTTTCGGCTTTTTCTATTGAAGTACCAAGCACCCTAAGCGCTTCAACAGGTGAATGAAATCCTACTGCATTTGCTGCTGCAACCCAATCCCATCTCCATTGAGCATGTCTAATAAGCTTAAGAACGGGCTTCATATCTTCTTCCGTTGCTCCAGCGTCCCAAGCGGCTTTTGCTTCGATATGTGCTGCTGCTAATGCTTTTTCAGCTATTCTACGAATTTCTATAACTCTATCTTGTCTTGCAACAACATCTTTAATTAATTGAGCTTCGCTTTCGCGATGGCAATTTTGACAGGAATTTTCTATATTACGCAAAGGACTTGAAATTTGATGGTCAGTAAATTTTACTCCACCTTCGATTTTATATGGCATATGGCAATCAGCACAAGATACATTTCGAGCCGCATGAATTCCCGTTTGATATAATTCATAGTCTGGGTGTTGCGCCTTTAGCATTGGGGTACGACTTAGTTTATGAGTCCAATCATAAAATTCAATATTATCATAATAGGCTTCCATACTATCGGCAGAAAATCCTTTATCCCAAGGAAATACTAGGTATTTATTTTCTTTTTTAAAGTAATATTCAACGTGGCATTGAGCGCAAACTAATGATCGCATTTCTTGATGACTAAACTCATTGATTTTTTTACCTCGGCGCTCCATAGCTTCGATTAATCCAGGTCTTGTGATAGTTAAATTCATAGTTTTAGGATCATGGCAATCTTGACAACCTATAGGATTAATAATTTCTTCACCTAGATCAATCCATTTACGATTATAGAAACTCTCTATACCATCGCGTTTCATTACTCTTGGAACGTCGGGCGATTTACAAGTCCAACAAGTTGATGGTAAAGGGCTATTTTCTACTCCCCCAGTTCTAAGTGTTTGTCTAACGTCGCGTACCGCATAAGCATGACCGCGCCCTTGATTATAATCAATTGAAAATGGATAGCCCGCCCAAAGAATTACAAGCTCGGGATAGTTTTCTAAATAATCTATTTTAGCACTACCGCCGTGAGCACTTGAAAAACTTGTATCTAATGTTTTTAAATATGACTCCCATTCTTTAGGAAAATTCTCTCCCCATATTTCATTTCGAGGCTCCCACTCTGGAATTTCTCTAACAATTTGTAGTCGTGCCGCTTTTTCGGCTCTTCGTTCCATTATCGAAGCTGTAAAAATACCAGCCGCGAACACAACAACGACAGTTACTAAAAAAATTATCCAATTAAGCATCGGTTTTCTTTTTTGTTGTTCCATATTTTAATAAAATCCTTATTTATTGTTAATAAATTTATTTATCCATTCGGGTATAGCTTTAGTTTGGTCTGGTACTAAAGCATAAGGGGTCGAGGCTTGGCTATTACCAACACCATGAGGAACGTGCCTATGACAAGTCCAACAGAGCCGTCCTTCGCCGTGTGTGTAAGACTCGCCAGTATTATCAGATAAACTTGTCTCACCAAGATGTTTTTCGTGGCAACGAATACAATTATTCTGTACTACTTCTATTCCATCAGATTTTATTCTAATTACATCTGGCTCTGTTCTTAAAGTAAATACAGAAGCATGCCTCATACCATCTTTTGCTTTAAACATATATTTGTTTATCAAATTATCTTGTGGTACGTGGCAATCATTGCAAGTTACATTGCGCCCATGACTACTATACTGCCAAGTAGCATAATGAGGTGTCATTAAATGGCAATTAATACAAGTGCGAGGTTCATCTGATAAATATGATAAGGCATTTGATAAATGAAAAGCTGCAATACCCGCTCCAAAGAATATTCCGAGCATAATACTAACGGGTAATTTCCATTTATCAGGTGGAATTAAAACTTTAATAAATTTTTTAAATTTTTCCATAAAAATTATTTTTTCTAATCAGACAAAAATTTTACTTAAATATAATATTAATTTTCTGAACTATAAAATGAATTTAGTTTTTTACAATTATTTTCTTTTACTTTTTTAAAATTATATTTTATTAATCAAATAAATCAAAAAATATATGAATTAAATTGTATAAATATTAATAATTTTATTTTATAAATTAATAATTTCTTTTTTTACTGTTTAATTAATTTATAAATAAAACACTTATTTTATTTCAAAAATTCAATACACTTTATCATATTCCTTTAATTGTAAAAAAATACGTATTTTTGTATTCTTTATAAAATTAAATTTTAAATATTTTTATTATTTTTTATGGGAATTGTTCAAATGGGAGATAAAAACAAAGATATGAATCCAAATATCACTAATGAACAAAAATATGTTTATTATTTTGGTGGTAAAAAAGCAGATGGCGTTGCAGAAATGAAATCTTTACTTGGTGGTAAAGGTGCTAACCTTGCAGAAATGGTTAATCTTGGATTACCAGTGCCTCCGGGCTTTACTATTACTACTGAAGTTTGTACATATTATTATGCAAACAATTATTCATATCCAAAATCACTCGAAAGTGAAATTAAAGCTGCAATTAAGAAAATTGAAATCGAAATGGGTGCTGAATTTGGAAGTCCAACAAATCCTCTTTTATTATCAGTTCGATCAGGCGCTCGTGCTTCTATGCCCGGTATGATGGATACGATATTAAATCTTGGTTTAAATGAAGAAGCTGTTCAGGGTTTAATTGCAAAAACGGGTAATGAACGTTTCGTTTATGATTCTTATCGCCGTTTTGTTTCTATGTATGGTGATGTTGTTTTAGGACTTAAACCACAATCAAAAGACGATATAGACCCATTTGAAGAAATTCTTGAAGCAAAAAAACATGCTCGTGGGGTAACCCTCGATGTTGAATTAACGGCGCAAGATTTAAAAGAATTAGTTGCTGAATACAAAGCCGCAATTAAGAAAATTACTGGACACGATTTTCCCGAAAATCCTTGGGAACAATTATGGGGTTCGGTAGGGGCTGTATTTAATTCTTGGATGAACGAACGAGCTATTGTATATCGTAAACTTAACAATATTCCAGAAGAATGGGGTACTGCCGTAAATATTCAATCAATGGTTTTTGGTAATCTTGGTGGTACGTCTGGTACTGGCGTTGCTTTCACTCGTGATGCCGCTACGGGCGATAATTATTTTTATGGTGAATTTTTAATGAATGCTCAGGGCGAAGACGTAGTTGCTGGAACTCGCACACCATATCCAATCATTGAACTCGAAGCTATTGATAAAAAATCTTATGATGGATTATTAGATATTCGTAAAACTCTCGAAGAACATTATCGAGATATGCTTGATGTTGAGTTTACTATTCAAGAAGGTAAACTTTATATGTTACAATGTCGCGTTGGTAAGCGCACTGCATTTGCCGCTATTAAGATTGCTGTTGATATGGTTGAAGAAGGTCTCATTAGTCCAAAAGAGGCATTATTGAGAATTGAACCAGACCAACTAAATCAGCTATTACGTCCCGTATTTGATTTAAAAGCTAAAAACGAAGCTATTAAAAAAGGTGATGCAATTACAAAAGGTTTAAATGCTGGCCCCGGCGCGGCTACAGGTCGTGTTGTTTTTAACGCTGAAGACGCTGTTGCTTGGAAATCAAGAGGCGAAAAAGTAGTCCTTGTACGTATCGAAACTTCACCCGAAGATATTGCAGGTATGAATGCTTCCGAAGGAATACTAACATCACGTGGTGGTATGACTTCTCATGCGGCTCTTGTTGCTCGCCAAATGGGTAAAGTATGCGTTGCTGGTTGCGGTTCGTTAATTATTGATTATAAAGCTCGTTCTTTCAAAGTTGAAGGAAAAGATTTTCTTATTAAAGAAGGCGATTATATTTCTATTGATGGCTCTACCGGTGAGGTTATTAATGGTAATATTCCTACTAAACCAAGTGAGGTAATCGAAGTTTTAGTTACAAAAACTTTAAAACCCGAAGATGCACTTATTTATCAAATGTATAAAAAAATTATGGATTGGGCTGATGAATATAGAGTACTAAGAGTTCGTACTAATGCAGACCAACCCGACCAAAGTGCTAATGCTATTGCTTTTGGCGCAGAAGGTATTGGATTATGCCGTACAGAACATATGTTCTTTGGTGAAGGCAAAATCGAACCTATGCGTGAGATGATTCTTGCTAATAATGTTGATGCTCGAAAAAAAGCTCTTGCAAAACTTTTACCTTTACAAAGAGAGGATTTTGAAGGTATTTTCAGAGTAATGGACGGTAAACCTGTTACTATTAGAACTATTGACCCACCTTTACACGAATTTTTACCACACGACGAGGCTGGGCAAGAAGAAGTTGCTAAAGAACTTGGTATTAGTGCAAAATTAGTTAAAGAAAGAGTTGAATCTTTACACGAATTTAACCCTATGCTCGGTTTCCGTGGTTGCCGCCTCGGTTTAATTTTCCCCGAAATTACTGAAATGCAAGCTCGTGCTATTTTCGAAGCTACGGTTAATGTTAAAAAAGAAGGTAAAACTGTTTTACCAGAAGTAATGATTCCTCTCGTTGGTCATACTAAAGAATTTAAACATCAAGAACAAGTTGTTCGCTCTGTTGCTGAAGCTGTTATGAGAGAAACTGATGTTAAATTCGAATATTTAGTTGGTACAATGATAGAAATCCCTCGTGGAGCGATTACCGCAAATGAAATCGCCGAAGCAGCTGAATTCTTCTCTTTTGGAACTAATGATTTAACTCAAACTACATTAGGTCTTAGCCGTGATGACTCTGGTAAATTCTTACCTGAATACGTTTCACGTGATATTTATCCCGTTGACCCATTTGTGGCTATTGATAGAGTTGGTGTTGGATATTTGATGAAAAAAGCTGTTAAAAAAGGTCGTAAATCAAGACCAAATATTAAACTTGGTATCTGTGGAGAACACGGTGGAGAGCCTTCATCAGTAGAATTTTGTCATTTACTTGGATTAAACTATGTTTCATGCTCTCCATATAGAGTTCCAGTTGCTCGATTAGCTGCTGCACGTGCCGCTATTCAATTTCCAGAGATTATGAAATTAGGTAAAAAGAAAGACAAGAAAAATGATAAAAAATAATTTTTAGATTTCTTATTAATCAAGATATTAAAAAAGGTTGTCGCAAAAGGGCAACCTTTTTTTTTGAGCAGTCCCAAAAAATTAAAGTTATCAGCAATTAATATCTGTTAAGCATATAATTATCATAGACTTATATCTCAAATATTGTGAAAAAAAAAGTGAAGCCAATTTTTAAGCAGTATAATCAAAATCAACAAATGATTCTACCGCCTTTTTTAGAAAAATTAATACCTAAATATCATCCGGTAAGAGTTGTAAATAATGTAAACGATAAACTACAAATCACCTATATTTTATCTCAGTATAATA
>JARKQC010000234.1 GCA_029974985.1 Bacteroidota bacterium | reverse complement strand
CTTTTGAAAGTGAACTTTCACGCGGTTTTTCCCGCTAATGCCCGCCAGTTTTTCTGAACTTCCATTATTTAAGCTGTTGACTATTTCTTGTACCTGTATTTTCATGTCTTCACGGTGGGCTCAAATTCCATACAACGGTTTCGGTATATGAAAAGTTGGGCACTTCGGAGCACATCACTGTCAAGCCGATACAAAGTTTGAAGCGAGCTACAACCCTTGATTTCAGTAGTATCTGCCCAATTTTTTATATACCGTGTTACAAGCTGGCCTTCTTTCTTGTCAAGCGACATACCATTATAATAATCAATCAGTTCTGTCATTCCGTTTTTGTCTGTCGGGTTGTGTGTCGGCAAAGTTTTATTTTTCTTTGAAAGGGGAGATTTTTTGTTTTTTCTCAGAGTCGGGAAAAGCATACTCTTTTGCAAGCTTTGGTTTGTGAAAGGGCTTGTGCGGCTTGCAAATGTGTATGCTTTGTGTGTCGGCATATTAATCTTCGTTTAAACTTGCTAAATATTCTTCATTGCTATAATGCAACATTAGTCCAATATAAGTTGGCTCTGTTTTAAGCATTAATGCATGAAATTTTTTAAAAGCCATCTCCATATTTGAATTTCTTATTTCAGCAATCTCATGCTTTATTTCAACGATTTTTCGTTCATTAATACTGTACCATTGTTTGATAAAGCCAGATGGGTTTAATCCATTGTATTTTGTATCCCTAAAATAATTGTTATAGAAATCCTTTGCTGTACTATTTAAAATATCATATGTCTCAAAGGTTTCATTTTCCATTGTGTCTTCTATCTGCAAAATGTAATCTTCAATTATATCAGCAAGTATTTTCTGAGATAAATCTTTCTGTGAATTATTAAATTCTTTGATATTTATTAATATTCCCTCCAAACTATTAATGTTTTCAACTATAAGAATTTCATTTGTTGATTTTGATTCACTATCTGAATAACTTGTGATACCAATCTCTATATAATTTTTAAAATTACTTTCTAAAAAGTTACAATAATAAATGATACAGAAGTCCGTAACTCGTGTATCAGCAAAAAGATTGTGATATAGATTATTCCTTGCTTTGTGACAGTAATCAAATATGTTTTTTTCAGAAACAGTAATTATTTCAAGATTTGCCGATTGCTGTATTATTTTTTCAAAACGATTAAAGCTGCTGATAATTTTTTCGTATTCTGTTCTTTCCAAATTGCCCATTACAAGTAAATGATGCAGTTTTATTGAATTCTGAGTAATCAATAAATTCTCAATAATATTATCAAGTAATATTAGACTTATACGTTTATACTCAAAAATTGAGCTTCGAGCTAGTTTTATTGCTTCACCAAGTTGGGCATAATATAGATTTTTCCTTCTCACAAATCAATTATTTCTTTGTTTATTAATTCTTTATAACATTTAGCTGTAATAAGTACATCTGATTCTGCATTATGACGTTGTTCAATTTTATAATCAAAGAGCTTCTCGTACAATTCAAATAGTTTAGGAAATTTTAATTCATCATTTCCAGTAACAATATCACAAAAATGTACTGTTTCCTTCATAGTACAAACAATACGTTTATTGCTAAACGGGTTGGGTAGAGAGTATTTATTTAATTGACTTTTAATTATAGGTATGTCAAAGTCAGCATTATGTGCAACTATAAATGAAGATAATCTTACATCAGCAATGAATTTTTTAAAGACCTCAATTGGATCTTTACCAATTTTTTTTACGAGATTAACATCTATGTTATTTATGTTGTAAGCTTCTGTTTGTTTTATTCCAATGAAATTAATTAATTCCGATTCCTTTTTAAGCATATTTCCTTTTTTATCGAGCAATATCCAAGCAATTTGGATAATATTTGGATATGATACAGAAAAGCTATTGTTTTCACTTTTTCTTTCAGGAAGACCATCAGTTTCAATATCTAAAATACATGATATTTCACCTTGAGCGATACTCAAAATATTTTCCTGGTTTATATTACTAGGAATATTAGGTGGTATGAACTCAAACAATATTTCACCATAGCCTTGACCAATTTTAATCTTCTGAAAATCACAAAATTTATTTATAAAATGAAGCACTCCTTTCACAAACTCAAAATCGTAATACAAATTACCATTTTCATCTTCAATATAAACCATTGTCCCTTCATCTTCGTTGTAACCTCGGTGAGGTGATTTTCCGAGTTCAATCTGAATCGGTGGATTTAAAGGCCTATCACAGTTTAAGAATTCATAAAATTGGCCAGAATTATGAATTGATGGTGGTAATACAAGGTTAGTGTTCCATAATATTTCAACTTTTTCAAAAATATGTCTAAAAGATTCTTTCGGGGGGAAAGTGGTTACAACATCATTTTCATTAAGGAATTTTGGTTTTTTAGCTTTAAAAATAATATGAAAACCATTTTTGCTGCCAGATTGAACTACCCATTCATAGTTTGGCGGCAATCCCAGTGTTTCTAATACGTTTACTAAAAAACTAAAGTCAGAACATCCATCTAAATCAATAGCACGTAAATTATCAATCCCAGTAATACAGCCAATCCCTGTTGCATTTTCCCAATCGTATGATTCCAGCTCTTCTTCAGTTTGTCTTTGCATCAATAAATGCTTCCATTTATGATTGGGGGATTTTAATATATTTCTACTAAAGAAGTTATGTTCGTTTATATGGTTACTGATACAGGTTACATTCATTCCAAGAGAATAAAAATGTTTGGCAAAAAGCTGAATTTTCTTAACTTTTTCGCCAGTTATTATTTTATCGGTAAGCTTTAACAAATTACCCAATTTTGAAATTTGTTGATTACTGCCGCTTTTCTGTAAACTATTATCTCCCATATATTTGATTAAATATTATTATTCAACTTCAGATTTTAATTCCTTTAATTCATTCTCAAGTTGAGATTTTAGTTCAGTAAAATAATTCGACCAGTCTTGAATTGAAATTATGAGTTGATAAGTTTCACTATTAATTAATTCAACAATTTCGTCCTCTATTTGCTTGACTTGTATCTTTAATTTCGAATAATATGCTTTCAGCTTATCTTTCTCAGAAATTGTTTCTGATTTGGGTTTAAAAAAGTTGCCTTTTTCCAATTCACTTAAAATCTCATCAACTTTCTTTAGATTATTTTCATCATTTGCTTTTTTAAGCTCAATAAACAAGTTGTTGGCTAATTCCTTAAAGTCTTCACTAACTTTATCTGGATGGCATAAAAATGTCGCCTTTCTAAATTTCTTTTTTAATTCTAACTTTTCATCTTCCGATAATTCAAAAACTTTTTTATTCTTTTCATTTTCAAAATCTTCTTTAAAATCATTGAAATCATCTTCTACTTCTTTTTGTTTATTCTTATCATTTGCATATTTCAATTTTCTGAGTTTTAGAATTTCAAGAATAATGTCACCGACTTCAATGGAATATGAATGATGAAAATCAGCTATAACTTTTTCAATATCTACCTTCTCATTGTTAAATGCGTTTAATTTATTTTCTAAAATCCGTACTTCTAGTTTAAGTGTAAAAATCTCAGGGTCCTCATAAATTGTAATTGAATCATATTTCTTAAAAAAGCTTTCTATCTCATCAATGACTTTTATAAAATCATTGTTTAGAGTTGCATTATAAATTTTAGAAATGTTTCCGTCATCCTTGTATTCAGAAAGTTTATGTACTTCTTTCTTAATCTCAATGTATTCTTCTAACTCAATATAGTTTTTTATTATTTGTAATCTCTTTCGAATAAAACCAATTGGAAGTGGTTCTTTATCATAAGATACTTTCCCAGTAAATTTTTTAACTATATTGTTAAACTCATCTATAAATTGTTTTGCTAAAATTCCATCCTCATTGATTATAATATTCTCAATATTGTTTTCTGCTTTATAACTCCAATTGTAGGAGCCAGTTATAACAATCAGGCTGTCAATTATGCAGAATTTATTATGCATTAGTTCTGTTTCTGAATTACCAATTCTATAAAATTTGCCTCCATACTTTTCTATTTCACTATAATTTATTTTTGAGTGTGTATTTATTATGTCATCACTTACAATCAAGAATACAGTTATTCCAGCTTTAGCTCTTTCAATAATTGCATTGAAAATATTATTGTTTGTGAACCATGCCACAGCTATATACAATGTATTCTGTGCATTTTCAATTTCCTGTTGAATTCGACTACCAATATTGTCAAAAACTGCTTCTGATCTCATTATACTTTTTTCTATATTAATGTGTTTGGAAAAATTGCACTCTTTGGCAAGCTTTGGTCTGTGTGTCGGCTGGTGCGACTTGCCAATGTGTGCAATGTGGGTCGGCTCTTAAAAAACAAAAAATGCGGGTCGGCAAAAAATAAAACTTTATCGGGTCGGCTGGTGTGGTCGGCAGTCATTCCGATTTGATTTTCTTCTTTGTCTTTGTATGTCGTCTTGTCAATTTTCATGTCGCTGTCTTTTTTTAGGCTTGCTTGTAACGTCCGCGTGTATATACAGTGCAGGCTCAGCCTGCTAAAAGTACTTCAAAAAACTCAAACCTGCTCAATCGCATTGGATATACACGCTGTTGTAATACGGCTTCCAACTCAACCTTCTAAATTTACTCAAATCCGAAAAAAGCCAGGATTTCCGTGAATCTTCCATAGATCGTGTCCATCCATGAAACCGCTGCTGTCCGGCCATTATGCGCATTCCGGGAATGTCCCGTAATGGTCTGATCTTCGATATTTCGCACAGAATTTCAACTTTTTAAGCTGTATTACAACGTTTGAGGCTATATGCAGTAAGGGATTGCGGGCTATTTCACTGTCTGCCTACACGAATTTTTATGCGGGGTAGAATGGTTGAATTACCACTGAAACCCTTATTGCATATAGCCTTTGTTGTGTGGTCGCTCTTTATTTTAATCATTTTTAGCAAAATTACCAATATCTTGTTTCTAAATAATATTTCAAATCTTTGTATTTGATGTCATCAAGATTTTTCAGCAAGTCTTTTGGATCAATAACTTCAAATTTCTCTTTATTTTTCAAATTCACTTTCCAATTTTGACAACATTCAAATAACTCCTTATTGTTTTTGGGACAAACAACAATATTTTTATAATCAACTATATCATTATGAACTGTCATTTGTTCCAACAATAAAGTTTGTCTCATCAATTCATAATACATTTGGCAAGAAATCAAAACGTCATTTTCAATAATATTAGAATTTTTTAGTAATGGTTTATATCTGTCAATATACTGTTGTTTCCAGTATGCCTGAGCCTTTGCAATATCATAATCCGTTTCAGTATATTTCCATTCAATACCAATTCCAATATTATTTATTTTTACAAATACATCTATCGAAGTACATTTAGTTCCTCTTGTTTCACAACTTTCTTTTAGGTATGAAATATTATTATTTGTATATTCAAATGCAATATAACCATCATCTATATTTTCCGCATTTGAAACCCCGAAAATATCTTCAACCGACTTTTTATCCTTTCTAAGCGGGAATAAATGATTCAAGCAAGAAATTTGAGAGGAAAGGGTATGTCCTGTTGGCATATTATGTTCATCCACACCAAGAATACCAGTTTTCCAAAATGCGATTTCATTTTTTACAAAATAATCGATTACATCCTGCACCATAAAATTTTGCAAATTATTTCGACTGTTTAATAGATAATCAGCTTTAGGAATTAATCCATTGTCTGTTGGAAATAATTTACCGCCAATATCTCCATTAAATAAATTGCTTTGTTTTATTAAATCTTTGGCTTTGTTACTTTGTAGAATTTCATATTCGCTTTTTATTCGTTTCATAAATTACAAGGATTTGCTTTTAAACAATGTAGTAGGATTAATCTTGTCTTGTTTGCAATAAAGATGAAACCCTTTGAACGCCGAATTATTAAGTATTAATTTTTGTAACCTACCTTTCTTTTGGTCATCGTCAAAACCAAAAATCAATAATGAAACTTTGTCTTCAACTTTTTCAGGGATTGGTAACTTTAATTCAAAAATTTCATTTATTACGTTAATGTAATTTTTATAAGCTATTATAATTTCTTTTTTATTTCTTTCTATTTGGGTTTCATATTTTTTAATTTGTTCAATAACCTTTGGACAAGTTTTAGACCATATTTCTTTATTTGAATAATGCTTTGCTTCCACAAATTTAAGTGTTTTGTTATCCAAGTCGTACAATAAAATGTCAATTCTATCTTGAGCCTTTCCGCTTGATTTTTCGAATGACTCGAACGAAATTTCAATGTCCAATACAACAATTCTATTGTCCGAAAGATAAGAGTGTTTGTGATAAATTTCAGAAACACCTACTGCTTCAATTCCAGAGTAAAGGTTACAATTTTCTTTTATTCTTGTATAGTTTTTTGTGAAATCTGAAATCAAATTTTTCTTAGATAGTTCAATTTCTGTCAAATAATCCTTGTCGGAATTATCAATAACAGAGGCATACTTTAGATGTGTTTTGAATACGTTTTTTTCAAAGCCAAACAATCTGCCTCCTTTATGATAAATACCAATACTGTTATTTCTAATTGCTAAAAATAAATTCTGTTTTTTACAATCATCTTCCAAACAATTAATCCATAAATTGCTTGTTATAAATTCATCTATAACTGATTTTTCTAGTTTTCTCTCAAAACTCATATTGTTTTCATTTTTTAAATGTCAGTTGTTCAGCTATGTCGTTTTTTTAGAGTGCCACACAACGGCAAAAATATATTTAGTGCAGACTTGTGATCCAAAGTTACTCAGATTGCTCATTCTTCACACCTGCATTGAATATATTTTTATGTTGTGTGGAGTTTTTTCTTTGTTGTTAAACAATCCTTGAAAAAACTGAAA
>JARKQC010000223.1 GCA_029974985.1 Bacteroidota bacterium | reverse complement strand
ACTTGATTAATTTTAAAGTTTAATTGATAATATATTAATAAACATAATATATAAAGATTACCAAAGGATTTTAAAAATAAGTTGAATTAGATAAATAAAATTTTTAATAAATTACTAAAATCAAAAAATTATAATTTAAATAAAAGAATTATAATTATTTTCTTTAATTAGATATTTCCACCAAATTAAAATCAGGAATAAGTGAATTTCAATTATTTAGTTATCTTCCATTATATGGCAAAAAGAGAAAAATATAAAAAGAATATTAACTGTATTGATATTGCTAATACAGTTAATTTTTTCAATGCCCAATCACCCTTTGAACTCCTAATATCATAAGATTATTATTTAAATAGATATTGAAAAAGAATTAATAAAAATGAATATGAATCTAAATAATTTCTCAAATAAGAAAAAAATATAGATTCTTTTTTAAATTCAATTTTACTAGTTATATACAGACAATAAAAATCTAATATACTTTTTATAATATTATTCTAAACTTTTTTTATATATCAAACCAATACTTCTAGCAACAAAAAATTGTAAATAAGTATAAATAAAAAATGTAGCGACTATAAAGAAAAAGACTCCTAAAGCTGAAATTATTGCATAAATTATTGAAAAAATTCCTATAATAATACACAGCAAAATCAAATAGACTATATAATTACCCCAACCTATCTTAGAAATATCATTAAATATTTCTCTAATTTGAAAAGCAGATTTTAAACTATCATACTTAGCTAATCTAGCTTGAGCAATATAAACAATAATTATATACAAAATACCTAATACCATTAATATAATTCCTATTATTAACAATGCAGTTCCAAAATTAATCAATAAATCATCTGGAACATAATTCATATAATTTGAACCATAATTATTAACATAAAAAAGCAAACTATCAAATAACTCAAAAAGATTTAAAGCAAAAACAGAAACAAGAAGAATAATCCCTATAGGAATCATATAAACAATACTCATTATAATTACTTTTAAACTATCAATAAAATTTCTAACTAAACTCAAAGATGGAACAACATCAGATCCATTAACAGTCCCTCTAATAATACTTAAAACATATCCCGGGAGAATTAACCCATTAATAACAATAGAAAGTATCATGAAAATAATTTCTATAACAGACGAAATTCCAATACCTAATAAGCCATAATCAAAAGCATCTAAAAAATTACCCAAAACAAATAAAATACCAATAATCACAAAAATCTTCATATTCCTTGTAGGATAACTAAAACAGTCCTTAAAAATCCCAACAATATCCATAAAAAACACCCCATACAAATTTCCAATTATTATAAAAAAATTAATTAATCATAAGTATAGATTTACAAATAATAATATTATAAACTTTTCCATTAAACTTTAAAAAAAATAAAGTTAACTTTATAATGAATGTATTATATATATTATATATAAAAATAATTTTTATATTAAAAATGTGAAGGGGAAAGATGTTTAAAAAGAAAGTTATATTGGTCATATTAATTCTTATTTTTATAGGAATAGTTAGTATTAACAGTGTTTCATCAGCTTCTAATACAAATGAAAATGAAGTTACTTCAAAATCAAGTCAATCAAATATGTATAATTCTGTATATAGTAATACTGGAGATTCCATAGATGAAAAATCTCCAGGATTATATATTTATGATGAAGGAGATAATAAAAAAGTTCAAACAATAGCTTATAAAAAAGTGAAAGCTATTAAAGTAACAACCATCAGTGGAAAAACAAAGCTATTAAAAGATGAAGTTAACTTTAAAAATACTCGGTGCAAAAACGGATATTATCTCAACATTACAATAATTCCACATACATGGCCTGCAGATTATGGAAATTCAAGCAGAATATTAATACTATATGGAGATTTTATAAGAAATGTAGATGTCATTTTTTACAATCCATCAGAATTAGACCCTAATGAACCAATCAATAATACAACAACAATACCCAATAAAAACATAAACCTAAAAGATGAAAATATTCCAATAACTGACATAATACCACCAATAATAGTAAAACCACCAATAATTATATGGCCAGACTTAAACACTACTAATAGAACTATATATCCTATAAACAACACTTTTTACCCTGTAAACAATGATATAGAAAATAAAACTCCCTACTCCATAAATGATAATTTAGAATATAACCCTATCAATAACGAAAATATTGGTAATTACAACATTAAAGAAAACAGTGCCCCTAATACAAATTCTAAAAATAATAAAACTATCTATAATGAAAAAAATAATATTTATAAAGAAAAAATAGTCAAAGCAGCTATGAAACCAACAGGAATGCCAATAATAGCCATAATATTAGTGTTACTAAGTAGCTTAGGAATCATAACAAGAAAAAAACAATAATCTAAACAATTTTTATTAAATTTACTTCTTTTATATTTCTTATTTCTTATTTTTTAATAATCCTTTTTCTTTATCAATTAATTTATAGGTTTCTTGTTTAATTTTTCTCTATTTAATAATTATTTTATACCTTATATGAATTAAATTAACATATTTTGCTTAAAATAAACTATTATTTTAGGATCGAATATTCAAATCCCTCCAAAACATTTACTGTTTTTATCAAGTTTGATTATTTTTAATAGTATATCTTTAATCGGTGAAATAGATTATAATATCTTCTTTTATTGTTTTTTTAAGCAGTTTTGTGGACCATACAATTAAAGGCATATTAATTAATATTGAAAATGGATTAAAATATAAAATAAGAGAAATTAATAATATTATTATGATTATAATATAAAAATATTTATATATATTGTTAGTGAGAATATAAAATTTTTTTATTTTTTCAAAATCATATTCATATCTGTTTTCATAAGCTTTTTCAAATAATAAGATGACTAATGATCCTACAAAGAACATTAATGCAGTGAAAAAATACCCTGTAAAAAAATTTACAAAAATATAAAAAGTTCCTATAGAAAGAAATGAAAATAAGAATATTTCATTATTAAGTTCTTTTTTATCTTGCTTACAATTCTGATTATATTCATCCACACTAACCTTAATTTCTTGAATTTTATCAAAACTCATAATATCAATTCTATTTTCACAAATTTATTATCAAACATCTTTAAATCAAATAATAAAAAAATAAACCTTAAAAACAAGAGTCCAAAAATCTCTAAACATATTAGTACTTCTTTACTTTGAAAAAATATGACAGTTTTAATTTTTATTAGTTACTGAATATCCTTTAAAATCCCTTTTACTAAAATATCAGTATTTTTTGCACCCCAAAAATGGATATATACAAGATCATTATCTATTTTAAAAAAATAATTTACAGTATCATAAATTTCATACCTATAAACTTTTAAATTACCAAAATTAACTTTAGTAGAATTTTTAGCATCATACATATCCAATAAATACTCTTCAGAAAAATCAGGATCTTTATAAACCATGATTGATAAAAAAAGATTTCCACTAGAATAACTCTTAACAAAAACATTATCCAGATCATGAGTACTATCCAAAACTAAAAAATCAGGAATATTAAAAGTATACCCTCCAATATCATCAACATAATAATCAACATTACTATCAGAAATAGAACTAAAAATGAAAAATCCAAGAATAATAATCAATACTGCAATTACTCCCATAAATATAGCTAAAAATTTTTTATCTTTAGAATTAATAATAAACCCCTCAATTGATTAAATATAGTACAATATTTCATTAATTCTTATAAAATTATTAACTTAAATTAAAAATTTAGCTTTTAGTTAAATTAAAAATTTAGTTAAATTTAAAAGTTTCGGCCATATGGATTGCATCATTTATATCTTTAGCTGTTATCACTGCAAAGCCATATTTTTCAGGAAAATCGACTATTATTATATATCCATCAACATAAAAATTATCTGAAGGATTCACTTTATATATAGTCCCACTGTAATTATGTTGTGAATTGTCCATTTTATATTTCAATATATTATTTTTTTCCTCAACTGATCTATTTTCATATACCTCCTTTGCATATTGAAAATTAGGATCCATTGAAATAGCTATAATGCCTTCTTCATTATCATCAGTGCTATATGCACTACTATTAAAATAAGATGTATCTTTTTCATTAAAATTAAAATTAAAACTATTTGGTATTTCTAACTGTATTCTTTCATCCTTAAATTCTTTATATTTTGGCTTTAGATGTTCATAAGCCAAAATACTACTTAATCCAGCGACTATTATAATAAAAACACCTATTAACATTAAATCTCTTTTATTCATCTATAAGACAACCTTTAATTATTAAATCAATTTTAATAAATATAATTTCAATTAATAATAGTTATAGATTAAATATTAATAAAGATTTCCATTTAACTTTAAAAAAAGTAAAGTAAGTTTTATATATTAATAATAATTATATATTAAACAGATATGAAAATATTGGAGGAGCTTTATGAAAAACAAAACAATATTATTAATTTTAGTAATATCAGTTTCTATTTTTACAATTGGAACAAGTTTCGCTTCTGAAGCGAATGTACAATTTTTCACTGGGCTAGATTCTTCTTCTGAAATAAATGAACTAGAAAAAAGAAATTTTAGTGAGTATGACACAAGCCCCCTAAATATGAATCATGGATGTGGATCAGAAAATCCTTATGATATATGGACCGATGGATCACTCCTCAAAGATTGGATGGAAAACAAAAACAATTGGTTTGAAATTTTCGAAATTGATCCCAATACCAATCAAATAACAAATTTTCCAAAATTTCCTATTGGTTATGAATTCAAGGGAGGAGGAAGTTGCTCTGGGAACAAATACTCTAATTTTTATGAATCTTTATTCAGTCTTTCAAACGAAACTAAAGAAAAATTTTTAGAAGAAAATAATGTGAAATTTGAAGCTTCTAAATTAGAAAACACAGGAAATAATTATATAAAATCAGTGACCGAATCAATAAAGTATTGGAAAACAGTGAAAACAAAAGTTAACACCTACAAATATTATAAAATAAACAAAAAAACAATATTCAAAGATGGAAGCACCAACACAACAACTTCCATAAAAAAACAAATACTAAAAACATATAACAAAAAAACAAGCATCAACTTAAAGAGTAAAAACTGGAAAAAAGGAAAATATAATAACAAATACATAATAATAACCAAAAACCCAAATCAAAAACAAATAAATAAATTTAAACTAAACAAAGCAAATAAAGATGTTAAAATATCAAAAGTAATTACAACTTCAACAAAAAATAACAAGAATAAAAAATATTACAATACCTATAAAAAACCTTCAAACGGGAAAATTTTCAAAACAGAAAAAAACAAAAAAATAGATGAAATCAATGTTTATTATACTATTAAAAAATACGAATGGATAAATCAATAAAAATATCATACTACTCTTTTTATTTTTTTCATAATTCTATCCAATAAGTTCATATTTCAAAATTATTCCAAAAAGGAAAAACTACAATCACCCCTCCAAGCCCCTACAATATATTTTAACATTGAAAATAATAAAAAGATATATAGATTAAACACTTAACGAATTACTAATTTTTATAATATTCTCAATATTCTTGTAGTAACTATTGATTAAAATAATAGTTTTCAAGTAGATATTAATTTAAAATGGTAGAACTATGAGAATAAGTTATTAAAAGAAAAGAATGTTAGAAAGTACCTAATTGAAAAATTAAAATAAGATATTGAGATGACAATTAAAAAGTAGGTATTTGAAAAAAAATTTCATGAAAAAATAGAAAAAGGGTAAAAAATAAATAATATTTACCCTAAAAAAATTTTGAAAATTATTATTTCCTATAAATTAACCTTAAACTTTAAAGTTTAAATTAATTACAAAAAAAATTAAAAAATGATAAGAAATTTTTATAAAAAAACTTCATATCATCTAAAAAAAAACAAAATTTCATTTTTATTTTACTTTTATGTTTTTTAAGGCGTTGTTTCCATAAACAAGTGAACCAGCTGATTTTTTAACAGAATTCTTAATATAGTACTTGCATTTTTTATCAGATAAAGAAACAGTTAAATGTGCTGATTTAGATTTGCTAAGTTTTAAATTCTTAACAGTCCAAGATAAAATACCAGTTCTCTTATTATACTTAACAAGACCACTAGTAAGGGATCTTTTAAGAAGTTTAACACCCTTAGGTAATTTATAAGAAATCACAAGGCTGCTTTTATCAGGCCCCAGATTAGCTAAAAGAGTCTTAAAAGTAATTTTTTTACCTTTAACAGTAGCTTTATTTGAAATTTTAACTTTACTTAGCTTAGGAATAGATAGTTTTTTTGAAATGCTTGAACTTTGATAGGTATTATCAGAAGCAAAGCTTGATTTAACTACCAAAGAGCCAGTATTTTTAACTTTGTATTTTAATGCAGCAATTCCTTGTGAGTTAGTTTTTGCCTGACCAACATATTTATTGTTCACATAAAACTTAATATACTTACCAATGATAGCTTTACCAGTTGCGTCTTTTAAAGTAGCCTTTAATACAGTGTTTTTACCATAAGTTCCTTTGTAGTTGCTCATGCTGGTGCTTGTTTTTATTTTATTGATTTCAAAGTTAGTAGTTTTTTGATTATCAACATAAGTATAATCATCAGTATAATTAGCCATTACACTAACTTTACCAGGATTACCACTTACAGTCCAATTAGCATAAGCTTTACCATCCACAACATCAAAAGTACCCAAATATACTCCATTAGCATAGACTTCAACGAGACCACTAGTTATAGGATTTCCTTGATTATCACGTGCATTAACAATGATTAAAACCTTATCACCACGATTACCAGAAACCTTAGATAAATCAATTGTAACATTAGTTGGAACAGTTAAAACAGTGAAATCTATCTCATCATCAGATCCAATATATGATTCAGTACTTTCAAAAAGAGCATATATTCTATAGTTTCCATTTGTTTCATTAACAACCCATTCTAATACAGCACGACCATTAATTACATTACTAATACCAATTAATTTATCATTAACATAAAATTTAACATTTCCCTCATTAACATCAGTACTATTAACACCTTCTTTATTTACAAAAGCAGTTATATTAATTTTGCTTCCTTTTTTACCATTAGGATTAGAAACAATGACTTCAGTATTACTATTAAAAGGTGCTAAAATAAGGCCTTTGGTTACTGTATAATTATCAACTGTAGCATTAACATAATACTTACCATAATCATCAGCTTTAAACAGTCCTTTAACAATATTACCATTAATAGAAATATTATCAATAGCACCATTTGTTGCATTAGTATCTAAAGCAAATTCACGAACTGGTAAATAACCATTAAACTGGAAGATATCAACACCATCTGTAAATTTATCTAAGCTAGCAGTAATTAAATTACTATAACCAGAAACATCCTTCAAAACAAGAGACAAAACAATCCAATAATCCAAAGTATAGTTTAATGAACCTAAAATAGACGGTCCATCATTAGTACCCCACCAGTTATAATCAGCAATAAGATGACCATATTCTGTAACTTCAACAGGACTTAAAATCACAGAATTAGAAACTGTAGAATTATGTTGATACAAATAAATTGCTTTAGTGTTATTTTCAAAAATACAAGCAAATATATTAACATTACCTCTTATATATACACCAGTCTGATTAATATTTTTAAATATAGAATTTGAAACATTACCTCCACTTAAATAAACACCACTATATGTGTTTATAAATGTACAGTTGTTTATACTATCATTACCATATCCTTGAATATCATATCCAGTTACATGACCATAAAAGATAGAATTTTCAACATTTAATGAATTATAGGAAGTAATTGCATTTCCATCTCCTGTAAATCCACGAATTCTTTGTCCATCAGCTATGATAGAATTTTTAATAGTCATTTTTCCTGCATTATATATTGCTGTAGCATATTTAGCAGTATTATTTTTAAAAGTACAATTATCTATGTAAACTGTACCATTAGCATAATTAAATAAAGCTCCTCCTTGATTAGCACCTGATCCCCACTGACCATTGTCTATATCTCCACAATTAGAAATGTTCACATTTATGAGAGTAAGGTTTCCTGCATTTCTTATTCCACCACCAGAATACCCATTACCATCAATAATATTAACATTCCTAATAATTACAGAAACTCCTTCTGAAATCATTATAGGAGAAGTATAAATAGAATATGGAGCATCATATTTTACATTAGAATCATGAATTGTTAAATTTTTAATTTCATATTTTCCATCACCCGGAAGTATTTCAAATATCCAGCTTTGGTTTTCACCATCAATAAAAGTTTTATCTTTTCCAGCACCAATAATTGTAATATTAAAATCACCAGGCAATGTTATATTCACATTACCAATTCCCCCATAATTACCCTCTAAAATGTATATGAAAATCTTTTTGGAGTCTTCATAGGCTTTTTTCAGTGCATAATCGATTGTTTTAAATGGATTATTTTTAGAACCATCACCAATAGAATCATTTCCATTGGGAGAAACATAAAAAGTTGTATTATCCTTAAGGCTAGCATTTACTTCTAAATTAGCTGTGTTTATTGATACTTCTTCACCAGATGGACATTCACCAGTAATAGTATAATTTCCATTAGAAAGTCCAGTGTAAGTTAATGTAGCTGTACCATTAATTATTTTTGCTATTCCTAAATATTTATCATCTGCATAAAATCTTAAGTATCCTCCATCAATAATATTACCCTCAGCATCAGTAACCCAAGCAGTTAAAGTAAAACTATACTTGTTTGTATAAACAGAGTTATAAGTTACATTAACTCTTTTAACTTTACCAGTAGTTAAAGTACCAACAGTATTTAAACTACTTTGAATGTAAATTGGGTTTCCAGTACCATTAGCATAATTTCCATCAAAAGTACAATTTATAAAGTCAATAATATTATTATCATATATATATACAACAGATCCATTACCAGATGCATAATTGTTTATAAATTTAGCATTGGTAAAATTAGCAGATTTAACAGTTATTCCACCATTTATCGCATTATTACCAATAAATGTATCATTAAAACTGTTAAAAGAAGCTCCACCAAATACTGCACCATTAGAATTAGGAGCAGAGTTATTAATAAAAGTATTGTTTATAGTAGTGTAATAACCTCCACCACCTAAGATACCAGTAGCAGAACTATCAGTAAGAGTGTTATTTATAAAAATACAATTTTTAACAATGAAAGTATGACCTGAGCCTGTACTAGGCATACCAGCTATTCCCCTATATGCACTATTGTTTATAAAAGAAGAGTTTTCAATTAGTCCCCCATACATATATAATGAAGTTTCATTATTATCTATAAACGTGGAATTAATTACATTACCTCCACCATACAATCCTAAAACTGTTTGGCGAGAGTTATTTTTGAAAATGCAATTTGTAATATTTGCAAATCCACTTGCATAAATTGCAGCAGCAAAATTATAATCAGTTGGACTACAATTAATGAAGGTCATGTTAATAATATTACTTTGAATATAGCTTCCGAATTTAAATCCTGCATTAATAAATTCTCCATCTATTATTGTTTTGTTATAAACACCTATAATATTTAAAATACCAAGATCTGAAAATGACAAATTAGTATTTCCAACTCCAGTGTATGTTCCTTCCATGATCATGATAGTTGGATAAATTGAAACTGCAAAACCTTGATCAATTGCTTTTTTAATGGTTTTAAATGGGTTGTCTTGTGATCCATTTCCAGAATCATCATTTCCATTATTAGAAACATAATAAGTAACAGGATTCCTATTAATAGTTACATTTATAACACCAGTTTTAACTGTTGTTATGTTTTCATAACCCACATAACCTGAAACAACATACAAACCATCATCAAATAACTTTGTAAAAGTATAAGTAGCTATACCGCTTGCATTAGTAGTATTAGTTTGATTTAAAACACCATTTATAATAAAATAGACAGTACCTCCATTAATAATATTACCCATATCATCTGTTAAAAGAGCAGACAAGAAAATATTGCTTGGTTTATTAACATTAACTGTGGAATTACCTAAAAAAGTCAAGTTAAGATTAACATTATTTCCACTTACTGTGATAAATGTCTGATTATTTTTATTAGTACAGTTAATTATAGTATTGTTTTTAAGGTAAGTTTGACCAGAAATGTATAAAACTGGTGTAGAAACACTGTTAGGATTATTACAATTAATAAAAGTATTATTAACTATAGAACCACCATTCATTCTTAAAACACCATAAGTAGTACCAGTACTATTCACAGCATTATTAATAAAGCGAGAATTAGTTATATTTGAGTTTGCATTGTTACTATAAACAATATTAGATACAGCAAGATTATTTGTAAAATTACAATTACTTATCTTCATTAGTGAAGCATAAATTGCAGCATTACTAGCTGCAGAATTATTATTAAACACAGAATCAACAATACTTAAACTAACACCATACAAACTGTAAATTGCACCACCACTAGTAGGTGCATTATTACTTTCAAAATTACAATTAGTAATTGATAAATTCCCACTGTTAGTTATTGCTCCACCATTAGTACTTTTACAATTACGAATCGTAAGATTATACAAGTAAACAATAGAATCAGCTTTTATATCAAGAAAATACTCAACAGTTCCACCATCAATAAAAGTTTTATCCTTACCTTTACCAATGATGCTTATACTTCCACCTTGACCAATATGAGCTTTATTAATCACGATTTCAGTATTATTACCTTTACCACGATAAATACCTTCATCTAAATAAATATTAACATTACTAGAATCATTTGACTGATTAACAGCTTTACCAATAGAATAATATGGACTATCAACAGTACCATTATTAGATGTGTCATTTCCATTAGGAGAAACATAAAAGTCACTTGAAGCAGCAGAAACACTAGCTAATCCCAAAAACAAACACACTATAAGTAAAGCACTTATAATAAAAAAATTATTTCTTTTCAAAAAGAATTACCTCCTTATTTCAATTTTTTATATTAAAAATAGCTAATCAATGTGATAATGGAAAAATTACTGACAATCAGCAAAGATAAAATAATAAAAAAAATTAAAGTTCATTTGATAAAATTTAAAGTATAATTGATTAACTATTGAATATAACTATAAAAAAAGAACTATATAAAATTAACTATACAAAAAAAACTAAATATTATTAAAAATGATTAAAAAATAAAAATAATAAGAAGTTTTCATAAAAACTTCATATCATCTAAAAAAAACAAAATTTCGTTTTTATTTTACTTTTATGTTTTTTAAGGCATTGTTTCCATAAACAACTGAACCAGCTGATTTTTTAACAGAATTCTTAATATAATATTTACCTTTTTTAGCAGATAAAGAAACAGTTAAAATGGCTGATTTAGACTTACTAAGTTTTAAATTCTTAACAGTCCAAGACAAAATACCAGTTCTCTTATTATACTTAACAAGACCACTAGAAAGAGACCTTTTAAGGAGTTTAACACCTTTAGGTAGCTTATAAGAAATCACAAAACTACTTTTATCAGGCCCAAAATTAGCTAACAGAGTCTTAAAAGTAATTTTCTTGCCTTTAACAGCATATGAATTCTTAATTTTAACTTTACTTAGTTTTGGAACAGATAGTTTACTAGAACGAGTAGAGCTTTGATAAGTGCTGTCACTGACTGAAATTGCTTTAATAGTTAAAGAACCAGTGTTTTTAACTTTATA
>JARKQC010000212.1 GCA_029974985.1 Bacteroidota bacterium | reverse complement strand
TTGAATAGCCATTCCTGCTTCAACATCTTCAGTAGGATAATCAGTTCCAGAATAACTAGCTCTTATAACAAAATTATCATAAGCTGGTGGTTTATAATTAAAATTAGCTATTCCTTGTTCATTTGTATTTGCTTCACCCACCTTCACATCATCAACATAAAAAATTATTTTTCTATTACTAAGAGGGTTATTATTTTGATCAGTTAAAGTAGCACTTAAAACAACACCTTCATCATAACTACCATAGACATTAGGAACAGATAATTTTCCAGAATCGTTATTTTCATTATAATCAACATTAGCAGAATTAAAACTATTATAATCAGAAGAAGAAGTATTGGAAGTATTAGAACTATTAGAAATGTTAGAAATGTTAGAAATAGTAGAAGTAGTAGAATTATTAAAATTAACAGTATTATAATTAGTAGAATTAACCTCAAAATCACTAGAACTATTAGTATAAAAATCATTATCTAGAGCATTTTCTACTTCAGAAGCATTTGTTTCTTCACAGGCTAAAGAAATAACAGCTAAAAACAATGTAAATGAAAATATTAAAATTTTAAAATGACTCGCTGAATTTTTATACATACATAAACCCTTTTTATTCAATATTAAAAATTAATGATATTTAGTAAACTATAAACCTGAAAAATTATATTAATGTACTAAATTAATTATAATAAATAATCTATATAAATGTTTCCATTTAAAATGATTAAATATAAAGTTCATTTGATATTATAAAAAAATAAGAAAATAAATTAATAGAAATTCACTAAACAAAATAAGGACATACATATACAATTTATAAAAAAACTTATAAAAATAGTTAAATTTGATAAAAAGAAAAAAAATTATGATTTATCATTTATTATAGTCCATAAGTATCCTATAAATACTAAAAATAGCTAGAAAAATAACCATTGAAAAATCTAAGTGTTAAAAAACATAAGTATAAAAAATTAAGAATAATTTTAAAAAATTTAAAAATAAAACTTTAAAAATTAAAATTTAAAAAAATTTTAAAAAGAAATAATTAATAAATATAAAAATTATCTCTTTTTAACCCTTAAAACTCCTACGAAAGCTAACAATATTGCTAAAACAGCTATTGGAATAGGCATACCAGTATTCTTCATACCTACAACACCAGGCACAGGACTTGGAGTAGGAGTAGGATCTGGTTTTGGTACTACATCTACACTAGCAGAAGCATTATGTTTCTCAGGATGACCATCATAAGAGTTAGTGAAAACCTCAGCAAGATTCACAATAGTGCCTAATTTCTCAACTACAACAATAAGAGTTAGTTGAGCAACACCATCTTTCGGAATATCACCAATCAACCACAAACCAGTCAGAGGATCATAAGAACCATAATTAGTCTTATGTGAAACATATCGTAGACCTTCAGGGAGCTTATCAATCGCATATACGCTAATAGCTGTGTCAGGACCCCAATTCTTAACAGTTAAAGTGAAATAAACTTTTTCACCAAGATAAGGCTTAGGATTATTAACAGTCTTCTTAATACTAATATGAGATTTCTGTATTGGAGTTTCAACAACCTTAGACTTATTACCCTCAGGATCATTAACTGCATTAGTTATTGCAGTATTCTTAATACCACGAGTTGCATTATTAGCAACAGTACCATTAACCCACACAGTAACATTACTTCCTGAAGCAAGAGAAGCTATAAGATTAGGTAAAATCAACGCACCATTAAATTTTTTCCAGGTACTACCATCAGTTGAATAATAAGTATTCAACAAGAGACTATCATCGAAATAGTCATACAAAGACACATTCAAAGCATCACTCGGACCATGATTAGTAATCACAATCATATACTGAATAGTCTGACCACGAACGATTTTTTCAACATTAACCACCTTAGTAATAGTCAAATTAGCTTTACTAGTCACATTAGTGATAGCAGAATCATTTTTAGGATTTGGATCAGTAGGTGATGTGACTATAGCCGTGTTATTTAAAATAGTGCCATTAGGAGTAGAAGCATTCACAGTAGCATTAATCCAAACAGTAATAGATTCACCAGGCTTTAAAATTCCAAGATCAATCAAATCTTTCCAAGTATAGTAAGTAGCCCAATTATCAGTAGAATAA
>JARKQC010000105.1 GCA_029974985.1 Bacteroidota bacterium | reverse complement strand
GGTCGCTGTTCTGCTAATGACATTCGCAATTAAGCTCGTCGCCCAGCAGGCTGGCGATGAAATGAATAGCGGGGTGCTTTACGGGGATAATTGGGCATGTACTATTCAGGCTCCAAATGGTTGGATTTTAGACAATCAGTCTTGGGTTGAATATGGGGTTTATGCGATTTTTTATCCTAAAGGAATGACTCTTCATGATAATAATAAAAAAATGCCAATAATCTATTTCAAATCCGCTAAGTTAAAGTCAGAAAGTGATGAAGAACTAAAAGCATTTGTTGACTATGATTTAAGTAATATATCACAGGATAAAAGTATAATAATTACAGAGCGTAAAATCAAAACGATATATCCAAACGTTTATTATTGCTACGATATTGAATATACTAAAAGTG
Source organism: Bacteroidota bacterium (assembly GCA_029974985.1). GTDB lineage: Bacteria > Bacteroidota > Ignavibacteria > Kapaibacteriales > UBA2268 > JANJTB01. The sequence continues at coordinate 1,903 of JARKQC010000105.1, read as the reverse complement.
GACAATATGAAACTTTAATCTACATTAGATACAAAGACGGTGTTCACTTGATCATATTGACGAGCAAAGACAAGAAAACGCGGGATAATAATATTGTAAACCTTATTAAAGTCTTAGAAAAATTAACATTTATGAACGTAACTATTAAAAATTGAAAGCGCATAACACATATAAGGCTCTAGAAAACAAAAAAGGCAATGAAGTATCAGGGTAACCGTCAATTACATCCCGTTAGCGGTATAGCTGGATGGGCTAAGGTTATACGGTAATAGGGCTTTCCGTTCTGGTTCGGTACAGCAAATTAAGATATGCATAGGGTTCGTGGCCATTGACTTTGGCAGTTTAATTGTTACCAACCGTTCCTTTCAGATATACCTGCTTTTTGGCTTTCCCCGGTTGACCTGTCACCTTATTTTAATATCTCTTGTTGGCTGTAATAATAGTTTCTTCTGTAATGATGAGATAGTTAAGATTCCTTTAAAATTTATCAATTATTTTTTTTTATTATTGTTATAACTCATAGAAAGGGGTAAAATGAACAGGATGTTAGGCTGAGAGTTGGAGGCCGTATAAAAAAATGGTTAATAGTAATTATTTTATTAACGCATATAAATACGTTAAAACAGAAGAATCTTCTCAGTTAGAAAATTTTTCAACAGAAACATTTGTCTTTATACTAAAATACCTTATTAAGGAATTTCCTGAATATGCAAAAAAAATACTTTCCTTATTTGGATTTAATAATATTTCAAATGATGATATTAATAATATTCATATAGAAACTCAAAAATCTTTTTATATCCCAGAAAATTTTGTTGATATAAACAAAATTCCAATAAAACAAAAAGAAGCACGCCCTGATATTGCTATATGGCTCAATTCAAATGAAATAATACTTATAGAAGTAAAAGTTGACGCTGGCTTAAATTGGTATACATTACAAAATAAGTCTCAAATAGATCAAATAGAATTTTATTCCAATATTAAAAATTGTAAAGATGTTTATGTTTTAAGTAAACATACTATTGATATAAATTATCCAAATAACAAATTAATTCGTTGGTTTAATATATATGAAATATTAAAAACTATTAATTCATTTATAATAAAAGAATATCTTTATTTTTTGGAGCGTAATAATATGGGTGAAAGACTTAAAATAGATAATAATGTTCTTAATATATTGGATAAGATAAAAGCATTAGATAATCTATTGAAAAATAGTTGGGAAGCCGCCAATATTAAAGGGTATAAGTTGAACTCTTATAGTTTTATTAATGAATTAGGATTTGGATATTTTATTCTTAAAAATAATGAAAAAAGTTCTGCTGCAAAAGAATTTCCGTATTTTATAGGAATTAACTTGATTGCAGAGAATAAAGAAAAATATGCAAATAAAATTGTATTTTGGGTATCCGCCGATAGTATTGATATAAAAAAGAAAGATTCTTTTGATTATTTTGAATGTGGCTATATTTCAAAGAACAACATCGAACTCAGTGAATTGATAAAGCTGGATTCAGTTGATGAACAAGAAAAAGCCTTAAGGGATTGGTTAATAAAAGAAGTAATGCCACTGCTGGAGTAGCCTAACAAATATAAGGTAACCGTCAATTACATCCCGTTAGCGGTATAGCTGGATGGGCTAAGGTTATACGGTAACAGGGCTTTCCGTTCTGGTTCGGTACAGCAAATTGAGATATGCATAGGGTTCGTGGCCATTGACTTTGGCAGTTTAATTGTTACCAACCGTTCCTTTCAGTTCCACCGCTTTCTCGGTTTTCCTCTGTTGACTCGTGACCTTAATGGAATCGACATATTTCCTTTTGATATGGTCAGGTGTCTTAGATAGCCTGCGAACCCACGAGACCCTTTTCTACAAACCCATTGATGTGCTTCTACA
>JARKQC010000101.1 GCA_029974985.1 Bacteroidota bacterium | reverse complement strand
GCTACACAATAATAGCACAAGTAAAATCAAGTATCGTTTCATTTCGATACTCCTTTTTTAATATATTTATAAAAATAATTTTAAGTATAGAACTATTCTACACTTATCACAAAAAACATAATATTTTTTGTGATAAATATAGAGTAATTTTATTTTAAAGAATATATAAATAATTTTAATTCTCTATCGTTAGGCTTGATAGAGATACTTGGATTTATATATTTAAAGCCAAATATTGGGTCAGCTTTATCAATATAATCTAATTTGTTATCATTAATTGAAAAATGTGGTACCGCTGTTTTTCCTAATGCTATTGAACCACGCCATTGTTTATCAGCTTCCGTTCTCCATAAATATCTTGAATCGGGGCTGTTGCCTTCGGTGATAGCAAGTCCACCGACTATTTTATTAAAATAACGCATGGCATCCCATAGTTCGTAGTGTTCATCTATCTCATCACGTCCATAAAATCGAAAAAGCCTGTAATTTTTGTCTTTGATTATATTTATATGCTGCTGGATTACACTATGATAAGCAGTGTCAATCTCACCTTTCCATAGTTTATCACTTAATGGATTACCAACTCGGATATAATTCAGAAGTATATCGCAGTTACCGAGATAATATACATCAAGACCAATAGAATCAATCATTTCCTGTGTTTTATCATTGGCACTCGTTTTGAAGAGGGGATTATTGCCATGAATCAATAATTTATCTGCAATAAAACTGAAAGTGATAGTAATATCTGGTCCTATACCAGCAACTGAATCAATCAGGTTAGGCAGCATATTACGTGTAATGACAATACTGTCAACATGTGTTATGCTTGTCATACCGAGTTGGTAACCACGATTAACAGTATGATTATTAGTTCCATCCGAATAGGTATAATTCATTTGTGTACGCACTATATAATCGGGTTTGGTATTGAATTTAATATTCCCATTAGAGCCAGAACTCCCAGCTGTAAGATAATACGGCATTTTGATAACGAGAACGGGGTTGTTATCTGAAACATTATTTAATGGGGTGAAATTTTTACGACGGAGATTGAGTGTAACTCTCCAGTATTTGCCGTTTATCAGTGTATCTAATTTTAGCTTATGGTCTTTAGGTAATGAATAAAAATTATTACATCTCCACGGGTTTGAAAGCACAGGGTTTGTATAAGATGTCGTA
>JARKQC010000131.1 GCA_029974985.1 Bacteroidota bacterium | reverse complement strand
TTCTTTATCAAGCTCACTTAATTTTAATTCCTCAAATGCACTGTTTTGAGGAGTTATATTATGTAATTTTAATAAAAAATCCCACTCTTTTGTTTTATCATTATGTAAAACATCAAACACACCTGATACTTCGCAAACATCTCCAGGTTTTAATAAATAAGAGGGGTTTGCTATATAATTATCCATGTATGCTTTGAATTCTCTTGTTACTCCAGATTGTCTTAATTCCAGCGGTTCTTCAATTTTAGCATATCTAAAATCAATGAATTCAGATTCTTCAGGTAATAGTTTAAATGATTTACTTCCGCATTCTAGGCACATACTAGGCATTACTACTGATTCTCCTTTTTTTATCTCGATTTCATGCAATCTCATACATCCTCTACATTCATACATAGCTCTTGTTATCCTTGCTCTTAATGGAGTTATGTTTTTTATCATTGCACTAGTGCTTATGAAGTTGCCAATATAATCTGTGTTTAATTCTTTTAAATTTACATTGTGAGTTATGTCTACTAGTTTGATTGAGATTCTTTCTTTGTTTTTCCTGTTTTTGTTTATTTTTTCTTCATATTGTTCTAATAGCATGAAAAAGTTAGGTATGTCTAATATGTGTCCTCTGTTTTCAGCTACAAAGTATGAGTCTATTTCATAGAAGTCTATTGTTAGTAATTGTCTTTTATTCATTTTTTGTAGTTCTTCTATGTCTTTTTTATGGTATAAGTTCATGAATCTTTGTAGGATTGTGTTTAAGCCCATTTCTTCGATAGTATTCACCTCCGTGTTGTTTAATAAAAATAATAAAAAAGGATTAATTTATTTGTGTTACTTTAACAAGATTATACTCAATAATCTCCCCTTCTTTGTTTTCAAATTCATCACTAACAATCACAATATTAATATTACTCATATTATTAATTTCATCTGAGAACTCTTTAATATTAAAATTAGTTAGCTTATTACCATTAATAGGAGTATTATTAGCTGCTGCAATACTCCAAATGAGAGTTCCTAGTTTGGATTTATTCCAAATATCCTGTATATTGTTTTTTGTTTTTAATTTGATTCCTGCTTCAAATATTTCCTTATTTTCATGGTTAATTATTCTTAATTTAATATTGTTTTGTGTTATTTCTCTTCCTGTGAATTTGTCCTCGAATGTTTTATCGTATATTTCACTCATTACTGGTTCTCCTGCGAATGTGTCCCCTTCTCCGAAGTCATTAATGTATAATGTATCATATCCTATATATTCTTCTTCAAATTCTTCTATTTCCACTTCTTCTGTTTCTACTTTGTTGAAAAAATTATCTAAACTCATAATTAATCACCATTTATACTAATTTTAATATTCTGTCTTTCATTTCATCATTTAAATTACTATCAGACTTTTTCATTTCTTTATATTCTCGGAGGACTTCTATTTTGCTTGGGTTTGGTTTATTTATATTGTTTTTTATTTGTTCAAGATAATCCCCCGCAACCATATCTGTAGACTCCTTACTAACTGATTTCTTTTCGGTTTTATTATCCTCTAATTCTTTTCTAAATTTAATTAATGTTTGTGTAAATGTATCTCCATCTCTTTTACAAGAATATATCCAATTAACAAGACTATTAATCCTAATTATTGACTTATTTGGGGTTGTATCCTGGTAAGAATCCAAAGACATATCCCATTGCCCTATAAATATAACACTTAAATCACTACTCAATAAATCTTTTAGAATAGCATTAAATCTATCGCTACGGTCTGCAAATCTCCTCATTCCTTTTGCAGAAGATACTAACAGGTCTAACATTGTTCCAACACCATCAAACACGATAGTATCATATTCTCCGGATTCTTTAACTTCTCTTATGACTTCTTTAATTCCTTTATATGCTCTTAAATCAGAACTCATGTCAATATCCACTACAGGGCTTTTTGTGAAATTGTTTGAATCAAAGTCAATTACAATTTCTTTAAGATTGTTTTCTCTACAATATTTTTCACAAAAAGAGCTTTTTCCTGATCCTGGTTCTCCATAGATTAAAACACGTTTTGGAACGTTTCCTTCTCTTCTATCCTTCAATTT
>JARKQC010000113.1 GCA_029974985.1 Bacteroidota bacterium | reverse complement strand
AACCTAAACTCGATAATGTTCCTTTAGAGGATTATTTTTATTTGGCTAAAAGCACAACAAATATTAAAGAAGAAGCAAATTCGATTACTCGGGGAGCAATTCTCCATGGTGCTGAACAACTAGATCGAATATTTTAATTTTCCCCATCCTACATAACTTTCAACCTCAAAACTCCAAGCAAAAAAATACTGAAAAGCAACAGTCATATTGTAGATTGATAAAACCTAATTCAAACCGATCTGAAACTTTAATCTAAAGAAGTTTTTCTCTATTTTCGAATTTCATTAGAAAACATTGCCCCTAAAAACAGTGAAAATTATACCGCTGTACAGAATGCTTATAACGAAATTGTTAATAGTTTTAATATTAAAAACATCTAAACGTTTACATTAGTATGCTTAAATTACAGAGATTATCAAGTGTAAGGGTTTTTAAACCAAAATCCTTCCCTATTTCCTTTTTTTGTTTTCATGGTTCTCTCAAAATTAAATAATAATAATATGAACACTAAGATAGATGGACTAAAAATTAAATCTTAGAAATACTTCATCTTTTACTACTTTTAATTTTTTTAATAGTGATCTCAATATAATCACCTATTTCTATTTCAGCTACATCTAGTAAAACTGGGATAACTTGTTTTCTTTCTTTGTATTGTTGAAGTGTATCTTTCATTTTCCATATAAACACCTTAGCTATTATTTTACCTGTTTTATATACTATCTTGTATTTTATAGATAAAAAAACAGAATATTTCTGGTTTATTTCATAATATATTGATATAACGAAGTTTAATAAATATTTAAAAAATTCAAAAAATAATTAATAAGATTTATAAACATTCAAAAATATATTATTAAACCATGCCAAAACCTGCTAAAAGAGGTAGACCAAAATCTAAAGATAAAATGGAACAAATAACAATCAAGTTACCTCCCATTATAATAGAAGAACTAAGAAAGTTATCTAAAACAGGTCACAATCCAATGAGTTATTATATTCGGCAGGCCATAGTAGAGCATTTACAGAACTTAAAAAAAAAATAACTAAAGCTAATGGAAATTATCGAATATGAAGTAGGGGGGATATTAATAGTGAAGTATTTTTTACCTGATTGGGAAGATCGAGTCGATCCAAATTTTGATTTTAATAGAGATGAATTTTCTGATAATCATAAAAAAAATCCTTATAAAAACGATTGTTATGCCCATCAACTCTTTGAAACTCCACCGTACGATGGTATCCTGGTCAGTTTAGCTATTTTCGAAAAAAAAATTTCTTTAAACCATGATGGAAAGAACTACCAAATTCGAGGCAAAAACAACATAAAAGATTATCTTAAAATTCCTAAAAATTTAAATTTAGAAGTCATGGGAGACTGTGGGGCTTATAGTTACGTTAAAGAGAATGAACCGCCAAAACCATTTTACAAAGTAGAAAACATTGCCAATTTATACCAAAGTTTAGGTTTTGATTATGGAGTATCTGTAGACCATTTAGCAGTAGACTATATTTTTGTTAAAGATCCAGTGACTGGAAAAAGAGAAAAGAAAATTCTTTCTACCAAAGAAAAAGATAGAAGAATTGAAATAACTCTAAAAAATGCTACTCACTTTTTAGATGTCCATGATAAAAATAATTATTCTTATCATCCTATAGGAGTAGCCCAAGGATATGATTTAGAAACATATAAAAGTTCGGTGAAATCATTAAGGGAAATGGGTTACGATTACATTGCTGTCGGTGGACTGGTACAATATTCCACCGATTTTATTTTAAAAATACTAAAAGAAATTGAGACTGACACTAAAAATATCAATATACACTTGTTTGGGGTTTTAAGAAAAGATCATTTAGATAATTTTGAATCGTTGGGTGTTACCAGTTTTGACAGTGCTTCATTCTTCAGGAAAGCTTGGTTGAGATCGGGCCAAAACTATCTCTCAACTAATGGAAATTGGTATAGTTCCATCCGGGTTCCACAGTCTTCTAACCCACGAGTAATAAAAAATGCTGATTTAAACGGTTTTTCAGTTGAAGAAATAAAAGATATGGAAAACAAGGCTTTAAAAGCTCTTTTAGATTATGATAAAGACAAAATTGATATAGATACTGTTTTAGAGGCGGTTATGGATTATGATGATCTCCTACTCAGAAACACTGATGATGGTAATAATTTACAAACAAAATATCGACGTACTTTACTGGACAAACCTTGGAAAAATTGCAATTGCCCCATTTGTAAGGATGTTGGGATTAGTGTTTTAATATTTAGAGGCACAAACCGTAACAAGCGAAGAGGATTTCACAATTTATGGGCCTTTAGAAATATGAAATGTAATCCTCAAAATAATCTAATATCATCAAAGAACAAGTTCAAGACAGACAAGTTCAAGACAGAAAAGAAAAGCTTATGCATAGTTCCCTGTGGAAGCACCAAAATTTGGAGCAAATATCCTAATAAAGGCCCAACTCAGGCAGACAAAGTTTATATAGGGAGTTTTTCCAAAAAATGCCAAGAATATGCTAAAAAATTTTATCCAGATTCATGGTGCATTATCTCAGCAAAACATGGCTTTTTATTCCCTGAAGATAAAATCCCAACAAATTACGATGTGTCTTTTCATGATACTAACTCAACATCTATTACTATTGAAGAATTACGGGAACAAGCCATCGAAAAAAAATTGTACAATTATGAAAAAATTATAGCTTTAGGTGGTAAAACGTATTCAGAAATTGTGAATGATATATTCACTGAGAAAATAATCGTAAAACCTTTAGATGGTTGTAAAGGAATAGGTTATATGATGAATAAACTCAATACTCTAATTAACAACTAATCAAATTATTCTAATTTTATATATTAACCAATAACTTTTTATATAGCTTGTTTAAATTACTTCAAATAGTGTTAAACTTAAAAATTATTAATAAAATATAATCAGTTAAACTTTAGTGATTTTAACATGAAGGAGAGATTTTTTGGTTGATTGGGATACATTTGAAGATATCGTGATAAAACAAATAGTGGATATCAGTAGTGAAAATAACAAACCTCAAAATGGCTCAATAAAAGCACCAATAGACCAGTCACTATATTTAGTTGCCGGCCCAGGTAGTGGTAAAACAACTGTAATAGTTCTTAGAGTTCTTAAATTAATTTTTGTTGATAACATAGATCCATCTAATATAATGGTAACAACATTTACAAAAAAAGCAGCTGCTGAATTACTTTCTCGTATATTAGATTGGGGTGAAAAATTATATGATAAATTGAAAGAAGATGTTAATGGGACTATAAATTTTAATTCTATCGTTATAGGAACATTAGATAGCATTATTGAAGAGATACTTGGTGATTATCGCGATCCCGGAACTGCAAAACCCGTAGTAATTGAAGATTTCGTGTCTAAAGCTTTAAATATCCGGGTACTATTCGATCACGGAAGACATCTTGATGAAGATTTAATAGATTATTTAACTTATTTAAAAGGATATAAGACAAAAATAGTACCTGAAATGAATAAATTAATTCTTGAAGTGAAAGACAGAACTTTTCATGATTTAATTGATACAGATAGACTAAAAACCGATGCCGAAGCCGATGGTGCTTCAACACTATGTGATATAATAAACGATTACAAAGATAAATTGAATGACGAACTTTTATATGATTTTACAAGGTTAGAATTTGAATTTTATCAAAAGATTAATTCTCAAGATATTGAATTTTTTGAAGATCTAAAATTCATATTAATAGATGAATATCAAGACACTAATTTTTTACAAGAACAAATTTATTTTAAATTATCAGAATATCCTATAAATAACGGAGGCAGTATTTCAATAGTTGGGGATGATGATCAATCACTATATCGTTTTAGAGGAGCCACTGTCGAGTTATTCCAAGATTTTCAAAAAAGAATTGAAGATCAAGTAAATGTCAAGTTAGAACCTGAATATTTAGTTAAAAATTATAGATCTACAGAAAATATTGTAAACTTCTGTAATAGTTACATTACATTAGATCCCGATTATCAAGATGCCCGAGTAAAAGATAAACCTCCCATTGATAGAGGCAGGAAAGAAGAAGAATTTATTGATTTTCCAATTTTGGGCATGTTTAGAGAGAATCTCGAAGATTTATCCGCTGCTTTAGCCTCTTTTATAGATGACATCATTAATGGTGATGGTTATACCTTTAATGTTGGTGAAGAAGAATATACAATTAAAATAAACCCTGATGGAGGTTCAGCTTCAGATATTGCTTTACTATGTGGATCTCCAAAAGAAATCGCGCCTTACGATGGAACAAAAAAATTCCCCTGTTTGTTAAAAAGGAAATTAATGGAAGTTGATAATCCTATCAAAGTTTTTAACCCACGCGGTCAAGATTTCCAAAAAATTGAAGAAATAAAAATTTTATGTGGATTAATTTTAGAATGTATTGATCCAGATGCAACTGTACAGGAAGCAGAACTGAAAGAATATAATAATATAAATAACATTTTTAATGGCTGGAGAACTTCAGCTACTTCTTTTATTGGTACAAATCCCTTACCTCATGATCCTACTTTAGGAAAGTTTGTAGAAGCATGGAAAGATCGAACCCCCTTAAATCAGACCAGTTGGCCCAAAGAAGTTATGTTAATTGATTTAGTTTATAAATTAATTACTTGGATT
>JARKQC010000104.1 GCA_029974985.1 Bacteroidota bacterium | reverse complement strand
TTCCAGTCCATTCATATGGTACCTGGGTTATCTGTAAAATATCCTCAAGATTAAATCCATTGAATTCATCTGTATTTAATCCTCTTCGCTTAGCTTCAAGCTTTACCTTAATTTCTTCACTGGAAACCATCAAATCAACTTTCCCTAATTATACTACACATTCACTTTTTATATTAAGCTATTAAATTTTTTTAATTGCACTGTGTAATCATGATGTCATATATCGAGTTTATAAGAATAGTTTACAATATACAGTTAATATTACAATATACAGTTAATATTACAATATACAGTTAATATTACAAGGTGATTTAATGGGTTATTTGATTTGCAATAAATGTCATGGATATTACGAGCTCCAGGAAGGCGAAAATCCGGGTGATTTTTTAGATAACTGTGAATGTGGTGGGTCTTTAAATCATGTTCAGAATTTGGATAGTCTGTTGAATGAACCAGATTCTGTAAAAGTAACCGAATATAAAGCAGATAAACCTAATTCATATTTTCAGAGGTTTGTTTCAAGTTTTGATTTACGAGCGATTGTAATAGGGCTAATCGCTGTTTTTACACTTGTAATTTCAATTAAATTATTATTTGTACCGGATATAAGATATTTATATTTATGTATAGCCGGAATTTTTATTGGAGGGTTAATTGCTGGTTACTTTTCTAAAAAAGGATTTAAAAATGGAGGTATTAATGGAGCATCCGTTGGTTTAATTTTTTATTTTGTAAATGCCCTTTTCGTTATCTGGTTTTTATTTTTTCCAGATCAAAGCTGGCTGGATTCCAATATTACTCTCCCTCAGACTGGTCAAAATTTATTAATTTTATCACTGATAGTTTCATTTATATATGCTATTTTTGGTGGGATAATTGGGACTATTGGTGGGATAATTGGTAACATATTCTCCAAAAAAGTTTAATTGGATGATTTAGTTTGAAAAAAATCAATCATTATTTTGGATTATATGAAATTAAGTATGAAAATAGAATGAATTAACGAGTTTGTGTAATAAGGAGGCACAAGATAAGGAAAAAATAGAAAATTTAATTCTATCTTTGTTATAAATTAATCTAAATGGAAGGGGTTTGGAATGTCTAGTGAAAATAGACCAAACATAGGAGAGGAATATATCCGTTTTCACAGGGTTATGACCCGTGGTCTGGCTGTATCCATTCGCAATATTAATGAGTTTTTGAAGATCGGTACAATCGAAACATCATACCGTGAAGGTTTCCTTAAATATGCCGGGATCTTTTCATCAGTCTCAAATGGACATCATTTAGTTGAAGATGAAAAGATATTCCCTTACTTCATGGACAAATTACCTGAAGTACCATACCAACGATTGATATCGGAACACAATATATTTAAAAGCGGATTGCAGGAAATAAACAGCGGACTTGACAGTTTAAAGGCAGAAAATGACGAAATGAAGTCACTGCAACTTCTAAAATCAGGTTTAGGTAAAATAGATCAAAAATGGCATCAGCATATACAGATTGAGAATACGCAGCTATACGGGCGAGTAGGAAGTTTGAAAATAGATCCGGAAGAGATGATGAGAATACAAAAGGAATTTATAGAGTTTTTTCAGGAGTACGCTGGTCCTGAGTACTTGTTGGGGCCCTTTGTATTATACAACTTATCTCCTGAAGACCGTGCCATAGCAGCTCAGGGATTACCTGAGATAGTAACAAAGCAGCTCATACCCATTGAATGGAAAGACAAATGGGCACCAATGCAACCATTCCTACTTGAATAAGGCAAATATCAGTTTAATTTAATGGTAGAGATCGACGTTTTCACGACAGTACAATTCAATCCTGATCCAACCCCGATCACTACTACATAATGGTAAATTAAAAAAAATAATGATAAAATTACCATCCTGAAAAAGACCTTTGCAATTAAGTGCGTTGATCTTTTAAAAACAAAACAGATTATATTTCAATTAAGCTTTTTTCTTCAAACCACATACTACCTTCGGTAGGATTTTTAACTAGATACATCTTGGTATACAATGATCCATCAGTTGCAGGTGGAGTTACGGTCATTTTTTGTTAAAAGTAGACCTTATGTGTGTGTATTCGTTCCTTCTTATCCACTACAACACCTTCAAATCCTAATTTTACATTTTTTACTTTTTTACCTACGCTTATCAATTAAATCCCTCTAAATTTACTTATTTCCAAACGGTTTATCTGGTGTGAGATGTAAATTTCCCTATCGATTAAGGTTTCCCAATCAATGAAAATTTAACTTATCACCCAAACGTTTTATATGAGTATAGTCATCGATTGACAAATCATCAACAACAATTTTCGAATATTCCTATACTCAAAAAAACCACATAATACATGGCAAATTCTATAAAAACACATTTAAATAATCTATACACTTAGATTAAAACCAAATAACCAAATTTTTATAGAAATTCTCCTTATTTAATTGAAATAACCTTTTCAATAT
>JARKQC010000100.1 GCA_029974985.1 Bacteroidota bacterium | reverse complement strand
ATTAAGGATAAAATTATTCAAGATTTAGGAGTGAGTTTTTATGCTATATTTTGTAGGATTAGGATTATTTGATGAAAAAGATATTTCACTTAAAGGATTAGAAGCTTTAAAATCAGTAGAAGTAGTTTATGCAGAGTTTTTTACCTCTCACCTTTTTGGATCTAGTTTTAAAGCTATTGAAAAAGTTATAGAAAAAGAAATAAAAGTATTAAATCGCCAAGAAGTAGAAGAAGAAAATATTTTCATGAAAGAAGCTATTAAAGGTCGAGATGTAGCTTTAATAACAGGTGGGGATCCATTAATAGCTACCACCCATACAGATTTTTTAGTAGAAGCTAAAAAAAAGGGAATTGAAACAGAAATAATTCATGGATCATCTATTTTATCATCAGCTCCTGGAATTTCTGGACTGCAGGCTTATAAATTTGGAAAAGTCACAACAATCCCATTTCCAGATGAAAACTTTTTCCCACAATCACCTTATATGGCAATAGCTAATAACTTATTAAATGATGCTCACACTCTTGTTTTACTTGATATCCAAGCACACAACGATAGATATATGAGTGTAAATCAAGGACTTGAATATTTAATGAAAGTTAAAGATGATTTAATTTCTAATGGTAAAAATAATGAAGCTATTATTGATGAAAATACCTTAGCTATAGGAATAGCTAGAGTTGGATCAAAAGATGTTGTTGTTAGAGCAGATAAAATTGGTGAATTGATTGATTTTGATTTTGGAGGTCCATTGCATTGTATAGCTATTCCATCTAAACTGCATATAGTTGAAGCAGAGTATTTGGTAGAAGTTTGTGGGGGTCCTAGAGAGATTTTAGAGGGGATTTGAGTTTTAAATTACTTTTTTCTAGGGGAATTGAGATTTTTTCTATTTTTAATCTAATTTAAAAGATAGCAATATTTAATCAATGACGTTGAAAAAATAAGATCATTAATAAAATTAATAATAGAATAATTATAAATAAGTTAAGTAAATGATTTTTTGTTAAAGTGTTAATTATGACTAATACTGATGTTTGTTCTCATAAAATGGCAGGTTTCTTTGATTCTAAAATTCGTAAATTGTTTCAAAATCCCCAAAAGATATTAGGTCCTTACATTAATAAAGGAATGACAGTTCTGGATTTAGGCTGTGGCCCTGGATTTTTTACCATAGAAATGGCAAAATTAGTAGGTGAAAATGGAAAAGTGGTTGGAGCAGATTTACAAAAAGAAATGCTATCCAAAGTAAAAAATAAAATACAAGATAATGAGCTTGAAGATATTATAGAACTTCATAATACTCAAAAAGATAGTATTGGATTACGAGGAAAATTTGATTTTGTCCTACTTTTTTACATGTTACATGAAGTACCTAACCAAGATAAAACCTTAGAAGAATTACATAATTTACTAAATAATCAAGGCAAAATTTTAATTGTAGAACCAAAAGGCCATGTTTCTAAAGAAGATTTTGAAAAATCTATAAGATTAATGAAACAATATTTTAAGATTTTTGAAGGGCCTAAAGTTTTTTATAGCTATAGTGTGATTTTAGAAAA
>JARKQC010000062.1 GCA_029974985.1 Bacteroidota bacterium | reverse complement strand
GGTAATTTTGAAAAATTATCATTTAAAAAATCAAATTGAAAAACGTGTTCCTCTAATAAATTCGCTCCGTTATGTATTCTATCTTTCATCACCTCAACGTCCTGCTTGTCGAGTGTTGATGCCCAAATATTATATTTATTTGTCAAACCAGTAAGCAAATTACCCGTTCCCGCCGCACAATCCCATACATAATATTCATCTTGCCAATCCTCGCCTAATGCGTCGGCAATATATTTCTGCGATAATTCTACCCAAATCTGTGGTGTGAAAAAGCTACCTTTACGCTCTCTAATATCCTGTGGCACAAGCAAATCTCGACGCTCTACTATATAATTCCAATATATTTCCTTCGGTGGACGCTCATAACGATTCCAAAACTGAGTATGAGAAACTTGATTATCTGTAAATGTTGTAGTCGCAGAAATAAACATTCCCATATCATCAATTTTTCTATCTAAAATATAATGGTCCTTTTTTAGAAGTACAAATAAATTCTCTTTTATAGTAGAGTTTTCTTGAGATAGCAAATCTGCTAAATAAAAATCACCATCTATGATATTATTTCTCTTTGCACGCTCCCAATCTACCGCAATTGTAGGCTTCACCTCTTTCAACCATTTATTATAAATTACGATGAAATTATTTTTGTCAATTTGAGTTTTGCTGATTCCAAATTTGTTTGCTACGAAATTATTTTCTATAAATTTTCGCAATTCTCTATCATCATCATCATATTCAAATAGTAATGCTTTGTCATCAATTATTTCGCTTATTTTCTTATGAATAAGCTTAAATTCTTTGCTATTATAATTCGAAGGAGTTACGTTCCAATTAAAATCATTTATATAAAAAATATCAATTATCTCGCTATATGGAATAAAAGCAATTTTTTCACCATCAAAAGCACCCAAAAAAGAAGGCGGCAAGTGTTTATCGAAAGTTCGAGCTTTTCCAATCGTTAAAATTAGCTGTGTAATAGATTTATATATATCAGATGAACCCGTTTTAGCCTCAGCCCACAAAAGAGATTCTAAATCAATATTATCGGATTTATTTTGATGCATAGAAATGCAAAAATCAACATTACCAATTATTTGCGTGCAATCATATTTCCAAAAATAATCTTGCGTAATTCGATTTTTTAATTCTTCTTCTCTGATATTTTGATATTTCATAAAT
>JARKQC010000044.1 GCA_029974985.1 Bacteroidota bacterium | reverse complement strand
TTTATACATATATTGGATAAAATGCTATCTGAAAATATAAATAAAAAATTTTTTAAGGGAGAAGTTGATTTTGATGAAGAAATAACAAGAAGAGATGGTAAAATAGAAGTCCGTCCTAAAGCTAGTATTCGTATTTTTGAGGAATGGTTAAGATCAAAGTTTAGAACTGATGAGGATTTTTATAGAGAAATTTTTGACCCTATTAAAGATATTCGTAAACAAAGGCAAAGCCCTGCGCATAAAATTAGTGAAGATGAATATAATAAAGCTTATCATCAAAAACAAGATGAAATTATGCGCTTAGCATACATTTCAGTAAAATATATCAGATTAGCACTTTCAAATCACCCAAATGTTAAGGATTATAAAGTTCCTGATTGGTTATATCAAGGTAAAATTCGCAGATATACAAAAGAAGAGCTTAAAATGCTTAAAAATGTTTATACAAATAATTAATTGATAATATGAATATCTCAGAAAAAATAGTTAGTGATATATGCAAAAACTCATTTTTATCTTTCTGGAGCTTTCCTAATCCTATTAGAACTGATGATAACAAAGAGTTAACAGATTTATTAATTGTAAATGATCCCTATGTAATTATCATTTCCGTAAAGGCAATAAATATCAAACATAGTGGAAATAGAGAAGTAGATATTCAAAGATGGCAAAATAAGGCAATAGAAAAATCTTATAAGCAAATATATGGAGCTGAAAGAGCTATTCTTAATTTTCATACAGATATTCTAACTTTTGATAAGAAATACTCAATTAAATTTCCTGATCCTGATAAAATGAAAGTATATCGCATTGGTATTTCTTTTGGTAGAAGGGAAGATTTTCCCTTACCATTTGGAAATCAAGGAAAAGGTTTTATACATTTTTTTGACCAACAATCATTTCCAATACTGCTTAAAGAATTAGATACTATTACTGATTTTGTAGATTATTTAGATGCAAAGGAAAAGTTTTTTAATTCAGGAAAAAATGCTTATTTTAAAAGTGAAGAAGATTTATTAGCTATTTATTTACATCAGGGTAGAAAATTTCCTGAAAATATTGATGAAACGATGATTCAAGAAAATATTTGGGAAAACCTTATTCAAAGAGATGAATTTTACGATAGAAAAATACAAGAAAAGGAGAGTTATATTTGGGACGGAATAATTGAGGTATTTTTTCGTGATATGTCACAGGAGCAATTACTTTTAATAAATGATTTCTATGAAGTTGAACAAGCTCTTAGATCAATGTCTAAAGAGTCGCGATTTAATCGAATGGCATTATCGAAAATTTTTCTTGATTTTATCGGATATTATGAAGATATAATATATTATAAGAAACCTGAAGTAGAATCACGAATAGTTCAATCTAAGTCAGGGGTAGTTTATGTTTTTCTATTGGATAAGCATAGAGAGAATAATAGGGAAATAAGATCCAATAAATTAAAATTAAGATGTTTTGCTGCTAAAAATATGTTTAAAGAAGATAAAAAGATAGTGAGAATAGCTACGGAGCAATATATTAAAGGTGGCGGTTATTCATTTGATTTATATTATATGTACTTACCGGAATGGAGTGAAGAAGATATTAAGTTTTTTGACCAAATGCAAAAAGATTTAAGCTATTTTACTAACCCTAATATAAATAAAAAGCATTTTGATGAATACCCTAAATAAGAATATTATATTTTATCCTATCAAAGTATCAGCTTATATTGTCTTATACCCATTAAAATTTATTTTAAAAAGACCTACCTTATATAGTTCGATGTTCAACCAATATTATTGATTTTTAATTTTAAACAAACGGATACTTACCAAATCACAAAAGAGAAATATTGCCTGCGTACTAACTCACTGGTTCACTGGTAGTTTACCCTTTCCTCCCCGAGCAACCCTCGCAGCAGGCAGTCTGTCCGGTGCTGGGTTTCTCCTAGTCATAGTTGGCTCAGCCGCGTCTCTTAAGAGGACCGTAGGCACCAGTCATATGATGATATGACATTAAAATGTATTGTTTTTATAATATTTAATTACTTGTTGAAAGTACACCCTACACCCACTTTCGTGATATTATTACAATATTAAATATTCTAAATATCAAAATAAGGGGGGGGTGCCGCAACATAGCCACCGCTAGGGGCGGGTTATGTTGCGGATGATAGGTTTTCACCTAATTAAATGGGTGAATGTAATTTAAAATGAGTATGATGGCCGGCAACGTCTTGAAGTTCCCATAAGCCCGCGCCTATAGTACAATCCAAATCGCTGGAGGACTTTACTTCTGGGTTCGAGATGGGTCCAGGTGTGGCCCCTCCGCTATGGTCGCCGTACCAAT
>JARKQC010000035.1 GCA_029974985.1 Bacteroidota bacterium | reverse complement strand
TAGGATTAATTCTTATAAATAACTCTATACTGTTTTTATATCCTCTTCTTCTAATTCAACTATTCCAACTACCTCCATTGAAAAAAATGAAAGTTGTTATTATTACTAATATACTTTTCATACTATCTACTACTTTTTTCTTTTATTTTATTAATGTTCTGCCTGCATTATTTCCTCATAATCTTCATGAGCTTCTTTTATTAGTTTTTCAGTTTCTTTTCGCTGTTTCTCCCTATACTCCGAATTATTCATTTAAATACCTCCTTTAAAATCAAATAATCCTTTCTGATTATTAACTACTTGAACATCTTCCACGTTAGAAAGTTTTGTACAGTATACATCAACATCTAAATCACGGTCAAAATCACTGTCTAGTTCTCTTATTTCAAAATGTTGTAAACTTAAAACAATATCATTTATAATAAAAACTTTTATCTTATTGAAGTATTCTTTTAAACTAGTAGTTGTTTTGAACTGCTCTGTAATATCAAAATAGAATAATTCATTATCATTATGAAAATTTAATTTAGCTAACATATTATACCTTTTTCATTTAATGTTCAGTTTTTTAGTCGTACTTTGCAAGTGTATAAAAATTAAATTAAAATTATTAAAATATTAATAAGAACATTAATAATTTTTAATACATCATGACCTACTTAAACAATTTAACATATAATCCTTATGTTTGTCTGAATCAATATCAAAAGGATAAATTCTACCATTAACATAATTAGCAATCTGTTCAGACCCTACTCTTTCACCATCAACAAGAAAATTATCAGATAACTTCTGATAACTCCATCCTTCATTAAAATGCAAAAATTTCCAAATATTAACTAAAACTGTAGGAATAAGATATTTTCTCTTTCTACTATGATGATACTTCAAATGATCATGATTAGTCATTAATTCTAAATTATCAATACTATTATTTTCCCTATCTCCATCTTTATGATGAATAACATATCCTTCAGGTATTGATCCTTTAATATTTTCATATATTAAACGATGTAAAAGTTTATTCTGATTTCCTTTTTCATTACTTGTAACAACCCAATAGCCTTGTTTGTTTTTAATACAATTCCCATATTTTGTTTTTAATTGTTTTTTAGACTCATATAAACCCATTATAAAAATCCTCCTAAATTCATTATATTTAAAAGTATCGGTTCAAGTGTATTGAATTAAATTAAAATTATTAAAAAATATAATAATAAATAATAATAATAATAATCTTTAGACTAAGAACGACTAAAAAGTAAAACCTGCAGGTAATACTTCTAAAATTATCTTATAGTCATCGGTATTACCGTAATATATTACTATATTACCTGACCCTACAATAGATTCTAAAAAGTAATACACTAAGGTAATACTTATTATTCACTGTCTATCAACCTCTCAACAATAACAACAAACTCCTCAAAAGGCAAGTGACACCTATTAACCTCAGCAACAATCTGTTTATCTGATTTAATAAAATTTAA
>JARKQC010000076.1 GCA_029974985.1 Bacteroidota bacterium | reverse complement strand
CTACACCTCTTTAATTTCAGGGTTTAAATAACTCCCTTAGTGTCCTTTTGATATAATATGCTCTTTTAAATCACAATTACAATACTTTTTACAGCCTTCAATTAACTTTTTAGCTGTTTTCTCACCTAAACGATAATCCGTGTTTGTTCCTGTTATTCTTAAAGCTTTTTCACCATCTATAATATCAATAGTAATAGTATCATTAATTTTTATTTCTTCATGTTCCATTGTATCCACCCTTTTTTTTAGTATCAACTGCAATCTTCTTTCACTATTTTATTTATCTCCAAATCTAACTTTTTAATCACCGATTCACAACACCGACGATACTCTACGTTATTATTATTACTCATCATTTTAGTATAATATTCTCTTGTATTTTGCAATGTTTTAAGCATATCTTCCCTTTGATTCATAATTATCACACTCTAAACTCTTCTGCTTACATTTCTCTTTCTTTCCACAATTATTACAGGGAAACACCCATCTATTTAATATTTTAACCAATAATCCCATAAAAAACACACCACACCAGGGTTTTTTTAATAAACATTCTTTAAGAAATCCTCCTTATCCCTTAAACTCATATGATAAAACACATTCGGATGTATAGTATACTCATCAACACCCACACGGATAAACAATTGATGATCCTTATACGTGTATCTCTCAAGGAGGGTTTTTAATTCTAATGGGTTTAAATGTATGTTAGGATTTAATGTGAGAATATTCACCATACGAGTTAACCTGTCAAGATTACTAATACCTTCGTAATACATGGTTGCGAGTATTGAGCTTTTAATTTGTTTTCGATTTGAAACTGACACTTTCATAATTTACATACCCCTCCTAAATCTTTTTTATCATATTCATTTTATTTATCTAAATGTACTGTTAAAAAACCTTCTTCATCCACTAAACCGTAACAAATCATGCATAAACCGTTAATAGTGAAACTGGTAATATTACCACATTTACGACATTGAGTTGTTAAGCTGGTTTCTTTTGTTTCAATAGTCATACAATCATTCTCCTCTGCTCTTTTTTGCTCTGAAAATATACACAAAAACAATTGTATCCCAAGTAATGTCAGGATAAAACTTTCTCATATTTTCCAAGATAACCTGTTCGGCTTCTCTCATGTTTTTAACAGTTTCTAACCCTAAATCGGTTAATAATACTCGATAATCAATGTGTTCTAGTTTTGCTTTCTCCATTCCAACGACTTCGGCTAAGAAATCATGACTAGGGCTTATTACCCTGACTGTTTCTTCTAATTGTAATTTTTTATTGTGGTCGCGTATTGTTGTGAATTTATGGTTTTGTAGTTTATTGAAATCTTCACTAAAATGTACATGTTTCATATTATCATTCTTCTATATAATCGTCTAAAACAACATCTAAAACTTTAAGACCATGTTCAGCTACTTTATTTTGTAAGTTTGTTAAATTCTTTTCTATTATACACTCATCAGACATTTCACACATTTCTAAATTTACTAATGTTTCTAATAAACCATCAATATTTTTTAATGTTGGATACTCCTCTTTTATATCATCCCATTCAGCTACTAACATTCCTATGTCTATTTTATCAACTTTTTGAATATTTTTTAACTCATCTAATAAACTCATATTAATACACTTCTTCTGTTTGTAATTTTAACAATTCTTTTTCAAGACTGTTTATTTCACTAGTCCATAATTCTTTTTCCATATTATTTATATAATCTTTCTTTAATTCTTTCAATTTACTTATATATCCTTCTATTCTGTTAATGTCTTGTTTCCTTTGCTCTAACTTCTGTTTCATTCTAATTATCCTCTTTTATAATTTGAATTGGAATAGGATCGCCAAAAATATTATACCAATAAGTGCGAAATAAATATTTTTTTGGTAATAATAAATCATTTATCATTGAATTAATAATATTTAAAATTTGTTTAGAAGTATCGTGTTTTGTTTTATGAATTATATTTAAAACTTTGACTTTTTTTTCTTTTGTAATTTCAAATATTATCTCCACATTCCAATCATTAGCTACAAACTTCATCCTATTGCCTCCATTATATTATCAGCTGTTTTATTCCCTACACCTTTCAAACTCAGCAAACTATCCTTATCCAACCCCAAAAGGTCATTAAGATTCTTTAATTCTAACTCCTCACTAACTAATTTAGCTGTGTCCTCCCCAATATTCTCAATACCATTAATATAAGTCATAGCAGGATTATCCAACTTACGAATAGGCACACGACAATGATTTTTACCATCAGTACTCTTTTTAAAGCACAATTCCATCATTTCTAAAGCTTCATCATAATCTTTTATAATGATAACCTTGGTTTCTTGAACCATACCACTAATAAAACCGTTCCAATTTTTCTTAGTGAAATAAATATTCTTTTTCCAATATTTCATACTGTCTAAATAATCGTCAATATCGCCCTCAATAAACAAGTAATGGTCTTTATAAATTTTTTGCATGGTGTTTACTTGTTTGAAAATATGCCCACTCATAATAGATGATACAAGGTCGCCAATGGTCTTATATTCTATACCAACAATGTATTCATCGCCTATTTTTAAACGGTAATCTGGACTTCCAAACTGCTCTACAACCGTTTTAGACTTTCCAAAATAATCAACAGTTGGTTGTATCCTAACTCCTTCCCTTGATTCAATAGATATTTTACTAGCTTTTGGAAGTAATGGCTTCATGATTTCACTTCTTTTTTAAGAGTTTCTATAATAAAACCATTAACACTAATATTACTCTCCTCACTCAACTCACAGAAATGCTCATACAAAGAAACAGGAAACCTTATTGATTTAACAACCGTTTTCTCATTATAATTATACTTTCGTCGTGGATTGTACACTTCATACTTTTTCAAAATACGAATAATTCTTATAGGATTAATATTCATTTCTCTTCCTATTCTTCCTGGTGTTTTGCCTTTTTTATAATATTCAAGTATTTTTTCTTCTTCTTTTGTGTTGTCTTGTTCTATTATTCTGAAATTCTTTCCACTCATACTTCCACCTTATTTTTATTGAATACATCTAATTTAGATTGACCCATTGATTCTTTTATTCTATTCTCAGCTATCTTGAAATAATTTTCATCTAATTCAATACCAATAAAATCACGACCAGTATTATGACAAGCAACACCTGTACTGCCAGAACCCATGGTAAAATCCAATACAATGTCTCCCTCGTTAGTATAAGTCTTAATCAAATATTCTAACAAAGGAACTGGTTTTTCTGAAGGGTGTATTTTATTACATATAATTGCATCAAAATTTAAAACATTAGAGGGGTAGTTTTTATATTCTTGAAAATGGTCTTTGTCTAGTTGAGAGTTTTTTAAAGTATTACCTGATTTGTTTTTTCCTTTTTTAAATTTAGGTTTGATTTTAACTAATCCTTGAGGATTATAATTTCCTAATTTTTTATAGAATACTGAAATTAACTCGTATTGCCTCATAGGTTGATGTTTAGAAAAAGCATGACCAAATTTAAAATTTTTAATCCAAATCCAATCATAACGATAATTTTTAATGTTACTCATTTTTAGATGACTGCTGAATGGTTCGCTTCCGAATAAACATATTGGAGTGTTTTCTCTTGTTATTTTGTTTAGACATTCCCACATTTCATTAAATGGTATCACATTATCCCATTTACAAGCAGTAATTCCATATGGAGGGTCTGTTAATACTAAATCAACTTTTACTCCTTCATCACTTAATTGTTCCATAACTTCTAAACAATCACCAGTTATAAGCCTCATTGTTCTGCCTCTTCTAATTCACAAAAATATGGAAACCCCGTAGGAGCTTTATCCGTATGATTGAACTCCTTATCTGATAAACTACAATGTAAAAACTCCCCATAATCACGGTAATAGTTACATAAACCGTTGCATTGTATAATGGTGTATTCTGGTACAATTCGTTTCATTATTTAGCCTCCCTTACCATTAAAGGTTTAACCTTACGATAATCAATAAATTGTGTTTCTTTACGAAGATTACAAGATTCACATAAAGTTTGAAGATTTGAAGGGTCATTACTACCTCCTTTACTCCTAGCTAAAATATGGTCTAAGGTTAAATCCTCCTTACTCCCACAACATTGACAAGTATAATCATCACGTTCATAAACAGCTTTACGAACTGATTTAGGAACTGGTTTAGTGTTTTTAAACTTTTTCAATTGTTTTTTTAGTTGCTTTTTCTGATTTTCCACGTTACTTAATTCTTGTTTGATATTTCTGAGTTTCTTATTGTACTGTTCTTTGAGATTATTTTTATCCATTTGATATTTTTTTTCCAAATTAATTCCTATTTTATTTTTCTCAAGTATTAAGTCAGCTATTATGTTTGATTGTGTCTTAGTTCTTGTTTCTAATTCTTGAACTTTTTTAACTTCTGTTAATGGATTATCCACTAAGTCTATGTATGTTTCAATCCCACACATAA
>JARKQC010000070.1 GCA_029974985.1 Bacteroidota bacterium | reverse complement strand
GGTTTTAAAAAAAATAAAGAAAAAATCATTGTTTTTGATGGTGATGGCTCTGTTTTAATGAATATGGGCTCATTAGTCACAATTTACAATCAAAATCCAAAAAATTTCATCCTCGTTGTTTTTGATAATGGATGTTATGGATCTACTGGTAATCAATGTACTTATGCACAAAATATTGATCTTTTAGAGGTAGCTAAAAGTATTGGTTTTAAAAATTGTCATGATTATAATGATATTGATTTTGAGGAGATTTTAATTGATGAATGTTATGGCCCTGTTTTTATCCACTATAAAATTCTTCCAGGAAATGCTGATTCTCCAATCATAGATCTTACTCCTGAAGAAATTAAAAATAGATTTATGGGTGCATTAAATTTTAATAATCCTTAATTTTTTGTAAATTTTATATTAATAGTTTTATTTCAATGCTGTCAACTTTATGATTTTTTTGTTTTATTTTTCATTAATTTCATCATCATTCTTTAAAAATTCTTTCTATCATTATATGAGTATTTATTTACAAGTTAATTTTTGTTTCTCGTGGTTGATGGTTTATTTTTAACTTTAATAATCTTTTTTTAGCTAATTGAGGCTATTTCACAGCACATATCCTTAAAATTTTTTTTTCTTTATTTTTTTCTTTATTCTTAAATTTAAAGCTCGTCATGACATTATTTTCATATTATTATTTTCATATTGGAAAATAATTATGAAACAAGATCTTTTAGCTGTTTTTTTCAGACTTTAATTTTTGTCACAGATTATAATTTGTTTATTTCATTATAATTTAGTTATTTGGGATTAATTTTAGTTTTTAGTCTCAGTAAAGGTTTTATATTTGTTTTCACTAATAATTTTTTTGGAGGTGTTGATTTTCTATGAATTCAAATGTTGATTTTTTTAGAACTTATGATCCATTAGATGATTTTCTTTTTGCAGGTTATATGGCAAGTAAAGGATGTGAAAAACAATTAAATAGTTTAATTAATGGAATTTTAGCTGAAAATAATGAAGATTCTATCCTAGAATTAGAAATTATTAGTAATAAGCTATTACCTGGTGAAATAGAAGGTAATAAATCTTGTATACTTGACTTACGATCTACCAGTCCTAATGGACCTATAATTAATATTGAAGTTCAAAAAAAGAATGAAAATCATTTTAGAAGACGAAGCCAATTGTATATTTCAAGAGAGTTTTCTAATTCAATAAAATCTGGAAAATTAGAAGAAGTGAAACCTCATTTATTGATCAATATATTAGATTTCGGATTCTGTAAAAACGATAAAATCACCCGAAAATTTAATATGATAGATGAAACAGACATAAAATGTGTATATAGCGATTGTATCAAGATAATCAATGTCAACCTAGTTTCTTTCAGAAAACTAAATGAAATTAACTTTAATAATCCTTTACATCGCTGGTTAATATTTCTGAATAAAAATAGCCCTATGGAAATGGTTAAAATGGTAATAAACGAAGATGAAGCAATAAAATTAGCTCATGAAAAAGCTGAAGAATTATTAAAAGACGAAGCTTTTCTACATGAAAAAAATAAAAGACAACAAGCTGATTTAAAGTATAAAGGTGAAATGGACTATGTTAGAGATGAAGGTATAAAAGAAGGTATAAGAGAAGGTATAAAAGAAGGTAGGGAAAAAGGTGAGCTGAATATAGCTAAAAAACTGATTGAAGCAGGTATGTCTATTGAAGAGATAGCTAAAACCACTGGTCTTTCTATAGCTAAACTTGAAAAACTCTAATGTTTTTTTATATTTTTTTATAATAGCGAATACTTGTTTTTTTTCCCATGTTTTTTATTATCTTGTAATTAATAGAAAGAATTTTTAAAACTCAATTAAAAAAACAGAAGAAAAAGACAGGAAAAAATCACAAGTTGACAACATTGGTAAATAGTTGATAATTCTTACTCATCTTTAAAAAAACTTAAATTGAAGTATTTTTAAAAATTTTTATAAAAATGTGAAAATAATTATTTATCGGAAAATTCCAGTAAATTATATAATAAGAAAAAATATAACATCAACATTAAAAAAATAGGAACTATTTAAACTTCATTCAATTAAAAATATCAACTTAACAACTAAAAAGGAAAATAAGACAATATTAAAAAATTATAATCAAAAACAAATATTGAAATTAAATAAAAATATTATTAAGAACTATTAATATTATAATATTAGTATTAATCAAAGAAAATAATATTAAAATAAATCATACTAAAAACAATATTAAAAAGAATTAAAATTCCATTAAAAAGTCTTTCAATTCTTTTTCTACCTTAATTATCTCATTAACGCCAAGATGACCAAAAATAGAATCATATACAACTAATTTCGAGTTTTTAATCATTTTAGACATGGGGATTGCATCAAAAGTCGGAGGAAATAGTTGATCTTGATTAATAGCTACAATCAGTGTTTTAGCTATTATTTTAGATAAATCTTTTTCAATATTATAATTAGAAGTAGCATCACCTCTTAAAATAACATCATTTCCATCATATCCTTTAAAATTATCTTTAAGACTATTTAACTCTTTATTTATGATATTAATATCATTATTCCTATAATATTCAGCTGAAAAACCAAAAGGATAAAATAATTGATTAGCTATACCAACCGATTTTAGAGGTTCTTTATAATCACCATTATTATAATTAGAATCACTTTTAACTATCTGATTAATTAAAGAGAATAAA
>JARKQC010000357.1 GCA_029974985.1 Bacteroidota bacterium | reverse complement strand
TTTATTTGCCTTTTATTCTTTTTACCCACTCCCACTTCAACAGGAATTACTTCTCCTTCTATATCGCTTAATAGAAAGTCTACACCTTCACTTTCAGGTGAATAGAATATTCCATAAGGTATGTGTGTGGTTTTTTGACTACTCATAATGATGAGTGACCCTTTATATGTAATTACTCAGATTTATGAGTGAATTAAAATAAATATCTATAGACACCAAAGATGAATTAGTCATTTCAAGCTAGTTCTAAGTGAAACAATAACTGGAATAAACAAAAAAATAGGTGTTGAAACCTGTAAAATCGTTTTTAACTATATCATGGATAACTTTACCATAAAAACTCAAACAAAAAAATTATATCCAAAAGCAATGCAAACCCTGGTTAAATATCACAACCTGTCTTTGCAGATAGTGTTTCGTTAGAAATAATGAAACTAATGAATATTCATGAAATAGCTTCCTTTGATGATGGTTTTGAAGGTAAAAAAGGAATTTTAAGGTTATATTAACAAATTTCTATTTATTTAAGAACTTTTTTTATTAAAATCGATGAATTGATCTTTCCTTTTCAAATTAAGGTGATAAGGGATCATGGACAGGAAAAGATACTACTCTACAACCCACAACTATTTCTAAAGGGAGGCGACATCCTGGCCTTCCCCAGCAAAGACTTCCACAAATGGCACGGCGACATAAAAGAATACATAGACGGACTGTACCAGATCAACTCCCGGGAAGAAAGTGAGCCCATTAACATAGTTGATCTTAATTTAGCGTTGGGGGTGCTTGGTAATATTACAGAGGAACTTGAGAACCTGTTTGACTCCAAAACAGCATCAGATCTCTCCTACCACTACATATCCACCCTGGACGAGAAGTATAAAAAAAGGGGGAGCGGTTACACCAGTGATATGAGGCGGTGCGATATGAGAGTTCCAGTTATAACGCCCGGGCTGAAGTACCAAAACCTGATGGAAGTCGTGAAGTATGCGGAGATGGAGTTTGAACGGGTGATTTTAGAACGCCGTAAATTAAATGAATAAAACGATGAATACTGTAAGATTTTTTAACCGTTCTTCTTAGAATAAAATTTGTTTCTGTTTTATTGCGATAGCAAATAATATCTTAAAGTTTGAATTGATATAAAATTAGATTATTTTTATGGAGGGGTCTGATGGATAATAACCAAATAAGAAGAAAAATTTTAAAGAGCTTATACGAAGTTGAACGAAACACTCCTGGAATGGACATTTATAGCCCTGAAATAAAACAAAAATTAGGAATTGATGATACTAAGTTAAATTTTAATATTAATTATTTAGAAAACGAAGGTTATATTGATGTTTCAAGATATGCAGATGGAGAATTCGACGCCAAAATAAAAAGTTCAGGTATTAATTTAGTTGAAGATAATCTAAGATTTAATAAATTGTTCCCGTCAATAAATTTTACTCAAAATATAGTCCAAAATAGTACAGGAGTCGTTATCGGTTCTGGAAAAGTGAATGTCAACATAGATGAAAGTATAAGTTTAAAAGAAAGTTTTATTAATTTATATCAGGAAATTGAAGGACAAAAAAATGAATATTTAATAAAAAACAAACTTGAAGAATTGGAAGGTGAATTTAATAAAAATCAAATTGATAAATCCCAAGTTAAAAAAATAACGGACTGGTTAAAGAGTAATGCAAACTGGACAATCCCTTCTATAATTCAAATAATAAGTTCTGCTCTTCTTTATGGATAAACAAATTAAAGGATGATAAATATGGAAAACGAATCTTCTAACTCTATTAATATAAAAAAACGTGCTAAAGAGCTCGATTTAGAATTAGATTCTCCCGTGATAGTCCTTCCTCAAAATTTTGAAACAGCAACAAACGCAGATGGACTCTTCTATAATATTATGGATTTGGGTGCAATAAAATATTTAAAGAAAGATGTGGATGCTTCAATTAAAATTTCAGGCAAAGATATAAGGGTTGTAGATAAATTTGCCGATACAACTTTCGTTATAACTTTCTTCGTACAATATCCCGAACTCATTCCTGTAATAATAACAACTATATTAGAACTTTATAAATTCTTTAAAAAAACTCCTCATTTAAAAGCCCGAGTGATTAGAACAACAAAAGAAGGATATGAAATGAAAGAGATTGAAGGTCCTGGGGAACTAAAAGACATAAATGATAAATTTTGGGAATAAATAGTTCAGATATAAAAATGGTTGAAACTATTAAGATTAAGGAATTGATAGAAACTTTGACGCGTTCTAGATGCTTATAAAAATTAGAAAAGTTGAATCCTTTCGTTGATATTACTATGAATTGTGAAAACATTGAAAGATTCTGTAGACCTTATTTAGGTTCTCTTCATGGAGAAAATTGGTGTTTCAGTTTGTACACATCACATGATGCATCCCATTCTCAAGCTGTTTGGGAAAATGCTAAAAAAATTGCTTCTGGCAAGCTCTCAGATGAAGAAATGTCATTTCTCAAAGCTGCATGTAATTGTCATGATCTTGGAATGACAAAGTTTGATGATGTAGATATCATAAATGAGCCAGAATACTGTGAACACATCAGGAAAAATCATCACATTAGATCAAAAACGTTTATTGATAAATTTAAAGATGAAATGGAAATAAATTTTAAAGAAGCAGAAATTCTAGGTGAAATCTGTTATTGTCATAGTAGTAAGGTTGATTTAAATGATATCAATTTTGATATAGATGGGATTAGAACTAGACTTTTAGGGGCAATTTTAAGAATTTCAGATGCTTTAGATGCATCAAGTGATAGAATTCCTTCAGGATATCAATTCTCAGAAGCTCCTCATGAAAGCAAAATTGAATATCTGAAACATATGATT
The DNA here is from genome assembly GCA_029974985.1 of Bacteroidota bacterium. GTDB lineage: Bacteria > Bacteroidota > Ignavibacteria > Kapaibacteriales > UBA2268 > JANJTB01. The sequence goes on along the minus strand of JARKQC010000357.1, from coordinate 15,550 downwards.
GTTAGTGAAGTTACCATAAATGACAAAAACATTATATTGAAACTTTTTAAAGAGCCTAAAGAACATTCTGATGCAGTTAAAACTAAATTAATATCTGAATTCAAGTCTGTTAAGGAGCTATTAAAGTCGCTTGATCTTGTTTCTGAAATTGAATTTGTATATACTGAATCAAAGCTTGATGAAAGCACACTGAAATTTATTCCAGCACCTGTAAAAAGGATAATGAAATTATATATTAAACCTTCAAATTATAATGAAATTCTTGAAAAATTAGAATATCATAATATTGTTATCATTTCTGGGGATGCTAATGTGGGAAAAACATCTACCGCACATTATATTGCAGGATACAGATGGGAAACCTACGAAAATCCAATATTATTATACAGACCCAGAACTCAAATTTCATCGCTTCCTAAAAATCATACCATTATTATCGACGACGCTTTTGGAGAAAAAGAACTTGATGATAATGTATTTTTAGGTTATAATGAAATAATGCAACTTAAAGAAGATAACTGGGTAATACTTACCTCAAGAAAACAGGTACTTGACACTGCTTTGTATAAATTTCGAATAACTGAAGCGGACTACGAAAAATGGAAAGTAGAAATAGGTCAAGAGGGTTCATATACCGATGAAGATTTGAAGGCAATTTTGCTAAATCACCTAAAATATTATTATGAAGAAGAAAAAATTAGTTCTCATGAAATTGATATTGCACAAAATAACATCTCTAAAATAATAAAATCATTAAGATTCCCTCATAATATAGATATCCTTGTAAAAGAAAAATTAAATGAAATTTCTGAAGGAAAATCTCTTACAGATGCAATAAATGAGGCTAAATATATAAAGAGAGTCGCTAAACACTGGTTTATAACTCTTGAAGATACAAGAAAATTTTTTGTATTTATCGTTTGGATGTTTCCTACCAGAATAGAACTTTTAAAGGAAATTTACCCTAGAATAATAAATTCGATAAAGCCTTTGCGTCCTAATTTAGAAATCGAAGACTTAAATGAACTTGTATTTAATACTAGCTCTTATATTGTACATGATACTGAATATAGTTTAAATGAAGATAAAATTTATATTAAACATGCAAATTACATTGAAGGAATCGAAGAAGTAATAGAAAGTAGTTTTGAGACTTATATTGGAGTTTTAACTTCCTCATTCAAAGATTTATATCGAGAAAAAGGTTTTTTTATTATTGAAAGCTTAAATGACGCTTTATTAAAGATAGCTAGAATCAATTATGAATGGGTTCTAAAATTAATAAAAAACATACTAGAAAATTCTGATTCGAGAATTAAAACAAGAATTTCACAAGCTATAGGAAAACTGATATATGTTAATGAAAATGCATTTATTGTTTTGTTAAAAGATTTTGTATCAGATGAGGACTGGAAAGTTAGAGAATGTGTTCCCAGTGCACTTATAATTAATTTACCTGATGGGTTGGTAAATTACAAAACTTTTATTGATGAATCTTTCGAAATATTAGAAACTCTTGTTGTTGATAGAGACTGGGGTGTTAGAGCAAATGTGGCCCTTTCATTAGGTAAATTCGGATTAGTCGAACCAAAAAAATCTATACAAATGCTAAAAGAGTTAGCAAAAGATGACGAATGGGGGATTAAAGTAAATGTAGCTAATGCATTAGGTGAATTTGGATTTACAGAACTAAATGACTCTATTCAAATATTAGATGAACTATCAAAAGACGAAGAAGAGGATGTAAAAAAAGAAGTACTTAATGCTCTAACATATACCGTAGAAGAATCGTTAAATAATGGTTCTATCAAATTTGGATTTTTAAAGTACGATGTTTCGTTTAAATTGATTGAAAAGTTAGCATACGATGATAATCCCAATGTTATGGATCATGCCATTCGAACCATGATATTATGTACAATTGATGAAATTGATAGAGTAATTTCTAGATCTAGTGAAATAATTGATATATTAAAAAGATTATCCTCAGAAGAAGATTGTAAACAAGTTATTACTGATAGTTTAAATGATTATTCCCATTTAATGGATGAAGATGTACTTTTAGAGATGAAAACCCTTTTAAATGATTCAGAATTAATTTTTGAGTGGTAATAATGGTCAATTAGAGAAGATTCATAATATAACAGTTCCAGTAAGTATAGTTACTTCCAATATATTAACGTACTTTGACCATAGTTCGCCAGATATAAGAAAGTATGATGGCCCCGAATTCCAAAAAAACCTGTCTTGAGTGTTTAATCAATTAATAATTTTAATTTTAGCTATTTTTATTGTAAGATTGTTCAATTAAAGTCATTAAGTAATTTAAATCATTTATAGGCTCTAAATTAATTTCATAATCTCCATTTCCATGATGTCCAATACTAGATACATCTTTGGCCATATTTTCTGGATCATTCAACGAACCGGTTCGCAAATTCAGCCATACTTTAATGTAATTTCTGGTGAATTCCATATCAACAAAATTAGTAGAAGCTTTAAAAGCTATGTAAACGGCTTTAGGTTCAATTTTAATATCATCACCTAAGTTGTATATTTCATCCTTTAATTTACTGTACAACTCTTTTATTTCTTCAGATGTGTTTTTAAGATGGTATTCTTCGGTAAATATCTTTTTAGTACTAGTGATTTTTGTTTTTGTCTCTCGATGGATCATGAAGTTTTCAGCTTCAGGTAATGGGATAATAATGTCAGGAGTGATAACAATGTTGTCATCAAGTTCATATGCTTCAAGTTTTACACATTTTATATCTGCTCCAATATCTCTTAACCACATTACAGCCGCTAGAGTTTCTTCTTTAAATGCGTTAGCTACTAATATAATCCTTGGTTGATTATCAAAATCAGTGAAGCTTTCTTCACTAATAAAGTTTAAAATTTCATTTTCGATTTCTTCCTCTGATTTACCAATATAAGCAGCTCTAATATCTGTTACATCCTTTAAAGTTAGGGTTGAGCAGAATGCTGCATAGTGTATAGCTTGTAAGTCAATGAATTTTTCAGCCATATCTCGCTTTAATTCAATAATTACTAGTTTACCCTCTCTATCTACTGCTAAAATGTCTAATCTTTTACTGGTTTTATCAAAACCACTGTATTCTGTAGTAATAGTTAATAACTCTTCCCCTAAAATTTCCGGACGTTCTGCAATCCAAGATTCTAAATGTTTTCTTTCCCATACACCCATATTAGAAAGTTTACTTTCTTCAATGATATTTTTCAATTCTTTTTCTTCTTTTCCAATTAGTAAAATCAAAAAATTACCCCCTATTCTCTAATACATAACTAATTATAGAGTAAAGACCTATTCTCCAAATCCTGCTAGTTTCTTTTAACTTTAGTCCTCAAGTATAGATATTAAATACTATATTTTAATATTTGCTTATCATCATCTAAAATTTGTATTTTATTTTAATTTCTCAGAGTGTTTTAGTTATGTAGATTCAAATAGCAAAATTTAAGATTACGCTATATTATAACACTTTAACGGTGAAGAACTTAGCCTAATAAGGACTGCGATTTAAATGGCAACTCAAAGTGAAGCAGCATTGGAAAAAGCCCTCTTAGACAAATTAGTCGATGGTGGTTATGAACGAGTTAGTATAAATGATGAAAAGGGTTTAAAAGATAATTTAAAGACCCAAATAGAGAAATTTAACAATATAAAACTCACGGATGTTGAATTTAACCATATATTAACCTTCCTAGAGGGAAGTACTATTTTTGACAAGGCTAAGAAACTAAGGGATAGATATGAGTTACACCGCCCTGAAGGAACTGTTTACATACAATTTTTAAATAAGAAAGACTGGTGTAAGAATCTGTTCCAAATATCGAACCAAATAAGAATGGAAAAAACCTATAAAAATCGATATGACGTTACTATTTTAATAAATGGCTTGCCTTTAGTCCAAATTGAACTTAAAAAAAGAGGGATAGAACTTAAAAGGGCATTTAACCAGATCCAAAGATATCAAAAACATTCCTATCGTGGATTATTTCAATACATACAGATATTTGTAATAAGTAATGGTGTAAATACCAAATATTATGCTAACAATAAATCTTTAAGCTTTAAATACACCTTTTTCTGGAAAGATAAAAACAATCATAATGTTTCCAATCTGGAAAAGTTTGCAGAGGAGTTCCTGGAGAAATGTCATCTGTCCAAGATGATAGCCAAATACATAGTCCTAAATGAAACTGATCAAGCCCTAATGGTGCTGAGAGCCTACCAATACTATGCAGTCGAAGCCATTATGAATACAGCACTAAACACCAACCAAAATGGCTATGTATGGCACACTACAGGTAGTGGAAAGACATTAACCAGCTTTAAAGTCAGCCAACTCCTAGCTGAAGAAGAGAACATAGATAAAATTATCTTTGTAGTTGATCGAAAAGATTTAGATTATCAAACCACGACTGAGTTCAACAAGTTTAGTGAAGAATCCGTAGATGGCACAGATTTTACACATATCCTTGTTAAACAGTTACTTGGCCTTAATAAACTTATCATTACAACTATTCAGAAACTGACACGTGCAGTTGATAGACATAGTCAAAGAATTGCAGGTGTAAAGGACAAAAAGGTCATATTGATGTTTGATGAGTGTCATCGCAGCCAGTTCGGTACAATGCACCAGAAAATAACCAGCTTCTTTACTAATCTTCAATATTTCGGATTCACAGGCACTCCCATTTTTGAAGTAAATACCCAGGGCAATAAAACCACTAGAGATCTATTCGGTGAGCGGCTTCACAGCTACTTAATACAACATGCAATACGAGATGAAAATGTATTAGGATTTTCAGTGGAGTATCTGGGGAAATATCGTAATAAGACCACACTTGATATTGAAGTTGAAGCCATAGACACACGGGAAGTATTGGAATCGGAGAAACGTCTTGAAAAGATTGTAGATTACATCATTGCCAATCATAACCGTAAAACATATAATAGGGAGTTTAATGGGATTTTTGCAATTAGTTCGGTAGAAGTATTGACAAAATACTATGAAATCTTCAAGAACAAACAACACGACCTAAAGATCGCCGCAATATTTACTTATGATGCCAATGAAGAGATGAAAGACGATGAACACACACGAGATAAATTAGAAAGATACATATCTGATTATAATACGATTTTCGGGACTAATTTCACCACAGAAACCTTCGACCAGTACTATGTAGACGTCTCTAAAAGAACCAAAGACAAACAGATAGACCTACTTTTAGTAGTTAACATGTTTCTAACAGGTTTTGACAGTAAATACTTGAATACATTGTATCTTGACAAGAACGTCCAGTATCACGGTCTTCTACAAGCTTATTCCCGTACAAACAGGGTATTAAATGAAAAGAAAAACTTTGGAAACATCGTCTGTTTCAGGAACCTTAAAAAAGCCACAGATGATTCAATTCGACTATATTCTGATGAAAATCCATCCGAAACTGTACTGGTGAGATCATATCTAGAATATGTTGAAAGATTCAACCATGTATTAGAAGAATTTAAAAAAGTCACCACGGAAGTATCTGATATAGACAACCTTCCAGATGAAGTGGAAATAAAGAAGTTTGTACAAATCTTCCGCGAACTATTAAGGATTATGAATAAGTTAAGTGTGTTTACCGAATTTACATTTGAGGATGTTGATATACTAGAACAGGAATTTGAAGATTACAAAAGTAAATATCTCGACATCTACGAAAGTGTGATAAATCCATCTCCAGAAAAGGAATCTATTCTAGATGATATTGATTTTGAAGTGGAATTGATTCGTAAAGATGATATTAACGTGACATATATCTTAACTCTGCTTAAAGAATTAGATCATAGAAGTAAATCGTTCGACAAAGATAGAGATTTCATTTTAAATACTATGCAGAAAACTAGAGAACTTAGAAGTAAGATAGACTTGATTGAGAAATTCATTGATGAAAACATTCCGCAGATAGCTAATAAGAGTAAAATTGAGGAAAATTTTGAAATATTTATAGATCAAGAGAAAGCTAAAGCAGTCAAAAAACTTTTCGAAGAAGAAAAGCTTAACCCAGATATGACTAATGAAATCATTGCTGAATATGAATTTTCTGGTAAAATGAGGAATGATGTTATAAAAAATTCTTTCCAGGAAGAAATGGGGCTAAGGGAACGGAGATCTAAGCTTGAACTGATTAAAAATAAAATTATGATGCTGGTAGATAAATTCACATGGTAATTGGAGATCATATACATGTCGGAATATCAACAAAAATTAGAAAGCAAGTTATGGGCCATAGCAGATGAATTAAGGGGAAACATGGATGCCAACGAGTTTAAAAACTATATGCTCGGCTTCATATTCTACAAATACCTATCAGAGAAATTAGAGCTCTACCTAGATAAAGAATTAGAGCATGATGGAGTAACGTTTGAAGAAGCTTTTGAAGATCCAGAGTTAAAGGGTGTGGTGGAGGAAGAAGCAAAGGATAACCTGGGATACTTCCTCGAACCAAAATGTTTATTTAGGAATCTGGTTAATGGTGCCAGGCATGGGATTTTTATTTTAGATAACTTAGGAAAAGCTTTAAATAACATAGGGGAATCAGCATATGGACATGGAAGTGAAGATGACTTCGTAAACTTGTTCGAAGATGTTGATTTACAGTCATCCAAACTAGGAAAATCCGTAGAACAAAAAAATAAACTCATCTCCAAAATCCTTTTACACTTATCAGAAATAGATTTTAGATTGGAAGACACTGAATCAGACATCTTAGGAGATGCATATGAATATCTAATCTCCCAATTCGCATCCAGTGCAGGTAAAAAGGCAGGTGAATTTTATACACCGCAACAAGTCTCTAAAATACTGGCAAAAATTGTAACCCTAAGAAAAAGCCGCTTAAAAAATGTCTATGACCCTACGTGTGGTTCAGGTTCTTTACTTTTAAGAGTGTCCAAAGAAGCTTTAGTCGGTGATTTCTATGGCCAGGAACTGAACCAATCCACATACAACTTAGCACGGATGAACATGATCCTCCATGATGTAAAATTTGACGACTTTGAAATCCAACAAGGAAACTCTTTAGAGGATCCAAAACATATTGACATGAAATTTGAAGCCATAGTAGCTAATCCTCCTTTTTCTGCTAAATGGAGTGCAGATAGCAGATTTTTGGACGACGAACGGTTCAGTGCCTATGGAAAACTTGCACCAAAATCTAAAGCAGACTTCGCCTTTGTACAACATATGATTTATCATTTAGATGAAAACGGGATCATGGCCATAGTACTACCGCACGGAGTGCTGTTTAGAGGAGCTGCAGAAGGAGTCATCAGGAAATATTTGGTTGAAGATAAAAATTATCTTGATGCTGTAGTAGGGTTGCCTGCAAATGTTTTTTATGGTACAAGTATTCCTACTGTAATATTAGTTTTTAAGAAGTGTAGGGAAGATGGTGCGGATATACTTTTTATTGATGCTTCTAAATATTTTGAGAAGGTTAAAAATCAGAACAGGCTGAGGGATGAGGATGTAGCAAGAATAATTGATACATATGCTGGAAGAGAAGAAATTGATAAATTTTCCCATAAAGCATCTTTAGATGAAATTAGAGAAAACGATTACAATTTAAATATTCCTCGATATGTTGATACATTTGAAGAAGAGGAACCAATAGATCTTGATGAGATAGTCAAAGAACTCGAAATTGTTGAAAAAGAGATTAAAACAGTTGATCAAGAACTCGAAAAATACTGCAATGAACTAGGGATAAAATCCCCAATAATAAGGTGATTTGGTGGCTGTACCTAAATTAAGATTTCCTGAGTTTAATGAAGAATGGAAAGAAAAGGAAATATTCTCATTAAGTGAAAAATTATTGGCCGGTGGAACACCCAATACTTCTAAAAGGGAATTTTGGGAAAATGGTGATATTCCTTGGATATCATCTGGAGAAATCCATAAAAAAAGGATTAAAAGCGTAGATAAATATATAACAACAGAAGGATATCAAAACAGTAGCACTAAAATGATACCAATTAATTCAGTTTTAATTGCGTTAGCTGGACAAGGTAAAACAAGAGCAACAACGGCTATTAACAAAATAGAACTTTGTACAAATCAATCGCTAGCAACTATTATGCCTAATAAGAATAAATTAGATTACGAATATCTATTTTATTATTTAGAAAAAAATTATGAAAAATTAAGGGCTTTATCCAGTTTAGAAGGAGGCAGAGGAGGTTTAAATATTAAATTAATTAAATCTTTTAAAATTAATTTCCCAAAGCTTTCCGAACAACATAAAATTGCATTTTTCCTTTCAAAATTAGATGAGAAAATTGGTTTTATAGAGAATACATAGTTTATAGAGAAAAGTTGGGAACATTGGAGGACGTATAAGGATGGAATAATTCAGAATATTTTCAGCCAAAAGTTAAAGTTTAAAGATGAAAATGGAGAAGATTACCCTAAGTGGGAAAATAAGAGATTAAAGGATGTTTCGTCTATAAATTGTAAATCCGAGGATTTCCCTGATAATTTTATTTACATTGATTTGGAATGCGTAGAATCTGGAGTGCTTAAAAAAAGACAAATGATATGTAAAGAAGAAGCCCCAAGCAGGGCACAAAGAGTTCTAAAAAATGACGATATATTATTCCAAACAGTCCGTCCATATCAAAAAAATAACTTATTTTTTAATATGGTTGACAAAGAAAACTATGTTGCTTCAACAGGATATGCTCAAATTAGAACTAAAGAAAATCCAAAGTTTTTATATCATTCTTTACATACAGAAGGATTTGTTAATGACGTATTGGCAAGATGTACTGGGACAAGTTATCCTGCTATCAATTCTAAAGATTTAGAGAATATAAAAATTAAATTTCCATCTATTTCTGAACAAAGTAAAATAGCTAATTTATTATCATCTATTGACAAGAAATTAGAAACGATAAATGAAAAACTAGAAATAAATAAAAAATTCAAAAAAGGACTGTTGCAACATATGTTTGTTTAACATATGCAATATTTATCAGTTGATGTTTTCACATGAAAATTTTTTAATAATATAAATTAATAAATCTATAAATTTTTTTATGTATGAAAATAAATTAGTTGATGAATTATGCTCTGTTAGAAATTTGAAAAAAAGTACTTTTTATGGTTATTTATCTGCTTTGAAATTGTACACACAGTTTTGTGAGACGAGTTTAGAAGATTTGATCGCAGAAGCTTATTCTGATGAGGATCAACGTATTCCCCTGAAAGATAGACGGATAAAAAAACGTTTAATTGAGTTTAGGAGTTTTTTATTAACTAATCTATCTCCAGGAGCTGCAAAAACTTATTTTGCTAAAGTTAAAACTTTCTATAATCATTTTGAAGTTCAATTACCATATTTGCCACATGTAAAGTATGGAGTTGATTATGAGATTTATTACAATGATTTACCAACAAAGGAGCATATAAAAAACGCACTCTCCATTTCTTCCTGTGAAATGAGGGCTTTAATATTGTTCATGGCCACTTCTGGCACGGCTATGGCTGAAACTTTATCACTAACAATTAATGACTTTGTTAAAGCAACAGGTGATTACCATGAAAATAATAATTTAAATGATATATTAAATTCATTGGAAAAGCAGGATGATATTGTTCCAACTTGGTATTTGAAACGTGTTAAGACTGATAAATATTATTACACATTTAATCATCCCGAAGCAACGATAGAAATAGTTAAATATTTAAAAAACCGCAAAATTACTGATTTGAATGAAAAATTATTCCCATTCCTCCCGTCATTGGTATTAGAAAGGTTTCAAAGGATAAATGATTATTTTGGATGGGGATTTAAGGGGAATTATAGGTTTTTTCGCTCACACACATTAAGAAAATTCCACGCTTCTAACATTGGTTTAAGAGCAGAACATGTTGATCTACTCCAAGGACGAAGTAGAAACATAGTTCATGAGACTTATATAAAAACTAATCCAGAAAAACTTAAAAACTTATATATCAAAGCCATGGACAATCTATCATTAAGCAATATGTTTTTAAATATAAAAACATCCCTCCAAACAAAAGAAAAAACAGAATATAACATTATAATTAATATTAATATTAATATAAATTGAGTAAATATTAACAAAACATTTGCTGCAACAATCCCTTTTTGAAATCTTTATAGACTCCCAATTCTTCATCAATTAGATTTATTTTTAAATCTATAATTGAAAAATAATTAGCTATTTTACTTTGTTCTGGGATAGAAGGATAAGGAAGCAGCATTTCAGAAAACACACCATAACTAATTTGTTTTCCTTCTCTTATCCCAATTACTGCGGAGTTAAGTTTAGAAATGAATTCTTCTTTCTTAAAGTAATATTTATAAAAATAATCCACAATCTCAATTTTGGGCTTTAATACCGTATATGCTGGGCTAGAAATTCCCTTAATTTTGGAATATTCTATCCCTCCTTGAAAAGATCTCAAGCTAATAACAAAATTACCAGGTTCAATTAGTTTATAAGATGTTATGCTTTTATTAGATGATTTAATTTGAATATCAATTGAATTTCTGTATACAACCCCTTTATCTTGGGTAACAGCTAAAATAGGTAAATTACCATCATGAATTTTGTTAGAATAGTTAATAAAAATCTCTTTAGCTTCTTTTATTTCCCAGTCAGGATAATTTTCTCCATTTTCACCTTTAAACCTCAATTTTTGACTGAAAATCTTCTGCATCGTACCCTTCTTATAAGTCTTCCAATATTCCCGTTTTTTCTCTATAAAACCAATTTTCTCATCAAGTTTAGACAAGAAAAAGGCAATTTTTTTTTGTTCAGAGAAAGATGGTAAATTCAATTTAAATCGTTTGAAATCTATTGTTGTAAAACTAGCCTGGTTTACAGCAGGTTTTGTGATTGATTGGATATAATCAAGATATTTTTTGGTTTGAAAATAATAATGAATAAAAAAGACGTCAGTATTTGAATTAAAATTTAATCTCATAATATTGGTTGTGAATATCGCGTTTCTGTTGAGTTCACCATTGTAAAGCGCTGTTTTACCTATTTGATTTATACTATTAATAAAATTTACAAGTAAATCTCCCTTTTTTAAAAAATAATTTTCTAAGTTAGCTCCTTTATCATCAACAACATACCAATAACGGATATCTGATAAATTTAACTTATCTCCAATTAGATTATTAGATCGGAGTACTGGTAAACCAATATCCTTTCCCTCCAATTTTCTAGAAAGTCCACTCTGCATCAAAGTGACTATTTCGCCTAGGTTCTTCTCTTCCCATTCCCCATTAAATTCAGGAAATCTCAATTTTGGTTCATTCATTATGTAAAAAAATTGGTTTTACGTATTATTAAATAATTCGTTCAAAAATATCGTAAATTACACTTCGTAATATAACGGTTTAACGAAGTAAATTTTAACCTTTATATAACTCTTTTTTTTATTTAGAAATGATTCAACAAATAAAATTAGACTGCAATTTCTATTTTATCATAGTTCATTACAGGTATTTTTCTCCTTTTAGGGCCGTCCTTAAATTCAATCAGTCCTTCTGCTTCTAATTTCTTTACTCGTGGGTGAACTATGCTGATATCTTTATGTATCATTTTAGCAAGATCTCTTATTGATTTAGGATTGTTGTGTTTTATGAAGTCCAGCAATTCTAATTCCAATTTTCCTAACGTTAATTTTTCAGTGATAACATCTTTAGCATCTTCTATTATTTCATCGGGATGTTCCCTAAAGTATTTCCAATCATCCAAGTCACTGTATAATTTCATATTTTCTGGTTTTCTTTCATATAAGTTTTCAAGCCTTTTAAGAGAGCCATACGTATTTTCAAACTCTTCAACTAATTCTTTACCTGTTATTTGCCTAATAAGAGTTATCCTCATTTTACCAGCTCTTTTTTTAAATCAGCTAGATTAATATCTTTCCCCTCGCAATATGCCCTCTGATTATCTCTAAGACGATTTCATAATTATCATAGATTATTTCATCTACATCGTCTTTATTCCAGTGAATATGTGGATATCCATGAAAATTATCTAACCTTATACCGACGGGCATAATCACGATGGACCATCCTCTTTTGCTCCGTTTCCGGTATATGGTCCTATCATGGACATTATATTTTGTGGAATTGTGGTCTTTCATATGTACTATATTCCTAATCATTTATATATATTTGATGTTATTTTTACATCATTATGTAAAAGTATTATCGTTGTATACAAACAGTTTATAATATTACTTATACTATGTTAAGTATTAATAATTGTCTATAAATTTTTTCAGTAAAAAGGATTGAAGATGAATTATATATATGGAAAAACAGCCATACATATTACCATACAATATCTGGTGTTCACGTTACCCAGATTTTCTCTTTTAAATCAGATCCAAAGGAATTCCAGGGGATAAGCCCTGAGAAAAAAAAGTACCTGCTAATATATTTTCCTGTAATCCTGGGATGACAAAACGCCTCTATAGTTTTTGTTATCCTGGGAACAAAAATTATCAGATATTTTTTATCCCTGGACAGATTCCGCTTTATTAAAAAATAGTATAGACTAATCTGTAGCATTATTTAACACCGGCAGGTTATCCCTGTTTCAGGGAACTACCATACCCAATATCCATTGAAAAATAAACCTATTTACTAACTGAAAAGACACACCTTTCCACTATTGTATCAGCTACTTCTTCTGCATTGTTAAAGGGGAAATCTGTTTCTTTAATGAATTTATCTGCTGCTCCAGCAGTTAGTATGATTCTATCTGCCGTGTATAAGGTATTAATTCCCTTTGGTAACGCTTCTATTAGTTCTTCATGTGAATTTTTTGGAAAATCAGTGTTTTCAAGTGTTTGTACTATTTGCGAGTGAATTTCATCCCGATCACACATAATATCTGGACCTTTAAACTTTTAAAATGCCAAGGTTAAAACAACTTATTACACCTAATTACATATTGATTCAACTTAATCAATATACTTTTCCCTTGGAATACCGCCCTGCATATCTCCATGTAGAAATATACAGTGAATTATTTTGTTGTAACTATATAAATATTTTACCAAAAAAAGCCGTACCGCGCACCCCATAGGGAAGATTCACAAAAATAAAAGGTGAAGATAATTTAATACCCCTATTTATCCTTTATTTAAATTTTTTACCCATGGAAAAAGCAGGTCCCTTAAATTCACCAATACCATAATAGGCGAAACCTATGGGATCGTATAAGATTGGCTTTATCTTTTTGATATCAGGATTTCCCTTCTCATCAGTGAGCTCCGGGTCCACCTTCACATCCAGGATCTCCCCTGTAAACTGGGTGTGGGCACCGAGATCCACGGTATGGACCAGCTTACACTCCACGATCAGTGGAAATTCATGGATGTAGGGGGCATTTACCAGGTCACTTTTAACTGGTGTAAGTCCCGTGGTGGTGAGTTTATCCACATCCCTGCCAGATGCTATTCCAAAGTAGTCCGCTTCTACAACCTGCTCCTCCGAGGGGATGCTTATAGTAAAAGCCTTATTTTTCACGATATTATTGAAGGTGTACCTCGATTCTCTTACGGATACATAAACACATGGCGGATCAGAACAGTTAATCCCTCCCCATGCGGCATTCATTACATTAGGGTTTCCAGCTTCATCATATGTCCCCACAATCAAAACCGGTGTGGGGTAGATAATTGTTTTTGCTCCTACAGATTTTTTCATCTTTTCATCTCCTTTAACTTACCATTTATCGTATTTTACCAGTTCTTCCATGTTTTTCCTTCCAGGATTCCGTGGCCCGGCATCAGGGTATCCTAAAGGAGTAAATAGCAAAGGTAAAGTATCATCAGGCACGCCAAGTACTTCACGTGCAGCTTCTAAATCAAACGCCGCTATCCAGCAGGTACCAAGACCTAAACTGGTGGCTTCGAGTATCAAATGGTCAAATGCAATGGCCGTATCTACCTCTGCGTAGTTTTTACCGTCTTTTCGTATCCAGGCTTCATCTGGGAGTGTAACTGCACATATAACAACCGGAGCTTGCACAAACCAGTCCGCAGGGTAAATACGCTTCAGTTCTTCCTCTCTGCCTTTAGTTTTGATAACAACGAATTTAAACGGCTGGTAATTTACAGCTGTTGGTGCTAAACGTGCAGCTTCAAGCACCAAATTAAGTTTTTCTTCTTCAATTTCATCAGATTTATATCCACGGACACTATACCTGTTTTTAATTACATCCAAGAATTCCATAAGCTTATCTCCTACTTTTTAAATATGCACCTGAAAATTTTAACAATTATATATTATATGTTTCCAATTATTTTAAATTTCTAGAAGAATTTAGCCTTCAAAAACCAAAATCATGGAAAAATGCAGTAAATAAGTCATCAGGTATAGGTTAAGTGATTTATTTACAGCAAGTTTGCCGATTTTTCTCCAGAACAGGGAAAAGTGATCTTAAAATTGAAAAAAAATTAGAAAAATTAGAAAAAAATTTCTTTAAAAAATATTCTTAAAAAATTTAATCAACTTTTTGGCCCCTCAATTTCTAATGATCAAAATTTATAAAAAAAATGTAGTTACTAGAGCCGAGTCACCGGCAGATTCCTCAACCATCCTAGGTCACTCTGGTACAGCATCCGGATATCGGTTATACCCAACCGGATCATGGCAAGTCTCTCTATACCCAGTCCAAAAGCTGCTACCGGGGTTTCTACACCCATGGGTTCCAGTACCTCGGGTCGGAACATTCCTGATCCCCCCAGTTCTATCCAGCTTTCCTTTTCAGGCAGGTAGATCTCACATTCAGTGGATAGATAGGTGTATGGGAAGTATGCTGGTCTGAACCTTACTTCAAAGCCTAGTTTATGGTAGAATTCCTTGAGTATTCCCAGCAGGTTTTCAAAGTCAATATCATCAGCTGCTATGATACCCTCTACCTGGTGGAATTCAGGCAAATGCTTATAGGTTATAGTCTCCCGTCTGAAGACCCTGCCCACTGAAAACATCTTCAGTGGCGGTTTATTATCCTCTAAGAAACGCGCAGATACACAAGTGGTGTGTGTACGGAGCACTGATTGCCGGGCTACCTCTTCATCCCACTGGTATCCCCAGCCCTCGGAACCTGTGGCTCCTCCGTCCTCATGGACACGTGCAACTCTACGTACCAGGTCTTCTCCTGGTAATTTGGCCATCTGGGGTACCTTTATGTAAAAGGTATCCTGCATCTCCCGGGCTGCGTGATCCTGTGGCTGGAAGAGGCAGTCAAAATTCCAGAAGGCAGATTCCAGGATGGTGCCCTTGGACTCGGTGAACCCCAACTTAATGAAGATACTCCGGATCTCCTCTATGGTCCTCTGCAGGGGGTGGATCTTACCAGGGTATATATCCGGATACTCAGCTTGTATATCATATGGCCTGTACTCCAGCTCCTTCCATCTTCCTGTCTTTAAATCAGCGTGGGTTAGCTGGGTGGCCTGGTCTTTAATTA
>JARKQC010000347.1 GCA_029974985.1 Bacteroidota bacterium | reverse complement strand
GTCAAAGAACGCCTATCTGTTTAATCTCGTTAAAAATCAAAAAACAGCTCAATAAGTACATAGCTCTTAACCCGGCGGGTGTAGTTCAACACCAACTCATCGCTGGGTCTTGCAGACCGCTCAGAGTTCTATTTATTGGGCATAGTTTTTTTAATATTCTCTCTGGAATTTTATCTTAAATTCTTGTCTATAACATTTTGAACAATCAGATGTTAACCAGTCAAATTCTCTATATCCATTCGTTCTAATAATATCTGAAACATATTCATCATCAGTATTTACAGATTTACCATCTGAGTCAAAGTGTTCAATTAATATAATCACATTTCTTATATCATATTTTGAATTATTCAAGAGCCGAAGTTTTCCTTCAACCGCATCACCAAAATAAGATTTACTGCCTTTACTAATTACTTCAAGTTTTAAATTTTTCTTTAAGTCGAGTAAAATTTCATTTTTTTCTTTATCCCAGAAAAAGTCCCAGTCCCTATCAACAATATCCATGTCCAAAAATAATGGAAGCAAATTATATGTATCAAAAATTATCCAAACACCATCAACTTCTTTAAGTAAGAACTTTTGTTTTATTTCAATTGGTTTACCAAAACTATTATGAGTTTTTCCAACTGATTCGATTAAGATTGTGGTGTCATTCTTTTGATTAAAATTAAGAGTCCATCCGTCTTTTGAAAGATATCCACCATATTGTTTAATCAATTCAAATAACGCCTTATCGACTTTAGTAGAATCTAAATTTTTCTCAATTTCATCATTGAACTGTTTTAAAAAATTATCAACAGTTTTTAATGACTCTTTTTCGGGATTATTGCAACTTACTAGAAAGATTCCAAGTGCAAAAACACAAACTAAAATTGAAATTCGTTTCATGTTGTTAAATTTTTATAGTTGGTAATTCAATTGTTTTTACTTTATCTGTTATCAAAGTTCTAATAGTTAATAAATCCTTTTTTCTTACACTACCCATTAATTTTCTTTTTTTGAATAACTCTCCTGTTCCAAGATGTAGCTTTAATCCATACTCATAATTATGAGCGTGTGGATTTGATGGAAACTCATCTTGGTCATTTTTATGAATTTCCCAAACTTCACCTTTAAACTTAATAATCCCTTTAATAATTGAATCATCAATTAGTGTTTCTGGAATTATCGTAAAGTCAATTTCTATTTTAATTATTGGAGATAAATAGTTCAAGTAATTATTAACTATAATCTCACATATTTCCATTGAGTTCAGTTTTTTATAAATAATTTCAACAGGATTATCATAAAGGTCAAAATGCTCTGTAAGGATTTGCCACAACTTACCTGCATCAGTTTCAATTCCATGATTACTTTTAATCTGTCCTATGGTTTTGTCAGATTCCTGTAGATAGTAATATAATATTTCCTGCTTCTCTGTCATTTTCGTAAAATTATGCCCAACTCGTTTATATACGCACCCCATCCGGTTGTAAATACTTACAAACACTTATTCCCGGATAAATTGCGGAAGAAAGATTTCTGGAGAGCGGGTGATACGATTGAATTGACATCATGTTAGGCCGGTTTAGATTTGGCTCCAAATTACAAAACAGGTTTGGATAAAACAATAGTTTTCAGCGAGGAATGATGCTGAATAGAAACTGGCCGCTGCCGCTGAAGTTCTGCTTGGTGCCGGACCTTCTTCTGTTGACCATTGAGCGTTAATGCCAGATCTTC
>JARKQC010000059.1 GCA_029974985.1 Bacteroidota bacterium | reverse complement strand
GGATTTTGGTGCTTTTGTAGATATTGGAGTTCATCAAGATGGCTTAGTACATATATCACAATTAGTTGAAAATAAATTTGTTAATCACCCCCTCGATATTGTAAGTGTTGGAGATATAGTTGAAGTAAAAGTAATAGATGTTGATGTTGAAAGAAGAAGAATTCAGCTAAGTATGATAATTTAAAATGAATTCTAGTTAATAATAAATTTTAGCAACTGACTATTTGGATGATTAAGGACAAAATATTCAAGATTTAGGAGAACTTTTTATGTTATACTTTGTAGGATTAGGATTATTCGATGAAAAAGATATTTCACTTAAAGGATTAAAAGCTTTAAAATCAGTAGAAATAGTTTATGCAGAGTTTTTTACCTCTCATCTTTTTGGATCCAGCTTTAAAGCTATTGAAGAACTTATAGGAAAAGAAATAAAAGTATTAACTCGTCATGAAGTAGAAGTAGAAAATATTTTTATGAAAGAAGCTATTGAAGGTCGAGATGTAGCTTTAATAACAGGTGGAGATCCATTAATAGCTACCACCCATACAGATTTTTTAATAGAAGCTAAAAAAAAGGGAATTGAAACAGAAGTAATTCACGGATCATCTATTTTATCATCAGCTCTTGGAATTTCTGGACTGCAGGCTTATAAATTTGGAAAAGTTACAACAATCCCATTTCCAGATGAAAACTTTTTCCCACAATCTCCTTATATGGCAATAGCTAATAACTTAGTAAATGATGCCCATACTCTTGTTTTACTTGATATTCAAGCACATAAAAATAGATATATGACTGTAAATCAAGGACTTGAATATTTAATGAAAGTTAAAGATGATTTAATTTCTAATGTTAAAAATAATGAAGCTATTATTGATGAAGATACCTTAGCTATAGGAATAGCTAGAGTAGGCTCAAAAAATGTTGTTGTTAGAGCAGATAAAATTGTTGAATTGATTGATTTTGATTTTGGAGGACCATTGCATTGTATAGCTATTCCATCTAAACTGCATATAGTTGAAGCAGAGTATTTGGTAGAAGTTTGTGGGGGTCCTAGAGAGATTTTAGATAGAGTTTAGAATTTTAATTTTGTTTAAATTTGAATTATTTATTTTTGGAAGGATTCCATATACATTTGAAGAATCAAAAGATAATTTTCCATAAAATATCATTTTAATAAAAAATATATGATATTAATAATATAAACTATATGATGATTTAAGTGAATGATTATGTTAATATATAGCTTTGTTTAAATCCTAATATAGTCTGATTTTAATTTGTGATAGTTCCGCCACCAGAACCTTCGGTAAGAAGTGTTTAAATCCTATATAGTCTGATTTTAATATTGTCCGTTATGTTTAGCTAATAATAGTTTGGTTGTATTTCAATCCTAATATAGTCTGATTTTAATCATTGTCTGTGCAGTATTCTTGACGATTGTGTGTATTTCAATCTTAATATAGTCTTATTTTAATTATACAAATAAAATTTCAATTTTATTTAAAAAAGTTATATTTTCTAAGTTTAAGAAACTTATGAATAGTATAATTTTATAATTTCAATAATTAATTATAATAACTTAAAATTAATATTATTGGAACTTATTGAAATTTATTAATATAGTTTTTTTGTAATTATAAAATTAATTTCGTGTAAAAGTATATATATGAAGTAATGGTATAATATTATTATATAATTAAATTAACTTGGATGATTAAAATTAAAATATATGAGGTTTTTATTTATTGATGAAAGTGGAGATTTAGGGCCGAATGGTTCGAAATATTTGATCATTGTAGGATTATTAACAAAGGATTTCAAAAAACTAGATAGATTAATAAAAAATATGAGAAGAAATAAATTTAAAAAAGAATTAAAGTGTATGAAAGAAATTAAAGCTGCAGAATGTTCTAAAAATTTAATTTTACATATGTTAAATGAAGTTAATAAATTAAACTGCGAAATTTATTGTATCATATTGAATAAAAAGGAGGTTCCTAGGAGTAAATATACTGATAAAAATAAACTATATGATTTTGTTGTTGGAAAGATAGCAAAAGAATTAAAAATTGATTCAAAAATTGAAGTTAGAATTGATAAGTCAAAAGGAAAAATAAAAGATCAAAAGATATTTAATAAATATTTTATGAATAAAATAAATTTTTCGGATGAACATATAAATATTTATCATAGTCACTCTCATTCATGGAGCGGTATTCAATTTTGTGATGTATTAGCTTGGTCATATTTTCAAAAATATGAAAGAAACAATCCTGTTTATGTTAATATGATAAAAACAAATTTAAAAGTAATAAAAATAAAATTCAATTATAATAGTATAAATTCCAGTACCTAGGAGTACTATATTTGCCACATTGTGACAAGACTCCTAGGTTTTACCTATATATTACTATTATATATTAACTATTATATAAATATTATTATAATGATAAAGCTCATTTTTTAATAATACTTAAAACTTACAAATATTATATAATTAATATACTATAGAATAAATTCAAAATTAAATCAGACACAGCACTGTTAGTGGATTGAAATAGTTAATTTAACTATATTACAGCATATTTGAATAATTTTGATTCAAAAATAAAATCAGATCAAATTGAAATTAAATTATATTACTTAACATAGTTTTGTAAATAGAAGTTATAATAACATATAAAATAGTAATAATATTATAATAACTTATATATAATTAATAATTTATATTATTAAATATAAGGAAAATAGCTTTGAAAATTTGTTATTACTCAATAAAATCATAATTCAAGGTAAAAAATGAGGCTGAAAATACATTTAAAATCTAAAAATAGTTTATTAATACCTTTTAACTACAACTATATTATTTCTTCAATTATTTATAATAAGATTGCCGATTTGGAATTGGCAAAGGAATTACACGCTTTGAAAACTTTTAAATTTTTTACTTTTTCACAACTAAGTATTCAAAAAAGAAAGATAATTAAAGAGGGAATCATTTCAAAAGATGGTGCAGTAAATTTTCAAATATCAAGTCCAAATGAAAATTTAATAAAAAGCTTAGTAGAAGGGTATTTAGATGATTTAAGTGTTAATTTTAAAGGAAAACAGTTATTTGTTGAGAGAATTGAATTAGTAAGAGAGCCTGAAATTAAAAAACATATGGGTGTTAAAACACTCTCTCCAATTATTGTAAGAACAAAAAAAGAAGTGGATGGAAAGTTAAGAATATTGGATATTTATCCATCAGATAAAAATTTTTATGATAGTTTAGAAAACAATTTAGTTAAAAAATATAATAAATTTTATAATAAAGAAGTAAAAAGTGATAAAATAAATATTAGTTCAAATATGAGATTTGTTAAAAGAAAAAGAATAACAATTGAAAAAGATCATATAAAAACATTTCACAGAGCTTTTATGATGGATTTAGAATTAGAAGGGGATTTAAATTTGATTAAATTTGCTTATGATTGTGGTCTTGGTGAAAAAAATAGTTTAGGTTTTGGGATGATTATTTAACTATTAAAATGGTAGATAAATTAGTATTGGAGGCAATAATGGTAGAAAAACTATTTACGTATACTGGAAATCCATTTGTTGATGCAGGATTAGTTTCATTAATTAAATTAGTTGAAAAAGATATCGATGAAATCAAAGTATCTGATTTAGGGGATGTTATAGAAAAAATTTTTGAGCTGTATACTAAACCAGCATGGCACAAAAATCTGTACTCAATTTTTCCAAATAATCCATTAACAAATCCTTCTGTTGAAAATGAGAAATATTTAGATTTTTTAAATGAGTTAATAGATAATATTAGTCAATTAGGAGAAAATGGTAATTGTATTGCATGTGGTAAAAGAAATGCTATCAATAAATCATTTAAAGGAAATGTTCCACTAACAGGATCTGGAAAATTAATAAATTATTTTTCACATGGATCTGATGGTGCGGATTATTGTCCAAATTGTTTGTTTCTTGTTCAAATTTTACCTCTATTTTTATATAGGTGTGGAGGAAAATTTTTATTACTACATTCAAATTCAAATAAAATTCTCAAATTTTGGGCTAAACAATCTTTTGATAATATAAATAAGCAATTTCTATTAAATGATTTCACTGGTTGTTATAATGAGTCAATAACACGACCTGATAATGCTATGTTTAGTATGATAGGAAAAATAGTTCAAAAAGTTAATCGCTGGAGAGAAGAAGATACTCCGATTATTACTTTTTATTACTTTTCTAACTACAATCAAAATCCAGATTTAAGGATTTTTTATTTACCTTCAAATGTTTTTAGATTTTTAATTGAAATTCCCCCAGACGAAAAAACAAATTGGAACAATATTGTTAAATATGCATATAAATTTGTAAAATTGGAAAAAATTGAAAATGAAGAGGATTATAAAAATAATCCAAATTTTGTTTTTGAAAGACTCTTAAAAAACCAATCAATTATTAAATTTTTCTTTGACAAAAAAAATAAGAATGTTAGATCTGGTTGGAGGCTTTTAGAAATATATATGACTTCGGTGAGAAATATGGATAAAGAAAGGATGGACGCAATAAAAAAACTTGGAGATTTATTAATTGATTATATAAAAGATAATGAAGATATCTCTACAATCACAAAAATTGAAACAGCCAACTCTTATAACAGCTTTAACAATGTGTTGAGAAAAATAATTAAAAAACGGATATCACTAGGTGTAGATGAACCATTATTCACTTTTGATGATTATGTACAATATTTATTTCCTGATGGCAATTTAACCTGGAGAGTAACTCAAGATTTAATTTTATTTAGAATTTATGAATGTTTACATGATTATTTAGTTGAAAATAAAAAGGAGATTAAAGGAATAGTAGAATCAGATGACTTGAAGGAGGAATAATTTATGTCAAAAATGATAAATGGTTTTATGTTAGTAGATGCACCTTATTCTGCATTGAATAATGCTGGAACTGATGCTGGTGATAGGACAGATAATATTGTTAGAGTTAAATATATCCAAAAAGGAAGAGATCGTTATCCTTATGTTTCTGGACAAGCTTTAAGATATTGGTGGAGAGATACACTAAAAGAAAAGTTTGGTTGGAATTTATCTCCTATTTCTCGGGAGAAAAAAATTGCATTTACTGCTGCAAATCCAATAAATTACGAAGACGATGATATTTTTGGCTACATGAGGGCATTGAAGAAGAATGATGGTGGTACAGTTACACGTATTTCACCTTTAAAGAATTCTCCTTTGGTTTCTATTGTTTCACAAAATCCTACTAATGATTTTGGAGTTATGGCAAGACATTATGGTGATCCTGTGCCTTATGAGCATGAATTCTATTCGACAGTACTTAAAGGGATTTTTTCCCTTGATTTAAATTCAGTAGGTGTTTTTTCTTCTGTTGAAAAAACAGGTTATAAAAATATGTATCCTGAGTTAGAAAAAATAGCTGAAGATGAAAGTTTAGAAAAAAATGAAGATGGTAACTTTATCTTAAATAAAGAAATTCGTTTAAAAAGGGCTAAAGATGTTATTAGAATATTGCCTTATTTAAAAGGAGGAGCCAAATTAACATCTCACTTAACAGATGTTGTTCCTAAATTCATAGTTTTATGTGTGATTGATGGAGGAAATCATATTTTCATGAATATTGCTGAAGAAAAAGAAGGTAAACCAAATGTTAACTTAGATGTAATTAATGAAAATCTTACTGAATATGAGGATATTATATTGAGTAAAGTTTATATTGGTATCATGGAAGGATTTATGGGTGATTTAAAATCTGAAATTAAAAAATGTTATGATGATAATGATGAAATAGTTATTGGAACTGTTAAAGAAGCAATTGATAGTTTTTCTACTGAGTTAGATAGGCTGATGTAATCATGGAGTTTTTAAGAATTATTCTTGAGGGTTGGGTTTCTTCATTTAGATATCCTGCTTTTATCAGTGGTTATCAACCTACTTTACCTGTGCCTCCTTTGAGTACAATATATGGATTAATATCTACAGCTAAAGGTGAATATGTAACTCCTGATGATTTAGATATAGGATTTACATTTTTTTATGATGGTAAAGGTACTGATTTAGAGACTATTTATGAGTTAACTAATAAACCTGCTCTCTCTGCCAAGTCTAATGTAATCAGAAGAGAATTTTTATTTAATCCTAAATTATATTTGTATTTAGATAATTTAGACTATGAATCCTATTTTAAAAGCCCAGAATATCCTATTTTGCTTGGAAGATCGACTGAAATTGTTTCTATATCAAAAATTGATAAAATTTCAATGATTAAAAAGAGTAATGTGAGATTAGGTAAAACTATCTTGCCGTTCGGGGTTAAAGGAGCTCATGGGACAATACAAGCATTAGCCACTCACTTTACTAACAGTATCCCTCGTGAATCTTTGGGAGTGAAACCTTTTGTTTTAATGGATAACTTTTTTAATTATGCTGAAGATTGCTATTATGACTCTGAAATGGATTGGGGAGTTTGGATACACAAATAATCAATATTTACTCTATTTCTATTTAAATTTATTATACATCAAGTTATGATTTAGATAACATTTCAAAACCTTTTTATTATTAACAGATTTAAATTTATATATTTTAAGTGGTGATTTGATGGTTATTTTAGCTAAACCAAATGAAACACTTTTTGAACACACTGAAAACACTTTAAAAGTTTTAAAATCAATTAAAAATGCTTATTCAAATATACCGGAACTATGTGGAAATACTAATTTTTGGGAATATGTATTTTATTCTTTATTTTTTCATGATTTTGGAAAAGCTGCTAAAGGTTTTCAAGACGTTTTAAAGGATAATAATAGTAAAAATTGGAATTACAGACATGAAATTTTATCTGCAAGCTTTATAAAATTATTAGTTAATTTTGATGAAAATATTCAAAAATTGATTGGATTATGTATAATTTCTCATCACAAAGATCTTAAAATTATTGAAAAAACGTATAAAACAGATACTAAATATGGCAATGAAGTATACTTAGAAAAATTAAATGAAATTAAAGTTAATTTTAATGAATTAATATCTTTTTGTAATGAAATTACAAACTTAAGTGAAAAATATTTGGGTTATTCTTTAAATCTTCCAAATAGGCAGTTTTCTACTGAAGAATTGACAGATGTTTATAAGTTCGCGGTTCTACCTTATTTAGATGCCATTGACTTTGAAGAAGAATGTGATTTTTTAACTAAAAAAGAGGGCATTTTTCTTAAAGGATTCATAACTGCATGTGATCATTTAGCTTCAGCATCTAAATATGAATTATTGCCTGCAATTATGGATATGAAATCTATTTATGATTTTAAATTCAGAAAAACACAAATTTTAGCTTCAAAAACTGAAGGAAGTTCTTTTTTAACAGCTCCAACGGGTAGTGGAAAAACTGAAGCTTCTTTATTATGGACAGATAAAAATCAAAATGATTTACATACAAAAAGAGTTTTCTATGTTTTGCCCTATACAGCAAGCATTAATTCTATGTATAAACGTCTAAATAATGACTTTAAAAATGATGAATTAGTTGGAATATTACATGGTAAAGCTTCTTATTTTCTTTATAAATCATTTATTGATGATTTAGGTAATAATTTAGCATTTAAAAAATCTAAAAAAATAGGAAATTTCACTAAAAAGATTTACAGACCTTATAAGATATTAACCCCTTTTCAAATTATTAAACCATTTTTCGGTGTTAAAGGGTTTGAAATGCAAATTTCAGAAATGACTAATAGTTTGTTTGTGTTTGATGAAATTCATGCTTATGATGTTCATACTATGGCTTTATTATCTTCTGTTTTAAAAATATTAAATGATCAATTTAACATAAAAATTTTAATAATGTCTGCAACATTACCTACTTTTATTAAAAATATGTTAAAAGATGATTTGAACATTAAAAATGATATTAAATTTGATAAGAAAGAATTAAAAAAATTCACACGACATAATGTAATAGTTTTAGATGGCTTAATTGAAGACTATTTAGATAAAATAAAAGAGGATTTGGATGAAGAAAAGAAAGTTTTGGTTGTTTGTAACACTGTTTCTAAATCTCAACTTATGTATGAAAAATTGAAAAGTGAATCTATTAAATGTAAACTTTTACATGGAAAATTCATTTTAAAAGATAGAGAGAAAATAGAAAAAGAATTAAATGATTTAAATCTTTTAGTAGGAACTCAAGCGATTGAAGTATCATTGGATATTAGTTATGATGTTTTATATTCTGAACCTGCCCCAATTGACGCATTAATTCAAAGATTTGGTAGAGTAAATAGGAAGGGTTGGGAAGTTGGAAAAATTAGTCCAGTTTATGTATCTACAGAAGGTGCTGAAAACGATAAATATATTTATTCTGAAGAAATTGTATTAAATACTATTGAAAAATTAAAAAAATTAACATTACTTAGCGAAAATACGATTCAAAATCTTGTTGATGAAGTTTATGGTGAAAGATACAATGAAAAAGATGAAAAACATTTTAATGAAGTAAAAGCAAGGTTTGAAAAATATTATAATAATGTAATGCCGTTTGTTTATAATAACTCAGATTTTTACAAACTTTTTAATTCATATGAAGTTGTTCCATTTAAATTTAAAGAAGAATATCTTGAAAAAATTCATAATGGAGAATATTATGAAGCAATGAGCTATTTTGTTTCTTTAACATATGGGCAATTCCATAAGCAGGATAATAATTGTAATATTTCTGAAGATAAACAGACTTTCTTTATTGATGTACCTTATGATGAAGAAATTGGTCTTAGATTAGATAAAGATGAATCTTCTTTGATGTAAATCTATTCTGGTTTATATGAAAATAAATGGATCACAAATAAATTACTATTTTATTTGTAAAACTAAATTATGGTTATTTTCACATAATATTCAAATGGAACAAGAATCAGACACAGTTTCACTTGGAAAACAACTCCATGAAAACACTTACAAAAGAGAAAAAGACTTTTTAATCGATAACCTGATCAATGTAGACTTCATTAAAAAAAGAAAAGACATAGAAATCCATGAGGTTAAGAAAACACCTAAAATGGAAAAATCTCATGAATATCAATTATTATATTATATGTATTACTTAAAGAATGAAAAAGGCATTGATAATTTAATTGGTTATATCGACTATCCTAAAATTAGAAAAAAAGTTAAATTTGAATTAACTCCTGAAAAAGAAGAGGAAATTAGAGATATCATTCAAGAAATAAATGAAATTATAAATTCAGATATCCCAAAACCTAAAAAATTAAAAATTTGTAGAAAGTGTGCTTATTTTGAACTATGTTGGATATAAGGTGTTATAATGCCAAAAAAGAATTATTATCTTCTTTCAGATGGAATTTTAAAGAGAAAAGAAAATACTATTTATTTTGTTAATGAAAAAGGTAAAAAGCCAATACCTATAAATAAAATTTATTCTGTTTATGCATATGGTCAAATAACAATATCTTCTCAAGTAATTAGCCTTTTTGCTAAATCAGGGATTCCTATCCATTTTTTTAATTATTATGGATTTTATAATGGGAGCTTTTATCCACGAGAAACACTTTTATCAGGAGACTTAGTAGTTAAACAGGCTGAAACATATTTAAATAATGAAAAAAGAATTGAATTAGCTAAACTTTTTGTGGAAGGGGCTGCTAAAAATATAATGAAAGTTTTAGCTTATTATAAAATAGAAAATTCTATAAATGAAACTTTAGATGATTTAAATTCATGTAAGTTAATAACTGAAATTATGAATGTCGAAGGAAGAATCAGGGCAGAATATTATGAAAAATTTGATGAAATACTTCCAGACGAATTTAAGATGGAAGGTAGAAGTAGACAACCTCCTAAAAACATGATTAATTCATTAATAAGTTTTGGAAATTCAATGATGTATTCAACAACATTAACAGAGATTTATAATACTCAACTGAATCCAACAATTTCTTTTCTTCATGAACCTTCTGAGAGGAGATTTTCTTTATCCCTAGATTTAAGCGAAATATTCAAACCTATTTTTGTAGATAGATTGATTTTCTATTTAGTGAATAAAAATATGATATCTGAAGAAGATTTTGATCAAGATTTAAATTGTTGCCTTTTGAATGATAAGGGAAGGACTAAATTTGTCCAAGAGTATAACAAAAGGCTTGAAAAAACTATTAAACATCGTGATTTAAATAAAAAAGTTTCTTATCGTAGATTAATAAGATTAGAATCATATAAACTTGTTAAACATATTTTAGGAAATAAAAAATACAACCCTTTTGTAATATGGTGGTAACTTAATATACAATAAGAAGTGATATTATGTATTTAATTATTGTTTATGATATTAAAGTTGAAAGAGTTAATAAGGTTAAAAGCTTTCTCAGACAATATTTATACTGGATTCAAAATTCTGTTTTTGAAGGGGAAGCTACTAAAAGTGAATATAATCTCATTGCATCTGGATTGAATGATATAATAAATACTAATGAAGATTCAATAATTATTTATAAGTTAAGATTGGAAGAAGCAA
This sequence comes from Bacteroidota bacterium, assembly GCA_029974985.1. GTDB lineage: Bacteria > Bacteroidota > Ignavibacteria > Kapaibacteriales > UBA2268 > JANJTB01. The sequence continues at coordinate 435 of JARKQC010000059.1, read as the reverse complement.
TGCAAAGAGATATATTGGGTATTGAAAAATCTCCTATTGAAGGGATTCTCTGAATTAATCTTTTATAATCCATTATCGATTCATTTTAAATTAATTTTTATATTTTATTGATATTTCATGCTTCGTTTTTATTGATTTTTTTAGTATTATTTTATGATATAATTTTATTACTATAATTTTTATTAATCAAGAGAATAAATTTGAGTACTTTTTCATATTTTACCAGATTATTATATCTTTAAATTTGTTTTTATCAATTTATTCATATTATTCTGCTCGAAAATTTAATATTTTTTAATCGTTAAAGCATTTAAAATATTAACTCTATTCCTGATAGAAAAATATAAATGTCTTATACGAGAAATTAGAATCAGCTATAGGGAATTTAGCAAAATTTTTTGCCCTATTAAAATCAGACTATATTAGGATTGAAAT
>JARKQC010000055.1 GCA_029974985.1 Bacteroidota bacterium | reverse complement strand
CTTTGTTTACAGATAGAACTCAGATTTAATAGGCATACACCTTAATCCACTTCTTCCATTAAACACCCTAAACCTACTTAATGCACGCTATTGTAGTATAGTTTCCTTGATAGATAAAATTTACTATACTTAAATAACATTTCAGTTTAAAAAAGGGGAAAATTTAAAAAAATCAGGAAATCAGTTACTTTTTACTTCATCCCGGAATATCAACGTCTTTGAATTTTTCTGCACAGGATAATCCTTTTGTTCTTCAGTAGGTCATGGGAACTTCGTGTACTAGAATTTCCACTGCTTGTGCTGGTACTCCTAAATCTGTAAAAACTTTGGTAATGTTTTTTATTATGTAGTCGATTTTTTCTTCTTCGAAACTTTCCAAACATTTGACATGAACTATTATCAACAATATGCCTGAATCTCTTATAAAGGAAAAATTAATATATGTTATTAAATTTAAATGATAATCGTATTATGGTAAATTACCATAACATTATGTAAAAATACCATAATATGATGGTGGAAAATATTATGATTAATAGTAATGATGTGGATATTGTAGTTAAACTAATAGAAAAACAGGGAGAACCTATTAGCATTAATCGTTTATCCAATGAATTGGACATTGATTATAAAAGCACCTATAATATCGTAAAAAGATTTGAAAAAGAGAATCTGGTCTCTTTAGAAAGATTTGGTAATTCTTACAATTGTATTTTGAACAAAAAAGTTCATCCTACCATATTTGAAGCAGAATACAAGAGAAGAAAAGAATTTTTAAAAAAAGGTAATTTTAAAGTCCTTCATCGAAAATTGAGTGATCTTTATTTTCCTTTTATAGCTTTGATTTTTGGTTCATATGCTAAAGGAAATGAAACTAAAACTTCAGATATTGATTTGATGGTAATATGTGAAAAAAATAGAGAAAATGATATTGATCGGATTATTTCATTGTTTCCATTAGATATTCATTTAGTATCCTTTAATTTTGAAGAATTTAATTCTATGGCTAAAAGTAAGGAATTTACTGTCGTGGCAGAAGCATTAAGAAATAATATAATCCTTATTGGAATTGAAGATTTTTATAGGATGTTAGAAAATGTTGACTGAAAAAGAAATAAAAGAAGCTGAAAGTAATGTTCGTACATACTTAGCCAATGAGGAATTAAAGAAAAAGAAATCAAATAGATTCACAATTAATGCACTTATAAATAATTCGGATGAAAGTTTAAATGTTGCTAAATATTTATATGATGAAAATATATCCCCTCTTTGGGTTATAGTATGTTCTTACTATTCTATGTTTTATATGGCAAATGCTATACTTTCTAAGTTGGGATATAAAGTTGGAGATCACAATCCTCATAAAATCACAAGTGATGCCTTAATTGTTTTCGTTAGAAATAAACTTAAAAAGAAATTTCTAGAAGATTATGATGATGCATTAGCTGAAGCAATCGAATTAGGAAGGTTATCAGACGAAATTATTCACAATCTTGAACTTGAAAGGCGAAAAAGATCTAAATTTCAATATAAAATGACTAAAGAAGTATTAAAAGGTCAAGCCAAAACATCGTTAGATAGGGCAAAAGATTTTGTAGTTCAAATTGAACAATTAATTGATGAAATTAAATGAGAAGTTTAATTTCCATTTATTTTGAGTATGAAATAAAAATAAATTTTAGTGGAATTAGTCCTTATCCCACCCCGGAATATCAACGTCTTTGAATTTTTCTGCACAGGATAATCCTTCTGTTCCCCAATGGGTCATGGGAACTTCGTGTACTAGAATTTCCACAGCGTGTGCTGGTACTCCTAAATCTGTAAAAACTTTGGTAATGTTTTTTATTATGTAGTCGATTTTTTCTTCTTCGAAACCTTTCCAAACATTTGACATGAACTACAGGCATCTTTTTCACATCCTCAAGATTTGTCGATATTTTATATTTGTGAAAGCTTCAATATACTAATTTCAAAATAATGAAGCCAGTTGGGTAAAACATTCCGTCCATTCAAATGTTCAGTATGGTCAAATCTTCGAATGTATCAGTGGAAAATTTAGCTATCATTTAATCTATTTGAACCATATTAGGAATGGAACAGGTTAATTTTTATTTTTAAAAAGTTACCCATGCTTATAATATGATTTATCGATACATTTATAGGTAAT
>JARKQC010000040.1 GCA_029974985.1 Bacteroidota bacterium | reverse complement strand
GCATGGCTGATAATACTCATTCCATGTTGTAATCCATGCCACCAATTATCATCGAGCTGTTCTTGAAATTTGTTTGAAAGATTTTGTGTGTTAAGTAATCTTCTAAAGTCTGATTTAATAAATAGTCTTTTTAATCCGAATTCTTCTGAAAAATCTGTCAATTTCCTACCAATATAATTCAATCCAACTTCTTCTTCTAAAGGAATATCAGATCCCCTAATATTAACCAATATAGGATTCTTATCAATATTATTGATTATTGTACTTGTAGAATCAACCCCTAAGCTAAAAAATGATAAATATTTTTCATTATAATTAATTTCATAGTCAATAATATTTTTAACTATTATTTTCCCTTTAAAATCACTTTTAGTATATAAATCTGAATATTTATTTTTAATTCTATTAATACTTTCATAAAAAGTCTTATCTAATTCATCAATGATAATTGTCGTATCAAACATCCAAGATACTGGTAAAACATTGCATAATATAGGTATTATCAATATGCCTTCTGGAACCTCATTTAAGTTTCTATCAATGTTTAAATATTCTACAAATGAAGTTTTTTGCATTAAAAAAATCATTTAAATTTTTACTTGTTTTCAAACTAAATTTTATAGTATTATTTGAAATTTCAAGAGAATTAATATTAATAAAATTATTTTTATAAAAATTAAAAGCATTATGAATCCTATTTTTTAATATCATTTAAGCCCTCAAAAAATTAAAAGAAAAGTTATAAATTATCACAATTGTTTATATAAATGTTATGTACTAATATAAATACACTAAGATTAAATAAAATTATATTACTTTATCAATAATATTATCATTAAATACTTTTTTATAATATAATAGACATCATTAATTAAGCATTATATTATTATTGTATTTAAAGTTATTAATTTATATTATCTAATTTAATACTATTGTTAAGTTAAAATTATATTAAATATTATTTTAGGAATCATTTTAATTTATGAATTATCTTAATATATATTTGGAGAATTACGAATATGTCAATGACGATGTCTGAGAAAATATTAGCTAAAGCGTCAAATAAATCTTCATCTGAAGCTGGTGAGATAGTTATGGCTAATATTAATGTAGCTATGACTCATGATTTAACTGGACCTCTTTCAGTTGAATCATTTAGAAAAATAGGAACTGAAAAAGTTTGGGATCCAAGCAAAATTGTTATCCCTTTTGATCATCAAGTACCTGCTGATTCATTAGATGCAGCTAATAATCATATTATT
>JARKQC010000273.1 GCA_029974985.1 Bacteroidota bacterium | reverse complement strand
ATGCATATGAGCTTTGACGAATTTGAAGAACAATTCAACAAAGATGGCTTTTATGATTCCAGTTTAATTGACTGGTTTGATGACAACTACAAAAAGTTTCCTGATGAATTTGACTGGTGGGATAAAGCAACTGAAGAATATCGATAACTTACTTCTTTGCAGCCGAATCTAAATCCCACTCGCTCGTTGATTAGAAGTGATAGATTTATTCATTGCAGAAAATCCCATGAACTTCGCTCCAGACGAATTAAAAGTAATTGAAAGCTGGAAGGATTCTGTTAAGGATGAGTTACTTGTTTGGCGCTATCTGAAAAATTATACCATCTTCCTTGATATCAACGAACCCCCCTAAGGCATACGGGGTCGTTGCTCTTAACACATCCTTTGAAGAGATGATTGGATCAAACCTCCCGATAATGGCGGAGGCTATGCTATTACCCTTTAAAAATAGGATTGTATACGATGGTATCCTTCCATATTATCAAGTCCACTTTGGTGGAGGCATGCGCCGCAACTTTAACAACTCCTATCAGGAAGCTAAGTTCAAATATGGCATTATCACCGCCCTTCCTCTCCCAAAAGAGCAGGAAAAAAATGATGCTGATGTATTACGGTTCTATTTGAAAAGCGAAAGTAACAGGGAGATATATGAAGAAGAAATAGACCGAATTATCAATGAAGACAGGGAGCTTCTTAAGATCTACCACCAGGAAAAAGGTAGAGTTCATGCCAGGAGATACAGACGACAGCTCCGTGAGATAGGTGTAAATAAGGGATGTTTGCGCTACTGGAAGGATTAATTGTTGCCCGTGGTGCAACAAAAGAAGAACTGGAGACGGTTTTAAAAGGTATTCTCCTGATGAAAAACAGGATATTGTGTATATGTTTCAGGTGAGAAAGTAACCATTTGATGGATATGCGGTGTGTTGCGAGGTTTTTGGGTAGAAAAAGCTATTTGAATAATTTTACTGAACATATTCAATAGAATCTATGAATTAGAAAATTTCTACAATAAAAAGAACAGATTCACTCAACTTTATGAGTAATCCTTTATAAGTGATTGGTCAAGTTTATGAGTGATGCTTTATATGTTTGATCAGTTGTAAGTAAGATTAATATGTCAATAACAAAAAGTTTGAATCGAAGTTTGAATTTAATATCACTAAAAATCATTTATTCTTGCAAGTATGTATGAAAACAATCTCAAATGGTGATCAAAGTATACTTTCTTGATCTTCTAAATCAATTAGTCCTTTTTCAAAGTTATATTCCGCACAAACAATTTTAATAAGTCGATACGCCTCAAAATGTCTATCTTTTCCATTATTCATCTTATAATATTGTCTTGGAGAAATTTTTACCATATGTTTGGTTATTTCATTTATTCCTTCAAAATTTAAATTACCTTTTCTCGAAAACTTAGAATCCTTGTAAATTCTATTAATAAAATCTTCGGCTTGAATATAATCGTATTCATATTCAAATTGCTGTGGTAAAACATCAAATACAGCTCCTTCAATGTTTCTTGTTCTTATCCTTAATTGTCCTCCGTCTTCTTCATTCTTAACGGGTCTCTTTCCAAAGATTAAATCTTCTTTATAAGCTTCCCAAAAACTAGTATTCGCATTAAAGTCAGAAAACAAATTTTCATTTTTGTATACTCGATCCATCATTTCAATACTATTTTTAAAAGTGAATTTTGGCTTTCTAGATATTTCATTTCGCGTATTTTCTATAATTTCTTTCATAAACTCAGTATCATCTTCTTTTGTATAATAAGGATAACAAAATTCTCCAGTATCAAAAATATGGAATTTATATATATATTCTCCATCTAATCGCTTACATTGAGGACATTTACAATCTTTATTGTTGTTAAAACTCATTTTTCTATGTAAACGTCCTCCTCGTTGTATTAGGGCGTCTAATGGCGCTAAATCAGATAATATTAAATCAAATGAAATATTCAAACTAATTTCTGCGACTTGAGTACCAACAAAAATAAAAGGATCATCTGGATCGAAACCATATTCGCTGCAAAATTCAATTTCTTCATCATCTAAATCTTCAAAAACATTTTTACCAAGAATTCTAAGTATTTTCTCTTTTTTAGGCCTATCTTTTCTCATAAATTGAGAATTATAAAGTAAAATTTGTCTTTCAGGAAATCTCTGCTTTAACTCCGTAAATATCTTTTTAGATTTCGGAACTGTATTTACTATAATTCCAATATTAAGTTCCTCAGAATCATCTAATATATCTAAAAATTCTTTAGAAAGCATTTCACCGTGATCAATTTGTCTATTATGATATTCAAAAGCAAAAGGGCTCTTTTCATTGTTTTCATTGTCCTTACCACTACTTTGAATCTTAGTATAATCTTCATGGAATTTTTCTTTTATTTGATTTGGTATTGTAGCACTCATAATTACATGCGGAATTTTTAAATGTCTTAATGTTTCACATAGACATTTTATCATTCCCACGGTATGTGTATCATAATAATGGAGCTCATCTATAATTATTAAACTGTTTAGAATGTTTCCAAATGCTCTTGGAGCAAATTTAAACCCATTTACCAGTGAAAGCAGCAAATGATCTATTGTAGATATATTAAATGGTTTAGAATAAATTAAATTCCAGAATTTTTGACTTGAAAGTGAGAAATCGGATTCTTGTTCTTCATCATTAGTTTCAACTAAAAAGCTCATCACTTCTGAATGGTAAACACCGATCCATTCACGGGGTATTCCATATTCCTCTTCAAATTCTTGAACCATGTTATTGGTAGTCACCTGAGTGGGAAGTGTAAAAATTACCTTATTAATGATATTTTGCTTTAAAAGTTCTTTACCTGCTAAAAGCGCTGCTAAAGTTTTTCCTTCTCCACAAGGAGCTTCTATTCTTAAAGGTTTTGATAGTTCATAAATATTGGAAGATTTGGATAATTCATCTAGGACATTTCTCTGAATTTCTGTTAACTTTTTCTCTCCTTCTACTTCATTTAGTTCATTGAAAATATTCTGAGGAGATGGAAACCATTTTTTTAAAGTATTACTTATTCTATCTTTATCCAATAGGTTTTCTTCTTCTATTTTGCTTGCGATACCATCAGAAGTAGTTAAGTATGATAAAATAAGACAATATTTAGCTTTAAATTTGCTATCGATCTGATTATTCCATTTATTTCTAAATTTTGGTAGTTGACTATCTTTTTTGAATTTTTTAAGATTTTCAAAATAGTTTTTCCAAGATACATCAAAAGAAATCTTGTAGTTGAATTCATTAGCCAGTTGACTGAGGTATTTTTCATTAAACCTATCTGGATATGGTATCCGTTCAAAAGAAGATTCTGTAAGTAAGGAATGATGAGATATGCAAGCTAACAGTGCGCAAATATCATTTTCATTTTGGAATAGAAAATAGCCAGAATAAGGAGCATGGGGAGGTAAATGTGACTCTTCTTTCAGTGCTTCTTCTTGCCATTTCAATGTTCCTTTCCCAAAATCATGAAATGTAGTAGCTGATCGGATGCATTTAAAAATAGAATCAACATCGACTTTATTTAGTTTACACCAATTCTCTAAGAGATCTTTATTTGCCGCTATTAAATAGTTTGAAATCCTCAAACTATCTTCTGTATGTTCTTTTAGAGTTGTTCCATTACTCTTTGCTATCGTTTCGTAAGAAGACAATATTTTCACCTTCTGATTCGAAACAAGATTTTTCCTGTTCTAATTTTCCTTTTGGTATGGAACATATTAAATTATGACCTTTTTCATCTGGAATGTCATTTTTTAATTTAATAGGAATTTTAACTAGTTGAGAATTTGCATAAACGCCGGGTATTGCAGAATCTATCTTTGAAGATACTATTTCACTGTCATTTATTTCCAATATTGCAATATTATTTATATTCACGATATCGTCGCTCTCACCAAGATAAAGAGGTCTTTTGGGATTTTTTAAATGTTTATATATATTTTCAATCGAATATTCACCGTTTTGATCATTAGAACGGATGTATATTGTGTATTTAGGCCCTACTAATCTTTGGCGGTTTATTTGCGTGTTAATCCATTTTTTATTCAAATTATATCCATTAATTCCTCTTTTAGAAGATTCCCAAAACCTTTGGATATGTGTTATTAATTCATCAGCCTCAGTCTCGTTAATTAGATTTATTAAGCCTAACATTTGTTTTTCATCTTTTTTCTGTAATTCTTTATTTTCATCCATTTTAACAAGATTATCCATGAAATTTTTTCTTTTTAATTTATTTAGCTCTTTATTAAGCTTTTTTTTATCTTCTTCAAGTAAATCTAGCTTATCTAATTTATTTTGCAATTCCTCTTTTAAAGAAGCCTCAAATCCTTCAAGTTCTCTGCTTCCCTTGTGTATATTGAGATAATCGTCTATTTTTTCACCTTTTTCTTGGATAATAATGGCAAAATCAAGTTTAGAATAATTTTCCAAATATTGGGAAGCTATTCCTTTCTTTTCTTCTCCATTTAAGTCATGTAAAGCTGGTTTTTGTAGAGCATTTTGAATAAGTCCAAAAAGTGTAGTTGGTGGAGGAAAAGGATATGTGGGACGGATATTTACAGTTCCATACTCACTAAATGAACACCAGAATGGAACTTCTAGATCTGCCCTTATCACTTTCATTTTAATCCCCATTCAACTGTTTAATTGCAGCATCCAATGCTTGTCTAGGAGTTCCGCAAATTTGAAGGTCATTTTCTTTTTTAAGTTCCTCAAGAACTCCTTTAATCTCGGGTTCATTGTTAATGATTCCTGAAATTAAACCTGCAAATATTTTTGTATTTGGGATTGCGAGGCAGTCCTGCAATACATCTTTGAAAGTATCCTTATCGATATTTCCTTCTTCATCCATTCTCAATGCTGAAGAAAGTTTATGATTGTATTGGTCTTGTATACTTACTAAAACCATATCAGGAGATGCATTAGTCATTTCTCTGCTTTGATTTGCAAAATCACTAATGTTGGCTATAGCATTCAATACAGAAGTGGCTCTTTTTAATCTTTCGTCATCATTATACCTCTCTTTGTAATCAACGCCATCCATTTGGGCATCAATTCCCTCACCTAAAATTTTTGGGATTTCGTCAACTCCAAGCGCTGCAATATCAAGAGATATATTGGCACGATAGATATTATCTGTTAATTGTTTGTAAGCTAGAGCCTGTCTTATGTCATATGGTGCATCAAAGTCTTTCTTACACTTTGGACATGTAAGTTTACCGCCTTTTTTAATATTTTTGTCTTTTACGGAGCCTTCATCGCCTTTTCCTCTGGCGGCCAATGGATATATTTTTTCATGACACTTCGGACATTCAATATCCTGTACCATCCTAAATATGAGATCTGTAGTTACAGAACTGCGAATTTGTCCCATCGCTGGCGATGCTTTAATTGGACTCCATCTTTTTGCCCCCTCTTTAGGTAGTAAATAACCAAACATATCACAAAGCCAACATTCATCGATCTTTCCACAAGGGAATTCCGGAGTGCATTTAAATGCTTGTGGATTTTCTCTTTGTATTGCTTTTCTCAATGCATGCCGTACGGATTGCCCAGATATATATGGTAAACCATTATTATAGGTTTTAAGTTCTTTTAAATTGGTACTTCCTTCTCCAGCATTCATATTTGACAAATCTGTTTCAAATAACCAAGTTGTTATTACGCATTTTTCATCCATTTTTAAGCCCCCTGTTCTTTTTTCTGTTGTTTTTTCTTGTAATTTTCAGTCAAAACGTATGAACTCATGAATGAAACAAAATAAGTTTTTAAATCGCTGAAATTATTCTGATTCATAGAATTCATTAAAATTTCAAGATTATTAGAATCTAAATAAAAACTTTTGTTTGTATCAAGTGCGCTAATCTTAGCTAATCTGAACGCTGCGTCTTCTAAAGCTTTTTTAAACTCATCTGGTCCTGAAGAGTAAGCAAACTTAGTTAACATTCCTACATCTTCACTGAAACCTTTACCAATTGTTTTTCCAATACTTTTACAAGCATCCTTTAAATTATCCTCTAACATAGTAGATTCCCCCATTATTTTTTCTAAAAATACTTCTGTGAAAAGATAGAGTGGTGGACTGTTCTGTGGAAGGTATCTTACCCACATTTTATTCACATTTGAAATACTTTCCTTTGATATTCTAAAGAGACCATCTGCAATTTTTTTAGGATCGAGAGTTAAAATTCCATTAAAAAATTTTTCAACTTCATTTTCATTGAATATATCAAATAAAAAACTGTTTAAAAAATGTGTAACTAAATATATGTCTGAATCGTTTTTAGGGTCTTTTAAAGGCTCTAAAATATTATAAATTTTTTCATTGGATTTAATATGCGTAATTTGATAGTTTGATGATATAAATAACCAATCTGTAAGTTCTTTGAATTCATATTTTTCAATAGGCTCAAAAGACATGTTTAACTCTTCAGTTTCAGCCTCATGATATCTATTTTTAATGTTGTGTAGTAAAGCAAGTAATGAAGCCGATTTTGAAGTATTTGACAGATTCTTTATATTTGTACGATAAGATGTACAAGAAGGGTCAGAAAAATCAATATATTGACCTTTTAACGATAAATTATTGGACACTTTTCTTAAAAGTTCCAGTTCTATGGTATTAGGCACAGAAAGATAAGATTTCCCTTTATTTCCTTTAGTTCTATAAAATGGAATATAATAATCAAATAAAGCAAAATAGCACAAAATGACACATTTAGGGCAAATTTTAGTTTTTTTCCTGATATCTGGGCTAATTCCTTCAAGCTCATTATTGTGATGTTCCCCAAAAAGAGGATTAGATGATTGGGTCACATCTATCAATGTTTTAGAAGAAATTCCGCATAAAGGACATATATTTTTACCATTTTCATAAGAAATCAGTTTTTTGAAAGAACTATGATCTTTTAAATTGAGACCAATGTCCAAATAATTTTTTTCAGTTCCAAAATAACTCATTCTCATTTTCCATACTTGCTGTTTCTCTTTATAATCCGTATAACTTTTCTTTTTCAAAAATCTCCTTTCTTCATCAGTGATTTTTATGATTTCACCTTTCGCTTCTCCTTTTTTAATAGGATACTCTTTTGGTGGCTGATGAGATGAACCAAGCCCATCATCATTGTTAAGAACTTTAAATGCTGTTGAAAAGTTGTATGTTCCTTTTGAAGCTAAAGTTTGCATTGTTTCAGCAATAAAATCAGTGATAGATTTATCAGTTATTGATTTAAAGGAAATCCTATCATCAGAATATTTTACTTCAATTTCATTTTCATAGCCATAATCCAATTTTTGCGCCATTATCACCAAGCCATTATTGGTCCACGCATTATTTGTAGAATAAAATGTTATTTCATTCATCTCCGACCTCCATTATTCAACTTAACCATCCCAAACCCCATACTATTCCTTTCACCAAGTCCACAGTCATATGCAAACTCTATAAGCCGAGCATCAGCTTCCATCTCAAATTCCATCATATAACCTCGATGAAAGTCCCCTTTAATTTCTATCCTGCGTCTTTTAGCTCTTTTCATGTCAGGCCTTAACTTTACCCACTTATCACCGTCATAATCGCCGTAAAAGGACACATACTTATTCACCAAATTCTTCTGAACACTTTCATAGAAT
>JARKQC010000266.1 GCA_029974985.1 Bacteroidota bacterium | reverse complement strand
TGTGCCACTAGATAAATTTAATTTATTTACATCAATATTTATCGAATGTGTTCCAATTTCATAAGTTCCTTCTGCTAAAACTGTTCTACTTGCACCGCTTAGGTCTGTCAATGATAATTTAATATAGCTTTGTGTCGGCACACTAAATCCAATCATTGAAATTCCATTAGCTGGATTTGGTATTGCTGAAAGTAATGAATAACCATTTTTACTTACTTCTACAACTGATGTTGTTCCTACTGATACAGTTACAGTAAATGTTTCTGATTGCGTTTCGCCACAATCATTTAATGCTACAACATAATACTCTCCATTATAACTTTCATCAATGTGTGTAAAGACTATTACATTACCTTCAGTAGTTAAGAATAATTCGCCATCTTTGTACCATTTATATTCTTTGGCATTTTTTGCTTCAATAATAAATTCGAGCGATTTACCTATTTCAGCGATCATATCTTCGGGTTGAGTAATGATAATCGGAGCAGTTAAAACATCAAGATTTGCAGAACTTGTTTTGCTAATAGAATTATCTTCTAATTTAATTAATACAGAATATTCACCAGCATCAGAAGTTGCAATATTCTTAATTTTAAGTGTATTAGAATTTGTACCCGTTATTTTACCCATTTCATCATTTAATTCTATACCATCTTTTGACCATTGATATACAATCTTTTCATTTGAACTTGTAGTTGCTTCAACTGAAAAAGTAATATCAGTGGCTTCGCATTTTGCTTGTGCTTGTACTTCTTCAACGATAATAATATCAGCAACACCTTCTTCGATTAATACTCTTTCAGTTTTAACTCTACCGCATAAACCATCAATAATAGCATAATATTCGCCTTGGTCTGATTTTCTAAAATTATTCAAAGTCATATAATTTGAATTAGAGCCAGAAACGAAATTATTATTTTTCATAGTTATATCATTAGCTTCATCAACGTATTTAAACCATTGAATTTTAACTTCGTCATTTGCAACAGCGTCTTCGATTTTTTTACCATTAACGTGTGCAGTAAAGTTTAATGTTGCCTTTCCACCGAGTGGAACTTTCTGTGCAATTGGCTGTCTTGTAATTTCAGTAGGACGAGCTACATATACTGTTACAGGGCGTGTATAAACCGTTTCAGAATTACCGGGTCCTTTCACAGCACATCTATAAACCCCTGCTTGTGAATGATCGAGGTTATGAAAATACATAATAGGCTCAGTTTCACCTTTTACTTGAACGCCATCGTGTTCCCATTGATAAGTCATTTTTGCATTATAGCCAATAGCGGCAGTAACAGTTAAGAAATTAGTTGAAGAGCCTTCGCAATCAACAAATCCTTCTGTTTGGCTTGCAATAGATATATTAAATTTAATTTCATCCATACCTGCAAAGAATAAATCTCTTGATTCACCATCAAAATCATAATTTTCAATGCTCTTGCCTAAAATATTTGTATTGTCAAATAATGGCTCATTAAATACTAAAGATTCGTCATAAATTTTTAAATGTAAGTCATTTGGACTAAAGAATTCAATATTAGCGAAAGATGATTTTATCATCAAACCATCATTATGAATATTATCAATTGTTTGATATAATTTATTATTAATATTTGCTAAAATCGAACCTTTACTAAATAAAACATTTTGGTCAATATTATTAGCGGAAGCAATTTGCATAATAATACCATTGCCATTATTCATAAAAATATTACGAAATATTTTTGATGAATTACCAGTTACGCGAATAACAGGTTTTGAGTTTAAATCAGTAGAAGCAGTGTTGTAAACAAGGTTAAAGTATGGAGAATTATCAATATTTAATATTGGAATATTTGCACCAATTAACATATTATTTCCAGCATAACCCATAGAATTAGCAATATCTAATATAGAACAAGCATAATTTGCACTTTGCGACATAATTACACTATTTTGATTTATCATTACATTTGAATTGCTAATTTGAATACCATTCATATTAGAACAATTATTGATTAAATTATCTTCAATAACGCTCATTACATTTGGATTAATTGTAGAATGAGCGATTTTGATAACTGCATCATTAGAATTTCCAGTACCTTTTAAATTACTTATAATATTATTTTTAATAACCGAACCATTGAATGAATTAATAGCACCGCCAGTAGTTACATTATAAATAAGTTTAAAATTATTTTCAAGAATAGATAAATCATCAGCTTTATTTGGTAGATTATTTACATTTCCATTGATACCATACCAAGAAAAATCAGTGAAATTATTCTTAAATATATAAATCTTTGGCGAATTAACTGCACTGCTCCAGAAAGAAATGGAGCCATTATTAAATTCGTTTTCTGTTAATGAAATATTATTGCAGTTATTTGCTGTTATTATATTATAAGCATTATTCTTTGGTGATGACATAACTCCATTAAATACGACTTTATGAAATGCTAATCCTTCAATTTTATCAGCGAAAACAATTCTACCCGCATTACTAATATTTGAGTTGAAATTAGCAAATGTAATATTTTCAAATCTTATATTTTTGATATTTGCAAGTTGTAATACAAAATTGTTTGCAGTAGTTGGGTTATAGCCTAAAATCACGTCTCTTGAACTATATGTAGAGGAGCGGAATATTAATGGATTATCATTTGCAAGTTTATTATTAAAAATAATTTGTCCATTATATGTTCCTGGACGAATTTCGATAATCACCGTTCCAGCACCAAATACACCACTTGAATTTATATAAGAAGCGGCTTCTGCTGGTGATGAAAAATGTGGATTTAATCCGCCTGCATAATAAATACCTGCTGTAAGCGAAGGACCAATACCACCTTTGTAGCTATCATTACTAGGATTTTCATCTTTTATATTATTAGGCGATTCTGTCCAAACTTCGACAGAAAAAGGTCCTAATGGAGTTTTATTATAAAATTCAAAAGTACCCATATCAAGATCTTGGTACTGATTTTGTTTGATATATAATCCAGAAAATAATTTTGGAGTTTGAGCTACACCATCAATTTTCCAATTAACTTTTACACTTGTTAATGGCTTTGCAGCATAATTCATTACTCTTGCACGTACCTTTGTAACACCCGCTCCAAATCCTTCAGCTGGTCCAAAAAATCCAATTGCTCCGCAATCATTTATTGTAGGGCTAACACTAACGTTGTAAGTATCATTTTTGGGATCGGCATCTTGAGGTTCGCCATTTACATTTTTTACAGTAATCCGTATATTAAATGGTCCATATATTGTCTCATTTTCGGGGTAAGAAAAATTGTAATCACCTAAATTAACACTTGCAGTGTTTCCATTGACTAAATTGCCATTCCAATTTACTGTCTTTTGAAATACACCATTTACCCACCAATCAATTTGACAAGAAGTAAGTTTTACTTCATTATTAGATGATAAAGTTGCTACTATTGGATATGAACCTGCTAAAAATGGAGAGCTTGGGCTTGTTATTTGCGTAATTTGTGCGTCTGCTAATTTGGGTTTTGAGCTTTGAATATTTATTGTGTAATCCAATATATCACCATATTTTAAACCACCACAGGGGTTTATTTCTTTTTCATATTCATAAAACATTCTTACACGCATTCTTGTTTCACCGGGTTCGACATAACTTGGTATAGTTATATCACCTGTAAACACATCTTTTCCAGTTTTTTCTAATACGAAAGCTTCGGATTCCATATTAAACTTATAATCTCGATTAAAATCAAACCAAATATATACAGAACCTGGATTTATATCTGGAACCAATTTTGTAAATACTAATTTTGCTTCGTAGGTTTCACCAGCATTCATTTCGTATACTTCTTTTGTGAAATCTTTATATCCTTTTTCAACGAATTCACAGTCTTGATAATTAATTTCAGCTAACTGAAATTCACAAATAAAATTCTCTTTAAAACCCTCAATATATGCTTGACAATACTGAGAATACGATTGAGAAATAAACATAGGCGTGAGAATTAAACTCATTAGAAGAAGTCTAAAACTTCTGTAAAAGTATGATTTTTTTAACATATTAATACCTAAAAAAAATTATAAAATAATTGCTTTATTTAAAATGAATTAATTACAAATTTAAACAATATTAATTAATTTTTATATTTATAAATTTTATTATATATACTAACTTATTAATAATATCTTTATTAAAGCTATATATCACTTATTATAATAACAAAAATATTCTTTTAAAGTTACAATAATATCGTATATAATTATTATTTATTTCATTTAATATTAATTTAATATTAAATGATGATTAATCGCCAATGAAATCATATTGATAATTATGTATTTTTTTTGTGGTATTTCGGTAAGTTGTAAATTCATTTGAAAGCTAAATGAGAAATTTTCAACAAATAAAAAAAAGCTCCCCAAAATTAATTGGAGAGCTTTTCAAAAAAAAATTATTTTCAAAAATTATTTGATTACTACTAATTTTTGTGATAATACTACGCCATTAGCTTCGAGGTAATAGAAATATGTGCCACTAGATAAATTTAATTTATTTACATCAATATTTATCGAATGTGTTCCAATTTCATAAGTTCCTTCTGCTAAAACTGTTCTACTTGCACCGCTTAGGTCTGTCAATGATAATTTAATATAGCTT
>JARKQC010000262.1 GCA_029974985.1 Bacteroidota bacterium | reverse complement strand
TTCAGATGATTATTTTGAAAAAGATGCCTGTGAAGTTTTATATGAAAAAATAAGTAGTGAAAATGCAGATATTGTTTTTGGAACATATACAATTCACAAAATGGATAGAATAATCGATGGAACTCCTGAATATTTCAGAAGTAAAGGAGCATTAAAATTTAATCCTGAAGACATCGAATTTCTTAAAATAATCGAATTTTTATCTCCACAAATGCCTATAAACATTTTTAAAAAAAATATGATAGATAAAAATGGAATAATGTTTCCTGAAGGTATTTCTGCTCAAGATGCTCCATTTATGATAGAATCTTATCTTAATGCAAAAAAAGTTATTTATTTGACAGATTTTAATGTCTATACATACATTCTACATGAAAATTCAATTACAACAACTCGAAACATTAGCTATTTCAAAGGCCTTTTTAAAGTAGAAGATTTCATAATAAATATTTTTAAAAATAAAAATAGAAAAGAAGATTATAAATATTATCTTAAAAGAAGGATTAATTTTTTCATGAAACAACTCCTTTCAAGTGATATTGAAGGAGAAAATGAGTTAAAAGAAGTTTTAAACTTATTTAAAAATTTTTTTGATAGAATCAATTCTTATTCTATTAGCCCTACTGATGATTTAAGTAAATTAACTTTTAACCTTATAAAAAATAATGATTTTGATAATTTTGATTATTTAAAAAACACTCATTTGAAAGTTACTCGGCTATGGAATCATAATGAAGTTTTAAAACTAAAAAATTCTAATATAAAGGAAAAAAATAACAAAATAAAGGAAAAAAATCTTGAATTAGTTGAAAAAAATGCTGATTTAAGAGAAAAATACTGGAAATTAAGAGAAAAAGATGATTCATCTAAAAAAAGAATTAAAGAATTGCAAACAACAAAAGGTTGGCTCAGTTATAAAAAATCTAATATAATAGATAGGACTAAAAGTAGTTAACTATTAAATAGTTTAAAATAAAAAATTAAATGGTACTATTATAGAGAAATAATACTATTATAAAAATAGTAATTATTTGAATTTAATATCTAATAATTTGAAGATTAATATTTAAAATTAATAATTAAAATTATTGATTAGTTTATAACCATGATTTAAGTGATAATATGTATAAAATAGCTGTAATCCCTGGAGATGGAATTGGAAAAGAAGTAATGAATGCTACTTTAAATATCTTAAAAGCTTTAAATATTGATTTTGAGTTTATATTTGCAGATGCTGGTGATGAATGTAAGGAGAAAACTAGTGTAGCTCTTCCTGATAAAACAATAGAAATTGTAAAAAAAGCTGATGCATGTTTATTTGGTGCTGCTGGTGAAACAGCGGCAGATGTAATAGTTAGACTTCGCCAAGAAATGGAT
>JARKQC010000031.1 GCA_029974985.1 Bacteroidota bacterium | reverse complement strand
CTTATTGAAAGATTTATTTCTCAAAATATTGTGGAAAATGAAGAAGAGGATATTGAAGAAGCCTTTGATGATTATTTAGAAAGAGAAAAAAATAAATCTATTTTTAACTTAGCTGAGGATGAAAACCTGAAAAAAGAGCTAGTTAAAGATATTATTAATACCTCTTAAATCAAACATTAAAATGGATAAAAAAATTTCAGAGGAAAGTAAATGTCACAATATCAAAATCAGTTAGAAAGTAAATTATGGGCGATTGCCGATGAACTTAGAGGAAATATGGATGCGAGTGAGTTTAAAAACTATATTTTGGGATTTATTTTCTATAAATATCTATCTGAAAAACTGGATTCGTATTTAAATAAAGAGCTGGAAGAAGATAATTTAACTTTCACTGAAAGCTATGAAAAAGATGAGTTTAAAGAAGTTTTAAAAAAAGTTGCAATAGATAATTTAGGTTATTTTCTAGAGCCTAGTTGTCTTTTTCAAAATGTTGTTATTAAAGCTCAAAATAATGATTTTATTTTAGAAGATTTAGAAAGGGCCTTGAAAAGGATTGGTTCTTCAGCTACTGGTCATGAAAGTGAGAATGATTTTGAAAACCTTTTTGAAGATGTTGATTTACAGTCATCTAAACTTGGAAGATCTGTAGAGGATAAAAATAAATTAATATCAAAGATATTATTACATTTAACTGATATTGATTTTAGAATAGATGATGAGGAAAAAGATATATTGGGTGATGCATATGAGTATCTTATAAGTCAATTTGCTTCAAGTGCAGGTAAAAAAGCAGGGGAATTCTATACTCCACAAGAAGTTTCTAAAATATTAGCGAAAATTGTGACATTAGGTAAAAAAAAGTTAAAGTCAGTTTATGATCCTACTTGTGGTTCAGGTTCATTATTGCTTCGTGTTGCAAGAGAAACAGAAGTTTCAGACTTCTTTGGACAAGAATTAAATCAAACAACTTACAACTTAGCAAGAATGAATATGATTTTACATGATGTGCCTTTTATAGATTTTGATATCAGACAAGGAGATTCTCTAGAAAACCCACAGCATATGGATAAAAGATTTGAAGCTATCGTTGCAAATCCTCCTTTTTCAGCAAAATGGTCATCAGATGCTCATTTTTTAGACGATGAAAGATTCAGTGCTTATGGGAAACTAGCTCCGAAATCAAAAGCAGATTTTGCATTCTTACAACATATGATATATCATCTTGATGAAAATGGAACAATGGGAATAGTTCTTCCTCATGGAGTTCTTTTTAGAGGAGCCGCAGAAGGAGTAATAAGAAAATATTTAATTGATGAAAAAAATTATTTAGATGCAGTAATAGGCTTACCTGCAAATATTTTCTATGGGACAAGTATACCGACAGTAGTTTTAATATTTAAAAAGTGTAGAACTGATGATGCAGATATACTATTTATAGATGCAAGTAAAGAATTTGAAAAAGTAAAAAATCAAAATAAACTAAGAAAAGAAGACATCAGCAAAATAGTTAATACTTACAAAAACAGAGAAGAAATAGGAAAATATTCTCATAAAGCAACCTTGAAAGAAATAAAAGAAAATGATTACAATTTGAATATTCCAAGATATGTGGATACTTTTGAAGAAGAAGAACCAATAGATTTAGATGAAGTAATAGAAAAATTAAAAATGAATAAAGAAGAAATGGAAAAAGTAGATAGGGAAATAGAAAAATACTGTAAAGAATTAGGAATAAAAGCTCCAGTATTTTAGGTGAAAAAAAATGGCAAAAAGTAAAAACACACCTAAACTACGATTTCCAGAATTTAGTGGAGAATGGATTGAGAAAAAATTGGAAGAAGTATTTAAAGATTTCATTGTTCCCATGAGAGATAAACCTAAAAAGTTTTCAGGAAAAATTCCATGGACACGTATTGAAGATATAGAAGGAAAATATTTAAATGATTCAAAATCGGGACAATATGTCTCAGAAGAAACAATTTCAAAAATGAATTTGAAAATTATTCCAAAAAATTCATTAATAGTTTCTGCAAGTGCAACATTTGGTGTTGTTGCTGTAGTAACAAATGATTTGATTACTAATCAAACATTTATTGGATTGGTTCCTAATGAAAAATATGACCTAAATTATCTTTATAATTTATTCAAATCACCAGAAATTCAGAAAAAAATGTATTTAGAATCTGCAGGTTCAACAATTTTTTATATCTCTCGAGATAAGTTTGAAAAAATGGTTTCAAAATTTCCAGAGCTTCCTGAACAAGAAAAGATAGCTAACTTTTTTGCAAATGTTGATAGAAAAATTAGTCTTTTAGAAGATAAATTGGATTTATTTAATGATTTTAAGAAGTTTTGTATGCAGCAATTGTTCGCACAGAAATTAAGATTTAAAAATGAAAATGGAGAAAATTATCCCTACTGGGAAGAAAAGAAATTAGGTGATCTTATAAAGTACTATAATGGTTTGGGGTTTCCTAGTAAATATCAAGGATTTTTAAATAGAAAATATAAGTTTTTTAAAGTAAGTGATATGAACTTGTTAGGAAATGAAAAATACATGGAGTATGTAAATAATACAATTTCTGATGATGTTTTGACAAATTTAAAAGGAATTCTAGCTCCAAAAAAATCAATTATTTTTCCTAAATTGGGAGCTGCTCTTCTAACTAATAAAAGAAGAATTTTGACAGAAGATTCTTTATTCGATAATAACATTTTAGGCATTAAGGCTAAAAATAATTTGAATGATGAATTTTTGTACTTTTTCATGCTATTAATTGATTTTTCAAGGTATGTGCAAGTTGGAGCTATTCCTTCAATAAGTAAAAAAATAGTCGATGATATTAAAATAAAAATTCCTTCAATCGAAGAACAGGAAAAAATAGCTAATTTCCTTTTAAATATAGATAATAAAATAGATAAAATAACTATTGAATTAACAAATATGAAAGAATTTAAAAAAGGTTTACTGCAACAAATGTTTATTTGATTATTATAAAGTTAATAATTATTAATTTCTAAAGTTTAGGCAAAAAATGGCAAAAAGTAAAAACACACCTAAACTTTTTATTTTAACTCGTAAGGAATATTCGGAGCTTACAAGGTTTCAGATTATGGCTTATGATGTTATGGGTGAGGAGATTAAGAAGTGGAGGGGTAAGCAAAAAGGATACTTCGGAATAACAATATAAAAAAAATTAATAATAATAATATCCACCATTATCGGAGCCAGAACTTGAACCTGAATCAGGAGGTAAGGGTTCTTCATTATAATCATAATCGTCATAATCATAATATTCATCGCCTCCCATACCTACATGACCCTCTTCATAATCCTCTGTTTCATTATCTATTTCAGAATTATTTTTAACAACATTAGAATTAGAAATATTATCAGTAGAAACATTACTAGAATTAGTATCATTAACCTTTATCAATTCCAAACCATTAGTGTTAAAAGACTTCAAAATGAAAGAACTAGCTAACATATTAATCAAATCAGAATCACCATCAACAGAAATAAGCGTGATTGTTTTTTTATTCTCATCAAAAAATAATGCTACATATTTATCTTTTTCTTTATTATAATAAACAGTGTAATTTTCAGTTATACTTACTTCAGTATAATTCTGATTTTTTGTTAAATCACCTTGAATACTTGTTTTAGCAATACTGAAAAAATCTATAGGCACTCCAAAAAAACTCATGTTTTGCGTGTTAAATCTAAGTATTCTTATACTTATATTATTTGTATCATTAGAATTATACTCCACACCAGTCCAATAGTCTGTATAAGTTGCATTTATGTTAAATGTTGTTTGTGCTGGAACGGTTATGCTTATTCTTTCATCTTCGTATGTATGATCTGCTATGTATGTTAAATACACGAAAGCAGATGTTACAATAATAATAGCTATTATTAAAATTATTATTAATATTTTATTTATTTTATTCATTATTATCACATTTTTTATTTATTATTTATTATTCTTATTTTTATTCTTAATATCATTTTTCATTTAATTATCACACATTTAAGGAGACATTTAACAATGGTAGAAAACGAATATGTAATAGATATAAGCACTAATGCAGACCCTACACCCCTAGAAGATTTAGGAGAAAAAATTCAATTACTAGTAGATGCTGTAGGCGAATTAAGGAGTTCATTTGAAAATATAACTAGTGGTGGTATTGATGACTCAGTTAGTAGTTCTGAAGAAGCAGCTAATGGATTAGATAATGCTTCAGGAAGCATTAGTAATTTACAAAGTGAACTAGATGGAATTGATGGGGGAGGATTAGTTTAAAAATGAGTTTATAGTCTCAGCATATAAACAAAAAAGTGATTTATCTTCAGCAAATGGAAAATTAGATTTTCATAAAGAATTTGTTGAAGAACGAATTACTGGGTGGGATTCAATGCCTTTTGCAGCTCATTTAACTGCCATAAATCTTTTTTCACAGTCAATTGATACCACAACTGATAAATTAAGAGGGGGTGTGATGGATTCATTAAGCTTATCGAAAAAATTAAAAAATTAAAAAGTATGCTAAAAAGTTTGATGAAATAGAGATTTCCAGTAAAAAAATAATTTAATTAATAAAATTTTAAGCCAATGACTCTATTAATAGGGGTTGTTGGCTTTTTTAATAAATAAAATCCCTTTAAAAATAATCACTAAAATAACTTTTCCAGTTTACTTTTTTATATTTACTACTAACTACTGTAACATATTTATAATAGGTATATCTACTAGTATCTTTATACCAATAATATTCTCCTAAAGATCCTTCTAAATCATATTGAGTTTTTAAATAATATTTATATTCAGAATACTGTCCAACTACATTACCATTGGCCTTACTTCTAGCAAAAGATCTTAAATCATTAGGGATTATATAATTTTTCAATCCATATTTTTTCACTTTTTTATAAACTTTTTTAAGTTTATAAGTTGGCTTAGATTTGTAGGTATCACTTTTATTAAATTTGTTTCCATATAATTTTACAACTTTTATTTTGTATTTCTTATTATATCCTTTCCCTATTTTTTTAACTAAATTAATATCCATATCATAATTATATTTGTTAAAACAATTTGTAGTAGAATAATATTTAGTATATTTTAATTCAGGATAATAATATATACGACCCCAATTCCCATTTTCATCATAACCTTTATAGTAACCTGAAGAATTTCTTATAGCTACTAATACATTTAAAAATTTAGCTTTTTTATTAAGTCCAGAACCACTATATCCTTTTATGAATTTATAAGTTTTTACTGTATCATATTCCCATGAATCTTCATCTATATTTTCTTCTTTAGTTATATTAAAATCGTAATATTTAATGGGAGTGTATTTATCATCAAATGTTATTTTATCTTTAACTATAGCACCATTAACACTATTAACTGCAAAAAGAACTCCTAATGTTATTAATAATATTATTCCAAATGTTTTTTTATTCATTTTTTATCACCTCTAATTATTTAGGTAATTAATAATTTTTAGAAATAATATATAATAAATCTTTATATTTAAATATAAAAAATCAAAACAAGGCGAAGTTTTTGGATTAAAAAAAGATAAATCATTTAAATCAATGGAATATACAACAGTTTTATTTAAAGATGAAAACGGAGCTTTTATTAAATTTGAATTAAAAAAAACCCATAAGAATACTGAAAAAATTGAATTAATTAATGTTGCATATTATTCCTTTCTTTAAAAATTAAACCTTTCAAGGAACTCAGGTTCTTCCTTTATTTTCTCTTTCATGAGTGTAAAAGTAACAAGATTATGACCTCTTTTATACATTTCTAAGTGATTCATAATCCATATAGGAACTCGTTTTAATTCGTCATAATTCATAACATAAGGATTAATAGTTAAACCAAAATAATCTTTATTATTCTTAAGAGTTTCTAATATCTTTTCTTTCTCTTCAAAGGCCATATCAGGTTTTAAACTCTTTATGGCTGTTATGGTTTCATCATAAACCGTGCTGATTTTTCTTGTCATAGGTATTATAATTTAATATTTTATGAATATAATAATATTGATAGCTACTGAAAAGTAATGTTTAGTATTTGCAGCTGTAAGGGGTATTGTTTCAAGTGTAAATACTATTTCTTTATCTATTTTTTACAATTAGTTTTTGTTAGTATATTATTAAACTAAATTTTATTTCAGTAGTATTTAAAAGACTTTAATTTTAATTAATTAATATTATAATTAATTTATAAACTAAGTCATTTAAATTGTTATAATAGTTAAATATTGCTTTGTGTAAAAAATAGTAATTTATATACATGGTTATAACACATTAATTTATGAGAATAATATTAAGAGGGGCTTAATGACTAATCGAATAACATCTGAAAACATTGTTGATTACTTGCATAATTTCAATGAAAATCATTTTAGAGAAGGACGTCATTCTTCAAGGAGACGAAAGCTTAGACATATTGAGTTTGAGAAAATTAAAGTTAAGTTAAAAACTGAAATGCCTATTGATATTGAACAGCAAGAAATTAAAAAGTTTGCTTTAACATATTATTTTAATGAAAATTATAATATTTATATAGTGATTGCTCTAAAAGATAAGTTTATTAATATTGTAACACAACATTTAATTAGTAAAAAAAAATAGGTGAGTTTTAAGATGGATGAAAATATTATGTTAATGGAATATGATTATGAAAATGATATTCTATTTTTCAATGCAGAGAAAAATTATGAATATGAATTCTCTGAAATTTTAGATGAAAGCATAGTAATGGATTTTAATAAATATAAGGCTCCTATTGGTCTTGAAATATCTAATGCTTCTAAAATTTTTAAAGTTAAGAAGTTTCAAATTAAACATTTCAGCTCTGGTGATTTACATATTTGTATAAATAAAAATTCAATTAAATTGAAGCTTGGTTTATCAATTACAGTTCATGAAAAAAATACTCCTATTCCTCCTATGAGTTTTGTGGGAGAGAATAATTTGAATATTCCTACTTTTGAATCGGATCTTGCTGTTTCTTCAGTTTAGATTATATTTTTTTTAAATTATTTATAACTTTTATTGTTTCATCGTAAACAATACTAATTTTTCTAGTCATAATTATTAATTTATAATTTTTGAATATTTTGATTTTGTAATAGCTATTGAAAAGTAATGTTTATTATTGTAGATTAATATAATATTATTAAAAATAGTATTTTATTTTAATTATTTATATATTAAATATTTTGTTATGGTAACTTTTATTAGTATGTTTTAACATATTTTTATTTGTATTTTTTTCTAAAGGTGATGAAAAATCTACTTATTTTGCTCATGAATAAATATATGATTTTTTATTATAGCTGTACTTTATTTTATTAATAATCTTTAAAACACTATCATAATAATTTTTTAGACTTTAAAAGCTTTATAAAAGTTTTTAATTAGATTTTTAACAATATTCGATATGTTTCAAACTTTTTAAATGAATCTTATTTAATTTTAATGAAATTAATAATTATTTACAAATTTTTCTTATTACTTTTTGTTCTTTATATTAACTATTTTTCATATCTTAGTTTATTTAATCTTTAATTTTCAGATTTTAGGATTTTTATTTTTTCATTGTATAATCCTATATTAAAAAAGATTATTTTTATGATATTATCTAATATTATAGGCTTATAACCGATACATTTATATACTAAGTTGTACAACTTTAAATTGGAGGTGAAAATATGAGTGAATTACCAATCGCACCTGTAGGTCGTATATTAAAAAATGCCGGTGCTCAAAGAATTAGTGATGACGCAAAAATTGCATTAGCAGAAGCACTAGAAGAACAAGGTGAAGCTTTAGCTAAAAGTGCTGTTAGCTATGCTCGCCATGCCGGTAGGAAAACTGTAAAAGCTGAAGACATTAAATTAGCTATTAAATAAGGAAGTTTTTTACTATTGGTCGTTTCTGACCAATTTATTTTTTTATTATACAGTTTTTACTATCTAATTTTAAATATTTTTAATATTTAACTTAAAAATTTTTATTATAAGTTTTATCTATATTTTTTTATAGAGTGTACCACTTTATAACCACCATTGTGTGACCTATATTAGAAAGTGTAATCATAAATTTCATTAGATTTATATTATTTCAAAACATATTTTGCATAAATAATCTTTCTAAAATATAAAAATTCAGAAAAAATAGAAAAGGTTATATATGAATTAAACTAAATCTTAGAAAGGTATAGGGCCGGTGGTCTAGGGGTATGATACCTCCTTGACATGGAGGTGATCGTGAGTTCGAATCTCGCTCGGCCCATTTGCCGTGGTAGTTCAGTTGGGAGAACGCTAGACTGAAGATCTAGATGTCGCTGGTTCAAGTCCGGCCCACGGCACTTATTATTTTCACTTATTTTTCAATCTAATTTGTTTTTTTGGATTATTTTATTATTTTAATTGCTTAATTTTATTTTATTAATATCAAATTTAGAATTATTTTTTTAACCTTTTTTAATACTTTGAAGAACAGTAAAATTTATAGTCCTCTAATTATATAATTATAACAGTTACAAGTTTATTCTATAAATTTATTTAAATAAATAGTGATAAAATTGGTAAATAAATCAAAAAATTCAAAAAAAGGATGCATAAAAGTAAAATGCAAATGTTTATATAGGGATTGTGTGAATACTCTGGAATGGGTTTGTCCTAGGTGTGCTAGAGTATATGAGCTCGTAGACAATGAGTATGTATTAAAAATTGATGTTTAATACTAAATTTTTCTTCTTCTTTTATTGAATTATTATTTTGTGTTCTTTTTAATATGTGATTTTATTTTTCAAAAGTTTATTTTTTGTATCGATTTCTGAGTTATTTGAATATTTTAATTATTTTTTCATTTTTCAGTTTCTATTTCTCTGCTAATTCTTTGAGTTTTTGAAGTGCTTTTAACCACATGTCTTGCATCATTTCTTTAAATTCTTCAACTACATCCATATCAATTGAAACTTCTGTGGCACTGTTTATTTCCTTGAATTTATAATTTTCAAGCATACCTGCCCATTCAACTTCTTTTTCTTTTCCATCCTCTATTTCGCCTCTATGTTCAATGGAAATATATTCATATGGTCTGTTTTCTTTTATTTTACTTACCATTCCACCTGTCTTTCCTTTTTCATCAGGTGCAAGGAAAAGAATTTTACTTCCTTCACTCCAATCCCCAATGTAATAAGAACCAGGCATAAATACATCGGTCCATAATGGATAAGTATCCTTACCTAACATTATATCCCAAACTTTTTCTTTTGGTGCCTCTATAATGATTGACAAATATATTTTTTCCATAATTTTTCCTCCATTAAGATATAATTTCCTCTATATTTTAAAATTAATTTATATAATTAGATAAATTCTTTATTTTCT
Organism: Bacteroidota bacterium; assembly: GCA_029974985.1. Lineage (GTDB taxonomy): Bacteria > Bacteroidota > Ignavibacteria > Kapaibacteriales > UBA2268 > JANJTB01. The sequence continues at coordinate 2,419 of JARKQC010000031.1, read as the reverse complement.
TAATATAATAATTATCCTATCCAATCAAAATTATTTAATTAATTACAACCATACTGAAATGCTAATATTGTTCCTTGTTTTTAGTAAAATTCAAATTTTCTTGTTTTATTATTTACCTCATAATATCTTATAAAAAATTTAGTTCTTAATTTAATATTAAATTTCAATTTCTTTTAATAAAATAGATAACTTTATCAAATATAATTCCTCCTTCATAATATAGATTTTGATGTTTAAAAATCAATAGTATTAGACTTAAGTATTGATATTTAAAAAAATTATTATCTTATACTTACTTTAATATTTTATAATTATTATTTTTTATTTAATGTTTTATGGTTATTATTTATGTGTTTTATATTAATTAAACATTCAAAATATTACATTCATTTGAAAAAGATATTTAATTAATAACATAATATAGTAATTTTAATATCAAAAATCTTGTATTTTTAATAATTTGTATTAAAAAATGCTAATTTCGATGAAAAATGAAGGATTTTGTAGAAATGAATTTTTTATAAATTAAAAATAATTCTTAATTGCTAATTTGTTATTAATTAAACCTATTATTGTAATTTAATTATCTAAATGTATTATTAAATTATTTAGTTCATCTGAAAAATGATTATGTAAGCTTTCATGGCTTTAAACTTTCTATATTTATTATAATGAGATATAATGGAGGTGGTTTAGGAGTATGATACCTTCTTGACATGGAGGTGATCACGAGTTCCAATCTCCTTCGGCCCATTTTGCCGTGATAGTTCAGTTGGAAGAACGCTAGACTGAAGATCTAGATGTCGCTGGTTCAAGTCGGGTCAACGGCATTAACTATTTTTTTCTTATAATTGTTTATTTTATTTTTAATCAATTTTATAATTTTTTCATGATCTCTTATTATTAAATCTATCAATATTAAAATATTCTTTCTATGAAAACATTTATAATGAATTGATTTAAATTTAATAATATGTTAAGGAGTGTTTTATAATGATGAAAGAGTTAGATTTTAATATAAAGGAGTCTCCGTTTTCAGATTTTTTTACTTCTAGATTTTCTATGTCATTTAGGATTGATGTTCAAAATGCATGGGAATATTCTGAGGATAATAATCTGTCTTTTTTCATTTTATCTCTTGGATGTTTACTTTGTGGCTTAAATTCTATTCCTGAATTACGTAGACGAATTATTAATGGTAAAGCATTTGAATTTGATAAAATAGATGCAGTTACTCCTATAATGGATGAAGATGAATCGGTTTTTGAAGAAATGCGCGTGTCTCCTCCTAAAGAGTCAGAATCGCTTAAAAATTGGCATGATAATGTAGTTGGTATTCGTGATTCTATTTTAGAAGGTAAAGTCTCAGGATTCTCTATCGAAACTACTAAAAGAGATAGTGAACCCATTGCAAATTTTTCATGTATTCCATGGGTTGATTTTGATACATTAGTAAATTGTATTTCTGAACCTCATCAAATACAACCTTTAATTACATGGGGGAGAGTTTCTGAAGATAAAGAGATGCCTGTAGCAATAGCTTTTAGTCATATTTTTGTTTATGGAAAACATATAGGAAAGTTTCAATATAACACTCAAGAATATTTCAATAAACCAAATACTCTTTAATTACTGAATATTAATCAATTTATTTTATAAAGATAAGAAAATTAACAAAAATGAAATTGAGAATTTGACTTTATTAATTAAAAATAGAAAAATCTAATCAAATGAATTTCTTTTATTTATTATTTTTCACATCTATAATAAATAAATTAGCTATATTTATAGAAACTTCTGTTATCTTTATAAATTAAAATATTCCTAGGTAATATACACATTTTTAGTAATATTTAAAGGTTGAGATAGTTTTATAATATAAAACAGTTAAATCTTTTTCAAAAAAATATTTAAAGATATTATATTAATTCTAGGATATTCATATTATTTTTAGAATGTTATTTTTTATATTCATTATTATTTTATATATGAAATCAACTCAAAACAACAATCAGAGTTAAAACTAGTACATTTAAATACTTGAATCTTATATTAAATATTATTTACTTAATTAAATTATTTAGTTAATTAAATTATTTACTTGATTAATTATTATTTATTTAATTAAATTATTATTTAATTCGAAAATTTATTTAATCTTAAAAAGATATGTTAATTATAATTGTTAAAATTCTGATAAAGTGATATGATATGTTAGATAAGTTGTCTATTTCTCTTAAAACCCAAAAAATTTTAGATAAAGCTCTTGATGAACCTTTATCTTATGAAGATGCAAATTATTTAATCAATGTTGGTGGTTCTGATTTATTTGCTTTAATTGCAACAGCTGATTATTTAAGAAAAGAAATAGTTGGCAATAATGTAACATTTATTAATAATTGCAATATTAATTTTACCA
>JARKQC010000226.1 GCA_029974985.1 Bacteroidota bacterium | reverse complement strand
GGATTTTTCTTCCTCCAGCAGCGCTTCTGGTGGTTCGTCTGGTGAATGACCCAACGCGGCCATAATTCCTGATGAAAGATTTTTACGGTTGATCATATCCACAAAGTATTTTTTTACTTTAAATTTCTCTTCACTATTTTCTACTTCTGCTATAGTCCCTTGTAAGGTTATAAATTGATATTCAACTAGATCGGAACTGTAATTTACAAGTTCCACTGCTACATGGGGATTTTGGCGAAACATATCCATCTTCTTACCATATTTGGTGGATAGGAAATACAGATATTTACCGTCAAAAACGTACATAAAAGGAGCGATATAGGGATATTCACCCAGAAAAGCAATTCTACTAAGATACTGTTCTTTAACTAATTGGTCATATTCTTTTTTACCCATTAAGGGTAGTTTTAATATGTTCGACAATAAACACACCCCCTTTTATATAATTTGTTGTAATGTAAATTTATAATTTTGCTTCAAAAATGAATAAGATTCCGGAATAGTATTTAGTCTCTTGAAAAAAAGATAACCTTACTAAATAAATAAGTAGGAAAAAAATTAAACATAAATTTTTATATACGTAAGGAAAGAGTGGGCAAGTAAGTAATTATTATATCACTACATCTGGCGTATTTCTATATTAAAGCTCTACTAAAAGTTTTTGTAGCTCTACATCGAATTTTGCCCTATCAAGTGAGGTGCTTGATTTGGAAACTTGAGCATCGTAACCCATCACATATTGAGACTTTAACCTCTTCTATGTTCCAGATCATAGAGCTCAATAATTTCATCTGTTAAATTTTCTATTTTTAGTATACTCATCTTTAGCTTCATCAAAATCTTGTAAGAGGCTATTTTTTAATTTATCCCTTAATTGAACTATTAATGCATCAGCAGTGATTCTGTGTGACATTTTTTCACCAACTTTAAAACCAAGTTGACCCAGAACTGCATTTGACATATGATACATGGAATAATAAGAAGATACAATAACCCACATAGGAGAAATTCCTTCTTCAAATATATATTCGGCAACCACCAAACTTTCATTAGATTTATCTATAAAACCAATTTTCTCATCAACCTTTGTTAAGAAAGAAGCAATCTCTCTGGTTCTGATTATTTAGAAAAAATAATTCAAGTAATTTTTGAAATTCCACACATTACAGAAAATGAAGTTAAAGATTTAGTAACTAAAAAACTAGAAATAGAGTTTGATAAGTTCAAAAATGAAAATGAAAGTTATTATTTTGATGGCCTCTATAATTCGGTGCTTAAATATAAATTTAAAAACATTAGAAATGTCAACCGCTATATAAACACTTTAAATTTAACTTTCGAAATGGTTAGAGATGACGTATATAATGTTGATTATTATGCACTAACGGCTCTTCAAGTATTTCTTCCAGAATTTTACCATTTTATAAAGAAAAATAAAGATTTACTTCTCTATGATTATCAATATTCAATTAATAGCCGTTCAAACGACAAAGAAATCATCAAGAAGGAGTTAGCGGAAGCTATAAATAACTTAAATTTGTCAGATATTCCTATTCAGAATGTCGAAAGTTTTTTACAAGTATTATTTCCAAATCTTAAGAGAATTTACACCAATGTAGATAATAGAGATTATATGTCGGAATGGCGGGTAAATAAGAGACTTTGTACTGGAAATAATTTTGACACTTATTTTAAATATGCAGTCCCTAGTTGGGAGATTTCTAAAGAAGAGTTCGACCAAATAGTATACTCCGAAACAAATGAGATGATAAAAAGAATTCTAACACTTCCACCTAACTTACAAATTAAATTTATTAGTCATTTAGATAGCATCATTCGAAATGAGCATTATATATTTCATGAAAATAACAAAAAAAGTATAACAGGGACTATGTATTGTATAGGAAATAAAATTGGTGATGAAACTGATGTTTATCCATATATAATAATAGTTGAACGTATTATTGTGAATCTTCTTAAAACTATGGATGTTGAGAAGGCATTTGTAATTTTAAAAAATGCTATAACTAAATCTAATAATTTGGATACTATTTGTGAATTATCATGTGGAATACTCCATGATTTAGAGAAAGATGAGCCTAAAGAAGACATTATTAATCTAAAAAAATCGCATGTAGATGAACTTAAATTAATTATAACTAAAAAAATCAAAAACTTTCTTATTTCAAATGATTTATCCGAATTAAAAATGCCTCTTTTTATTCTTCAGGTTTGGAAAAATTTCGGAAATGAAAAAGAAGTAAAAGAGTATATGGAAACTATTAGCGAATCTAATTTTATAATGTTAATAAAAATTTTAATCAAAAACAAGGGTTTAGATGAAATATCTATTTCTGAAGCAATAGATTTTTTAAAAGAATTTATGGATATAAAAACTCTTGAAAATAAGCTTGATAATATTATTTCATCTAAGCAATTTGAAAAAGAAAATCTAGAGTTGGTTGAATCATTTAATAGTATATTAAAAACTTGAATGACAATCATTTGTTGATCTTATGAGATGTTTAACGAATCACAACAGGATACCCGGCAACCTTCCACGCCTTCATACTACCTAAAACTGTGGCCACATCTGCGTATCCATTCTTTTTCAAAATGCTGGCTGCAATAGTAGACTTATTCCCCGCATCGCAGTATATCACTACCTTTTTATGCCGAGGGATCTCATCCAAATGATCCTTCACATGCCCCAAATAAATATGATGAGCTCCTTCAACATACCCTTTGCCCCAGTCTGTTTCCTTCCGGACGTCTAAAATAAATACAGTTGGGTTGAATTGGTTTTCCTTTAGTTTATGGACGGACCAGAGTTCCAATTTTTTGATTGGTTCGGCGTGGAGGTACCAGGATGGGAATCCTCGTCCCAGGTAGCCGTAGATATAATCATATCCTATTCGGACCAGGTATTGCCTTACTTCTTCCATGCTCTGGCCTTCTTCATCTACTAT
>JARKQC010000220.1 GCA_029974985.1 Bacteroidota bacterium | reverse complement strand
CAATCGATAACAATGGAAAATATCATCTGATTGATAATACTAATGTTATAACAACAGATAATAATTATGATTGTGGATCAGTAGCTGTTGCAAATGTATTAAAAAATAAAGGGAAAAATATTTCTGTTAAAAAATTATCATATATTGCAAAAACAAGCAAAAATGGAACAATTGCATATAATCTAATAAAAGCAGTACGAAAAAATAATTTTTATTGTGAAGGATTATACATACCATATAATAAATTAAAAAAGAATAATATAGCAATTCTTAAAAATAATGGAAGCGGACATTACGTAGTTATAAGAGGAATAAAAAATGCAAAAGTTTATCTAATCGATCCAACAATAGGAAAAACATATTTATCCTTAAAAAACTTCAAATCTTATTATATTGGAATAACTTTAGTAATTACAAAAAATAAATATAACAAGCAATTTACAGAAAATAAAGAAGTATCAAAAAATAAATTACTAAAATTAGTTGGTGGGGATTATTATACTGATTCACAATACTGTTACCTATATCCTGTGGGATTAAAAGCATATAAAGTAGATTTTAAATTAAATAATCCTACAAAATGGTATGCGACAATGCAACTCAAATTTACAAAACTTACTAACAAAGTGTTTCTTTATGGATTTATTTCTGGAACTTTTGGCTTTAAAAGTAGTGTGAAAAGTACTAAAAATTATATAACAACATCAGCTGGAACTGCTCTCGTTTTGCCAACAGATACTAAAGGAACTAAAATTATACTTTTAGCATCAACTCCCTATGCATATGGATGGAAATATCATTATACAATCAATGTATACTTTAAATAAACTGAATTTGATAATATGAAAAATAAAAATTTAATTATAATATTAATAATTATTATAACAATTTTTTCATCGATATTTGTCATTATGTCTAATAATCTCACATTACAAACTGGAAGTGGTTCAGGATCATCAGTGATGACAAAGTCTATTTCTTTTAAAGAACATTTTGAAAATGGAGAAAAGTTGATATAATTTCAAATTTTAAAACTATGACTCCAGATGAAAAAATTAGTTATATTGAGAAATTAGCTTCATCTAAAGGATATGGAGATATTATTGAATTTGATCCAAGCGATGGATTTCAAATATGGTATGCTACAAACGATTCATATAACCCTGAAAAATCAATAGAAATAATTATCCAAAATAGCACTGGAAAAGTAGTCATATATACAGAATGATTATATAAATAATTATATAATATACTTTAATTTATATACTAAGAATTTTTCTTTTTTCTTTTTGATATATAAAATAATAAAATTTTACATTCTAATATGTTTTATTATATGAAAAAATAAACTCATATCAATTATAGGAATTATAATAATAATTATTATAATATTGATTATTTAATGAATATTCATTTTATATAGTGTATAGTTTGAATATAGGTCTGCAAATAGATTGAAAAGATTTCAATTATGAATTTGAATCACAGATACATAACTATTGATATAAAGTATGAATTTCTCTTGTGAAAATATTGAAAATTTTACAAATTCAGTAAAATGACTTTTAAAGAAAAAAATGAATATCTAGATTAAATGATTCAAATTACCCTGAAAAATTAGTAAATATAATAATTCAGAAAAAAGTAGGAAAAGTGGTTATTTATTAATTAATTACAAAATAAAGTTATTTAAAATGAAACAATTATTTAAGATGAATATATCAAATAAAAATTAGCCTAGATATAAAATATACAACTATATGCTTTTTTTAAAAGTTTTTTAAAATTTTCAACTAATAATTAAAGATTATTTTTAAAACAAAGCTTTAATATCTAAATATTAAACTTTGATTATTTCTATATACCGAAACCTTTATATAGTATGAACAACAAGTTATATTAT
>JARKQC010000208.1 GCA_029974985.1 Bacteroidota bacterium | reverse complement strand
GAAATGCTTGAATGGCTGGGCTTAGAATCGGATGAAGAATGGAACCCCCAAGAATATAATTTTGCCGAAGAAGCTGCAGATTTTAATCGGATGTATAAAAATATTTTGAAGAAAAAATAATCAACACAACGATTTACTCATTCCCGATTATGACCGGAACTCATTTCAACTATTATCAAGTATGCAAACGAAAATTGTGGCTGTTTGCAAACGGAATCAATATGGAGGATACCAGCGACTTGGTGTATGATGGTAAGCTGATTCACGAAACGAGTTATCCGCAACGTTCGGAGCGATATGAAGAAGTGGAAATTGACGGGATAAAAATCGATTATTATGATGCTCGAAATAAAGTGATTCATGAGATTAAGCGTTCAGACAAAGTGGAAGAGGCGCATATCTGGCAAGTGAAATATTACATATACGTGCTGGAACGCAACGGGATGAAGGATGTCAGCGGATTGTTGGAATACCCGACGCTTCGTCAAACTACCAAAGTGGAATTGACTGATGTCGACCGACGGAAAATTGCTGAAATGGAGAAGGAGATTACTGAAATTATTCAATCCGATGATTGCCCTCCGGTGATTCATTCGAAAATTTGCAAGAATTGCAGTTACTACGATTTTTGTTATGTGGAAGAGGAAGAAATATAAGTTTTATAAAAAACATTTTGAATATGGAATATAAAAAAGATTCTGATAAATTTTTATTGAAAGTTGACCTCTCAGGAATTCAAAATTTTATTTTTGATATACCTTCGGATGGAGCTTCAAAAAACTTAAAAGGACGTTCCTTTTACGTTTATGCCTTAACTTATTTTGCAGAAAGTTTTTTAAAAGATAATTTTTCTGCAGATGCAATTGAAATAATTTACAATGGAGGTGGTAATCTTTTAATGTATCTTACAGCAAATGAGGCGGATTTGAAAAGGAAAATCGAAGAATTTCAAAACTGTTTTCTCGAAAAAGACATCTATCCATTTGTAGCTTATGTGAAAGCAAATGACAATAATTTTGATCTTCAAAACAAACAACTTGGGAAATTACTAAATCAAGAAAAATTTAAGCGTAAACTAAATTTTAGCACTCTTGAGTCTTCAGAAAATATTGATTGGAATGATTTATCCAACCAACTTAAAAAATCAAACTCTTTTTCAATTTCTTCATATGATAAAAAGAAATTTATTTCAATTAGAAAATTCTCATTAGCTTTTGACGAACAAAACGAATTTTCTATACTTCTAAAAAACAATCTTCTAAATAAATTTCCAATTGATAAAGATGGGAATATTATAGATTTTGATGAAATTGCTCGAAAAGCCTATTTAAGAGGAGCGGACGAAAAACTGGCCGCATTAAAAATGGATGTAGATAATTTAGGCAAACTTTTTATGAATAGGAATAAAGATGAATATAGAAAAATATCACAAGCTATAGAAAATTTTTTCTCAGTAACCTTGTATACTGACATATTGAAACCTTATATTGAAAATGGAGAAATTTATCCGGTTTTTGCTGGAGGTGATGACACTTTTATTATAGGAGCTTGGGATAAAATATTTGAAATTACTTTGGCCATTCATTCGGCATTTGATAGCGCTCAAAAAAACTGGAGAAAAAACATTATACAAAAAGAAGATGACATTACTATTTCAGCTGGATTAATCGTAGTTCATTCAAAATTTCCAATGATACGATTAGCCGAAGAGGTAGATGATATGCTTGATTTGGCAAAAAAGGAAGGTAAAAATAGAATTAGCGTGTTTGGTGAATGCGTCACCTGGAAAGAATTTGAGAGAATTTCTGAAATGGTCATTTTTTTAAAAGATTTAATTCTCAAAAAAGGTGAATCTAAAGCTTTACTCCACAGAATTGGTTCCTCAGAAATTGGTTTCAGAAGTTTGCAGGATAAAATCAAGAAAAGGAATGAAATAGACTTTCCTAAAGTATATCGTTTGAAATATTATTTGCGCAATGCAAAAACAGAAGAGAACAAAAAAGAATTGGATAAATTCTTCAAAAATTATTCAGAAGCTTTGTTAAGTGATTTAATGGCCAATAAAACAAAAGTAGATAAATCGACTTTAACCAATCCTGCCATATTTCCTATCGCTGCCAGATGGACAGAATTACTAATTAAAAATATTGATTAATGAATGTAAAACCATTAAAAAAGAAAATATTATGAGTCAGCAACCGAATTACCAAAACAAATCTTTCTCACAAGATAAAAAGAATGAGAAAGATAGCTTACCAGTATTAGCAAATAAGGCCAAAAAAATATTTTTGGATAATTCTGATGAAACTGTATTTAAAGATCTCCTTAATTTGCAAGAAAGCCAACAATTAGACAAGGTTTTTGAAAAAATAGAAAAATTTGTAAAGAACTATGCTGAAAGCGTAACTACCAGTCAACTACGAAATGTTTATAACGAAATAGTAAAAATCCAATCTGTGGGAGATTTAAAGTTAATTCGACCCCATTTAGCTTATGTTGCTGCCAGACAGGATAAAGAAAAAGCTAAAGCTAAAGAATTCATGGCTTTTATCGACCTTTTAATTCAACAAGTAAATACGGAAAAAGAATTAGAATCATTCAAAAAAACGATGGAAGCTATCGTAGCTTATCATAAATTTTATGCTTAAAATTAAATTATTCTTTTAAAATCAATAGATTATGAAATTACAAGAAAAAATTGCCATTACTGGGACAATCATCGCTCTCACAGGTTTGCATATTGGCGGCTCAAAAAGTTCTATCGAAATCGGAGGAATGGACAATATTGTCATTAAAACTCCAAAAGGCGTTCCGTTCATTCCCGGCAGTTCCTTGAAAGGAAAATTACGCTCATTATTAGTAAAGAAAAACAGCAATTCTAAAAATGAACATGAGGATCCTGTTGAGATTCAGAAACTTTTCGGTTATCAGGGAAAGAATAAAGATGAAGCAAAAAATATTCAAGAAAAAGAACCGCAAATATCTCGCTTGATTTTTAGAGATGCTTATTTAAATGAAGAACAATTTGAAAAAACTTTTAAAGGAGCCACTTTATCCACAGAATTTACAGAAGAAAAATATGAGAATGTAATCGACCGGAAAAGCGGAAAAGCTCAACATCCCCGTCAAATGGAAAGAGTACCGGTTGATGCTATTTTTGATTTTGAAATTATTATGGATGTTTATGAAGGTGACAATAAGGAAGAAATGATTGAATTGCTCAAACAGGCTTTCTCTCTGCTTGAAGACGACTATTTAGGAGGCAATGGTACGCGGGGCTATGGAAAAGTGAAGATAAATTATACGATCGGCAAACCTAAAACTTACAAAATTCATGAAAGCAGTAATTCTTAAATGTCGACAAGGGAGCCGTTTCCATTTGGGTGAATATTCCGATAATCAAGATACTGTTTTGTATAATACGGCAGAATATATTCATTCGGATGTATTGTTCGGCGCTTTCATTTCTGCAATGTCAAAAATTTATCCGGAAAAATTGAACGATTTCAGACATTTGTTTGGGGAAGGAAAGATTCGATTTTCTTCTGCTTTTTATTGTATAAAACAAAAGAATACGGATAAATACCTTTATCTTTTACCTAAACCTATTTCATTAAATTTGATAGAGCTAAATGAACATATCGACCATAAAGCCCTAAAGAAAGTAAAATTTATTTCTAAAGGTATTTATGAAAATGGCATAATTCCTGAAAAATGGTTTAGGGATGAATGCCTGATGCCAAATAGTCAATGTGTGTTTTTAAAAAAAGAATTTGAGAAAGATGAACCAATTTTTAGCCTTTTCGAAAAAGTGGATTTGCAAAAAGTAAAAATACATACAGATGAAATAAATAAAGATGATAAAGAAGAAGGAAGGTTGTATTCTCAAACAGATATCATGATTATGGGATCAGAAGAAGTGGCAGTAAATTGGTATTTTTTATTGGATCTGAATGATCAACTTTCAAAAGATGATGAAAATATTTTTTATCAAACACTTGATTTAATGATATGTAATGGAATTGGAGGGGATCGTTCGTCAGGTTGCGGAAAAATAGAAGAAATGGAAATAGAAGATTTTAATGTTAATGTTAATAATCCTTCCAATCGACAGTTACTTTTATCATTGGCTTTCCCAAAAGAAAATGAAAAAGACAAATACCTATACTACAAAACAAAAATCTATATTAGCCCTCAAAAAAACCGAGCAGTAAAAAATAAAAGTTATTTTTACAACTGCTATGGAAAAGAGAAAGAATATTACATCGAAAATCAAGGTTGAAATAGTTTTATCCTTGTTACGTGGAGAGGATCCTGAGTTAG
>JARKQC010000197.1 GCA_029974985.1 Bacteroidota bacterium | reverse complement strand
TTTATATTTTGATGATGGTATTCCCCATGAGATCCTGCTGACATCAATCCTTCATATATAACCACTGGAACATTGTAGTACTGATAAAGTCTACCACTGCGGAATTTTATTTCTAACGTTAATGAATCAGGATCATATCCTACAGATCGTAGGTTACTAGAGATTACGGGTATATGTTCCATAATATCACCTCATTTGAAGAATTTGAGTTCCATTTATACTATTTAAAAAACCTATTTTTATATTGTATAATACTTTTTCGTATAAATAAACTACTATTATTGAGGAGTGATCTTCATGAATGAAAGAGAGTATGAAAATGAATTTCTAACAAAACCAGAGAAGCCACCAAAACATAAACAAAGACATGGAGCAGGTAAAATAACCTATGATCAAAATGGTTTGTATATTGCCACTAACAAGTTGATTCTGGAGGATTTTTCCGTAGATGAATACGTGCATGTTTTAAGCAAAGGCAGCATCGAACACCTTTATCATCAATCATATACTACATGAAACTTGATTATTATCATTGCAACAAATACATTAAAATAATCAAAGCCCTGGTAAAAAGTAATGAACAGTTAAAAGAAGAAAATGATAAATTTAAACGTCTCAATGAACAATTAACTAACAATATTATCGTATTGAGAGAAGGACATCAATAGGGCTGCCTTCATTTTTTTCACTTCGCGATAGCTGCAAATAACGAAACTAATAGGGAGCCTAATTCTGCACTGCGAATTCGTAGAATGTAACGATACTTAAACGTGGTGATAGTATATATAACTCGTTTTACAAACTCCACTTAAAACATAATTCTATGGAGATAAAATGGATAATAAAAAAACTGGAATTTTATCATTTATCATAGGCGCGCCTATTGGCTGCTTAGGTGGCTTAATAGGTCTTGGTGGGGCTGAGTTTAGACTACCCTTTTTATTAAAGACTTTTAGTAAACCTGCTAAGAAAGCCGTGGCTCTGAATATGTTAATTAGTTTAATTACTGTTGTTTCCGCAGCTTATTTTAGGATAAACAACTTCGACATTTCTCTTATTTATCCTCAAGTAATTTTAATGGTTGCTATTATCATTGGTTCTATTACCGGAGCTTATTATGGAATTGGATTATTAACTAGAATATCCGATGTTTTATTCAAAAAAGTATTGTTAATCCTTCTCCTTATCATGGGATTGTTGTTAATAACTGAAAGCTTTATCACATTTGGTTCTATGGGAATAGCCTTCAATAACTTTTATATTGAATTTATTGTAGCCGTATTATGTGGACTACTAATCGGGATTATTAGTAGCCTTTTAGGAGTAGCTGGTGGAGAAGTTATCATCCCCATACTAATTTTAATATTCGGAATAGATGTCAAATTGGCCGGTACCATGAGCTTACTCATTAGCTTACCAACCATGATTGTAGGAATCACCAGACATGCTAAAAATAAAATGTACACAGTAAAATCAGAAATTTCCTCTTTAGTCGTGCCCATGGGTATAAGTTCCATAATCGGTGCTTCAATTGGTGCGTTCTTAGTTATATATGCCCCTTCACAATTACTAAAAATATTATTAGGGGGTTTACTGGTTTTCACATCAATTAAACTATTTACAGAAAAAGAATAAACACAAACTAATTTTTTTTACTAACTCTAATAAAAACTAATTTATTTAATCATTTTTTTAATGTTTTATATCATTTTATAACTCTAAACTAACCATAAGAACGCCGGAGCCGGTTTTTATAATTATCATTAATTGTCACTCATGATTATATAAAGATTTGGGGTATTACGCCTTATTTTTAAGGATATAACAAGGAAAATTAGTAGGATAAGTTAATACTTAAGTATTTTCCATCAGAATTTTGTTGGAGAAGTAATAAATTGTTAGGGACGGGCTAAGTTTTTGTTTGTATTTTATTCGGAGAATAAAATGATTAGAAGGAGTTTTGAGTTAGGTTTTTCAATGAAAATAAAAAAATGGCCATAATAATGAGTGGATAGTTTATTATTAATGTTTAATTATATACTAATGAATTTACAATTAATCCAATGGGAAAATTAGTTTATGTGAGTTTAATTTGAT
>JARKQC010000166.1 GCA_029974985.1 Bacteroidota bacterium | reverse complement strand
TCGGTGCCGGAGCGAACGTGGTAAGTGCACCGCCTGGGGAGTATGCTCGCAAGGGTGAAACTCAAAGGAATTGACGGGGGCCCGCACAAGCGGTGGAGCATGTGGTTTAATTCGATGGTACGCGAGGAACCTTACCTGGGTTTGACATACGGGGGAAGGCGGTAGAGATATCGCCGCGTCGCAAGACGCCGCCGTACAGGTGCTGCATGGCTGTCGTCAGCTCGTGCCGTGAGGTGTTGGGTTAAGTCCCGCAACGAGCGCAACCCCTATCCTTAGTTGCCAGCAGGTCAAGCTGGGCACTCTAAGGAGACTGCCCACGCAAGTGGTGAGGAAGGTGGGGATGACGTCAAGTCATCATGGCCCTTACGTCCGGGGCTACACACGTAATACAATGGCAGGTACAATGGGCAATACCGCAAGGTGGAGGAAATCCCTAAAACCTGTCTCAGTTCGGATTGGAGTCTGCAACTCGACTCCATGAAGCTGGAATCGCTAGTAATCGTGGATCAGCACGCCACGGTGAATACGTTCCCGGGCCTTGTACACACCGCCCGTCAAGCCATGGAAGCTGGGGGCGCCCAAAGCCGTTAGCAATAACGTCTAAGGCGAAATCAGTGACTGGGGCTAAGTCGTAACAAGGTAGCCGTATCGGAAGGTGCGGCTGGATCACCTCCTTTAAAGAGTTTCTTGTTAGAAACATTAAAAAACAAGGCATGTTAATTTCTATACTTCCTGCTTTCAATGAACTAAATTGTTCTTTGTTTTTGGGTCTTTTGCTCGGTTGATTACAGTAAATCAACAATAGCTAAGAGGTTCCCCTGCAAACATGGGCTTGTAGCTCAGTTGGTTAGAGCGCACGCCTGATAAGCGTGAGGTCGGTTGTTCAAATCAACTCAGGCCCACTTATAAAGGTTATTACTCTTAACATATTGCCGGGCCCTTAGCTTAGCTGGGAGAGCGCCAGATTTGCATTCTGGAGGTCAACGGTTCGATCCCGTTAGGGTCCACAAAATTGTACTTTGAAAATTGAATTGGAGATAAATTTACTTTATCTCAGATGTAGAGAAAGTCTTTATTCAAGTAATTATTAAAGAGATAGTCAAAAAATAGAAATATATTCAAGCTGAACGGCTTGGTGTATTCAACCAAAGAAATTCGTTAAGATATAAAGGGCATACGGTGGATGCCTTGGCACAGAGAGGCGATGAAGGACGCGATTACCTGCGATAAGCTACGGGAAGCTGGAAATAAGCTGTGATCCGTAGATTTCCGAATGGGGCAACCCGATAGAAGTAATGTTCTATCACCGAAAGGAGCTAACCCGGAGAATTGAAACATCTTAGTACCCGGTGGAAAAGAAATCGAATGAGATTCCCTGAGTAGCGGCGAGCGAAACGGGAAAAGCCCAAACCGAAGTGTACGCACTTCGGGGTTGTAGGACCTTAATACGTTACATTGATAGATAGCAGAATGGCATGGGAAGGCCAATCAAAGAAGGTGATAATCCTGTAAGCGAAATCTAGAGATGGACAAAAGGAATCCTGAGTACCGCGAAGCAAGTGGAATTTTGCGGGAAACCGGGGGGACCACCCTCCAAGGCTAAATACTCCTCTGTGACCGATAGTGTACCAGTACCGTGAGGGAAAGGTGAAAAGAACCCTTAAGAAGGGAGTGAAATAGAACCTGAAACCGTATGCTTACAAACGGTGGGAGCGATAAGTGACCACGTGCCTTTTGCTTAATGAGCCAACGAGTTGCTCGTTGCATGCAAGGGTAAGTATCTCAGATACGAACTCGTAGCGAAAGCAAGTCTGAATAGGGCGAATAGTATGCAGCGGCAGACGCGAAACCGTGTGATCTATCCATGGTCAGGATGAAGCGTAGGTAACACTACGTGGAGGTCCGAACTAGTTTGGGTTGAAAACCATTTAGATGAACTGTGGATAGGGGTGAAAGGCCAATCAAACTCGGTTATAGCTCGTACTCCCCGAAATGTATTTAGGTACAGCCTCGTAATAGTGTCTTGGAGGTAGGGCTCTGATAGGGTTAGGGCCGTTATACCGGTACCGACCCCTGACAAACCACAAATTCCAAAAACATGTTTTACGGGAGTGAGGGCGTGTGAGATAAGTTTCACGCCCGAGAGGGAAACAACCCAGATCTACGACTAAGGTCCCCAAGTAAATGCTAATAGATAAAGGATGTTGAGTTGCAGTGACAGCCAGGATGTTGGCTTAGAAGCAGCCATTCATTTAAAGAGTGCGTAATAGCTCACTGGTCGAGCGATTCAGCGCCGACAATACTCGGGACTAAGCATTTCACCGAAGTCTAGAAATCATATAATGATTGGTAGGGGAGCATTCTGTATGCGGTGAAGGTGTAGCGTGAGCTATGCTGGAGCGTACAGAAGCGCAAATGTTGGCATAAGTAACGATAATTAGGATGAGAATTCCTAACGCCGAAAGTCTAAGGTTTCCTTGAGCTCTGTTCGTCAACTCAGGGTTAGTCGGCTCCTAAGGCGAGGCCGAAAGGCGTAGTCGATGGTAATCAGGCAAAATTAAAATATTCCTGAACCACCATATTAATAAAAGTGACGCAGTAGAAATGTTCTAGTGGATTAATGGCTATTCCATTAGAGCTCTATACTGCCAAGAAAAGCGATATATGGTGACCGTACCGCAAACCGACACAGGTAGATGGGTTGAGTATACTAAGGCGCTCGGGTGAGTCGCGGTTAAGGAACTCGGCAAATTGACCCCGTAACTTAGGGAGAAGGGGTGCCTCAGAAATGAGGCCGCAGTGAAATGGCCCAGGCGACTGTTTAACACAAACACAGCACAATGCTAACTCGTTAAGAGGATGTATATTGTGTGACACCTGCCCGGTGCCGGAAGGTTAAAAGGAGGGGTTAGCGAAAGCGAAGCTCTGAATTGAAGCCCCGGTAAACGGCGGCCGTAACTATAACGGTCCTAAGGTAGCGAAATTCCTTGTCGGGTAAGTTCCGACCTGCACGAATGGTGTAACGATCTGGGCACTGTCTCGACCGCGAGCTCGGTGAACTTGTGGTACCGGTGAAGACGCCGGTTACCCGCACTTGGACGGAGAGACCCCATGCACCTTTACTATAACTTAATATTGGGTTTGGTTATAACATGCGTAGGATAGGTGGGAGACTGTGAAGCAGAGCTTGTGGGCTTTGTGGAGTCATTGGTGAAATACCACCCTTGTTGTAATCGGATTCTAACCCGGAGGAGTGGATCCTCGGGGACAGTGTTAGGCGGGTAGTTTGACTGGGGCGGTCGCCTCCTAAATTGTAACGGAGGCTTACAAAGGTTACCTCAGCACGGTTGGTAATCGTGCGTAGAGTATAAAGGTATAAGGTAGCTTAACTGTGAGACTTACAAGTCGATCAGATGCGAAAGCAGGTCTTAGTGATCCGGCGGTTCCGTGTGGAAGGGCCGTCGCTCAAAGGATAAAAGGTACGCTGGGGATAACAGGCTGATCTTGCCCAAGAGTTCACATCGACGGCAAGGTTTGGCACCTCGATGTCGGCTCATCGCATCCTGGGGCTGGAGAAGGTCCCAAGGGTTTGGCTGTTCGCCAATTAAAGCGGTACGCGAGCTGGGTTCAGAACGTCGTGAGACAGTTCGGTCCCTATCCAGTGCGGGCGTAAGATACTTGAGGGGAGCCGCTCTTAGTACGAGAGGACCAGAGTGATCGGACCTACGGTGTATCTGTTGTCACGCCAGTGGCATTGCAGAGTAGCCATGTCCGAAAAGGATAAGTTCTGAAAGCATCTCAAGAACGAAACCTACCCCAAGATTAAGTATCTCTAAGGATCCAAGTAGATTACTTGGTTGATAGGCTTCAGGTGTAAGTGTAGTAATACATTCAGCCGAGAAGTACTAATAATCCATGGGCTTTACGAATCTCTTTGGTTAGTATACCAAAGTCGTTCAGCTTGTTATTTTTATAATTATTTTCTTTACATCAACAATTCATTATTATTTTTTGCTTGGTGACTTTGCCGCGAAGGGTACACCTCTTCCCATTCCGAACAGAGTAGTTAAGCTTCGTTGGGCCGATGGTACTGCTTGGGCAGCCTTGTGGGAGAGTAGGTCGTTGCCAAGCTATTTTTTAAAAAAGCCTGATATTGTTGTCAGGCTTTTTTTTATAGATTTAAATTATATTGATTTAATTCTTTTAAAATCGTATATACATCTTCTCTTGACCTAGTTTCCATCATTTTTGCACGTATCTCAGATGCTCCGTAAAAATCATAAGTATAAATTTTTAAAAATCGTCTCATTATTGCAAAACTTTTTTCTTCACCCCAAGTATCGCAATATAAATTTACATGCTTCCATAATAATTCTAATTTATCTTCTGGAGATTTATATATATTGTCATTATTGAATATCCATGGATTTTTAAAAATTCCTCTACCAATCATAGCACCTTCGATATTATATTTTATAATTTTTTCGAACGCGTCATTAATCGAACTAATATCTCCATTACCAATAATTTTCGTTTTATAATTTCGACTATTTCTAATTTTTACTGCTTTTTCTATTTCACCCCATTCTGCGGGATAATCACTCATCATTTTTTGAGTTCTGCAATGTAATATTATACAATCGGGATTTGTTTCTAAAAGATTTCCAATCCAAGATTCTGTATTATGCTCCTTGATTCCTGTACGTGTTTTAACAGATACGGGTATTTTTGAATTTTCCTTAGTTGCTAATATAATTTCTTTTGCAAGTTCGGGATATTTAATTAATTCAGAACACGAGGCTTGTTTTACAATTTTTTTAACGGGACAGCCCATATTTATATCAATTCCATCAAATTCATATTCGTTATTAATTATTTCAGCGGCTTTTTTGAATTTTTCCGGTTCAGAACCCCAAATTTGTGCTATAATTTTTACATTTTTTTCTTTTAAGAGTTTTCTTTCTGTTTCGCTTATTAATAATCTGTGGCTTACTTTATCTTTTCCAATTGGGTGGCATAATCCGTCTATTGAAGTAAATTCAGTAAATAATACATTTAAATAATTGCTATTTGAAATACTTAATACAATCTCTCGAAAAACTGTATCTGTTACATCTTCCATTGGTGCTAAAGCGATAAACTTCTCTTTTGATTCTTGCCAAAAATTATTCATTTATTTTTTTAATTCCTTTGCAAAATTTGTAATAGCAACTGCTAAATTGTCCCAAGTTGCTATTTTCTTATATTTCTTAATATTATTTGTAAAATAATCTTTTTTAAAATTGTCAAATTTTAAAATCGCATCTTTAATTGAATTTGGATTAATTCCATCTGCAATAATTCCATTATCGAATGGCTCAATCATTTCAGCTAAACTTCCCGTACGCGTAGCTATAACAGGTAAATCAAAATTAAATGAACTTGCTATAATTCCACTTTGAGTTGCGGATTTATATGGAAGAAGACAAATATCTGCCGCTGAGAAAAATAAAGCTGTTTCTTTATCACTAATATAGTGTAAATGCTTGCTAATTTTATTGCTTACATTTAATGAATTGATTAATTCGGAATATTTATTAAAAGTTCCATATACTTCGCCAGCTATCACAAGGTGATAATTGTCATTTAATTTTTCAATAGTTTGTATTGCTAAATCTAATCCTTTATAATCTCGAATAAAACCATAACATAGCAATATTATTTTATCTTTTGGTAAATTTAATTTTTCACGTGCTTCATTTTTTTTAATAATTTTACCGAAATGTTCATAAAGAGGATGCTGATGATATATGAATTTAGCGTTTGGCTTTAATTTTAATAAATCGTTTTTAACAGTTTCACTCATTACAACGAATCCATCATTTCGATTTAAAAAATACCTTATTAATTGCAAATCACCCAATCTCATTTCGTGTGGTATTACATTATCCAAAATGCTTATTGATACGGTATTTTTTTTAATTTTTTTTGCAATATATCCTAAAGATGGTGCGAAATATGGCATCCAAAATTTTGTTAATAATAAATCGAAATTATTTTTTTTAATTTCTTTAGCGGTTTTAATATAAGAAAATGGATTTATCGAATTTAATATTTGTATTGAATTTATTTTTGTTGCATTATCATTTTCCTGAACATATTGAGTTTCGCCCGGAAATAGAAAATTTGGATATTGCAATGTAAATGTATATGGTATTATTTCATTATTATTGTTTAATTCATTAAATAATGATGCGTTGAATTGTGCAATTCCACCTCTAAAGGGATAAAATGTTGATAGATAAGCAATTTTCATTTTTTTATAGCAATTTTTATTTTATCAATTCGTAAAATACAAAATTAATCAATTTTTTTGTAAAAGATGACCGACAAATTACGTTCTCTAATTTTTGATAGTGATATTCCCGAAAATTATAAATATTATTGGGGATATATGTATGATTTAGGTAGAGAAATTATAGTTCCATTCCTTAGTAAAAATTTATTTTTCAAATCTGGCGATTCTGTTATTGAGATAGGTTCTGCTGAAGGTGGCGTATTGCATGCATTGGCAGATAAAGGTGCTAAAAATTGTATTGGTACTGATATTGTTCAGTCGCGTCTTGATATGGGTGATAAAATCACAAAAATCATTGGTTTAGATGTAAATTTTGTAAATAATGATATTATTTATGGTGAGCCACCCGAAGAATGGCGAAATAAATATGATCTTGCAATTTTGCGTGATGTTATCGAACATCTTGATGATACTTCGATTGCTTTAAAAAATATTCGTAAAGTAATTAGAAAAGATGGCTTTTTGTTTGTTACATTTCCACCGTATAAATCTCCTTATGGTGGTCATCAACATACTTTGTCTGGAAATATTTTAAGTAAACTTCCCTTTATTCATTTATTACCTCAAAATATCTTTAAAAATTTGATAAAAAGTGGACGTGAGCAAGATATAGAGGAAGTTGTTAGATTGATTGATATTCAATTGTCTCCTAAAAAATTTCAAAATGCTGTAAAAAATTCTGGTTTTGAAATTGTTAAAGAAGATTATTATTTTTTTAGACCCGTATTTAAAATGAAATTTGGATTGCCGACAATAAAAATGAATTTTTTATCAAAAATTCCAATTATCCAAGATTATTTTACGATGGAAGCTTCATTTGTTTTAAAAGCAATATAAAGTAATTCTATGATAATTAACAAATTAGATTTGAAAAATATCTCCTAATTCAGTTAAAAGTATATATTCATAAAAAATTTTGCATGCTTCTCTATGAGAGGGCAATACAAGCTTTTCCAAAGCTAAATCAAGATGTAGCCACAAATAATTATCATGCTCATCTGATAATTTAATTTTATCATTTTCTTTAATTAGCATTCCGAATACTGGAGCTGAATGTATAATATTTGTTTTCACGGAGAAAAATTGTGAAATATATGGAATAGTCCAAATTTTGATTGGTTCTAATCCAATTTCTTCTTTAGTTTCACGTAAAGCAGTCTCGATAGCCGTTTCATTATCGTTCATCGTGCCTGTGATAACTTGCCAAATACCCGGATAAATTTTTTCTTTTTGGCTTCGCTTCAAAATAAGAAATTTATAATCGCTATATTCTTCTGAATAAGTTGCGATATGAACCTGCACAGTATTAGCCGCTCTTTTAATCATAATTTATTTGATTTTTTCGTGTGCCCAATTAAATACTTCTATATAATCTAATGCTGATTTTTCTGATGAAAAATTATTTGCCATTGCATTTCTACGAATATTATTCCAATGCGGCTGATTGTTGTAAATTTGTAAAGCTCTTTCGATTGCATAACTGAAATCATCAGCATTATATTGCCAAAATAGAAATCCTGAACCTTGAGAATTTTCATAATTATACTCCATAATCGTATCTGCTAAACCACCCGCAATTCGAGCAATTGGAATTGTACCGTATTTCATAGAATACATTTGTGTTAGACCGCAGGGTTCGAAACGTGATGGCATTAAAAAGAAATCAGAAGCGGCGAATAATTTATGTGATAAATTATTATTATATCCAATATCTATAATAGCTAATTTAGGATATTTCCAAGCTATATAATGGAAAAAATCTGTATATCTTCTTTCGCCTGAACCAAGCAAAGCAAAACGGAATTTATATTTATGAAGGAAATATTCGAGTTTTGTTGCTAATAAATCAATTCCCTTTTGTTCGGTAAGTCGTGTAACCATTGATATTAATGGTAAATCAAGGTCATCTTCATTAGTAAAACCGTGTTCGAATAAAAATTGCTTTTTATTGTTATATTTTTTGTCAAATTCATTTATAGAATATTTTTCAAAAATTTCATTATCAATTTCTGGATTCCATTCATCATAATTTACACCGTTTAGAACTCCAATTAAATCAGCTCCGCGTTGGTTTAATTCATCTTGAAGTCCCTCACTAAAATATGGATATCTTATTTCCCGAGAGTAAGTTGGGCTTACAGTTGTAATCTTATCTGCAAACATAATTCCTGTTTTCATTGCATTAACAGTGCCATATTTCTCGAACCAAGAACCCGGGTAAAATTCTTTCATACCAAAGCCCGAGTACATCAATGCATTCTCTGGATTAAATTTTCCTTGATATGCAAGATTATGAATAGTAAATACGCCTGCACACTCTTTAAATAATGGATCGTGTATATAATAAGATTTCAAAAATGCCATACAAAATGCTGTATGATAATCGTGTGCGTGAATAATATCTGGTTTAAAATTAAGTATTTTAGCAACTTCGAATATTGCTCTACTAAAAAATATAAAACGGCGATCATTATCATTATATTCATTGGGATCACCATAAATTCCATTTCTATCAAAATAAATATTATGCTCTATTAAATAGATTGGAACTCCGCTATTAGGTAAAAATCCCTGCCATAATCTTGCATATTCGAACCATTGTCCCATAGGAACGATAATTGTGTGTTCAGTCGGCTCAAAAGCATATTTGTAAATATCAATAAATCCATATTTAGGTAAAATTACTATTGGAGTTTCGCCAAGTTTTGCCCATTCGATGGCTAATGATGATACTACATCTGCAAGTCCACCCGCTTTTGCAAATGGTGCTATTTCGGAAGTTGCTATAAGAATATTCATTTTTTAATAAATTTTTTAATAAATGTTATTAAATAAAGTATAAAGATAAACATATATCGTTATATAAAGAAAAAAAATTGTTAAATTGAGTTATATTTTGATAAGAATTTTAAAAATGTTTTATTAATGAAAAGTAATATTGATAATAGTGAAAATTATTCTTTGGAAATTATTGATGATAAATTAATAATTACTCCAAAAGTGGCTTTACTATATTCAAATTCAAAAAAATATATTGATATTATAAAAAATATTAATTCATATAATAATTATAATAGTATTAATATTGATTTTTCTAAGCAAAGCAATTTTGATACATATTTAATAATATTCTTAAAAAAAATATCAATTTATTGTAAAAATAATAATCTAAATTTTGAAATAATAAACTCATCAGAAGATATTGATACTATAATTTCATTATTAAATACAAGTGTTGATAATGAAATTGCTTTTCATAGTGATTTATCGAGATTTAGAAGTGCTTTTCAGAGTTTAGGCGATAGAGTTATAAATATTTATTATGATGTTTATAATTTTATAAGTTTTTCTGGGGAATTATCTAAGAAATTATTTGGTCTGTTTATTCATCCATTAAGAATGAGATGGAGTGATTTTCCAGTACATTTTACTCAGTCTGGCGTTTATGCACTGCCTATTACAGTTATGATTGTATTTTTGATTGGTTTGATTACGGGGTACCAAGGTGCATTACAATTGAAACAATTTGGTGCTGATGGGTATATTGCTGATTTGGTCGGAATATCATTAACAAGAGAATTATCCCCATTGATGGTTGCAATTTTAGTAGCTGGACGTTCGGGTTCGGCATTTGCGGCTGAACTTGGAACTATGAAGGTTTCAGAAGAAATAGACGCACTAAATACAATGGGTTTTGATAGTATTGATTTTCTAGTTTTACCTAGAATTTTAGCTGTAACAATTTCTATGCCTTTGCTTGTATTGATATGCAATATTGTTGGAATGGCAGGTGGACTAATTTCTGCACTTACTACGCTCGATGTTACAAGTTCAGGTTATTTATTAAGAATGCAATCTGTTTTATCGCTATATGATATTTTTACGGGATTATTTAAAAGTGTAATTTTTGGATTTTTAATTGCCTCTTTGGGTTGTTACAAAGGGCTAAATGTTCGAGGTGGCGCTGATGCTGTTGGTAAAACTACTACATCATCAGTCGTTGCAAGTGTATTTCTTATTATATTATCAGATGCAATTTTTACATTTATTTTTCAGGCGATTGGAATATGATTAAAAATGATAATATAATAAATGTAAGAAATTTAACGATTAGATATGGAAATTTAACTGTGCTTAAGAATGTAAGTTTCGATATTAATAAAGGTGAAATTTTCGTTATTGTTGGGGGTAGTGGTTGCGGAAAAAGCTCTTTATTAAGGCAGTTGATTGGATTAGAAATTCCCACAGAAGGAGATATATTTATCAATGGTATTGATTTTATAAATTCAGATAATAAACAAAGAAATCAAATTTTGCAGAAATTTGGTGTTATGTTTCAGTCGGGTGGACTTTTCGCTTCGATGACACTTGCAGAAAATATAGCATTAGTATTGGAAACATATACACAACTTTCTGATGATGAAATTGATGATGCGATTGATATTAAATTAGCATCTGTTGGTTTGAAAGGTTTTAGAGATTATTATCCTGCTGAAATAAGTGGAGGTATGAAAAAACGTGCCGCTATCGCAAGAGCTATGGCGCTGGATCCCGAAATATTATTTTTTGACGAGCCGTCTTCTGGATTAGATCCACTTACTTCTGCGGCATTAGACCAATTAATAATCGAAATAAATAGAATATTTCATAAAACTATTGTTATCGTAACTCATGATTTAGCAAGTATTTTATCAATTTCGCATAGAATTATTATGCTTGATAAAAATGTAAAAGGAATTCTTGCAGAAGGGACACCCGACTTTTTAATAAATTATAAAGAAAATATGAATGTATTTAACTTTTTTAATAGAAAGCCCTCAGTTTAAATTTTTTGAGAGGAACTTAAAATGAAAAGAAAACAAAAAAATACTAATTCTTTTTTAATTGGCTTATTTGTGATGATTGGCTCGTTAATTTTAATTATTATGATTATATGGCTCGGAGCAAGCCAAATATTAAAAGAGCAAACTTATTATGTTACTTATTTCGAATCTTCTGTAGAAGGATTAGAAACGGGTTCGGCTGTTAAATATCAAGGTGTGCCATGCGGGAGAATCACTAATCTGAAAGTAGCGCCTGATGGTAAATTAGTCGAGGTGATTTTTCAAATAGATAAAAGTATATCTATTGATGATAGTTTGAGGGTCCAGCCCGCTATGGCTGGTATTGCGGGAGGCAAGTTCTTACAACTACACTATCCAACAAATTTAGAAATGGCTGAAATGTATCCGCATTTATCTTTTGAGCCTCCATATAAACTAATTAAATCCGCTCCTTCTGGACTTGAAGAAATTACAATTGCCGCAGAAAAAGTAATGAATAATCTTATGGGTTTAAATGGATATGAAATTAATAGAAATACAATTGCTTTTCTTCAAAGTTCGACAAACTTTTTTACAAGTAAAGAATTAATGAGTATTATGGAAAATCTTAAATCTTCGACTAAACATCTTAATTCGGTTCTAGAAAAAATGGATAGCTCGAATACTATTGATAATCTTAACGAAACAAGCCAAAAAATTAAAAATACAGCCGCAAAATTAGAAAGTACTGTTAATAGTCTAAATACTCAAATTGTGCAAATGCAATTAGATACTTATGTTCACAAATTTTATGATAAATATGATTCTACATTGGAGCGCTCAACAAATATGATTGGAAATGTTGCATTGCGTGCTGAGTCCTCAATATTTTCTTTAAATGAATTATTAGAACAATTAAATAGAACAAATTCAGATTTACAAAATGCTTTACGCGTATTAAATGATAATCCATCAACAATATTTTTTAGCTCACCACCACCAAAGGAAAAATAATATATGAAAAAATTATGTTTTTTTGCTCTTTTTCTTACTATTATATATATAGTAAAACCAAACGATATAATTATTGATTCGGATATGACTTTCGAAGAAGCCACAAAAGGAACAAAGGCTCCAAAAGAAATTCTTGATTCTTTATGTATAATTGATGTTGAGTATTATAGTTTTGATAATAAACTACACAAAGGGCAATTAGTATTAAATATTGCCGCAAAAGATGATATTATCGAAGCGTTTAAAATTGCAAAAAAAATACATTTTCCGATTAACAAAGTGATACCTATAATCAAATATAATTGGAGTGATGATGAATCAATGGAGCAAAATAATTCATCTGCGTTTAATTATCGCTTTGTTGCGGGTACTAAGCGACTTTCAAATCACGCAACGGGCAGAGCCGTAGATATTAATCCATTTCAAAATCCCGTTATTTATAGTAACGGCAGGATTTCGCCAAAAGGTGCTAAATATGATATTAGTAAAAAAGGTACATTTAGTTCCGATAACGAAATTGTCATTTTTTTGAAATCGCGTGGTTGGCGTTGGGGTGGCGAATGGACATCTTTAAAAGATAATCACCACTTTGATTTACCATAAAAAAATATTAAAAAAAAAATTGGTAAATAACTGAGAAATTGTTATTTTAAAGAAAAATATTTTAGAGAAAAAAAGAAATGAATTTTAAATTAGCCAATTTGACCTCTAAACTATATACTTCGATACTTCGATACTTCGATACTTCGGAGAGACGCATCAATTCTTATTATATTTTAATAAATCTAAACAAGTACATAAGTACCGAAGGCGGGCTCGCGGTCCAGCAGTAATATAAGTACATCGAAGTTTTGAATATTTTGAAGTATTTACTTTAGAGTTTTTTTTTATTAATTTTAAATATAAGAGGTTAAAAAATGATGAAGAAATTTTTATTAAATAATGTAATTATTCTATTATTGTTAATACCATTTAATTTGTTTCCTGAAACTGCTGAACCAGAAGAATGTTGGGTACATATTAAGATAGACCCTGAAGTAAATGCACCAGGAGTTCTTTCTTGGGATTCGGAGTTATCTGCATGCAATGAGATTGGTATTGATTGTGAAATGGTAAGATGTGAAGATTATTGTAAAGGTGAATTATTTAAAAATAGTAATAATATCTATTCTTTAAAGTTAAAAATTAATAATATCAAATTAAGGATAAAAGATTCAACTAATAATTGGATAATTTTTAATCGTCCAGTTTCAAATTATATCTTTAACAATACATATTATATTATTATTGATAATTGCCCTACAAAACCATTTCTAAATAATCTTAGATTTGAATTAGAAGGTATTATTACTGATGCTCAGGGATATTTTACAGTATATATACCTACTGGTACTTATTAAATAGCATAGCATCTATGTTCTATTTACTCAACATAGATGCCATAATTATTTTAATTTTATAATTTAATATTAAATGAAAAAAAATAATTTTAAAATATCAATTATATTAATGACTATATTTAATATTGTTCGACTATATAGTTTCACTGATATCAATTATTGTGCATTAGATGATAGTGAAAAAGTTAAATTAATAAGAAAAAGTAGTAATAATAATTTAATATATATTTTTACGGATATAAATTCTTGTATAAGTTGTTATGAAAGCATAAAGGAAATTGAAAAATTATCAGTAAAGAAAGATTTTAATATTTATGTGATAATAAATGGTGTAAATGAAGAAGGAGCCAGTAAAATAAAAAATGAGAATGGCTGGAAAATTGATGTTATTAGTGATGATACTGGTTTATTAAATTCTTACTATAAAATTGGTTTAAAACCAGCAATTATTGGATTAAGTAAAGATGGCATTGTGATTGGTAGTGGTAATTTAAATACTTCTACTTTAAATAAAATTTTACTGGGTTTCAATAATATAGAAAACGATAAAAAAAAGTTGAATAAATCAAATAATTTAATTGAGGTTTTTAGAAAACAAATTATTGATAATGAAAAAGCTGTTATATCTAATGGCATACATATAGATGTTCTATATAATCATTCAAAAAATGAATATTATATAAAAAATTTACGAAGCCCATCATTATTAATTGCAAATTCAGAAGGAAAAATCACAAAAAAAATCTTAGAAAAGCAATTAAATATTGATAAATCATATTATTCAAATATCTCATTATCATGGGTTATTAAAGATTCAGTACTTTGTTTTATAAATACAGTAATTGGTTTTAAGGATATAGCAATATTTTATGATGTTGTTAATGATTCGATCATATCTCGGATAGAATTAAATCAAGAAATTAAAGATAATAGAGTTAAATGTGGTTATACTATAAAATACAATAAAATAATCAATGCTTTTCAAAGCTGGGCAAAAATTAAAAATAAAAATAATATTTATATTGATTCATCTTATAATACCTTGTTATTATTTGATAAACAAGGGAATTACATAAATTCATTCAATAATGCTGATTCTATTTATAATAAATTTAAATTATCAACATGGTTTACTGAATTAATTGATTTTAATTATGAAAGTAATAATTTTATAACTTTACAACATTTTTCTAATAAAATAAAGTTATGGGATTCAAAATTAAATTTAACAAAAGTAATAGAATTTAAATTTGATGATACTTATAGAACAATAAAAGCTGATATACTAGACCTTATAGGTAAAGAATATTATACTCAATTAATAAAGAATTTAACAAGAACAAAATCATTATTAGCAAATAATAAAAATAATAACATATTAATTTGTTATTATAACGAAATTTATCCAGAAAATGAAAAAGATATATTTTCAGAAGATAGAATTATTGATAAAAAGATAATTATTGTAGATGATGATGGTAAATGGATAAAAAATTCGCCATATTCTGTAAATGGTTCATTTATTCCATTTCAATTTGAGAATGATTTTATATATGGTACTGAAATAAACGATAATAAACAACTCGAAATAGTATGTTATCAGTTGTATTCCAATTAAAATAATTATAATAGTCTGTTATATTTAGATTAATTTCAATTTTTTTGAGAGTGATAAGAATTTTTTTTATTTTTAGAATAAATTTTGGTAAATAACTGAGAAAGTTTTATTTTAAAGAAAAATATTTTAGAGAAAAAAGGAAATGAATTTTAAATTAGCCAATTTGACCTCTAAACTATATACTTCGATACTTCGGAGAGACGCATCAATTCTTATTATATTTTAATAAATCAAAACAAGTACATAAGTACCGAAGGCGGGCTCGCGGTCCAGCAGTGATATAAATACATATATTTTTCTTTTTGTATTTAATTCACTTTTTGGGGAAGTGTCATGAATATCTATTTAATATTTATACAAAAATTAAGATTTATAATATTGCGGCTCCGCTCAATGAACGAAGTTTTGTGCGTACCCTGAGCGTAGTCGAAGGGGGCGCTTTTCCCAGTTATCCTACACTTTTAAAGTGTAGGACAACTTAATTATTACCTCACCCAAACCCTCTCCGAAAGGAGGACTTATTTTTTTCCCTCCCCATCTCCTTTGGAGAAGGGGCCGGGGGTTGAGGTTGTTTTTACATCTTCACAAACTTCTCAACCTTATCACCCACTTTTATAAAATATGTGCCGCGCGGTAAATCGGAAATATCTATTCTATTATTGCCGTCTATTAGCTCGGATTTTGAGACGACAAGTCCTAATAAATTAAGTATTTGAACCTCGCGGGTGGGTAATCCTTCATTATTTTCAGTTGAAATATTGATAAAATCTGATGTTGGGTTGGGTGAAATCAAAAATTTGCCGCTATAATTTATTCCTTCTGAAACCCCTACTGTGTTATCCTTAAAAATTTTTAATTTTAGTGAATCATTACATAGTGTAGCAAATACTATAATCCCTTTTGGCAGGGATCTTACTCTTGGTATTGGAATTAAGTTACAATCATTTATAAAGTCTTTACGCCAGATTACATTAAAATTAATATCTGTCTTGATAACAGAATAATATGCATCTTTTGCATTGTAGTTTGTAATACTAAGTATTAATTCGTTCTGCTCTGTAATATCGATTGATCCTAATGAAGAATGCAATGAATTTGGAATGCCAAGATCTTCTATCGCAATAGAACTTATTTCTGATAATGTTTCTCTATCCAAAATGATAATGTATGAACTACTATATAATATTATTTTAGTATCATTAATAATCATAAATACTGATGATTGTATTCCGTTATCAAATAATTCATTTTTAATAAATTTATATGTTTTATCAGACTTGTTGTATATCATTGCAAAACTTTTAAATTTAAGAGGTCCTGGTTCATTATCAAGAGCATTACCAATTATTATTATGTTATCCTCATCAATAAATTGCCATTCGTTAGCGATATAAGCAATTTCTAACTTATTTTCATTATTTCTTGGATATTCAATAATAGTATCTCTTTTTATTAATTCGTATGTATCTTTATTGATTATATCATAAAACATTCTTACCCCGTCACCATATAATGTAATTATATAATCTCCTATTATCCGAAAATTAGTTATATAGTAACTAAAACTATAACCGTCAATATTAAATTTTTCCGATTTCTTATTGCCAAATTTGTCAAGTTCAAAAACAATTGGATGACACCCCCCCCATCCAGATTGAAATTCTCCATTTGTACAGATACTTCCGTATAATTCAATATTTTCATCTATTGAATTTAATGAATGATTTACAATATTATTTGAACCTCTTAATTCTGTTAACCATTGCAAATTTAGGTCATTATCAATTTTTGCTATTGAGGGAAATGTTAATTCGTAGATAGTATCATCAATAACTGTATTGAAATAATTTCTAAATACGAATAATAACCCATTATCATTAGTTTTGATACATTGATTATAAGAATAACTCGGAAAAACAACATGTTTTGATAATGCATTCGGGTATTCAAAAGAAACATCGTAATTTTTTTCAGAAATAATATCCTGAGAAAATATTTTGAATATATTTAAAATAACAATTATAAATATAGTGAAGATTAATTTCATAAAGCACCTTTTAATTTAATAATAATCAAGTGGTTTAATTCAAAGATTAAACCACCCCCAAAAAATTATCTATACTTAATAAATCTATTAGAACCAAGTAATTTATTATCCTGCATTATTTGGACAAAATAAATACCATCAGGATAATGTTTAACATCCAACATTATTGTTGAAGATTTGTACGATGACATTCTGCACATTATCTTTCCAAGTAGGCTGACTATGATAATTTCAGAATTATTAGAAATAACCGGTAGGTCAATCGTGATTTTTTCATTAGTTGGATTTGGAGAAAGGGAAATTGGATAACTTATATCAGTTGTTGATTCCCTGCTAAGTGGTTTCCAGCTTTTACCAGTATTTTCAGTAATAATTTTCTCTCCGTTAGAACGGGTGAGTACAGCCCTTATATTATCAGGTAAAACTTGAGTCCAGTTTTTTCCTGAATTATACGTCTTAAAAATTTCCCCTTTTGAATTTGTGAGAACAGCGTTTAATTCCTGACTATTCATTACGGATTTACAAAAGAAGAAGATAAATATAATAAAAATAATTTTATTTTTCATTTCATTAATCCCGTATTAATCTGATACACAATTATCATGACAATAAATGATCTCCTGGTCAATAGTATTTGTAGGACAACCACTTGGGTCTGGAAAAGGTGATGCATAACAGTTAATAGCATGTCCAGTAACTTCTGTTGTTATCTGAGGTACTCCATTCAACATACAATATTTATATGTAATTCCACAACATCCTGGTGAATCAATACATGGAACTTCTACAAGACTATATATTAGTTCACCCCCGATATCAAATGAAGAAAAGCATAATTTTGTACATACTTTTTGATAATATGTTGTTTTTACATGATAATTTGTTCCGCATTCAACCATTTGTTTGATTTCTTCTGGAGCAGTATTGTACCAAGCTATAAAATCTATAAGGCTTATCTGTCTGACTAACCTCCTTTTTAATTCACTATTTTTATCAGTTGTAATTCCAGTATAATTGTTTGTAAGCCATGAAATTAAATTTGTACAGCTTGAAGCATCTAAAATATAAATACTTTCAATAAGCCACTGAGTTGTGTGATGACTTGCGCCCGTACATTGTCTCCATTTATAATTTACTCGCAGACTGCATCCTGGAAAGCCATCAACTTCTATATCTTTATAAGTTGATGTCCAAGTACCTGGACTTTCACAGTTCGCATCAAATACAGCACAATTAATATCCTGAGAGTTGGCAATGTTTACGGTTGATACAAAAGCTAAGGCTATGAAACATAGTCCCAAAAGCAATTTTTTTATATTGAGGTATTTTTTTAATATTAACATTATAAATCCTTTTAAAATTTTAACACAAATTACTAAAAATATTTCCGAAACTCAACATTAATCTAAATTTTAATTAAATATATACTAAAAAATTAGAAATAATGTTGAAATATCTGTTTAATGACTAAGGTCAGTTATTCCTAAGACCAGCACCATTCTATTGTTAGCGACAGATAAGATTTAAAATAACCTTAACTGCCGCCGACGCACAATGCCCGGAATTTTAAATTGATTATGATGTAAAAATAATTTGTATATAATATAAAATAATTGTATTTCTTTGATATTAGGATATACTTTATCATTTAGATTATTAAGAGGTAGAAGAGAACGGTAAAAAGATTCGAAAATATTTAAATATATAAATGCAATTAAACTACGCTTCGCTTGAGTGAGCATTGCAAATACCAGGTAAAATTTGTTATATATATAGTTAGCATACATTATAATTATTGTAAAAATACAAAATGACAATTCACACAATACTAATATAAGTAAAGTTTAGATATCCACCCAATTATATTTTTATTTTTCACATTTATTTACAATAAAATAAAAATTGTAAAATTTCACTTTTTTTTGCGATTACGAGATGTCCTACTCCGTTCATTTCGGCTACGCTCAATGAACGTAGTTTTATCGTACCTTGAGCGGAGTCGAAGGGGCGTATTTCCCAGATGTACTAGCCCCTACGAGGATGTAGTACATCTTTATATTACCTCACCCAAACCCTCTCCGAAAGAGAGGGCTTATTTTTCTCCTTCCCATCTCCATTGGAGAAGGGGGCCGGGGGTTGAGGTTGATTCTACATCTTCACAAACTTCTCAACTTTATTTCCGATGCGGATGAAATACACTCCTGATGATAACTTCTCAACATTCATCCAATAACTGCCAGTCATCGGATGAATGAAAGCAAACAGAATCATGAAGCAAACTGATTTCACAGAATTTTGAAAAGTTTGTATTTAATATTTAACCAGATAACCATAATAATTAATCATTCAAAAATCGTTTTACTTGTTTGATAAACATTTTGTTATGTTCATAAAATGGTAAATGTGATGCATTATCATAGACTATTATTTCTATATTATTGAAATTTTTTATTGGCTTTAAGTATTCAACAAATCCAATTTCATCATTAATTCCATAAATTAGTAGGAATTTTCTATCCATATGAATTTGAAAATAATTTGAATCTATATTCATTAAGCTAGTTCCAAATATACAATTCCATTCATAATATATATGAGAATTATACGTTGTCCTCATATTATTAAAATAGACTGAAGTATCATGATATAAAATTGATTCACGAAACCTTTCAAGATATTTTTTTTCTACTAAAGTTGAATCATAAATATTTAGATATGTCATTAGTTTAATATTGTCTATTTTACTTTTTATGGTATCAATTGAAAGTTTTAAATATAATTCCTTTTGCCTAAGCGAAAATAGCGAGTCATTAATCATTATTGGTGTTGACACAGCAATAATTTTATCTACATTTTGCGGACATAATTGTAAATACCCTAATGCGACATAACCACCCCAAGAATGCCCAAGAATATTTATTTTAGTATGATTAAGTTCATTTCTGATTTTTTCTATGGAATTAATATCAAATTGTAATCCGATCATAGAATCACCAGGATAGGTTGAGTTCCCTCTCCCAGGCAAATCAATAAAAACCAATTCAAAATCATTACTTAAAACTTCTAAAGGTTCTATTAAATATTTTGAATTGAACATAGGACCCCCATGTATTACATACAAGGGAACCCCATGTCCAATTTTATAATATTCATTAGAATTTGAATTTATTATAAATATAATCAATAACAATAAATATTTTATCAAACTTTTCAATTTAAATTCTCATTATTGATAAGCCCGGTAGAAATAGCGTTTTATTTACACTATCCCATGATGAGTTATTATCGTAGTAAACTTCAGTTGTGCAATCGTTTAAAACTTGAGTTGTTCCATTTAAAAATTCGAATATGTGGTTATGTTGAGTTTGTATTATGCCGCCTGTCTGTATACCAATATCAAGGCTAAAGTTTCCTTCAAGTTTCGTAGGGTTTACAACTGTTAATGGTAGATCGTATCCATGTGGTATAATTAAATTTGTATTTCCTAAATATGTACCACTTATCGAAACCTGAGCTATGTATAAATCAGGGTTCTTTCTTTCAAAATTCCCATCTAATATTACTTGACCCAAGGGAGCACCTGTTGAAGTAGAAAAATCAACAATTCTTCTACTTCTGTATATCCCATTGGTAATATCTAAAATATTTGGAATTCCATAAGAACTATAACTTCCATTCGAGCATGAAAGACTTATAAGCGACACACCAACTGCTGCTGGATGAAATGTTGAAGGGAAATTATCAAATTTTACTGCAGCTGTGAATTTTCCGGTTGAAGGATCTGAGCATATATTGCCATTACCATCAATGGCTTGTGCATTTATGCTTCCTGAATAATAGAACAAAATTGATGCCATAGTTTGAACTCACATTAAATTAAAACAAATTACAAAAATATTTTATCTATCTCAATTATTATTCGTATTTGTATTAATAAATCTTAGACAATTCGAAAATTATTGAAATGTTGGTTTACCGACTATGGTTATTTAATCCAAAGTTACCGCAATTTTCTGATTTAAGCGACAGAGAAGATTTAAAATAATCTTAACTGCCGCAAACTCGCAATGCCCGGAATTTTAAATTTATTATGATGTAAAAATAATTTGGATTTAATATAAAAAGATTCTAAAAAGTTTAAATATATAAATGTAATTAAGCTACACTTCGCTTTAGTAAGCTTTGCGAATACCTTGTAAAATTTGCAATATCTACAGTTAGCAACCATTATAAATATTGTAAAATAAAAAAAGACCACCCACATATTACCAATATAAGTAAAGTTTACATATCCACCAAATTATATTTTTATTTTTCTCATTTATTATACAATAAAATAAAAA
>JARKQC010000019.1 GCA_029974985.1 Bacteroidota bacterium | reverse complement strand
ATTTTTGGAATAAATATAAAGGAAAACTTTATGATTGCTCATCAATTTCAGCTCGCAATTATCGTAATGGTAAAAAGGTGATCTAATTATGGTTGATTTGGGAACAGATATTGCAAGTCATGGTAAACTTTCAAGTAATGGGCAAATAGCTTTAGTTTCAGGCTTAGATAATCTCCATCAAGCTATTAAAAATAGGATTAAAACATATAAAGGAACTTATTATTATATTGATGAAGATTATGGAACTAATCTTAAAGAATTTCTAGGATATGATGATAACAATGAGATGAGAGCTATTATTTGTCTTGATATTGAAACTTCTGTAATTCAAGACTCTAGAATCAAAGATGCTGAATGTTACTATGAAAATGGGGTATTTAAATTAAAAATTACAACTGTTAATGGTGATGAAATAATTGAGGATGATTTATTATGATAATACAAGAAGATGCTGAGTTTATAAAAGGTGATGGGTCTATAAGAAAATTATCAGATATTATTGATGAAAATATAGATTTGGTTCGTAATGCTCAATTTCAAGGCTTAACCACTGTTACAGACTTTAATCCAGGAAGCACTAACTATGGTTTTATTGTTATTTATTCAATGTTACAGTTTAATCAAGAAATGATGGCTGAAACAAATGATGAGAATTTTAGACTTAATGATGCTGTTGGTGATGCTCTTGATGAAATAGGCTATCAAAAAGGAGTTTATCGTGAAGACGCATCTTTTAGCACTACTAATGTTATTTTCAATTTACCAAATCCTTTAGAATCTCCTTTCACCATACTTGAAGGAACAGAAATATCAACTGATGATTTGGTGATTTTTACCACAATGGAAGATTTGAAAATACTTAGAGGTGAATCTACAGGTGTTGTAGAGGTTATTTGTGAGGAAGAGGGGACTATTGGTAATGTTAAAGCAGGTGAAATAAACACTATAATTACTCCATTAGGTATTGATATTTCAGTGATAAATGAAGAAGACGTCACAGATGGAAAAGATGGTGAAGATGATGATAATTATAGAGCTAGGATTAAAGATTGTTGGCTTAATTATCAACCCCGAACTGTTTTATGGTTTGAAAAGAAAGCGGAAAGAATTGTTAAAAGTGCAAAATATAAGAAAATAAATAACAAACAAGGAAAATTAATTTATAAACCTCAATCTGACATTAGAGAAGTTGATTTAGTTAATTATTTTAATCTTAAAGAGAATGATATTGTTGATCATGATTTGTATTTTCAAGAAGCTACACCTGTGACAGTTATTGATGAAAATACTACAATCACTATTTTCTTAGATAATAATTATGTTCCTGAAATTGTTGAAGATCAAATAAAAAATAACATTGAAAAGTATATTAATGATATTGAAATAGGTGATGTTTTTAAGGCAAATTGTCTATTATTCATGGTTGAATCAACTGAGGGTGTTATTTTAGTTAGAATCGAAGGACTTGAAGATATTGATTTAACAAATGAAGAGTATGCTGTTATGGGTGATTTAAATATTGTTGAAGGGTGAAAAATAATGGCTTATGATAATAGTAGTGAAAATGGAGATATGATATCTGAGTATTTGGATGAAGAAAATAATGTCATGAATCCTCCATCAGACGCAGGATGGTTTTTTTATAATCTTATTGGTAAATCATTGGATAGTGTTAGTGATGTGTATAATCAATCTGTACTTAATCGGTCTCCTATAAGGTGTAATAATAGCTATTTGAGTGTGCTTGGTAAAAGTATGGGTGTGAAAAGAGATCTTAATTGGTCTGATGATGAATATCGTGCTTATTTAATCTTGAATTATTATAATACTGCGACAATTAAAGGTTTAGAATATGTTTTAAATCAAATCGCTATTATTGAAACTTCTGAAATAGAAGG
>JARKQC010000018.1 GCA_029974985.1 Bacteroidota bacterium | reverse complement strand
AACTTTCCTATTTTTGTGAAGGTTTATCGAAATATGAAGAAAAGCATTTGAAATCGGTTGAAACAAATGTTAAGGTTTTTAAATCGTTGAATACTTGGTATAAAAGGGATGTTTTTCATATTGAGATGCTGGTTCCTTTTTGTCCGGAGTGTTTCAGTAAATTTGTGATTAAAAATGGAGTTAAAGAAAGAACGCTTTATTTTTATCATGAAGGAGTTGTTAACACTGAAATTCAAATGTATAAGTGTAAGAAATGTGGTAAAAAGTTTAACACAGATATTTCAGACATTGTAGATGATAATAGTAATTTTACACATGAATTCAAAGAAAAATGTATTGAATTAGCTGGTTTATTCTTCGGATCAATCCGTAAAATTGCCTATAAAATTAAAAAAGACACAGGAATCAGTATTTCAAGACAAACAATTGAAAACTGGATACTCGGATACGAAATCCCGAAAACAGAAACATCAAATCGTTATTCTGGATATTACATCTTTGACGTGGAATGGATTAAACTTAGCGGCCTCTGGAATTACCGATTCACTTTATTCGACAGTAAACAGAATATTATCGTAGCTGATGATATATACTCCGAAGAGAATTCCACGAATATACAAGAGTTTTTAGAGGAATCCGCCAGAAATAAAAACAAAATAGCAATAACAAGTGATTTAGACGATAAATACAAACCAATTATTGAAGGATTAGGGTTTAAACACCAATGGTGCTTATTCCATGTATTTAAAAACATAAACAAGAAAATTCAAGACTATACACGAGATAACGAACTATCTGATGATGATATAGACAAAATACGGCAAGAAAAACTAGAGTTATTCAGCTTATTCGACAGTGAATCATTTAAAAAAGCTAGAAACAAGATGAACGAAATATTAAACCAAATAAAAGATTATTCAAAGGTTATTCAATCAATTATCATGGATTCATTAATGCCCTACTTCAAAACATACTTCTCGTACCTGTTAGATGCAAATATCGAACGAACTTCAAATAAATTGGAAAACAAATTCCAAAAAAACATTCCCTAAAAGTATTAAGCGGATAATGAAGATTAAAAAAGGCGCAATGTCTAGAATAAACATCAGAAAAGAAATCCTAAACCAGAAAAAGGTTTTCGACACTCAACCCCCAAGTTTTTGACAGAGCCGAAGAAGAATTAAAGAAAAAGGAATAAAAATTACGTATACTAAAATAAAAAAGGGCAGTAGGTTATAATATGGATTTTGAAGATGCAATAAATTTTTCAAAGATGCATGGAATCCTGATCAATTTCATATATCATATCCTGATTATAAATTTAAAACAATTTTTAAAGAAATTGAGTATTATTTGACGATATTTATGATAAATACGAAGAATTGAACTATTTAAGTTTATAAGGATTATAATAAAAAAAACATTAATCAGATGATAATTAGAAGGTGGGGTTGTTGATGTCTTCAGATGAGACAATCAAAAAATTAGAGGAAGGAAATGAAAAATTAGATTCAGGTGAATATGAAATTGCTATCAAGATTTTCAATGATGTTCTAGAAATTGATCCTCGTAATGAAGATGCTTTTTATTTAATGGGAAATGCATATCTCAACCTCCAAGAATTTTATAAAGCTATTAAATGTTATGATGAAGCATTAAAACTTAACCCTGAAGATTTTGATGCTATTAATAATAAAGGTGTGGCTTTAATAGATTTAGAGGATATGAAAAAAGCTTTGACTTGTTTTGATAAGGCCCTAAAAATAGAACCTAATCTAGATTATGCCGGGTTTAACAAAGCTATCATCTATAAAGATATGAAAAAACCAAAAAAGGCATTAACATGTTTTAAAAAAGCACTGAAAATTAATCCAGAATATGCTGAAACTTTTTTTGAGTTAGGAAACGTTTTAAAGGATATTGGAAAATCTAGAGAATCCATTGAAGCTTATAAAGATTTTGTA
>JARKQC010000016.1 GCA_029974985.1 Bacteroidota bacterium | reverse complement strand
TAAAGAAGAAGGATATTCTAACAAACGAATATTGGAAATATTACAAGAAACCTTTAATGTTGTGTGATTGAATGATTTTAGTGATGATTGTGTTGATTCAAATGATAATAAAGAAGAAAAAGAAACAGGGATTCGTATTCCTCATGAGCACGTTGAACATAGAAACAGTCCTGTTAGGCTGTTAGAAACTTTAACAAATAATAGAGAAGTTCTTATTTTAGATAAATTACAAGAAACACATAATGCATTTATGAAAGCCAAATATGCTCTCTATCAAGTAAGAGGTGAGTTTTACTAAAATAAAGATAATTGGGATAAATGTAAAGAAAAGACTGGGAAACAAAGTGATGGAGTTTTTAAAGAATATTTCCAATCTTTTGAGGATCATAGGAAATTAATGATAGAAAGACAAAAGGCTGAATTTAAATATGAACAATGTAAAAGAGTCTTTGAAAGCTTATTAAAATGAAGTCTAAAATTAAAACTTTATTTAAAATCCTCCTACTATGGTGGATTTTAATCATAG
This sequence comes from Bacteroidota bacterium, assembly GCA_029974985.1. GTDB lineage: Bacteria > Bacteroidota > Ignavibacteria > Kapaibacteriales > UBA2268 > JANJTB01. Next base: position 18,734 of record JARKQC010000016.1, on the reverse strand, counting down.
TAACTACAAGCATATTATTTATTAAAAATGGAGATATTGATTGTTTCAATCCGCTAATAGGTTTGTCTGTAGCTACTATGTGTTTTATTGTTAATTGTCAAATCTTAGGAGAGTTACAAGTATGACTAGGAAAAGGGATTATAAGAATAAAAAACAAAAAAGAGCCTTGAAAATGAAGAAAAGGCCGGTAACTGGAACATACAATTATTATCCAAGTAAATAAAATTAATTTAAAGGGTGTTTTTTATGGCTGTTTGTAAGTTTTGTGGTTCTGAATTTGATAAAAAACATAATAGACAAATGTATTGTAATGAATATTGTAGTAGGGAAGGTGAAAAAGAGAATAGGAGAATAAGAGATAGGAAATATTATCATAGATATAAAAATGTTATGCATGAAGAAACTAAGTATGGTTTAGGTAGTGGTTTTTTGTCTATGCATCGTCATGAAGAAGACATTAAGGAATTAATTGCTGTTGAAAATGAAATGAGAAGATTAAAAATAAAGGCGTGATTTATTATGGAGTTTAAATGGTTAGTAAAACAATTGTTGCCTTTGTCTTATTGGACAAAGTATGGTAAAAATGGTAAGTGTTATTTTGTTATTTGGAGGATGTGGTTTGGAAAGTCATTTGATATAGAAGAATTTGAAATAAAAAAATAATAAAATGAAAGTTTATAAAAATTACATTCTTATAATATAAATTTTTATTTCTTATGTTTGGTTCTATCAACTAATTTATATTTTTGACCAGGCTTTTTAGTAGGAGGTAGTTTTTTACCTTTAACTCCTGTAACTTCTGTTTTAGATCCTGTAGCTTTATATTGTCCAGATTCTGGTGCTTTAGTTCCTGGTTTCAACCCAGTTGGTTTTTTCTTAGCTATTATTTCACCTCCTTTGTGTTATTATATAAAAAAAGTGAAGAGGGGTGTTTTTATCCTCTTCTAAAATCGCATCTATTACATTTTGCACAAGGAGGTAATGTATCAGTTGCATCATCTAAGTATAAGTCTTCACCACAGTTGATACAGACATATCTACCTTTCCCTGGTTTTTGTCCACAGCGTGCCATGATTACCAGCTCCATTTTTTTTTTAGATATGAAGTTCTCACGTCTGAGTGAAAAGTTTTAAATAGGTGAAAAAATAACTAAACATGTTATTTGAAAATTACAGAAAAAAGTAAGAATTTATTAATTATATCCATAATCTTTAAATGTTAAGAATTATATAGATATAATTACTTACTAATTTCTTGTAAGTTTTTTCTTTGTTTAGTCTTTTTCAAATGTAGGTCATTATTTTTGTCGTTATTAATAATGATCTATAAAAAGACTTTTCACATACTTATTTTTTATGCAATACTAATTTTTCGTATTACATTATTTCTTTTGTAAAATCTAACATATATAACTTCCTAAATTTTAATAAATTACTATACATATTCTTATGCTTTTTCTTAATTTTCAACTAAGAGTATAATTTTATTGTTTGTACTTATAATGTACTTATTTTATAATTGAACACTATACTTTTTATAGAAGGAATTCTAAATAATTTTATATTGAATCTATATTTTGTTTTTCATTTATTTTTTAGGCTTACCTAAACAAATTATAATTATTATTTTTTTTATCTTATTTTCTAAATCGTCGGAGTATATATTGAAGCATGCCTATTCTGAAATGTCCTTACTGTGATGATGAAGATATCGAAATTTCATATAACCCTAAGCTTAGACAATATACTCTAACTTGTTTTAATTGTGATAATTATATTAAAATCAATGCTAGACAAGCGGATCTTAAATGTCCCGAATGTGAAAGTCGTGATATTAGACATGATGATTTAGAGACTGTTTGTGGCGAGTGTGGCATGGTTTTATCAGCTACTAGTAATTATGTTGGTGGTTTTAAGATTGTTTTGGATTGGGGTTTAATATTATAATGGATTAGTGTTTCGATAGCTAGAATGAATTAGTAAGGAAAGTTTACTATTTTCAACTTTGCTATTTTTTTTTAGTTATCGAATGACTAATTATATATCTTTTTTTATATCTTTTTTATTTACAAAGTATTACTTTTACAGCTCCTGGTGAAAATGATCACCAGTGTATATTTTAGATTCTTTTATAAATGAATGCTAAAATAGCTAAAATTCAGTAATACTTTTAATATTTTTTAATATATTTTATAATTATTTTTATTATATTTGGAGGCGGTTTTAATATGAAATTTAAGGAAATAAGTTTAGCTAAAACAATAATGCTAGCAGGACTAATAATAGCAATCTTGTATGGAATGTATTTAGGTCAAGAAAATATATCTCTTGCAGCTCTGGGTATAATCGGTGGTTATCTAGCTAAAGATATTGAACTTAAAAATAGTGAGGGTGAAGATGAAACATAATAAAAAATCATTAGAACCTTTAATAATACAAATACCCTATCGTAGGAGGGTTTGGATTACAGGATTTCTAAAAACAACTATAAGTAGTGGCCTTATAGCTACTGGTATTGTTAGTATTTTCGCAGGAATAATAGACCACCCTTTCTTAAAAGGTTTTCATGAAATAGGAATACTAGTAGGAATAATAGCTATAGGTTTAGCTATTATACTTATTACTTTTATTGATCAGTATGATGAGCAGAAAAAGAAAGAGGAATTAAAGATTATTGATAATAAGATTGAGGATAAAGCTGAAGAGGTAGCTAAGAGACTTGTAGATAAAGAATTAGAAAAAATATTAGAAGAATGTAAATAATAAAAGAAAAATAATTTTTAATTTGTTAATCTCCAAGATTTTAATTCTAAAATATAATGCTTTCTTTCATTAATTGGAATATTAGATTGTTTTTCATATTCTTCTTCAGAATTATATACAATTAGAAGTACATTTTTATCTAAATTTTCTTTAATCAAATCAGTATCTTGCTCTGTTAAATTTTTAAAATATATTTTTTCACAATTCTTATTATCATTCACTGATTTGTAATTGATTCTAACTATTCCTTCTTCTAATATATGTATTTCAATTTCGAAATTGTTTTTTGTAGTGGGTTTTACTTTTTTAATATTTAATATTTTTTTTGTCATTTTAATCAAAGCTTATGAATTTTCTTTATTTGTATGTTTTTTATAATTTTTATAAATTTAAATATTTGTTTTTAGTTTAAAAGGATAATGACTATATTCATTATTATGAATAATTATTTTATAATTTTTAGATTTATCTAAAACTTTACAAAAAAAATGATTTATTCATTTAAAAATTTAGTTATAAATAAGATATATTATAAAATTGAAGAAATATCATGTGAATTAATAGTAATAAATAATTAGAAAAAATAATAGAAGAATGTAAATAAAAAAAATGAGTTATTTTTTTTATAATTGTAATTGAGTATATTCTATGTTTTCAATGTCTTTGTAGTTAAAAGTTTCTCCTTTATTATTAGTATATATTATTTTTATAGTTTCTAAATCATCATTTAAAAAAATGTTTCTAACTTTTAGATTATCATTATTGTTCACTTGTTTGTTACTAATAAAAACCCTTTCTTCATTAGTAGACTTTATTTTGAATTTAACTTTTTTAATTCTCATGATAAAAAATCCATATTTTGTTTATTTTTTATCATATACTTCATAGAATAATATTGATGAAATGGGGTATACGATTTTTTTCAAGTTTTTAAATGAAATGGAAATTATTTTATTTTCAGTATCAATATGAATGCTTTCGACTATGTCTGTTGATTCAATAATTCCTTGTGGAGGGGTAATTCTATTAATTTTTTTACCTACTTCATATTCAAAATTTCTTTTTTCTGTTGTAATTACTATTTTTTCATAGTTCAAATAAATCACCAATTATATTGTAGAATTAAAAAAATTTTAAAAATAAAATAATAATAGGATGTTTTTTTTTTTAAACATTTTATTTTTTATATTAAAATATAATTTTAATTATTTATAATATAAAAATATTTAAAAAATGTTTTAAATGGATTTCTATAAAAATTTTGTTTAATTGCTAATAACTAACTCTTTGATTAAAGCTATGATTTAAGAAAAACCATCCAACTAAAAATATCACATATATTATTGTTGTGGCGAATATTAAATTAAAATTTATCATTTTATAATCACCACCTGTATTATATATATGTTTTTGATATGTTATAAAAATGATGTATAAAAGAAAAACATTTTTTCACATATTTTACAATTAATGTAAACCTTTACAGTAACCTTTACACTTTCACCCCTTAAGGGGGTAAATTATACCTTTACAAACCTTTACAAAATTCATTTTTTCCTTTAAAATTAATATGATGTGTTGATATTTATGCCTCCAAAGTCCAAGGTTGAAAAGTCACCTCATTTTAATGAAATACTTGACATGATAGAAAAAAGTATTTCTCCAAGACATATTTCTGATTACTTGAAGAATGAATATGATGAGAGTATTTCTCATACTGCTATTAATAATTTTGTTAAAAAAATAAAATCTAAGACTGCTTCTGAGTATTATAAGCAACAAAAAGCCAAGGAAAAAAAGAAGAAAGCTAAGGTTGATGAAGTTGTTGATAAAGAGTTAGCTAATAAGGAAGCTATTGATGATGTTGTTAAGAAAGGTGTTTCTGACTTGGAAGCTTTAGACAATATTATTACTGAGGCTAATAAGCTTAAATTAGACATTAGTAATATTAAGCCTAAGTATCTTGAGAATTATTGTGTTAATTCTGAGGCAGAAATTGAAAAGCTAAAAATTCAAGCTAAAAGGTTAGCTATTCAGGCTGTTAAAACTAAATCTGGTATTTTAAAAGATAATCCTGAACCTCCAGATATTAATGTTAATATTAATGATTTAAATAACTTTTTTAAAAAGCAAAGAGAAATTGCGATAAAAAAAGCTACTGAAGAAAAATGATAGTCAATGATTACAGGGTTTTAAATGAATCCTGGTTTGTTAATTTTATAGAAAAATCATTGATAAAAAATAGGCATATTCCTGAAGACATTAAAAAAGGTGTTTTAGAATATCCTCAACAATTATTACTTATTTACTACTGTTTTAAATTTAATATTGACCCTGAAAGCTTATCTCCACAAATAAATAATATTCTGTGTGGTGGAGGTAAATATGGTGGTAAAACACTAATGGGTGCTGTTATTGCACTTTTATTAGCTGAAGAAAAAATTACTATTACTGTCACAAGGCAATTATACAATGACCTTTTTGAAGATGGGAAAAACAGTATATATGGTTATATAACCATGTGGGATAATCAATTGTATCCTAATGGAAATGGTCTTAAATGGAATGCTCAAGAAAGACAATACACCACTCTTGGTGGAGCTGTTATAAAGTTCAGAGCATTTAATTATGATAAAAAAGCTGACAGTACTCAAAGTAAATCAAATCATATTATAATTAATGATGAAGCTTTGCAAAACAGTAAAAAGATATTAGATAACCTCAAAAGTACTCTTAGACAAGATAAAAATTCATTCTATCCTTTACTATTTTTATGTTTTGGAAATCCTCAATTAAATAACTTAACAGTTAATAATTACTTTGATAAGACATATATAAAAGATAAAACCAAAACAAACTATTTTTATATTCGTTTACAATGGGATACAAACCCTCACATTAAACAAGCTGAATACGAGCAAACTCTTAATGAAATGGATGAAGATGAAAAACAAGCTTATAAAAATGGTAATTTTAGCCATATTCCTGGTGTAACTGGTTTTATAAAAAAAGAACTAATGGATACAAGATGTATTAATGTAGATGGATTTATAAAATCACTAGCTGATACAAGTAGTGTTTTATTCATGGATTTAGCAGGTCGAGGTCGTGATAAGTTTGCAGTTTGGACATATACTTATGATTATGGCACTGGTAATATGTTTCTAGATAATGCAAGTCAAACTAAAACTGAAGAAGGTGAAGAACTTATCATATCTCATGTTGAAGAAGATAATGATAATGGTCGCTATCCTGGAGTAGGAATATTGGAAATGGAAGGGGGGAGTTTCTTGTATACTGAGAAATATTGGTATGATATATTTGACAATTTAGATATGGATTTAGATGTCGAAAAACCAGTTGGTAATAAGTATGCAAGAGCTATACCTTTAAGGAAAGGTCTTAAGAATGAAAAAGTTTACATCAATGAAAGATTGAAAAAAAAATATTATACTGAAGATGAAATAACACAGGATTATTATACTTTGTTTCGTAATGAAATGTTACAAATGAAGCCAATTATGGCAGTAAGTCCTAATCTTGTTGATAGTGCTAGTTTAGGATATAATTGGATTAGAAATAATAAACATTATTTAAGAAAAGCGGTGGCGAGTGTAGTATGAGCAGAACTCCTGAATTTTTTATAGTAGATGATGAAAAAGCTGTTGAAGCTGGTGTATTTAAACAATACTCTATTAAATCAGAATCAACAGAAAAATCTCAACAAATCAAAGATCCTTTTAATGATTTTTATGGAAACAAAGGTCTTATTCAGCCTAAGCTTGATCCTTATAAATTAGCTAAGCTATCTAAAATTAATACTTATCATAGAGCTTCTTGTCGTATAAAATCTAATGATATTGGAGGGTTAGGTTATAATATTAAACCTGTCACTGATAACCCTAATGAGAAAAATAAGATACTTTTACAAGAGTTTTTTGAAGGTTCGGATGAAATTCTTGAAGATATACTACGAAAAAATAGAAGAGACATTGAAGAATTAGGATATGCTGTTTTAGAAATTATAAGAACAGGATATGCAGCTAAAGGCATTCCAAAAAAAATAGCTCATATTCCAGCAAAAACAGTACGTATTCATCAAGATGAAAATAAATATTGCCAGATTAGAGGAACTAAAGAAAGATGGTTTAAACGCATTGGGTATGAAAAAGACATTGATAAAAAAACTGGTGAAGAACACCCATTGGGTCATTTATCTATTAATAAAAGAGCTACTGAGGTTATATGGACTGTTAAATATTCTACTGATGATGAATATTATGGTGAACCCGATTCTGTTTCGGCACATAATGCCATATTAGGTGATAAAACAAGAGCAGAATATAATATATCTTTCTTTGAAAATTATGGAGTTCCAACATATTCAGTAAGTGTTTTAGGTGATTTTGACCCTGGTAAAAAAGATCCTAAAACTGGTAAAACTGAAATGCAGACTAATATTGAGAATAAGTTTAAATCTTTTAAGAAGAATCCACACAGTGTCATGATTACAACTATTCCTAGTCGTAAAGGTGCGAAAAATGTTGAAATACGGTTTGAAAAGTTATCTGTTGAGACTAAAGAAGCTAGTTTCCGAATGTACCGTGTTGATAATCGTGACGAAATATTAACTAGTCATGGTGTTGACCCTAACCGTGCAGGAGTAATTACCACTGGTGCTTTGGGTGGAAATGTTGCAGGTGAAACTAAGAAAAATTATAAAGAAAGTGTAGTGATTCCTCAACAGCGAACATTAGCTGCTTTGATTAATAAGTATATTGTTCGACATGAATGGGGATTTAAGATATTTGATTATAAATTTGAGCTTAAAACTTTAGATACTGATGATGTTACACAGAAAATAGATAATGATTGTAAATTAATGGATCATGCTGGTTTATCTCCTAATGAACTTAGAAGAAGAAATGGTCTTGAACCTATTACTGATAATCCTTTAATGGATATGTATTATTTAAATAATGTCCCACTTGAAGAAGATAGGGATGTTGATCCTGTTGTTGCGAATTTAGAAAATCTCAGAGATAATATTATAAAAGAGGTTGAAAATAATGCCAAGACTAGCACAAAAGGTGATTGGTCATTTAGATCAATGTATAATGGCTTTAAAAAGTTCAAACCATTCAAAAAAGTATAGTTTTAAGTCTGAAAAAGATTTATATAGACAATTGCAGATTTATCTAAATAATCTTATTGATAAAAAAGTTAATCAAATTAATGATCCTGATCTTAATAATTATACAACTAATAATTTTGCTCAAGAAGCTATTTTCTTAAACATTTTCAGTCTCAATAATCCTACTATTGTACGTGATTTTCAGACAATACTAAATAGTCCTTTAACAGATAATAATGCAGTCACAAGAAATCTTATTAGTGTTTCTGCAGATAATACTGCTCGAATTATATCTGAATTGGAAACTGAACGAGTTTTAAAGAATCTTGAATATGTTGAAAGAACTTTAGAACAATCTAAAATTGATTTAGATAAATACAATAGTTTAAGTGAAAAATTAAGTCCGACTGTTTCAAGACAAGAAATTCTTGAACGATCTCTTGAAGAAGGGAAAATGTATAATGGTCGTGATTTGTCTTACAAAGAACTAAATAATCTTGCTAAAAATCTTGAAAATTATAAAACTCATAGGGTTGATTATGATAAAGCTTTAGCTATTAATGAAGAAGCTAGAGCTAATGGTTTACCTCCAGTTTATACTCATAAAAAATGGATATGGTCAGGTTTAGAAAACACTAGGCATTCTGGAATGGATGATGAGATTGTTGAACTTGAAGATATGTTTGAAGTTAAAAATGAAGTTAGTGGTGATATAGATCATTTATTGTTTCCTGGTGATGTAGAGAATTATCGTAATCCAGGGCAAATTATTAATTGTGGTTGTACTTATGAAATAATATCTGATTATAGTGATTATGAAGAAGTTAATAATCAATTATCTGAAGATAGTTTAAAGGAATTAGATAAAAATTATAGTAAAAAATACTCAGAAAATGTAGTAAAATCTATGGAGGAGTACTCGGATAATAGTAATCTTGTTAATGATTGTCTTAGAAATCATAGTGGTAAATAGAATTCTGATTTAGAATCTAAATATGGTATAAATGAAAAACAATATAAGAATATGGTGAAAAATTTAGATAATAGTAAAGTTAAGCTTGTTGAAGACACAGCTCTTTATAGAGGGTTTAAAGATAATGTTAATGACTTTTATTTAGGTCAATCTATTGAACACAGGGGTTTTGCTTCAACTAGTTTTGATAGAGGAGTTGCAAAATTCCATGCTACAGAAAAGGGAAGTATTTTACAGATTGATGCTCCAAAAGGAACTAAAGGGGTTTATATAAGACAAAATTCTTTAAGACCTGGAGAAGTAGAGTTTTTATTACCTAAAGGTAGTGTATTAGAAGTTTATAAAATCAATAAATCAAATGGAGTAGTTCGTTGTGCGTTAAAGTATTTATAATAATAAAAATATAATAATAGTTAAGTGATTAAGATGATTAAAGATTTTGAAGAATTTAAAAAATATCGCAGTAGATACTTAGATGAAACTAATGCCAAAGAGTCTGCTAAATTAAAAGAAGAAATGGCTAAGTTTAGAAAGGCTAATCCTGAGATATTTGATAAATTATCTCAAGAAAAATGGGTTGGTTCTTTAACTGATCCACAATAATAATATTTAACTTTTCTTTTTTTATTTAATAATTTTTATATTTAATTTATAAGTGATTTTTAAGCCAATAACCAAAATGGGGTTGTTGGCTTTTTTAATCTAAAAATTCCATAATTAATTTTTAAAGCATTCATAAGAAGTTATCCTAGTGATAGCTATATTTAATTTTTTGAAAATCATATTTTATTATATTTTAATGGGTTATATTAGCGATAGCTCTAAAAAAGAGGATTATGTCATGTTTATTAAAATTATAGGGCAACCACCACCAAATCTTATAAATTATTTATTATAATGTAATTTTGACTGTAGAACTAATTAGAAAAAGGTGATTACAATTGTAAAAACAATGATTGTAAACAAAAATGAAGAACAAAGACTCATCACATTACCTTTGTTGATTCCAAACTATGATGATTGTGATGCTCCACATGGAGAAAAACAATTATCGATAGAACAAATAGCTGATTTTTCACATAAATATATGGAAAAATATAGGAAAGTTGATGGAGGCCATACCTATATTAAAACTAAAAAAGAAGTTGCTGTTCCTGTTGAATCCTGGCAATTAAGAAAAGACACAGCTATGAAAACTATTGAAGGCGATGAGGTTACTTATCCTAAGGGTACTTGGATGGGAACTTTGAAAGTTTTTGATGATGATGCGTGGGATAAAGTTGATAAAGGTATTTATACTGGTGGAAGTGTCACTGTACTTGAAGAAGCTGTAGCTGATGAGATCGTTCTTAAAGAAGCTGCTGAAAAAGGCCGTGTTCTTATTAAAGATATTCCAAATCCTGCTGTTGCAACAATAGCTTTAGTGGAAAAACCATGTGTTTTTGGTGCTAAATTTTGTAGTGTTAAAGCAGCTACTAAATCAAATAATAAAGAATCTTTTGAAGCTAAAAGAGATAAAATTGCAGGAGCTATTAGAAAAAAATTTGGGGATGAAAACCATATTCAACTGACTTATGATGATAAGGTACTTGTTCATAATTGGAAAGAGGAAAAATATTATGAGATTCCATATTCTATTGGATTGGATGATACTATTGAATTTGGAGAGCCTGTGGAAGTTGAACAAGAATTTGTAGCTAAAAAAATGTTAGAAGTAGCTAAAAAAGCAGGGCGTAGTATAAGTGATTCCACATTTAGAAAAGTAAAAAATGCTTGGGATTCACTAGGAAAATTAATTGATAAAGCAAATAATGAAAGAGAGGATAATTCTCTTGGATTAAAAAGTGATAAAATGATTAATGATAATGAAAAAAACAAAGATGTTGTGACTAAAAATGAATTAGATACAATATTAGATGAAAAATTTGGAAAACAGGAAGATAAATTAGTTGAAGCTGTTAAAGCAGCAAATGAAACTGATGAAGATAAGAAGAAGAAAAAACTTGATAAAATAAAAAAAGATTTAGAAGATTTAGGGATAGATACATCTAAAATCGATTTCACTGTAAAAAAACCCGAAAATGATGAAGATGAGGAAGTTGTAAGTAAAAAAGAATATAACGAAGTTGTTGAGAAAAATAAAGAATATGCAGAACAGTTAGGAATAGATGTAGAATCACAATCATTAAAAGGAAAAGATGATGATTCTAATGTTTCTACTAAATCTGAAGATGATAGAATATTCGCTTCTATGAATAAAACTAAAAAATCAATGAAAAATGAATAATAATAATTAAGAGTGTGTTAATAATGACTACAACTTTAGATAAAATAACAAATCAAGAAGCTGCATTTAAAGATATGACCAATATAAAAGATGGTAAAGCTATTTTATCACCTGAACATCTTGGTCAGTTTTTAGCTTATGCAGCATTAGACAATATAATGTTAGCAGGTTCCAAACCTGAGCTAATGAATGCTCCAGAGAAAAACTTAAATCGTGCTGGAATCGTTGGAAGAGTATTAACCAATGGTTATGATGATGATGGAAACACTCGTGAATTAGGTGAAACTGAAAAGAAATCTCTTAGTTTTGGAGCTAATACTTTAATAGCTAGAAAACTTAAAGCCTGTGCAAAAATACAGGATGAAGATATTGAAGACAATATCACAGGGGAAGGCTTAGTGCAGTTTTTACTTAGTGAAATGGGTAGAGCTATTGGTGAAGATTTATCATTATATACTGCATTTGGAGATAGTGATTTAACTAAATCTCAAGATCCTCTTTTATGTATTAGTGATGGTTGGTTTAAAAAAGCAGCTCATCAATTAGAAGTAGGAACTGATTTTGATATGGGGGGTGCTAATCAAGTAGAAAGACTATTTAACACTGCTATTAAGAAATTGTCTCCAAGATTCCGTAAAAGAGATAAACTAGTATTTTATGTTCCTTTCGAAGTTGAAGACGCATACAGGGAATTATTAGCTAGTAGACAAACTGGTTTAGGGGATGCAACACAAATAGGATTTGCAGAACTCAAATACAAACAGATTAGTATTAAAAATCCTAATGCTCTCGATGACCCTGAGGTAAGGGAACTTATTGCATCTGGTAAAATGATGTTAACTGATCCTAAAAATCTTGCATGGGGTATTAGGAAGAACATGAGTATTGAACCTGAAAGAAAAGCAGGTCTTGAGAGGACTGATTATTGGTTCCGTGTTCGTGGGGATATGGATATGTACTTCAGAGAAGGTGCAGTAACTACAACTATTCCTCTTGATATATTAGAAGAAAGTTTAATCGCCGATGGAGGGGACATATCACCTATAGAAACTATACCTACTGTCCCTGTTTTTGTTAAAGACAGTTCTGATAATCCTATCGGAGGAGCTAAAGCAGTACTTAAAAATAGTAATAATGTGACAAGACAAGTTACCGTCGGAGTTGATGGTAAAGGTGTTCTTAATAGTGTTGTTGTTGGTGAGTGGACTGCTACTGTCACAGCTAGTGGTTATGAAACATTAATTGAACCTGTTACTATTACCGATGATACAGAAATATCTTTCACTTTAACAGCAGAATAAGAAAATATTTAGGAAGGATAGTTTTTAGCATGAATATTGGAAACATTCCTCCTCATGATACAAATCTTGAAGAACCTTCAGAAACTAATATTCCTATTTTTTCAGAAGAATTAGCTAGAAAGATTTTGATTGAACTTGATGGTTGGCAATTAATAAATTCAGAAGATACTGAATCTGATGGATCAAGCCAACTGTTCATTGATCATGATGATGAAGAACAGCTAAAAAATATTAGTATTAATCATAATGTTTCTATAAAGGAAGTTGAAGACTTTTTCAATAAAGCTTTTGATGAAGCATTATCTTATACTAATCGTTATGATATTGATGATTTGGATGAAATAAAGGCTAGATTATTTTTTAATGGTGTTATTAAATTAACAGCTTCTAATTTATGGTTAAAGTACAATACATCTGTCACAGTAAATAATGATGAAGGGACTATTGATTATGGTCAAGGTGGTAAGCTTTTTAAAAAATATTTAACAATTATTGAGCCTTTTATCAAAGGAGTTCATATTGAAATAAGTGCTATCTAAAAAAATAAGGAGGCTTGTTTTATTATGGGAGCAATACTTTCTGAATTGAAAACTAGAGTTAGTGTTAAAACTGATACTTCACAAATTGATAAAACTATAAATAGTCTTGATAAGGATGTTTTTGCTCCAGCTATTAGTATTCTGAAGAATATAAAATCGAAAATCGAAAATGATGTACCTAATGCATTAGCTAATCGTGTAGCTGAAAGAATAAGATCTTATCAAGAACAGTTTATTTGGATGAATGGAACTGTTGACACTACTCAGATGGTTAATACTATTTTTGTTGAACCTTCTGCTCAAGGTGAAGTTGATGTTGGAGCAACAGCCTTATCTGAGGAAGGTTTTCCTTATCCTATTGTTATTGAGTTAGGAAGTGATAAATATGAAGGTAAACCATTTGTTGAACCATCATTGAATTATATTCAAAAAGATATTCAAAAAATAGGGTTAGAAGTTGTATTTGGTAAAATAGGTTGATAATTATGAATAAAGAAATAATATCTGATAATAGTACTACGGAAACAAGTGCATTTTTGATTTATGATGCTTTGAAAAAATCAGATCAGCCTTTAATAAGGAAATTTAAAGTTACTTTTCCATATGAAGGGGTTTTAGTTGAAGATTCAAATGTTATTATTGTTGCAGAAGCTAATGAAGAACATGACTATAGTACAAGTAATAGTGATCATTATAAAGCTTTGACTGAAGTTTATATTAAAACTAAAAAAGCGGATTATGAGGATGTTAGTAAATTACTTAGATCAACTCGTAGAGCTGTTAAAAATGTTCTTAAAACTGACGATGTGTTGAAACGTACAAATATGGTTTTTAGAAATAATTCTTCTAAGTATGGGAGCAAGTTTGCACTTAAAGCAAGTAATATGTTAATTCAAATTGATGAAATGGATATTTATAATCGGGAAGAAAATGAGGATTTTAGTGTCTTTTTTGATGATACAGAAATAGAGAAGTGAAGAAACTTATTTTATGAAATAAATGAGGAATGATTAATTATGGTTGAATTTGAGGAATTGCCCGAAGTAGGGGAAAAAACAGCGCAAAAACTACGAGATGCAGGTTATAATACAATCATTGATTTAGCTATTGTTGAACCTGAGGAGTTAGCTGAAAAAGCTAAAATTGGTAATAAATTAGCTAAGGATCTTGTAAGTTTTTCTAAAGAATTGGAAAATGCAGCTGAAAATATTGAAATAGATTATACTAGTTTAGAAGAAAAAAAATATGATTTTGATTTAAAAAAAGAAAACCAGTATCTTGTAGCTGGATTCAAAGCCAGTGAAAAATATAATAAAGATTTAAAAGGTGAAAAGTTAAAAGAAGCCTTTGAAGAATATAAAGGAGGAAAAATAGAATGATAGGTGAACCAAAGATTAATTATAGTGAAGGAACTGAAACTATTAAAAATATTGGGAATAGAAATGTTTTATGCATTATAGCACCGTTTAAAGACAGTTCATTTGCGTTTAAAGCATATCCTACTATTGAGCAAGCTGTTGAAGATCAAAAAACAGAAATTACTGAAGCGTTAGGATATAAATATTTACAGTTATTACAAAAACATTTTCCAACACTTAAAGACATTGTACTTGTTAATATAACAACTGGCACAACTACACCAGATTATGCTTTAACAAATGAGAAGTTAGCTAATGCTTTTGAAGAATTAGAAAAAACAGAAGTTAGTATAATTAATATTCCATATTTATTAACATCAGATCAATTAGAAATGTATAAAACATTTAGGGACGAGCAATTCCAAAATATGTTTGGTTTTGGATTAATCTATCCTACAGATCCAGAAACATCAAGTTTAACTGCTGTTTTCAATCAATTCAAAACAGGAGGAATTTATGCAATAGCTACTACTCCTCAGGAAATAGAATCTGAAGAATACTCAATAATTGATATGAGTGTTTATTTCGCTGGTTTAGTTGCTAGTGTTGATGAAAATAGAAGCTTAACTCATTATGTTCTCGATGGAGTAGTTGGAGAAACAACTAAAGAAAAGTATGGAACAAGTATTTATGAAGCTATATTGAATAATGGTGCTTTAGCTACTGGTTATAGGGATAAAGTTAATAATATACTTCAGATTGTCAATAGTGGGACTTGTACTTGGAATGAAAAAATAAATGATACTAATGATCTTAAAATAGACAGAGTACATCATTTGATTATGAATGAAATTAGAAGAGCCATATTTAATATTATTGGAAAAGATAATAATCGTATTGCTTCTGAAGATTTTAACATGGCTGTTTCTAATATTAAAGAAAAATATCTTAAAGCAGGTTTTATCACCGATTTAAAAACAAGTATTAGTAAAACAAGCTCACCTAAAGTGGAAATTTTAATGAATGATAAACAAGACAATATTTTAACTATTGTTGATGTTATTGGAAATATTGATATAATAAACTAAAAGGAGGATGATTTTTATGTCTGGAGTAATAGATCTTAAAAATGGTGTTTTTAAAGTATGGCTTAAAGAAGGTGCAAGACCAGTTGAATTTAACTTTTTAACAAGTTTTTCACCAGAAAAAGCTGATGATACTAGCACTACCTTAACTAGTGATGGTGAAGTGCAAATAGGTGCTCCTAATACTGGTGCAGAGGTTAGTGTTGAAGGTGTTGCATATGGTAAAAACAAGCAACAAATTAAAGAACAATTAAGAGTTTTTGCAGTAGGTAATTTCTATTCAGCATTATGGACTGGTGAGGAAAATACTAACAGTTCTATTGATTCTACACCTTATGTTCATGAATTCCAAATGTTTGGCGGTACTATTAAGAGAACTAGTGAGTGGAGTCCTGAAGACCAGTTTAGTAATAAGATGACTATTAAAACTAATAAATTAACTGAATTAGTTGATGGTTATGATGGTTCAACACCACTCGAAGGAGTAGGATAAATTTAATAATATTTTTTTTATTAATTTTTTTATAAGGAGATAAAGATTATGGGAGAAAAAAACGCTGGAATAAAAGAAAAAAGCTTAAATGAATTATTAGCTGAAACAGAAGCTAAAATAACACAAAAAGATTACTATCAAACAGAAAAATTCAAAATAGGAAATGGAATAGTAGCAATAAACTTCAAGCCATTAAGTCAGAAAACTTTCATGGAAATGAATAATAAGCACGTAGATGAACGTATACCTTATCTTTTATCACAAACATTATACAACCCTGAAGAAAAAAGATTATACACTATTGAGGAGTTAAAAGCTTTATTCGATGGCTTAGGGGGTTTAACAATCACAATAGCTAATAAAATATTAAGAGAATCAGGATTTGACATCAATTCTAGTGGCATACAAGTAGCTTTTTAAAAAAGCACCTTAACTTTGAAAACGGCAAGTTAGGACATATAACACGAAAGTATTGTGCAGGATTATTATTGTTAGATCAAGAAGATCTTAATAATCGTTCTGGTTTTGTTAGGCTTGCTTTTGAAGTTATTACTAATGAGGTGCTACGTTATAAGTTTATAATGGCAGGAGGAAAAACAAAATAAAAAAATCATGATTCATAATACCAACTTTCATCTATTCTTTCATTTTCATAGTATCCATATGGTTTAACATCATCGGGTTCATATTCAACTCCTTCATATATCACAGTACCTTCTTCTGACGAATCAGAGTCATTTTTATTTTCATTTTTTTATTACCTCATATACTATTTTTATTAAATATTATTATTTTTTCTTATCATACTTATTAATCTTTTCTAAAAAAATTTCCCAAAGGAGTAGTATTATTATGCCTGCCAATGAAGTAGATATTAAAATCAAAACCAGTGTAGATGGCGATGAATTAGAATCATTAAACAAACAACTCAAACAACTTTCTGCAGAAGAAACAGAAATCAAAGTAGGTGCTGATGCAAATAGTGCAACTGATAAACTAAGAGAAGTGCAGAAAAAAGCTAAAGAAATTGCTGCTGAGAAAACATTAGTCAATATAGGTGTGGCTACAGAAGGATTAGAAGAGATAGAGAAAATTAAATCAGAATATAATGATTTAAAAAATATGGTTCCTCCTAATTTTCGTGTACAAATGGATAATGCAGCAGAAGATAGGATAGATGAAATCCGTAAGAAAATAAATGATCTTGATGGCTTATCTCCTCAAATAAAAACTATGGTTGATTCTGGAGCTATTGATGAATTACAAGCTGTTCAAAAAGCTACTGATAATCTCGATGGATTATCTCCAAAAATTAAACCTACTGTTGATGATTCTGAAGCAATAGGTGCATTACAAAATATTCAAAATCAAGCTGAGGGCATAAGTGGACTTGAACAAGGGGTAGGGGGTTTACTTGCTACTGTAGGAGCTAGTCAGCTCTTAGGAACTGGTGTGGAAACAGCTACTAACATGGATAAAGCATGGAGGAACTGGGTAGGAAGTTTACAACAATCAGGTATGGGATTGGATCAAGCTAAAAAGAAAGCGGATGGATTTTATGATACTGTTAATAATTTAGCTAGTACTGGTCAATCAAGTGATTCGTTATTTAAAAATGTTGCAGGTTTAGTGATTAATCTTAACAATAAAGTATCTGATTCAACTTTAGGTATGACTGAAAAAGTAGTTGCTGGTTATGAAATGCTTGGTGGTCGTACTGGGGCAAGTATGTATGAGATGGAAAAAGAACTTAAAAATTTCTTATCTACTGGTGATTTAGGTTTAATGGAAGATACTCTTTCAAGTTTAAGAGATCCTGAAAAATGGAAAGGTCTTTTAGAAGGTGCTGATACTGTAGATGAGCGAATCAAAATATTGCAAGATATGTTACAAGAAGAAGGGATTATGGGGGCATTAGATATTGATGCTCCTAGTAAATCTATTGATCAATTAAAAGCTCTTTTTGATGCTAGTATGACTAGTATAGGAACTGCTCTTATTAATATGGTTAAACCTATTGCTGATGGTTTTATGTGGTTAGATGAAGTAACTAATGGTGTGTCTACTTCTATATTATCAACTATTGCAGTTGTAGGTTTATTAGGTGTGGGTCTTATAGGTCTTGTTGGTGCTCTTGGAATGGTTGGTAGGAGTTTTACAAGTACATTATCAGGGATTAAAGGTTTTGCTTCAATTATGAAAGGAGGGGGTGGAATACTCAGTGCTTTGAAAGGTGCTGGTGTAGCTGCTCAAACTGCTGAATTAGGGGCGAATACTGCTGCTCTTACAGCGAATACTGCTGCTCTTGAAGCGAATAATCTTGCGAGAGCTGCATCTATGGGGGGTGCAGCAGCAGGTATAAAAGGTGTTGGAGCTGTTGGTGCTGCAGCAAGTGGTGCAGCTCCTGGAGCTGCTGCAGGTGCAACAGGGTTATCTGCTATTAGTGCTTCTATTACTACAATGCTTGTGCCTTTGATTGCTATTAGTGCAGTTATTGCTATTATGATACCTATTGTCGCAGGACTTGTCATAGAAGTATTATTATTTGTTAGACTTATTGGAGAAGTAGTGAAATGGTTAGCTTTTGATAAAATTAATCTTAAACCAGCTATTGAAGGTATTAAACAGATTGGTCTAGCTATGTGGGAAATTGGTAGAGCTTTTGCTGCAATGACATTAATCAATGTTGTAGGTATTATTCACACTGTTTTAGGAGGATTTTTAGTTTTTGTAGGTTCTCTTGCTACTTTTGTTGGAGAAGTAAAAATAGCAGTGCCAATTATTAATGAATTATCGAATATT
>JARKQC010000139.1 GCA_029974985.1 Bacteroidota bacterium | reverse complement strand
TAAATGATAATAATACTTTCAGATATATAAATTATTCTAATTTTGTACTTTAATATCACCTCGATTTTGATTAATTACAGTCTCTCGTCACTATTGTATCATCACAAAATATCAACGTTTATATACCTCTTTGTGTAAATAATCACGTAGAAAACGGTTTGGTGGTTATATGCCTCGAAATTATAAACTAAAAGAATCAATATTACACGCCCTTGATGAAAAAGAACTGTCAAGAAAAGAGCTTTTAGGATATATCATGAGAAATTCCAAGATGAACATCTCTGATAAGACTTTCAACGAATCGTTGATGACCCTCATGAAAGATGGGAAGGTATGTATGATTGGTTATGATTTCGGCATATACCAGGATGTTAAGAGGATCCAGTCAATAAGGCCCGATGGAATTATCTTTAGTGTGGTAAAAACTGACTTCTTTGAAATAGAATCCCTTATAAAGAAGCTGGACAGTGGAAATGAGGAAGAAGTTAAAAACGCTTCCTATAAACTTAGAAGAATTTTCAGAAATAAGATCCAGGAACTTGAAGAAGAAGGAATTTTAAAGGAAGAAAATACTGAATCTTTACTAGGGGGAGAAAGTGTTGATACGCTTTTTAACAGGATTATTTTTTATATAGACTCCCAACCAGAAAAACAAAAAAAGATTCTAACTACCAAACTGGCATGGAGTCTAAGCGATGTAGAAAGCGAAGACAACTTCCTGGAAGACATACTTAAATATATCAAGGCACAGGAAGTCGTTGGGTTATAAAAAAGAAGATTAACCTTTTGATTGGTTTACGTCCTGTCTTACAGTGTTTATATCATCAGAAGTTCGGAAAGGAGTATCTTCACTAAAATAATTAATATATATAATCAAAGCCGCTATCGCAATTACAATTACTCCTCCAAACAACAAGATATACTCTGCTGCTCCCTGTCCGCTTTCATCTTTTAAAAAAGACATTTCTATCTACCTCTATTTTTTCCCATTTTTTCCACGCATCGAACCATATCATTCCACGCATTGGTAATACGGTTCAATCATTTCTATTTTTGTTTTATTATTTTAACTTTTCCTTTTAATAATTGGAAAAAATTAGTAAAATCATTGCCTTTTTTTTAATCATCTATTAAGTTGATTAAATGGGCAAGCTCTAAAGAAGGAAAACCTTTATATAAATA
>JARKQC010000120.1 GCA_029974985.1 Bacteroidota bacterium | reverse complement strand
TTTAGCTATTATACTTATTACTTTTATTGATCAGTACGATGAGAAGAAAAAGAAAGAGGAATTAGAAATTATTGATAGTAAAATTGAAGATAAAGCTGAAGAAGTAGCTAAAGAACTAGTGAATAAAGAGTTAGAGAAAATATTAGAAGAATGTAAATAAAAAAGGAAAAAATAATATTATTTATAATTGTAATTGATCATATTTTAAGTTTTCAATATCTTTGTAGTTAAAAGTTTCTCCTTTATTATTAGTATATATTATTTTTATAGTTTCTAAATCATCATTTAAAAAAATATTTCTGACTTTTAGATTATCATTATTGTTCACTTGTTTGTTAGTAGTGAAAATCTTTTCTTCATTAGTAGACTTTATTTTGAATTTAACTTTTTTAATTCTCATGATAAAAAATCCATATTAATATAATTAGTTTTAGTTTTTTATCACACTAATAATTTTTTAAATTTTCTTAACATTATTTATTTTAATTATAATTATTATCTAACATCATGACAAATCATGATAGATATATCAAAAAAATATCAATCAAATATCGATTTTTTGTATTAAGTTTCTTTTGTGGTTAAAATGACATCTAGTGACAATGGTTATAATAGTGTTGATAGTGTCATTGATGATATTAGGCAGGAGTTTCTTTTTGGTACTGTTGATGATGAGGATGTTAAGCAGTTTTTAACTGTTACTCAGTTAGCTGAAAAGTATAATGTTTCTTATAATACTCTTAGGCAAAAATACTCTGCTCCTGAAAAATGGAGAGAAGAAAGAGCTGATATTAAGAAGAAGATTCAAGAGAAAGTCAATGATAAGAAGACAGATCATGAAGCTGAAAAGATTGTTCAAATTGATAGTGAATATGAAAATGCTTTTTCAAAGCTTAGAAAATTAACTGTCAAATCTATTGATTCTAAAATAGCTAATAAAGTTCAGAGTTATGAGTTGATTAATTTTGCTAATACTTTGATTACTTGTTATGAAGGTGAGAAGGTAGCTCATGGCGAATCATTAGAAAATAATACAAATGATGGATGGGATGCTCTTGCGAATGCGATTAAAGAACCTCCAGACCAAGAAAAAGCTGAAAATGAATAATGCATTTAAACTTGAACCTTTTGGCACTAATAATTTACATTATCTTAATCATTCTAATTATTTTATTAATATACAACATGGAGCTATACGTTCCGCTAAAACCACTGCAAGTATTGTTCGTTGGCTTAAATTCATAAAAGAACATCCTTATAATGAATTCTTAATGAGTGGTAACACTCAAACAAGTTTATACAGGAATGTTTTAAGGCCTTTAATGTCTTTGCTTGATAGCTTAGGTATTCCTTATGATCATCGTAAAAATGAGTATATAGAAATCGATGGAAATATTTGTTGGCTCATGGGATTTTCTCATGAAGGAATAGCTAATCGTATTCCAGGTATGACATTAGCAGGATGGTATGCTGATGAAGTTAATACATACCCTAAGAATCTTGTTGAGCTAGCTCTTGATAGATTAAGTGTTAAAGGTTCACAAGCTTTCTGGACTTTGAATCCTGATAATCCTCACCATTATATTTATTCTGAATATATTGAAAATAAAGAGAAAAAAGAATGTCGTGATGTGAGAGTATGGCAATATACTATAGATGATAATCCTTCACTATCAGAAGAATATAAAGCTAGACTTAAAAGAAGATATCCTCCCGGCACAGTAGGACACAAAAGAAAAATACTAGGTCAAGCAGCTGTAGCAGAAGGAATAATTTATAGTAAATTTGTTGAAGCTAATAATGTAATTAAAAAAAGTGATCCTGATTATGGTAATATTAAGTATAATAAATATGTTCTCTCCACTGATTATGGTCCTGGAAGTGTATCAGTAATTGGATTATTTGGAATAATCACAGGACTTGAAGGTAATGAATATCATCTCTTAGATGAATTTTACTATGATGTTAACGATACGAAAAATGATGGGGAGCAATTAACTGATAAAGAACTTGTTGAAAAATCAATAGAACTTTTAACATATAAAGGGGAAGTTTTAAAACTGGATATGTGGTATACGCCACATGATGCCAGTAGTTTTAGAGCTGAAATTAAAAAACATAAGTATCGTGGAAAACCAATCCCATTAGCTACTTACACACCTGATGTATTAAATGATATTCAAGAAATTCATAGTTTAATAGCACTCTGTAGATTTAAAATAAGTGAAGATTGTCCTAAGAGTATAGCTCAAGCTCAAACTTATGCTTGGGATCCTAAAGCTAAACTTAAAGGTGAAGAAAGACCTTTGAAAACTCAAAATAACGATCATTGTCCTGATATGTGGAGAGCTGCAATACTTGGAACAAGAAGCTTAGTTAACAATCCCTTCACAGAATCAAAAGAAACTTACGAATCATCAAAATGGAAGTAATATTTATGGGAATAAAAACCACAATTAAAGCAGCTGCAAATAACATCAACAATTCTTTATTTAAAAAACAATCAAAAGAAATATACACTAAAGAGCAAGGTGAACTTGACTTCTTATATGATGAAGAGTACAATAAAAAAAGATCCTACAATGATTATCGTAAAATGTTGAAAGATCCTCAAATCAAAACAGGAATTAATATATTAACATTCTTCTTATTGTCTCGTGAAATGAAAATAGTGAGCTTTTCTGATAGTGAGGAAGATAAAGCTGCAGCTGATTTCATAAAATATGTATTAAAGAGTATGAAAACTAACACAAGACAATTAAGGAAAAATATTTATTCAGCAATTAAATATGGCTTCAGTGCTAATGAAATAGTATACACAACCAATGAAGAAAAACAAATAATTATTCATGGAATTTATCCTATAGACCGTGGAACACTTGAACATGAAGAAAGATTCAAATTTAACAAATCCACAGGGGATTTAGAAGCAGTAATTCAAAAAGATGAGGATAAAAATATTACCATTCCCGTTGATAAGGTTTTGATGTATAGTTTTGATGCTGAATTTAATGATCCTAATGGTGAATCAATACTTGATGCACTTTATGATAGTCATTATGTTAAAAAGAGATTTGAAAAATGGTTAGCTATTTTCATTGAAAAACACGCAAGCCCCACATTGATTGGTAAGCTTTCACAAGATAGCCAGCAACACAAAGATACACTCCGAGCACAATTAGATGAAATAAGACAAGGCAGAACCAACATGACTATTGGCGAAGCCGACGAGGTTAATGTATTGGAATCTCAAAATAAAGGTGAAACTTTCTTCAAAGCATTGGAAAGATTAGATGATACAATATTCAGAAGTCTATTCATTGGCAATCTTTTACTTGGTCAAACGAGTACTGGTTCTTATGCTCAATCTCAAACTCAATTAACAGTTACAAAGTTAATTTTAGATGGTATTCATGAAGAAGTAGCTATTGAATTTCAGAAAGAATTTGATAAACTCATTGGTTTTAATTTTGAAGATGCAAATAGTCCTAAATGTATTTTTGAGAAATTCGAGGATAAAGATTTAGTCGCATTATTAGAAGCCCTTAAACCTTATGCTGATGAAGATATTCTTGACTTAAACAGTCAATGGTTTAAAGAAATAATATCTAGTGCTATTAAAGAATTATCTGGAATAACTGTTGATAAAGATAAAATCACTCAAGCTGATTCTGATGATGGCCAAAATAGTTTAGATGATATGCCTGGTAAAAAAGATGAGCCTTTAAAAGATGGTCTTGCAAAATTAGCAAAACAATAAATAGTGGTGTTTTTTTGTGTCAAATAGTAATGCTAGAAGACAAGCTAACATCAACGCTAAAAAGTTCGACCAACTAATGAAAGACATTGAAAAAGATGTAGCTAAAAGAACCAAAAATGCTAAAAATCTTGATATATGGACTAATAAATTAGGTTCTTATGTTAATACAAATCCATTTAGTATTGGTGGGATTAAGCATGCTGAAATAGTAACATTATTAGAAAATATTATGAGTCAAGCTAAATTCAAAGGATTGGCTCGTGGTGGAACAGCTGAACTTGTTAAAGGAGTTATCAGTGAAAATACGATGCATTATGTTACTCGTATGGGAGATGATATGAAAAACAACCTCAGACGAATAGCAGTTGAATCTTATAATGAGAAATTAGCACCACAACAAATAGCTAAAAAGTTACAAGAAGAAGTTCAAGGATTATCTAAAACTCGTGCTAAAGCAATAGCTCGTACAGAAACCATGAGAGCAAATAACCTTAGTAATTATGTTAATGCAAAACTCAACATGGGAGCTAAATCTTATAAAGTCCTGAGTGCAAGTGACTGTTGTGATAAATGCGACCAACTATACAAAAATGGGGGAGTTTGGTTTGATATTGAGGATACTGATAATTTACCTCCTTTGCATCCTAATTGTAGATGTGTGGCTAGTTATAGTACTAAGACAGTAGCTGAAAATAATGGAATTACTCTTTCTAATGATAATTTAGATAAAACAACCCAAGAAATAAAATCATTCCAAAAAGACACAGGTGATTTGGATCATGAAGTTCTTACAGTATTTGATAAAAATGGCAATAAAATATTAAATATGTATAAAGGAGAAGAAAATAAGGTATTCCTTCCAAAAGACATAGCAAAGACTGCTAAAAATGAAGGTTTTAGTTTAAGTATACATAATCATCCTTCACAAGTACCAATCCCTTCAAGAGGAGATATTATCAACTTTATTCGTACTAAAACACAGGTAGGGGTAGCAACAGCTAAGAATAATTATTCAATAACAACAATCAAAAATCATGAACTAGCTACTAAGGAAATAGATAAAATAGCGGTGCGTTATGGAGTATTTAATAATAGGATTAAAAATGAATTTGTTAAAAGTAATCCTTCAATAATTAAACGAATTGAGAATAAATATCCTAATGATGTTTCTAAACAAAATATAGAAAAAAGTAAGGAATTTGAAAAGTATGCTCAAAAAAATACTGATAAAATAATTAAAGAATTAAATAATAATTTAAATAAATATGGTATAAATATAATATTAAAGTGATTTTTTATGAGTGAAGGAATTAGGTTAGATGGAGGATATGGATTTGTAGGAGACATGGGATTAATCATGACTCTAGAAAATTTAACTCTTGAAGAAAGAATAGAATATTGCAAAAAGCTTCAAAAAAAGGACCCTGTGGCTTTTAATGAGTTCTGTGAAGATCATCCGGAAATCATTAAAGAATTAGGGTTGAAAGATTTTATTTAATTTTTTTAATATATTTATAATATTTTTAAGCCGATAAACTTAATTGTTTGTTGGCTTTTTTAATAAAAAATTTTTTGCATTTAATTTGCCCTAAGGGGTTAGCGATAGCTATAAACAAATAATGGTGATTATTATATGAAAGGTAGTAAAATATGGGGTGTTGGAAAACATCACCTTTTTGTTGATGGAGAGCCCACATGGGTCTATGTCTCAGAGGACGCAGTAAAAAAAGATTATAATATTCTCAAAGCACGATTGCCTATTCCGATAGGCATAGACCATTTAGATAAAAAAATAATCCAAGAAAACAAAATCCTTGAGAAATTTGATTTACTCAATGTTGGAAGTATTGAAGATGTTGAATTGAAAGAAGATGGGATTCATATCTTAGATTATAAGATAAGTAATCCAATAATACAAGAGTTATATGCTCAAAAGAAACTACCCTCTCTTAGTATGGTGGGAAATGTGAATTTAAGCGAATGTGCAAGTGGCAAAGTCGATTATGTTGAAAATTATAATGTTATTAATCGTGTTGATTTTGTTGAAAAAGGAGCTTGTACTACTTGCAATGTTGAATATGCAGAAAATAATTTAATGAATGCTAAATCTGTAATAGGTGATATAATGGCAGAAGATGGAAATAATGGAAATAATAATAATGAAGGCCAAGAAGGCGGAAATCAAGACCCAACTTTGGCTGATGTAGCTAAATCAATAACTAATTTCAAACAAGAAATAAATGATAAATTAGATGATATGGATGAGAGAATAAAAGCTATTGAAGGCGGAACTGGTGAAGCAGGTGACGCTGGCGATGAAGGCAATGGTGAAAATTCTGGAGATTCTGGAGATTCTGAAGAAAATCCTGAACTTAAAGCAATGCAAGCAGAAATCGCTGAATTAAAAGCAAAATCTGCAAAGAAAGAAGCAACCAGTTTAGTAAATGGCTATATTGATGAAGGTAAAGTTTTACCAAAAGCAGTAGCTAAACATGTTAGCTTAGCTTTAGCTGAGCCAGAAGCATATAAAGAAATGATGGCTGAAGCACCAGTAGTTGTTGAAATAGATAAAAGAATTTCAAATGCAGAAGCAGGAAACGCTGGTGATGGTGAACCTGAAGAATACACAGATGAAAAATTTGCTGAAGACTATGAAGCAGCGTTTGGTGAAAAACCAGAATAAAAAAATAGGTGTATAATATGATAGAAAATGAAGAATTATATTTCAACCCAGGAGAAACCAATATCCCTATGCAATTGAATGAGGGGGATATGGAATATGAATCCGATGAAGAACAAGAGTTCGGGACTGGTGACGGGTGGAGATTTTCAGACAGGATAAAAAAAGGATACAAAGTAATTCTTGACACTGAAAATCCTCGCACTGTTAAAAGAGCACCAGCAGGAGCTAAAGAAATATTCGGCGTTGTTATTACAAAACCTAAATGGCCGAAAGGACAAAGAGCTACTGAAAGTGCAACAAATGGAAATTATGCTAGAAGATTAGCTACTGTGCAAGTAAGAGCTGCTTATGTAACTACTGAAATTCTTGAAGCAACAAATACTGCAATTAGTCCTGGTGATAGTATTGTAAGTGGAGCTACTACTCTAGGTTGTGTTGATAAAGCAAGTGCTGAAAATACTACTCGTGCTTTATCTACTGCAGATGCAAATAGTGGTGACAAAGTTGTTGTGGCTTATGGTTTTTATGGTAAATTAGAAGATTAAAAGAAAAAGATTAAGGAATTGATATATTATGTCAACAATAACATTAAGCCCTGAAGCGGCTTTAAACCCAAAATTTATTGAAAAAGCAATAATGAAAAAAATGGATTCATTATTATACTTTAAAGATTTATTCCCTATTGTCGATTTAAAAGGTGCAACTACTTTTAAATTCCATGTGGATGATGAATCAGCTGAAGATGAACTTCAAGCTGGAAAAATGCAAAGACCTGTAACTGTAACTGAACTTGGAGACTTAACAAAAGTAAAAATAAATCCTATTTCAAAAAAATTAGGGGACACTTACATGTTTGGTTTAAGCATGGAGTTCTCTCAAGAAGTTTTAGATAATCAAGAATACAGTGATGAAGTTACAAGAGCTATAGATAGATATTCATATGCAATGGCTCGTAAAATTAACTTAGATCATATTGATGCAATGACTGATTATGCTGCTGCTCCAAGTATTAGTTTAGCAGATGGAACATGGAATAATAGTAGTTCTATTGATGATGATATTATTGCTATGCAAGAATCACTTGATCAAGATGGTTATGATTATGAATTAACTGATTTTTATACTCCTAAAAAACATTATTATGAAGCTAAAAGATTTTATAAATCATTAGATGGTGAATTCAATCCTGATGATGTTGAAGGGTCTAAAATGACTAATGTTAAGTCTAATCTTAAAAATGGTGGATTATTAGGAATGGATAAGAAAATCAAACCACTTACAACTTACAAGAATATTAATAAAAAGTACAGTGTTGATCCTAAAAACAGTCTTGTTAATGTAAATAGATATACTCAAGAAAAATGGCCATACAAAGAGATTGTTGATATTTGGTCCCATATGGGTATAGCTGTTAAACATCCAAAAGCTATTCTTCATCAAACAGGATTATAAACATAATCCTAAATTTATTATTTTTTTTAATGGTGATTAATTATGGTTCTTAAACATAAATTTCACAAATTATCTCAAGGTAGAAAAATCATTCCTAAGAGATTATGGGACATACTTGTAGATTTGGATCAAAGAATAGATGATGTTGAGGTTAATAGTTTAGCTACTTCTGTAGCTAGTGGAGATGGATATACTCAAAATCAATTAACTAATGCTTTTGGGTCTGTGGAAGATTTAGATGAATCTTTCGTTGCTATTTACACAAACAATAATGATGGTAAAAGGTATTTGGTAACAATAGGTGATGGAGAATTCAAAGGAATTTTATTCACTGCTATAACTTAGGAGTGTTTTTATCATGACTTATGGTAGTGTTGAAGTTGTTAAACGTAGGTTAAATGCTGATGAAGGAGTTGAAGCTCCAGATGAACTAATCGAGGATTGTCTTGCTACAGCTAATGCTGAAATCGAAGGAAGATTAAAAAACAATCTTCTTAAAATCTCAGGAACACAACCAATACTTGAGCAAGTAGCTAATTATTATGCTAGTGCTGAGGCTAGAGTCCCTAAAGATGATTATGATGAAGGGGAAAACCAAAAAGCTAAGTACTGGAATAGTAGAGCTGATGGTTTGCTTGATGAATTTATTGAAGCAAGTATTAAAGAGCAGAATCAAGTTAAACTTAATAGTAATCCTTATTCTGTTTCTACAACTAATTCTGGTAGTACTTATGGAGAAATATTAAGGGATTAAGATTTTCATGATTATTGAAGTTGATGCTGATTATCAAGGTTTGTTATCTAAACTGATTGAAAAAAGGGATGAAGCTCCAAATAAATTAGCTGAAGTTGTTAATGAATCTGCATTTGAAGGTCAGGCAATAGTTATAGGTAATGCTCCAATCAAAGAAGGCACTTTAAGAGGTTCTCATCGTGTTGAAAGCAGAGGATTGCTTGAAAGAATTATTTTCCCAGATCAAGGAGTAGCTCCTCATGCTCTTTTTGTCATTCTAGGAACAAAACCACACACAATAAAAGGCAAACCTTATTTATCATGGAAAGGGGCTAAACACCCTGTTAAGAAAGTCAACCATCCTGGAACAAAACCTGATGATTATATGAAAAAATCAATACCAGCAATCAAAACCAGAATCGAATCAAACCTACAAACATTCACAGACTGGTTAAAACAATGATAAAAAGAGAGGGTTTTTAATTATGGATTTAGAAACTATAATAAAACAAACGAATGAAGCTCCTAAAGCCCTAACAGAACTAATGGAAAAATTAACAATAGATAATGAAAAAGCATTTAAACAAGTTCTAAGAGGATTTCCAGAAAAGGGAGCAGGTTCTTATGGTGGGGATATAGGAGTTTGTTATTTTAAAAAAACAAATTTTGAATCAGATTTTGACGAAACATCATTACCAGAATCAATAGACCTTGTATTAGCAGTTATTTGCAAAGGAACAAAAACAGTAGTGCATGATAAAATAACTAAACTAAGTTTAGATATTCTTCAGAACTTTCTAGAAAATCCTGAATGGTATACTCTGAAAGATAATGTTGAATCAACAGTAATTCAAGACCATGAAATTTTCATTGAACAAAACAAAAATACTTTATTAACAACAGCTATTTTTGAATTAAAATGTGATTTACAATATTTTGAATTAGAGAATAATATGGAAGAAAAAAGTATTCATTATGAGGATAGTTCAGTATCCATTGATGATTAAAATAGAGGTATTTTTTATGGTGAAAAAGACTAAGGCTCAATTAGAAAAAGAGCAAAAAGAGAAAGAAGAGTTAGAAAATGATGATAAAATAACTCTTGAAATTTATAAAATAAAAAAAGGAATACCAAACCACACCTATAATGGTTTAAAGGTATATCTTAAAGCAAATGATGATTCTAAATTTGATTTAAAAGAATTAGAATCAAAATACAATGAATTCTTAAATAAGAAAATTTGAGGAATAAAATATGATAGAATCAAGAAAAATGGATATTACTGCTGAGCATAAGCAGGAAGAAACATCAACCATACCAGGAATGGCAGGAACAGTTGCTATAATTGGAAACTTTGAAAGAGCAGACCCATTAAGTATAATTGTTGCTAAAACTCTTCAAGAAGCACATACCAAATTAGGAGACAGTTCTCTTTACTCAGGTTCTAAAGGATTGAAATATGTTTTTAAACCAGATTTAATTAATAATATTCCTGGTGCAAGTAAAATTCTCGCTATTCAACCAGGAGAAAGAAGTAAATCTACTTTAACATTAAACTTTGAAGATAAAGAATTAATATTAGAATCTGTTTCAGGTGGAAAATGGGGTAATGATATTAAAGTCTCTTCAACTGAGGGAAGTAGTAGGGATTATCAGTTTATTTTTGAACTTAACGGTGAAAAGAAAAGATTTGATAATAAAACTCCTGAAGAAATCACAGATAAAATCAACAGCACCAACCCATACTTAACCGCTACATTAAAACCTAAACCAAGTAATGTTTTTGCAGAAAGCTTAGATAAAAATTTAACTGGTGGAACAGAATCAGCTAGTTTAACTATTAATGATTATACTGAAGCACTTGAATTTATAATTAAAGAAGATATTGATATTTTAATAAGTGATGTAGCTGATGATAGTTTCAAACCAATAATTAGTGAATTCTTAGAAGATAAAAAAGCTAAAAATAATAGGTCAATCAATTTAGATTCAATAAATCCTGCTGATAGTATTGATTCTAAAATAGCTACTGTGGAAACAGCAAGATCTTCAGATAATTTCTATATAAATCAAAATATTCAAGTCAATGATGAAGAATTAACTGAGTTTGATTCAAAAGCTCGTATTGCAGGAATTATTGCAGGAACTAAAGTTAATAAATCATTATCTAAACAAAGTATTAGTGATATTCAAAAAGTAAATCCAGTATTGACTGATAAAGAGGTTGATGATTTAACTGATAAAGGAATTATTTGTTTTGAATTGAATAATAGAGAAACTAACGAATATGGGATTTATTCAGCTGTATCTTCTTGTATAGATACTCTTGATAATGGTAAAAAAGTACCTGAATCTGAATTTCATGCTGTTAGGTCTGAAATTTATGTTGAAAAACATTTTAATAAATTACTTAAAGATGCTCAAGGTAGTACTGGGAAAGCATTAACTTTGTTAGGTGTTAATTCAGTTTTAAATCAAGGAGTTGCAGATTTATTAAAAGATAATATAGTTATTTCTTTAAGTGCTGAAGCTAAAGAAGATCCTGAAGAAAATGATAAATTCATTATTAATTATAATGGTGTAGTGAATGGAATTGTTAATAAAATTCATAATGTTTATGCATGGAGTATGGAATAATGGCTGTTAAAGCAAATGTAATGATTAAAGGTGTTAGAATACCTCATTTAGTAAAGTATGAAAATACTCTTGATGAAAGCACAGAAAAAACAACTACCTTCGATGGAGACTTATTAGATGAAAACGAAACCGATCGTAAATTCAGTATAAGTGGTGTTAGGTCTAATGAAATGAGTAAAAAAGAATTAATAGACCTTACTGCTAATGTTGAAGGAGGTTATCCTGTAGTTGTTGAAGATGTTGCAACTGGAGATATAACCAATTATACTGGAGTTAGAAGAACTAGCTTTAAAGATGGAAAAGAAGGTAAAAAAAGAACAACCTTTGATCTTGAATTTGAAGCAGAAAATGTAGATTTCCAATAAAAAATAAACATTGTTTTTTGATAGTGTTATTAATTAATGCCCTTAGGGAGGTAGCGAACGCTATCAAACATTATTATCATTATTTATAAAGGAGAACTCAATTATGGTAAAAGAAGAAACTGAAAGAAAAGAACTAATAGACGATATCATAGATGAAAACGACTTACCCGAAGATACTGAAGTACCGTTAGATGATATTGAACTTGAAACTCTAATCAACAATTGTAATGAAATACTCCCAAGGAGAGTGGAATATTTCAATCCTGAAAAAGATGAAAAAAGAGCAATAATGGTTCATATAAAACCAATAGCTCATGGAAAATACACTAGCTTACAAAACCTTGTAAGAAAAAACAAAAGCAAAACAATGGTTGATGAATTAATTAAAAGACAATTATTCAATTCTAAAGGAATACAATTATCACCAGAACAAATAGAAAACCTTCCAGCAGGTTTGCCTGATGCAATATATGAAGAAATAAGATATATTAGTGGTTTGTTCCGTGATAAAACACAAGAATTATTAGTTAAAGAAGTAGTAAAAAACGATTAGATCCTCGAGAAGAGGATCATAACTTATTAGCAGGATATTATCCTTTTATTATAGATAAAAAACACCCATTTGCACCAACTATTGGTGAGATTACTCATTTTCAAAAAATTGTTTATTATTCTGCTATTGAAATTCACAACCAAATACAAAAGGAACAAACAGAGGATTGAGTATTATGGCACACCTAGATGACCTTGTTATCCGAATCAAAGCTATGTTAGATAGTGGAGGTTTTGATCAAGCAGCTAATAAAGTCCGTGATGTAGGTGATACTGCAAATCGTGCTAGTAATGATTTAGCTAAAATGGGTAATGATGGTCGTTCTTCTTTCATGCAAATGCAATATGGAGCTAATAGTTCTCTTAGTAGTGTTAATCGTGATTTACAGTCAGTTAATAGTACTAGTTCA